>NZ_JAKILT010000052.1 GCF_023283535.1 Shewanella sairae | reverse complement strand
ACGTAGTCATAGGATGTTCTCAGAATGGGATTTGTTCTGAGATTATCTAAACGTTGCCCCTCAAGGAATCCGTCTTATATTGATCGCTTACGCTGAAAGTACTCCCCTGCTAATGGATTTGCTTATTTCGGTTAAACGAAAACATCAAGGTTAACAGTGCAAGCACTTAAACTACTGAAATAGAAAACACACTAAAATTCGTCTCATTGTATGGCTACATTAAAACGATATAGGCTCCAAAAAATATCCAGGAAATAACTAATAAAAACCATGGTAAAGGGTTACTTGTCGCACGTGTACCATTAACTATATCTTCTAGTGGCAAAGCATTTTCTTCATTGTTTTTTTGTTTGATTGATTGCTTTTTTGCTTTACTCGCAGCTCTAGCTTTAGCTTTTTGTTGTTTTTTATACAGTTCTATCCCGTTTTGTATTCCTTTCGCTATTAACTTAGTCTGCTCTTTGTCTTGACCAGGCTTTTGAGTTGCACGAGCGATCTGTGTGGCTTCATCAACTGTTTTCTGTGATGGCTTTTGAGCTACTTTCTTAACCATTTGAAATTATTCTCATTACTTACATGAACCACCAAATTATACAGTAATAACAACCATTGGTAAGCTGTGCACAAGTAGACTCTTAATAAGTTTATATAAATAACCCTACAACGCGTCAGAACGGAGAGTTAAAAGTCGAGACGACCTTTTCTCTAAAGCCTCCTAACATCTCAAGCGATGAGCACTTATCTCTAGAATCTTTTTGATTTTGAAGTGACGTTGAAAAGCTTTGCTTCGAGCCTTCCATTTGTGGGAAATCGAAACTAAATGTATTCCTTTCTAGGGTAAAATTATCTCTTTTTATTGTTTCTGCTTTAGACTCATCAATTGAGAAAACACTATCACCAAACTCTCTAAATACTACTGGAACATCTGGTATTTCTTCAGCTAGACGGTTCGCAAACTCAACCAATTTAGGTTCGGCAAAGGTGTAAAGCCAAGCATCTTGGTTTTTAGTCTTGTTTATCCGTAAAATCCTACCTAAAACCTGCCTAAAATAGAGCTCTGTTTTAACTCTACTTAGGTGACAGCACACTTGTAAACGTGGAATATCAGTACCTTCACTAATCATCCCTACACTGACAATCCAATTGATATTACTGCTTCGAAACTCATTGATTTTGTTAGAAGGTTGATCTTCTTTATACGTAACTATTTCAGCGGTTTGAGCATATTCAGTCTTGAGTATATTCAAGATGTAAGCGGCGTGTTCTAACGATGATGCCACGATAAGTCCTGCCGCATTGGGGTTATGTTGTTTAATACTTTGGAGTCTGCGTGTAGCCAAAGTTAAAACGTGTCTAATTGCTTCACTATTTTTGATAACAGCCTGATACTGAATAGAAGAGCCTTTAAATAACTCATCCAAACAATTGAAAATCTTAGTCTGATTGTCTTCGTTAATAACAGATAATTTCGCATTATCAATCAACACAATTTTTGGATTTCGGCATACACCATCTGCTACCGCTTGTCTCAAGCCGTAAACATAATCACATTGAATTTGTTTTTCGGGATCAATATATCGAGACAAGACAATAGGAGCTTGATCTGAACGCCATGGAGTACCAGTTAATGCTAGAGTGTATTCAGCCTGATTCTGAATATTAAGTAAGATCTCCTCTCCCCAAGCATTTGCATCCTCAAGAGTGCTTCCTGCACAGTGATGGATCTCGTCAAAAACAACCAATACGCGGTTTTGTTTTAGTAACAACCAGAAGTCATCTTTGAAAGACAATAAACTTTGATATGTGTAGGAACAACCCACCGCACCAATTACGCCATCAAAGCGGCAGCCAAGACGTTTAAGAAAAGTATGCTTTATTCCTTGCGATATATTTACTGAAGGTGAAAAACAAAGCACGAAATCAACAAGATCTAGCTCAAGTAACTGAGCTGCTACCTCAGCTGCCATAATCGTTTTTCCTGCGCCAGGTGTAGCAAGGCAAAGGAAATGCCTATGTTTTGCATGATAGTGCTCTAGAGCTCGATTGACGCACTCTAGTTGCCATTGTCTTAGGTGCATACTGGTTACTTTAGTTGATAGGCGAGAACAGATTTAATCGCTTTGATTTGCCCAAGTAGTTTCGTGCTATTTTCACGCGCTTGTAAATACATGGATTCAAGGTGAATCTTCATTTCTGGGAAAGATTCATATAGACGCATATATTCTTCTGACTCGCCAATGCTTGTAAGAAGGTCGATTTCAGTTTCTTTAAGACGCTCTTCAAGTCGCTGGACTCCAAAACTGGTATTAGTAGTCATTAGGCCTAGAGGCTTCGACTTACTTTGAATTATAAAGTTTGCTTTAAAAAATAACTCAGACTTCTGGTACGTAACACCTTTGGAGTTTTTAGTTCCATTTTTTAGTAACACCCCTTTCTTAACAAGCCTAAGAATTTGTCTATACACATACTTACGAGCCTCGATGAAATCTTGAGCCACTGAAGAGCTTGCTAAATATGCATCCCGTAGTTGTGTCACATGGAAATTGTCAAAATTCTCATCCTGGAGAATATCATTTAACTGGGCGTTCATTTTTATGGATGGATTCGACATTACTCTCTCACAAGGGACTGCTAATAAGGCTCGTAGAGCTTCACTATAAAGATACGGATTATAATCCGTGGCTTTATAAGCCGCAACTTTGGATAGTCTTTCTCTTTAACGAGATTAAATATGAAAGACTTAGCAATCCAATTTGGTCTTAAATTGCGTGAAAAACGCAAGGAACTTGGGATTTCTCAGGATAAATTGGCATTACTAGCTGAGATAGATCGCAGCTATGCAGGGCGAATTGAACGTGGAGAAGTGAACATAACACTAGAGAAAGCCTATCAATTAGCTGAAGTGTTAGGCTGTGAAGTTAGAGATTTGCTTCCTTGATACCAATAAAAACGAAATTGCAGGCAGATTAAGAGGAGCTCTTAACTATCTAAAAGTATGGAAATGGGACAATTGAATTTGGTTTTCGTGAGCAATTACTCCGATTTCGTCATGTCTAAACTATACATAGTTTTAATTATCTGTGATTATAAATCCACACGTGACGGAAAAGTCACATCTTTTTCTTAACTAAGACTGCGATTAATGGAAATCAGCCCTGACAAGATCTGGAACCCAAAGGAGTGGGAGGCACACGCAAATGAGCTTTTGCGTGAGCGGTACCGTGCAGTATCTGGCTATGTCCCAATACCTGATTTACATGAAGGAGACGGCGGGATAGAAGGCTTCTCACTTGATGGTAATGCCTACCAAATGTACTGTCCTGAAAATGCTTCTACTCTCAACAAGCTTTACGAAGATCAGCGCGACAAAATGACTGCTGATATCAAAAAGTTCATCTCCAATAAAGATAAGATGATAGCTTTTTTCGGTAATACCAAAATAAAGCGTTGGATACTTGTTGTCCCAAACCATCAAACGAGAAAGATTGTTGCCCACGCGACCAAGAAAACACAAGAAGTCATAGATGCCAACCTTCCCTATGTTGACAGCGACGATTTCAGAGTACTAGTGTGGGATAGGAGCGAGTTCAGAAAGGAAGAAACTAGCTTGTTATCATCTGGAGTGGCAATTCTTAAACTATCTTCTATCGAAGTCTCTGAAATGGATGTCACAGGCTACTCAGGAGAGTCTGCCGAGTTCATTAACAACATGGACAGAAAACTGTCTAAACTTACGAAAAACCCAGAGCGGGTGAAGCGTGGTAAAGAGAGACTCATCAAAAGTGTAATAATCAGCCAAAATATGCTCAGCGAATTGAAACAAGATTATGGCGAGATATATGAACAAATCACAAGTACTACAGCTGCGAGAGCTGCACAACTTGATCTTGAAGTTTTTGACGCTGCCCCTGAAACACAAAGCCTCAGATATCAAACGGAAACACTAGTTAGCCAGTTACAAAACAAATGTAGCTTGCATGATGACAATATAGAAGAAATATCAAGAGGTGCTATTTCTGATTGGTTGATGAACTGCACACTGGATTTTGACTAATGGATATTTTTGACTCAATACCCAAGAAAGGGCTTAAGTTCAATCACCGAGGAACTCCCTTAGATCCCGAACTTAGACCACTTTGGCGAATCTCATTATTAATTCTTATTTTAAGTAATCTATGCGCAGGCGGCAAAGCAAACTCGAAGAAAATACAAGCTTTATACTCTTTAGTATCTTCTGAAAAGAAGCGAAAAGCATATCCTGGAGACGGCGAAAACGCACATCAAAACGCATCTATCAATATCAGGTTTGACCCTCTTGTTGATAGGGCTGTAGATATGGGAGTTGGTTACGGCTTCTTTGAGCTTGATGAATCAAAGAGAATATGTCTGACTCAGAAAGGAAAAAACTTCGGGAAGAAAATCCAAGCAGACTCTAACTTATTCATTATTGAAAATAACTATATGAAAAATTTCCAAAAGAGTCATTTCACAGAGCAAGCAATCACTAGTCTTATTGCTGGAGACCTACTATGAGTAAGTTAAAAATCGAGCAGCTTTCGATTAGAACCAGTACTAACGATGGCGTGTATGGTGTCGATATCCCATTCGATGATGGACTCAACATCATTCATGCTGAAAATACGCATGGTAAATCAACTTGTATTCAATCATTAATCTTTGCTCTTGGTCTTGAAGGCTGCTTAGGACCATCAAGAAAAGTGCCGTTAAAAACAGCATTAACGACTCAACTTCGAAAAGCCAACGGTTCAATGGCAACAATATTCGAATCAAAGATCTTTTTACAATTAAGCAACGGTAGCGAGAGGATTACAGTCTTAAGAAGTAGCATGGTTGAAAAAGCAAAGCTGGTTTCTGTTTATCGCTCTTCAACTATCAAAGAAGTTCTGGAAGAAAAGTGCACATCTAAGGACTACTTCCTCCGTGATGAAGGCTCTGCAACAAGGGAAAGAGGATTCCACTGTTTCTTAGTTGACTTCATTGGTATTACTTTGCCCAAGGTTATGAAATTCAGCGGTTCCGAAAGTTCTCTTTATCTAGAATCAGCTTTCTCAATCAACTACGTAGAGCAGACTCGTGGTTGGGGGGGAATATTGAACATTCTCCCAACTTATTTAGGGATTAAAGACCTGTCAGCTCGAATTATCGAACATACACTGGATCTAGAAGTACAAAAGCACACCAAAAGAAAACAAGCCCTTCACCAGAAAAAGAAAGACGCTGAACGGATTTGGAATGTAGCGGTTGAAAACCTGATATCCACAGCCAAGAGTTGCAATGGTTTTGTATCGAATGAACTTGACGATAAAATAAGTAAGTCTTCACATGTTACTAATGGCAGTTACTTATATGTGCACAACGACAACGAGCAAAACTCCTACAAAGATCGAATTGAACACCTAAAATTCGAGCTACAGCTTTTAAAAGCTAGAACATCACATAACAAGGTTGATGAAAAGAAAGTAGCCGTACTCGAAGAGCAACTTAGCCAGTATACGCAGCTACTCGCTGAACAAGAAAAAGCCATTACATTCTTAATCTCTGACCTGAACACATCAGAAAAATACACATCTTCAATTGAGCTCAGAATCAATGATGTAAAAGACAGCTTGAGGAAATATAAAGACCTTGTAAGGCTTGAATCTATAGGCTCGGAAGAAGAGTTTCAAACAGATCTGAACAAGTGCCCTACATGTCATACCTATATTGAAGATTCACTTCTTTCTCATATCCAAAGCGAACATACCAAGATCTTAGGCCTTAGTGACAATATTAAGTACCTAGAAAAGCAGAAAGAAGCATTTGACGCATTGTTATCTGGCGAAAAAAAGAACACCACCCTAAAACAAATGAGACTTGCTGAAGCTAGAGGGAAACTCGGTGAAACTAGGCAACTCATACGTGCAATAAAAGATAGCTTAGTTGACACGCAAGCTGCACCGTCTCGAATAGATATCAAGCGAGAACTCATTGCCGAGAACGAGATAGAAAAGCTTGAGTCCGCTCTTCAGGATGAACTTAGAATCAAAGATAAATTAACTGTTGCGCTTTGTGATTGGCTCACAGCAGACTCTGCATTAGCGGCCATACCTCACTCAGGGTTCAGTACCAATGATTGGAAGAAGTTGAAAACCTTGAAATATAGCTTTGTGGAAAACTTAGATGAGTTTGGCTACAGTAGTAACTCTTTGAGCGATTTTGAGATATCTCATACCAGTTACAAACCAACGTTAAACGATATTGACATCAATTCTGAAGCATCTGCTAGTGATAACATTCGTGTAATTTGGTCTTATTTATATTCAGTTCTGACCCTCGACGTAAAAAGCTCACTCCCAACCAATCACCTAGGTTTATTGATCATGGATGAACCAAGACAACAAGAAGCGAAAAATGAAAGCTTTAGTACGTTTATTTCTAAAGCCGCAAGCGTCAAAAACATGCAAAAACAAATCATTATTGGCACTAGTGAGAAATACTCTGACTTACTCGATACTATTGAGAGAAAACCTGTCAATCTGATGCATTTTGACTCTGATATAATCAAGAAATTGAGCTAAATAATTCACAGTTGCAAGTTATAACATAACATCAAGTTAAGCAGTACAATCGTTAATTAGGTGAACCATGACAACTGAAAAGAAATCAAACATACTAGTAATTTAAAACTAAGACTCTAGAGTAAGCAGAAATGGTTGATGTGAAACAACCATTTCTGCATGAGTCTAAGCTCTACCGTTAGCGCAAAGAAACAAAGAAATATCCTAGTACGAGAGAAAGTTACTCACACAATCAATACTGATGCTCTGAGCTACGCGAATTTTCCATACTAAAAATACATCATGGCTAGTTAATAAAGGGGCTAATGCAAATTCCGTTGATGTGCTTTTCATACAAGTCCTAGCCTTGCTCCTCTACAAAATATTGCTTACAAGGTATTGAATTTTATTTAATACTTGATATTATACCTGCGGTTTATGGGCAGATTTTGGATCGCGCTTCGCGATCAGTGAAAAAAATGTCCGAATGGATTGCCTTTGAAGGTATCATATTATCGGATGCCTTTATAACTTCTTGTCAAGTTTGCGTAGGAGTGCCCATAAACCACTTTCTTAGGTGGTATTATATGCAAAAACTACAGCTATTAAAAAAAACTAAAACCAAACCAGACTTGGCTCATCTGTTAGGTATCAAACCTTCAGCACTTACATATTGTCTGTATATAGTTAAGACCGAAAATCAATATTCACAATTTAAAGTCCCCAAGAAAAATGGTGGCGAGAGAATTATAAACGCTCCTACTGCCGCATTAAAATCTATTCAATCTTCACTATCTAATTTGCTGCTTGACTGCCTGGATGAAATAAACGCTGAAAAGTTTCCAAGCTCTGAAATAGTTAAGGAAAAAGCAAAAAACTCCAAAGTTCTGAAAGTTAAGTGCTCCAACGCAAAAACGAAACAACCATCACTTTCGCATGGATTTGAAAGAAAGCGCTCTATCATAACAAATGCGATGATGCACTTAGGTAAAAAGCATGTACTTAATATAGACTTGGAAGATTTTTTCGGGAGTTTTAACTTCGGTCGCGTTAGAGGCTTTTTCATTAAAAATAAGCACTTTGAGCTAAGTCCTGAAATTGCTACCGTAATAGCTAAAATAGCATGCCATAAGAATGAGCTCCCTCAAGGTAGTCCTTGCTCTCCAGTTATCACTAATCTAATAGTCCATTCTTTAGATATAAAGCTTGCAAGATTAGCATCCAATAATTCATGTATATATACAAGGTATGCAGATGATATAACGTTCTCAACTCGGAACAGGGAGCTGCCAGTTGCTTTAGCTAGCGAACGTGATGGTGAGTTTATTTTAAGCAAAAAACTGCGTTCTGAAATACGAAGATCTGGATTCCTCATAAACGATAAAAAAACTAGAAATCAATACAAAGACTCAAGACAAGACGTTACTGGATTAATTGTAAACAAGAAGCCCAATACGAAAAAGGAATACTGGAGAACGGTTCGAGCTCAATGTAATTCCTTGTTTAAAACTGGAGGATTTACAGAACTAGTTAACGGTGAAGTTGTTAAAGGGAATGCCAATGTTCTTGAAGGTAAACTCAACTTTATAGATCAGGTTGATCACTATAACAGATTACGTCAATCTCCTCCCCTTAACCCTAAGTACAACACAAAAAAAGAAGCTATAAAAAATAATCAAGCTAAACTAAGGCGTTATTTACATAGTGGAAGAGAAGACACATTTAGTAAGTATTTATTTTACAGCTTATTCTATGGGAATGAATTACCAACGATTCTGACCGAAGGTAAAACCGATAATGTATATCTAAAATCAGCTGTACATATGCTAGCAAAATCTTTTCCTAAATTAGCCTCAGAAAAGACTGCTACTTCACGATACGAGTTACTGTTACGTTTTGTAGAGTATACGGAAAGAACTAGGTATTTACTGGAGCTCTATGGCGGTACTGATTACTTAAAAGACTTTATTATTAACTACAGACAGCACTTTAAGTTCTATAAAGCTCCTAAACCCAAAAAGCCTGTAATCATTCTTGTAGATAATGATGTAGGCCCCAAAAATTTAATCAATTATGTAAATCATATTGAGGGAAAGAGTATTTTCCCAAGCTCCGCAAAAGATATACGAGCTTCAGATTTTGTGCATATTTTCCACAATGTTTATCTAGTTCTAACACCACTAGGTAAGGAAAATTCGGAGACAGATATTGAGTATTTCTTTAGTGATGCTGACAGGCTTAGAAAGTACAATGGAAAGTGTTTCAACACTGTTTCAAAACGAGACCCTGATAGCGATTTAAGTAAAGATTCATTCGCTACACATGTTGTGCATGCTAATAAAAAAGATTTAGATTTCTCTAGATTTAAAGGAATATTCGATCGCATGGTTAAAGTTATAGAGCACTATGACTCTATAAAATAAACCACACTTAAAGTTTACACGGCCAATATCAAGCCCTATTTTCTCAAAAGATATAGGGCTTAATTTAAGATAAATAACGTTCATATCACCTAATAGTAAATACTCATCCCCTCCAAGCTGTAGATATCCCCCTACCTTATGAAACTACTAATACCCAACGGCTTACACAGCCTATAAGGCTCGAAGCAAAAACCTAACTACATTATCTAAACATCAAATATTAAAGGATACTCAAGTGCTAATTTTGTAAAGAATAACTAGCAACTTTCAAGTGGTAAATGGAGCCTTCTCAGGACAAAAAACAATGTTTTTTACAGAAACAACAATTTTTGTAAAGCATAGAAAATAAACTACAGTTCAATTTCCTTATATTTCGGGGCATATAAGCTCAATCACCAAGTTCATGCTCCATCTTTTCCGTATATAATGTCGCAAGAGCAAACGAAGTTGATTGCCCAAGGCATTGAAAAAGGCATCGCTGAATACAAGAAATTACAAAAAGGTAAGGCCAGATAACGTGATAAGGCGCGTAAGCAAGAAAGTAGAGCCAAAGCTCGTGAAGCTAACATTGCAGGTCAAGATCACAGCAACATTGAAGATCGCGCCACCAGCCCTTATCTGCCATGGGGATTACTCACCCTGAGCTGGATAGGCTTTATCGCTTATATTGTGTTCTCAAAGTAAGCCTCTCTTCACCTCTTCTTGCTACAAAACCTGTCATAAACAAGCACTAAAATAATTATCATCACTTTATTTTTAGTGCTTTCATAACCCTTTCTTTATTTAGTATTTAAAAATACAGCTAAAACTGATATAAAATTAAGCCTAAATTAATAATAAAATACATGATGAGAAATCCATTCATATTTTGTCATAAGTTGTCTTATCTCATTCATTGATGCCCTCATCACTATTCACATTAACTAACTATACTTAGCTTAATCAAAAAGTATCGATTAGCCGGAGCACACAGTCATGACTGAGCAATGTCCCCCAAAAGAAAACGTTAGCAGCAAGAAAGATGAGCTAAAAGCATTGGGCTTTATCATCTTCATTCTATTTCCAGCATTAGCCGCCACATTCGTTAGCGTATACGGCTTAATTATCTGGATCTCGCTTACATTTAGTGGCGTTGCGTCTCACTAATTTTCAATTACATTTTTAAATTTATTACGAGGATGCCGTTATGAGATGGTTACTTAACATCTGGCGCACACTGACTAAACCAGCTAAATACCTAACCTTAGGAAGTATCAGTATTTCTGCCTTTCTAATGGGCATTATCTTCTGGGGTGGTTTTAACACTGCACTTGAAGCGACGAACACAGAAGAGTTCTGTATCAGCTGTCACAGTATGGAAAGTACACCATACAAAGAGCTACAACAGACAGTGCATTTTTCAAATCACTCAGGCGTTCGTGCAACCTGTCCAGACTGTCACGTACCACATAACTATGGCCGTAAGATTGCCCGTAAGTTAGAAGCGTCTCACGATGTATACGGCTGGTTGTTCAACACTGTAAGTACCCCAGAGAAGTTTGAAGATAAGCGTCTTGAAATGGCAAGCCGTGAGTGGAAACGTTTTGACCGTGATAAGTCTGCAGCATGTAAAAACTGTCACCAGTACGATTCAATGAAGTGGGACAGCATGTCTAAGCTTGCTGTTAAGCAGATGAAACGCGCTGCAGAATTAGATCAAAGCTGTGTTGATTGCCACAAAGGTATTGCGCACAAACTACCAGAAATGGGTACCGCTCGTGCTCCTGAGTTAATCGCAGAAGTGGGCCGTGGTGTTAGCGGTGTTCAAGTTGGTCAAACTTACTTCTCAGCATTGACTAAGCCGTTATTCTTCAATGAGAAAACTGACGTTGAAGCCGGTACATTGAACATTGCAACTAAGGTGAAAATCTTAGAAGTGAAAGGTAACCGCGCCAAGATTGGTATCGATGGCTGGAGAAAGAAAATCGGTGCAGGCCGCGTGATCTACTACGACTTTGGCTTAAACATTCTATCTGCTCAGTTAACTAAAGACGCAGCGCTAGAAGAAGGTGTGATTAGAACTTTCGAAGAGAAAGAAGATCCAATGACTGGCCTTAAATGGCAACGTGTTGAAGCGGATATCTGGACTGATACTGACTACTTGCTAACTGATCTGCAGCCACTTTGGGATTACGCTCGTAGCACATACAGCACAGCATGTAGTGTATGTCACACTCAGCCAGCTGAAGCGCATTTTGATGCCAACACATGGCCAGGTATGTTCCAAGGCATGATCGCATTCGTCAACATGGATCAAGATACACAGGCTTTGGTACAAAAGTATTTACAAGAGCATTCATCAACTTTCGATAAGTCAGCTCACTAATAGGACATAGCGTAATGAACAGAAGAGACTTTCTAAAAGGCTTAGTAGGAACATCTTATGTCGTACTTAGCGGATCATCAGTACTTGCGCCACTAAACGCTTTAGCGGCAGCTGGTGCAGATGCATCTGACGGCTGGCTAACCACTGGAGCGCACTTCGGTGCGTTCAAGATGAAGCGCAAGAACGGCGTGATCTCTGAAGTTAAACCTTTCGATACCGATATGTATCCAACAGATATGATCAACGGTATTAAGGGCTTAGTTTACAACCCATCACGCGTTCGTTACCCAATGGTGCGCTTAGACTTTTTATTAAAAGGTCACCAAAGCGATACCACACAACGCGGTGATTTTCGCTTTGTTCGTGTGACTTGGGATAAGGCGCTACGCCTATTTAAAGATTCACTTGATGAAGTGCAAACTAAGTATGGTCCATCAGGCCTACACGCAGGGCAAACAGGTTGGCGCGCAACGGGTCAGTTGCACTCAAGCACCAGCCATATGCAACGCGCAGTAGGCATGCACGGTAACTTCGTTAAGAAGATTGGTGACTATTCAACAGGTGCAGGGCAAACGATTTTGCCTTACATCTTAGGTTCTACAGAAGTTTACGCTCAAGGTACTTCTTGGTCGTTAATTCTGGAGCATTCTAAAACCATCATTTTATGGTCGAATGATCCGTACAAGAACCTACAAGTCGGCTGGAACGCTGAAACACATGAGTCTTACGCTTACCTTGCTCAGTTAAAAGAGAAAGTAGCCAAAGGCGAAATTCGTGTGATCAGTATTGACCCTGTCGTCACGAAAACACAGCAATACCTAGGTTGTGAGCAACTTTACATTAATCCGCAAAGCGACGTAGCGCTAATGCTAGGTATTGCTCACGAAATGGTAGAAAAGAACCTTCATGACACTAAGTTCATTGAAGGTTACAGCTTAGGCTTCGACAAGTTCTTACCTTACATTAAAGGCCAAACTGACGGTGTTGAGAAAACACCTGAATGGGCAGCAGAGATCACTGGTGTTTCAGCAGAAATCATCCGTGACCTTGCTAAGGTAATGACTAAAGATCGCACACAGATGTTGATGGGCTGGTGTATTCAACGTCAGCAACACGGTGAGCAGCCTTACTGGATGGCAGCGGTACTTGCAACCATGATTGGTCAAATCGGCCTACCAGGCGGCGGTATTAGCTATGGTCACCACTACTCAAGTATTGGTGTGCCGTCTTCAGGTGCTGCGGCGCCAGGTGCGTTCCCACGTAACCTTGATGAAGGCCAGAAGCCTATTTTTGATAGCAATGATTTTAAAGGCGCAAGCAACACAATTCCTGTTGCGCGTTGGATTGACTCAATCCTTGAGCCTGGTAAAACCATTGACTCAAACGGCTCTAAAGTCACGTATCCAGACATTAAGATGATGGTGTTCTCAGGTAACAACCCATGGAACCATCACCAAGATCGTAACCGCATGAAGAAAGCGTTCCACAAGCTTGAGTGCATCGTATCGATCGATATGAACTGGACGGCAACTTGTCGTTTCTCAGACATCGTACTGCCTGCATGTACCACGTTTGAACGTAACGATATCGACATCTATGGCGCATATGCAAACCGTGGTTTGCTTGCAATGCAGAAGATGGTTGAGCCGTTATTTGAAAGTCTTTCAGACTTCGAGATCTTCACTCGCTTTGCTGCATTACTGGGTAAAGAGAAAGAATACACTCGTGGCATGACGGAACATGACTGGTTAGTGAAGCTATACAACGATTGTAAAGCTGCCAACGCCGGCAAATTTGAAATGCCTGAGTTCGAAGAATTCTGGAAAGAAGGTTACGTATACTTTGGTGAAGGTAAGCCTTGGGTGCGTCACGCGGCATTTAGAGATGATCCAGAGATCAACCCACTAGGTACGCCTTCTGGATTGATTGAGATCTTCAGCCGTAAGATTGCTCAATATGAATACGATGACTGCCCAGGCCACCCAACTTGGATGGAAAAAGCAGAGCGTAGCCATGGCGGTCCAGGTTCAGACAAGCACCCAATTTGGATGCAGTCTTGCCACCCAGACAAGCGTCTGCATTCACAAATGTGTGAATCGCAGGAGTTCCGCGAAACTTACACTGTTAACGGTCGCGAGCCTGTATACCTAAACCCTGAAGATGCCAAACAACGTGGCATTAAGTCAGGTGATATTGTACGTGTGTTCAACGAGCGCGGACAATTACTAGCAGGTGCTGTGGTATCGGAGAAATTCCCTCGCGGCGTTATCCGTATCGAAGAAGGTGCTTGGTATGGCCCTGTGGGTGAAGACGGTAGCAAAGAAGGCGGCGCAAAAATTGGTGCTATCTGTAGTTATGGTGATCCAAACACCCTAACGCTAGATATTGGTACCTCTAAACTTGCACAAGCTTGTTCTGCTTATACTTGTCTTGTTGACTACGAAAAGTATCAAGGTAAAGTACCTGCAGTTAGTTCATTTAGCGGCCCGGTTGAGATTGCATTATGATGAAAGATGCTGTGAACACAAAGTCAGTAGAGATCAACCCAGTTGATCAGGTTAGAAGCACTATTTATCAATTACTTTCGTCACTATTTGCGAAAGAGGTTGATCATAAAACACTGCACGATTTAACCAGCGAGCAAGCCCAGCAGTTTTGGGCGCAGCTGAGCAGTGAAAGTGAGTTTAAAGCCGATGTAAACACCTTAGTCGCCGAGCTAGCAACGCTTAAGACGGATAAGGCATTACTGGAACTTGCCGCCGATTATTGCGGTCTGTTCTTAGTCGGCACTAAACACAGTGCATCGCCTTATGCCAGCTTGTACTTAACTGACAAGCCAGCTAAAAAAGGCGATGAACCGCTACTCTTTGGTGAACAGCATCAGCAGATGACTCAGTTTTTAAAACAGAGTCAACTGCAAGTACAAAGTGAGTTTCCAGAGCCTGCAGACCACCTAGCGGTGATCTTGGCTTACGTTGCTCACCTGTGTACTCATAGCACTGCAACGGAGCAGCATGACTTCATTAAAGCTAATTTAGCTAACTGGCTAAATAACTTTGTCGCTAAGGTGACTGAGGTTGATACAGGTAACTTCTATCAAGCTTTAGCACGCCTTACCTACTCTTGGGTGAAGTCTGATGCAGAGTGGCTTGAAAGCGAAAGCCAATAAGCTAGCGCATTAAAAACATCAAATAAAATGCCGCTCATGATAATCATGGGCGGCATTTTTGTTATCTAGAATTTTAGTTCACGATAAGCTTACGGCTTTTATCTACCACTTATTTATGCCATTGTTGAACTCATCTAATACTTTTGGGTCATACCATGAGAAATACAATACACTCAAGATATACCAGCAATTCTGGCTTCACCTTAATTGAACTTGTGGTGGTAATTATCGTACTCGGCATACTGGCGGTTATCGCTGCGCCCAAATTTATTAACCTAAAATCTGACGCTAATGCCGCGGCGATTAAAGGCGCGGTAGGTTCAGTCAAATCAGCTGTATCACTTTTTAAATCAAAAACCCTAACTTCTGGAAGTAGCCTAACCGATCAAGTGACCTTCTCAGAAATCACCGGTAGTCATCATCAACCTTGGGCAGCAACAGCTACCGGAACAAGCTTTAATGCCGGCTATGCTACTCCGCCTGAAATATTTAAAGCTGCAGGACTTGATGTGAATGATTGGCGCTACCGCATTTATGTAGAAAACGGCAGTTACGCGGTTGCTGCTGCACCAAAAAGTATCTTAGATGTAGCCGAGCCAACCATAGTTGAAGTTAGAGCGACAAATTGCTACTTCAACTACCACTGGCAAACAGCCGGCACGCCAGAGATTAGCTTTATAGATACCGGCTGCTAATTTTAAAACGCCCCCTGCTGGCTTCATTGCCCTTAATGACAGTAAAGTTGATAAGCCAGCCACCACTTCCAGCCGACTTAGTCGTTACCCCTGTTGCTCTGCAATCCATGCCTCTAAGGCAGCTAATGAAGCTTGCCATAATTGTTGCAGTGAATCATGTTCTGTCATTTGATAGTCATGTTGGTTAAACCCTGTCTTTTCAAGCGCTTTACAGCGCGCAGCTAAAGCACCCAGCCCCATATTAGCGCTACTGCCTTTTAGCGCGTGTAAGATATGCTCGACATCAGCACCTTGTTGCAATAAACCAGTAAAGTGCACTTCACTGGTTTGTTTAAACAACTCAGCTAACTCTTGCACGGTTTCAAGACCCAGATAACTCAGGTCTTGCTGCAGTTGGGCTTCATCTAATAATTTCGCATTGGAGCTAATTTGGTCTAATGCGATTAAAGGCTGTTTATTAGCTAATGGTTTTTTACTGGCTAAGGGCTCTATGCTGGCTAAGGGCTTTTGATTCGCTAAAGGCCCTATAGAGGCTAAGGGCGTCTCATTAGCCAAAGGCTTTGCCGTGCCCAGCCAGTTTGATAAAGCTTGCATATCCAGCGGCTTCATCAATACCAAATTGAACCCTTTAGCTTGGTAGTGCTGCATATCATCAGCTTGAAGCTGCGCCGTAAATGCAGCGATATCGAGTTTATGGCCAGCCAGTTGGTTAACGGCTTGCAGTTCAGCTAATAGCTCAACTCCAGAGCCATCGCCGAGTTGAATATCCAGCATGATGCCATCGTATTGCTTAGCTGTGTCTGTACGGTACATCTTCCGCGCCGCCTCACAGCTTTTTGCTAACTCAGAGCTATGGCCTAAATGCGCCAAGAAACCTTGAGCAACCATGGCATTAATCTTATTGTCTTCAATTACTAAGATGTTCTTCGACTCAACATGTGTGACTTGTGTTTGCGCTTCTATGTCAGGACCATCACAAATAACTAGTGGCAAACTAAAACCAAAACAACTGCCCCTACCGACTTCACTATTAACCCATACGCCTTCATCGCTTAGGCTTATATCAGAGACCAACCTTTGGTTATTGCAGTAATTACAGGCGTCACTATTCATTAGTTCAACAAGCTGCTTACTGATAGCTAAGCCAAGACCCGTACCACGATCTCGGCCTTTACTTGATTCATTGCTATAAGCTTTAAACAGCTTTTTCATCGCGGTATCGTCAATACCAACTCCGGTATCTTGCACTTTAAATTGCAACTGGTTATCCACCGCTACAACTGTTAGCTCAACCAGACCTTGAGGGGTAAATTTAATCGCATTACCTAATAGATTGAGCAACACCTGCCTAAGCTTGGGGCCATCGATAAACACCCACTTAGGTAAATCAGTGTGAGTGCCGCGTAATGTCAGTCCGGCAAGACCCGCCCCAGCCAACATAATCGCCAGCACTTGATCCAGCAGCTCATTGATGTCGACCGCACGCGGCTCATTGGCGAGCTTGCGCTGCTCTAATCGAGAAAAGTCTAAGATGTCGTTTAATACCGTTTGCAGCAAGGTGCCACTGTATTGCGATAGTGCCAACATCTGTTGCTGCGCAGGGGGTAAGTTAGAGTGTCCGAGTAAAGTCAGCGTGCCTAACAAGCCATTAAGCGGAGTACGGATCTCATGGCTCATAGTTGCCAAAAATAACGACTTAGCTTGGTTAGCTTGCTCAGCCATATCACGCGCTAACTCATGGCCTTTAGATTCTTTATCCAGCTGGATATTGGCTTCGGCAAGCTCTAATGTTCGCGCCTCAACCTTGGCTTCTAGCGCTTGTTTATGCTCATATAATTCTGCTGCAGTTTCTCGCAGCTCAGCCTGTAATTTATGGTTATGGTCAGTCTTTTGCTTAAAAGCTTTAATGGCACTCGCCATCGCCGCAAGCTCATCATCACCTTGGGTATCAATAGTTACTGCAGTATTACCCAAACTCAACTGGGCTAGCGCCTTAGTGGCGGCATCGAGTTTCAAGGCAATGCCTTTATAAATTACTTTATAAACCACCACAAAAATCACTAAGAACATCAAAAAGCCTGTGACCCATAGTCCGGCTTTTGACCAACTCAACTGTTTTAAATACTCATGTCTGGCATTTTCAGCTTCTAGGCGTCGAAACTGCATGGTACTCGCCACCTCATCATTAAGCACATCGAGTTTATCTGTAATTTTTTGTAGCTGTAATTCTTGCGCGCGGTTGAACTGGGTATACTCTTGCTGCAACGCGATACTGTCTGGCAGCTTTTGCAGCACACTAAACTGCTCTAATAGCGATTTAGCCCGGTTAGGATCTCGAATTATCTTGGCTAGACTCGCTAGCGAAGACAAGTAACGGCTTTCAACACCACTCACCGCTTTTTCAAACTTAGCTTGATCATCGATTCCAGTGTTCTGTGGCGCGGCAATTTGCGGCGGGATACTATAAAGCACTTCAGGGGATCGCGTACCAAGATCTCCCAGTAATGAGTAGACTCCCGATTCCAGTTCCGGCGATTGAAACATCTGGCCTATCAAGGCAATATTGTGGACAATTTTTAGC
This sequence comes from Shewanella sairae, assembly GCF_023283535.1. Lineage (GTDB taxonomy): Bacteria > Pseudomonadota > Gammaproteobacteria > Enterobacterales > Shewanellaceae > Shewanella > Shewanella sairae. Next base: position 23,828 of record NZ_JAKILT010000052.1, on the reverse strand, counting down.
GCACGATTTAGCCGCTCTTGAGTGTCGAGATCTTGCTCAATCAGGGTATCGAGTAGTTGCGCTGTTTTTTCTGCACCAACGGCATCAGGGTAGGCTAAGCTCAACTTCGATAAAATCCCTGAATCAACAATGGCTAACTCAGCTAATAATAACTCGGTACTTTTATTCGCTGCATCAACTAATGCTCGACCTTGTTGCTGCAAATCGCTGCTAACCGCAATACGTTGACCGACCTGCTCTCCTAGCTTTGAAATATCAACAATGATCTCTGATGCACTTTGTTCAAGACTGAAGTCAAAATTGACCTCAAGCGCCTTGAGAATTTTAATCTCACCCAACATGGTGGCGCTTTCAATTGATAGCTTTCGGCCAACAAACTGACGTTGAGATTCGTCCTCGGTCAGCCCCAGCTGTTTGGCATTTTCAGCAAGTGCGCTACTTGATAACGCCAACTGACTTGCCGCCTCTGACGCCGGTAGTGCGCGGTTATATAAATATTTATCCGCCTCTTGCAGGCCACGTAAGCTAATGCTTCCTAGCGTCACCAACAGCAATAACAATGAGCCTAGTAGGCCAAATGCCAGCATAAGTCGGCCAATAAGGCTTTTTCTGGATAGAGTTAATTTGGGCAAAGGAGATTTAGGCAAAAACACTACACTCACTGTTATCTGTTAAGCTGGTACAATATTATACTAATCAGTATAAGAAGTTGATCTGTTCAGGGCGACCAAATCTTTATACTGATTGCGATTAACCCTTTACTCAATCGATTCAAAGAGACCTTATCCATGGTTAACCTGCTGCAGCAACGATTACTACTCGTTTTAGGCTTAAGTCTTTTAAGCCCTTTTGCTTGTGCGCAGCCTGCTGCATCAAGCTGGTCACTTGAACAAAGAACCCCCTATGAAGCAACCCACCAGCAAACAACACCACTCACGTTAGCGCCACTGCAATCAGCCAAACAAGCCTGGCGAATTTGTGTGTTATTGCCACACCTCAAAGACACTTATTGGACCGGAATTAACTATGGCCTTGTACAGCAATCTAAAAAGCTCGGTATTAAGTTAGCCCTGTTTGAAGCAGGCAGCTATTATGGCTTAGATAAGCAGCTCGCTCAGCTTGATAGCTGCATGAAGCAAGATTTTGATGCCATTATTATTGGCAGTGTCAGCCCTAAGCTTTTAGATTATTACTCAGCGCCTATCACCAAACCCATTACCGCTTTAGTCAATCGTCTCAAGCACAATAAGGTCAATACCCGAATTGGTGTTAACTGGTATCAAATGGGCGTAAGCGCGGGTAATTACGTTAAGCAGCAAACTCAACAGCCAACCACCATTGCCCTCTTAACTGGCCCCGACAAGTTGGGTGGCAGCAATTCTGTAGAGCAAGGGCTGATTGATACCGTCAAAGGCAGTAACGTCAGCATTAGCGCAGTACATCATGCTGACAACAACCGTAATCTTTACCGTGATGAGTTAGAAGCCTTACTTGATACGCAAACACCCGATTATATTTTAGGTAGCGCTGTCGCAGTTGAAGCGGCCGTCAGCATACTCAGGCAATATCAGCTAACAGATAAAATTAAACTGATTAGCAGTTATCTTTCACCTGCGGTGTTACGTGGCATTTATCGCGGTAAAGTCGCCTTTAGTAACGACGACCAAGTGGTGCTGCAAGGAAAGCTCGCAATTGATATAAGCGTTAGAGAGCTTGAAGGAGCTAAACCCTTTGGCGATATTGGGCCTGAGATCCAAAGTCTTTATCCCAATCACATCAACAAAAATGTGCTAAAAACCAGCTTACCGCCAGCAGACTATTACCCTATTTATCGGGTTAATGAGAGTTAGCTGCGCTTATAAATTAATCTTTGACCTTAGCGGCAAATAAGTAACCTTCACCGTGCACTGTCACAAATAACTCTGCAGATAACTTGTTGCGTAGCCTACGAATAATAACGTCAATAGTGCGGTCATTAACATCTTGATTTCGATGGCTTGTTTGCATCATCAAGCGCTCACGCGATAATACTTGTTGTGGATGCAATGAAAACGCAGTTAACAGTTCAAACTCGGCTTTTGTCAGCTTTATTTGTTCATCTTTGTGGGTTAATTGGCGACTATTAAGCTCTAATACGTAATCGTTAAACGCGATAATATTGTCGTTGGGATCGTCTTGCTCAGCGCTATCGGCAACGGCCTTTTTCACTAAAGACATACGCCACAGTAAGTTCTTCACCCGTACCAGTAACTCACGTAATTCAAACGGTTTGGTCACGTAGTCATCAGCGCCCATTTCTAAACCAACGATCTTATCGATGGTTTCATCACGACCTGTGACTAAAATAATACCAACATGGCTGCGGCTTCGTAGCTCACGAGCTAAGCTCAAACCATCTACTCCTGGTAAATTGATATCAAGCATGACTAAGTCGATATGCTGGCGGTCAAATTCGGCCCACATTTGGTCACCATCTTGAGCTTCGAGCACTTCATAGCCCTCTTTCTCAAAATAACCTTTTAACCTAGCTCTAATGACGGCTTCATCATCAACAACCAGTACCCGGTATGCCATATATCACCTCAACCTAAACCACTTTTATCGACAAAAGCGTCCGCAAAATTGCGCCACATAATATACACAAGTTAGCGCGTAAAGCGAGCAGTTGAAATGTTTACGACTAAAATCCAAAAATACTCAGCCACAAAAAAGCCAACTCAAAGGAGTTGGCTTTTATTTATCAATGCATTAGCACTTACTAATTCATTTTTGGCATATGCAAATTAAAAACTTTTACTTACGCCAAATACGACGCGATCGTCGAAGATTTTTGTTTGGTCACCATAAACAAGGTGTGATTCATCAACTGAGCTTCCGTGGTAGCGTAAATCGAAAGTCAGTCCAACGTAATTAGCTTCAACACCAAGGTTCCAGTGAGTCCAACCTTCTGCGCCTTCACCATCAAGATCTTGATAGCCGAAAGAACCCGACAATTTAACGCCGTTATTAAAGTCATAGCTTGGGTGAACCGCATAGTTCACCCCCTGCCAGCCATCAACACCAAACCAGTCGTCTAACGTTGGTGTAACTTCGAGCTGAATATTTGCTTGACCAAACTGCTTAGCCACACGTACCCAAAGCTCTGTGTAGTTTGAATAAGAAGCACCAGGATAAAGATATGAAAATACCATGACATCATAAGTAAAACCGCTATCGCCGAATGCACCTGCTTTACCAATATAAGGCGCGGTAACAATTTCTAAATTCGGATCAGCAAATTTGATGTTCGAAGCAAATACACCTGTGTACCAGCCGTCATCATTAGCCCAACCAAGTGTGCCCTGTACCACTGGTACATCGCCGTCCATGGTTTCAGATTCACCACGGAACACATAGTCAGTTGCAAACTTAACATTGCCGCTAATTTGGCCGCCAAGCAGTTCGTTATCATCAGCAGCGACTGCGCTACCCATGGTTGCCATTGCTAAACTGCCTAGCATAATTGCATGTGTAAATTTCATAATCATCATCCCAATATTTTCGATCTAAGTTATCAATCTAAGCTGTCAACTTACGCGGTTAATTGATTTAGTTAAGCTTAACAATATCAGCTTATACTAATCTAGCAATTAGCCTAAGTTTACAATTTAGGTTTTTATCTAAGCTTGTCTCTATATTTAGGAAAAGCTTACTCTCAAGTTATTAACAACCTTGAGAGTAAATATGAATTAAAAAACCAACATTGTGAAAAAATATGAATGAGGAATGCTAAGAGCCCACTTTCTTCCCTAGCTGGCCTTTTGCAGTAATAAGCCTTTTAGTTCCTCTATCTGTTGCTTCAGCTCTGCAACATCAGCTGCGCTAGCAGGTTTGTCAGTGTCATCAGCCTCTTCACCGCGCATTGCGGCGGTTTCTTGGGTCATTACATCTAGCACAGCACCTACCATCATATTCAAAAATACGAACGCGGTTAAAAAGATAAAACTTAGATAGTAGATCCAACTCAGCGGATATACCGCCATGGTCTCGTACATGATTGAAGTCCAAGACTCGAAGGTCGATATTCTAAACAAAGTCAGCATAGCAACCGACACATCGCCCCAAAGGAAATCATTAACATGGGCGAAGAACATGCTGCCAATCGCGCCATAAATGTAGAAAATCACAAACATCAATAATGCGATATAGCCCATGCGAGGAATCGCTTTTAACAGCGCATTAACTAGCATTCTGAGCTCTGGGATCATCGACACTAGACGCAGTACTCTAAAAATACGCAGTAACCTTGCCAGCAATATTGCAGAGCCCCCGGCAGGAATTAGACTACCAATCACAATGATGGTGTCGAATACGTTCCAACCATTACTGAAAAAGCGCTTGGGGCCGTCGCTGGCTAAAAAGCGGATCACAATCTCGATGGCAAAAAATACTGTAATACCGATATCAAGCAGTGCGAGACTGCTCTCCATCCACCCTGGTAAGTGGTAGGTGTGCGCGCCTATTGATAGCGCTGAAACTACAATAACGAAAATAATGAAGCCTTGAAAAAACTTACTATTATCGATTTTCTTTAGTTTTGACTGTAAGCCAGAAACATTCGCAAGCACGTTGTGCTCCTATTAAATATGCAATAAACACGGTCTAAACAACGCGCATCACAGACGTGCGCGTCAAAGGATCGCGCAGTGTAATAAGCAAGGCTTAATTTTGTGTTAAATCCAAGTGACTTTGCAAAGCCGAAGACAAAAGAATGGCACAAATCAACAAGGGGAGAACTCCCCTTGTGTTGACACAATAGAACTCAATAACGTTCTATTGTAGGCACTCCATTGGATGAGAACCATCGAATGAGAGCCGTTGAGTCAGCTTCATTTAATTAGTTCAGCTCTGAGATTATTTGCTCTAGATTTGCTGCAACCCAATTTCTTTCAATCGCGCCCCAATGATTTATGCGGTAATAGCCGGCATTATTGCGCTCACCGTCTTGGACAAACTCACACTCAATGGCTAAATCTGCCAGCGCTGCGATGGCGTCTTGTAGGGTACGCCGAGGCATTTCTGTTAATTTGTGTAGCGACAACAAGTTATGACGCTCACTATCGATTAAATAAGCGATATACAACTTTCTTAAAAAGGCTTTCTGTTGTTTCGAACCAGTAAAGTTAAGACTCATATTTTTAGCGATTGTTATTAAGAGTTGCCGATAAACTACGTGATTGAGCATAAATAACAAGTAGCCGAGCAGTACATTTACCACAATATGTTGCCAAATATGTCTCACTGTAGCGAAAACCTCTGCCATGCTGATATAGTCGATTAGAACAGAGGAGCTAAGGCAATCACATGAACGGTGACACATGAGCAGTAATATGGATAACAAGCTAGAGCATGAAACGCATGCCGAACAAAAAACTGAGATAGAACAGTCATCCCACTCAGCCGCAGCAACGAGCATAAAACAAAAATCGACTGAACAACCTAACGCCTCTCAAGATAACGCCGAAATGGCGATATCGGCGCCACTCGTTAAAACTCACCGTGAACACACAAGCCACCAGCCTATCGCCCCTGAGCAATGGCTGAGTTTCGATCAAGTCCCCCTCGACCCCGTGCACGCTAACCACTACACGCAAGTGAATACCGAGAGCCTAATATTTAGCTGTTTATTATTGGTTGTCGCTTCATTAGTGCTCATCCTTCCCGGCGATTTCTATCCTGCAAAAGTGCTCGCTGTCAGCCTAGGTGCACTATTAATCATTAGTGTGGTGAGCTATGTGCGCTATCGGCATGCTAAGTCACTGGCTTACGTCGTGTGTGAGCATGAACTGATTATGCAGCAAGGTTTTTGGTGGGTTAAACGCACCTCGCTTCCCTATTCAAGACTGCAGCACGTTAGCCTCAGCCATGGTCCACTCGAGCGCCACTTCAACTTAGCGACGTTAAAATGTTTTAGTGCCGGCAGCGGTAGCGCCGAAATCGAATTGCCAGGCATAGAACAGCAAACAGCTGAGAACTTACGCCAACATTTGCTGGCACAAGCTGCCAAAACCAATCCAAGTGTTGCCACTGAATCCAAGTTAGCAGCAGAACCTGTTGATCAAATAAACCTTGAGTCATCGGAAGTGGAACAGCAAATACTCAAGCAGACGACTCGCTCGTCACAAGTTGCAGCAGACAATAGCACTCAAGACAAAGCAATGAATAAGCAGATGACTGCGCAGCGGGGACCTGCCGATGACGCATAAATTTAGCGATTGGTCATCGCTTTCAGCTTGGTCGATTATCAGTTTTACCTTGCTTGCGTTAAAGCAATTGTTTAGTAGTGGTTATGCCATCATTCCAGTGGTTTATACCGGTTGGCAAAAAGGCTTTAACAGTCCTTGGGTGATTGTTGCCATTGTTGGCGTAATTACTGCCATCTTTATTTTTAGCGTACTACAATGGCTCAAGTTTCGCTTTAAGATTGAAACCGATAAGCTCATTATCAGCCATGGCATTGTCTTTAAAAAAGCCGACGAGCTACCCTTTGCTAAAATCCAAAATGTCCGCTTAGAGCAACCACTGTATTTTCGGCCTATGGGGCTTTATCGGATTATTGTTGAAACAGCTGGCTCTAAAAGTAATGAGGCTGAGCTATCAGCCCTTGATTACAAAGATGCCCTCACGCTAAAAAAACAATTAATGGCTGAACATGCTGCCGGTAGTCCATCAAATTCAGCAGTAAACCCGACAGCCCACACTGCAACGCAAGTTAATAACGTTAGCCGTAAGAGCTTAAAACAGCTGCTGCTGTTTGGGCTATACCAAAATAACGCCATTTGGTTAGCCGTTATTCTAGGGCCTATTTTTGGCCAACTCGACTGGGAGTCGGTAGAAAACCTACAGCAAGTACAGGCGATAATGACATGGTATGAAGCTAATCTTGCCAGTAGTATGCTGCTGCAGCTGTTGCTCGCTTGTGTGGCATTAATCGTGTTTTACCTACTTTTTTCAATCCTATCGATTATTTCAGCGGTCCTAAAATACTTCCCCTATAAACTGAGTCGCAGTGGTAATACCTTGCACCGCACCGGCGGTATTATTGCCAAACAAAATGATGCCTTGGCCATTAAGCGCATTCAAGTTATAAAGTTTTACCAACCTTTAGTGGGTCGATTACTAAAGTTATGGACGGTTTACTTTAAACAAGTGCAAGGCCATGAGATTGAAAGCCGCGGCAATACCAATATGCTGATCCCGAGTATGACACGATCCGATATTAGCGCCTTGATACCCGATCTTAAGGGCATAGAAGCAACGGCCAAAACATTGCCAACTCGCTATCAGCGAATTCATATGGGCTGGTTTTGGCGCAGAGGTTTACTGCCATTATTAGTCCCCAGCATCAACACCTATTTTTTAGGCTTAAATCTATTTACTGACATTTTATGGATTGCAGCAGGTATGTTTTCTGTTGGTATTTATCTTAAGTATCGCCAATATGGCTATGTACTTGAAGACAATAACCTTTGGTTTCACTCTGGTTTACTCGGCCATAGCTGGCAATTGATTGCGCTTAGTAAAGTGCAACATATTGCGATATCTCAATCGCCAAACCAAATACGCAGCGGCTTAGCAAACCTTGAAATCGGCCTCGCGAGTGGTACAGTAAAGTTACCCTATATTTCTATTATTGCCGCGCGCGCAATTGCCGAAAAATCACTTGCGCTTATTCATAACGACCACCGAAACTGGATATAGCAATGAACAAACTTGCATCGGAACACACATCTGCTCAGCCTATTACCCCGGATAAGATTATTCACTTTTGGTTTGAAGAAATAGAACCCAAACAATGGTGGATAAAAGACTCAACGTTTGATGCACTAATCAAACAACGATTTGGAGAACTGCTTGAGCAAGCCATTCTGGGCGAGTTATACCATTGGCGAGCGACTCCAGAGGGACGACTGGCAGAGATAATTGTATTGGATCAGTTCTCGCGAAACATCTACCGTGACACGCCTAAAGCCTTTGCTGCCGATCCTATTGCGTTAGTGCTGGCGCAGGAGGCCGTCGCACTCAATTGTGATTCTGAGTTAAAAGCCAAACAAGTCCCCTTTTTGTTCATGCCTTATATGCACAGCGAGTCTAAAGTGGTGCACGACGTTGCCGTAAGATTATTCAACCGAGAAGCCGCCCAAGGTAACTTAGACTTTGAGTTAAGGCATAAAGCGATTATTGACCAATTTGGGCGCTACCCTCATCGCAATGCCATTTTAGGGCGCGAATCAACAGCGGAAGAAGTCGCGTTTTTACAGCAACCAGGGTCAAGCTTCTAGTTTCACACCGGATTAGCCTTGATAAAATGCACAAAAAAGCCAGAAACACTAGCCGTTTCTGGCTCAACGTTAATCCTTATGGCGGTTAATCAGTCACGCATTACTTGACTACCAATACCGGACACTTAGCTTTATTTGCTAAGGTTTCGGCTATATTGGGGTTTAATAGATGAGATATCCCTTGGTGACCATGACTGGCGATGACAATCATGCCAACATCACCAACTTTGGACTCTTCCAATATTTGATCGAGTGTATCGCCTTTACGTAAAACAGTTTGCACAGTCAGTCCGTGATTTAGATCCTGTAAAATCTGTGCTTTTAATTTATCTAGATTTTCATCCGCAGCCGCTTTAATTTGTCTATCTAGCTGCTCTGCAGATTCCATAGCAACCCCATAGTGGTATTCACTGAAAGGCTCGCTCATCACGTGCACTAAACGCAAACTGACACCATATAAATTCGCCATCTCAATCCCGTAACTAAGAGCATGAGAAGCCGTTTCAGAAAAATCTGTTGGGCACAAAATTTGTCGGGTACGCATAAATTCTCCTCAACCTCATCAAATGTGACTCGATTGCCAAGTAGGCTAGTTTTGAACAACATAAACTAAACGGTAAAGCTCACTTTTTAACGCGCTTTCAATTGCTTTATTTTACCACCAACACCGGACATTCAGCGCGATTAGCCACTGCTTCAGCAACATTGGTATGTAGAAAATGTGAAAGCCCTGTACGCCCATGGCTGGCTATCACAATCATTCCTCCCTCAGACACCTCGGCTTCTTTTAAAATCTGCTCAGCCGCACTGCCATGTCGAATAACCGACTCTACAGAAAGATCGCTCTTTAACTCTGTTAATAACTGCTTCATATTCTCTGCCGCCGAATCCTACATGCTTTGAGCCAGCTCTTGCGGCGTCACTGTAAGTATTTGGTAATTATCCACTCCCATTGGCTGCTCAATGACATGCACGATACGTAGACCAACATGATATAAGTTCGCCATTTCAATCGCATATTTTAGAGCGTGGCTCGCGGTTTCAGAAAAGTCTGTTGGGCATAAGATTTGACGTGTACGCATAATCAGTATCTCCAAAGGTTAATCAGCTCGAATAGCATCACTCGTTGCAATAGCAAACCCTTTTGCTCATCTAATAAGATTAGTCATTAAGCCACTCACGCGCCTGTTTTTTGCTATCAAAAAACTTAGCATCATAAGGGGTAAACCAATCAGCTATTTTCGCCATCCATTGCTGTAATTTACCCTCACCAACGATAGCGATTTTTTCGAAAGACTTCCCATGGGCGATACCTATTTTTAAATCATCCCAAGCCGCTCTTAATTCCCAGCCTTCAAGCTCGGTAATATCTGCAAGTACATTAATCTCAGGCTCATCAACACCTGCAATTGCTGACTCCAGCATAGGCACCATGTATTGATAATCTTCATGGGTGAGCTTACCTACTGCAACAAATGTCATATAGAACTTGCTGCCACTGCGCTCAATTCCTACTGATATACCATGTGTTTCAACACTCATGTTTACTCCTTAGCATACTAAGTACCTACCTTAATTTTAGGACGTTAGCGATAAATGAATTTGACCTTGATCACGTTTTGTATCGGTATTTGATCTTTCATAAAAACTTCATTATATTTAGACCGACTAATCAGTCGGTTAATTTAACAACATTCTGGAGCTCGGTTAATGAACATGCATATCGACAATAAAACAATGGCGCCACTTAGTCAGGTACTCGTTAAGTTACGTAGTTGCTATATGGCACAACCCGCTCCAGCTTACGATGCGAGAATTGAACACCTTAAAAGTCTCAAGGTTGCTATCTTGGCTTATCAGCAAGAGTTGGTTGAAGCACTTAACCGTGATTACGGTAACCGCTCAGTCGATGACAGCATGATTTCAGATATCATGCCTTGCATTAACAACATCAATTACAGTCTTAAGCACCTTAAAAGATGGATGAAGCCTAGCTCTCGTCATGCAGGACTGCTGCTGGCTCCCGCAAAAGTTAAAGTGCATTATCAACCTCTAGGTGTTGTAGGTATTATCGTGCCGTGGAACTTTCCGATTATGTTATCTGTCGGACCGCTTATCACCGCTCTAGCTGCCGGTAACCGCGCCATGATTAAGTTATCTGAATTTACTCCAGAAACTAACCAAGTGATTAAAGCCATGCTAAATAGCGTGTTTGATGACTCTCACGTGGTCTGTATTGAAGGTGAAGCAGAGGTTGCAGCGGAGTTTTCATCGCTGCCTTTCGATCATTTACTGTTTACCGGCTCAACCACTGTAGGTCGCCATGTTATGCGAGCTGCAGCAGATAATCTTACGCCAGTTACATTAGAGCTTGGTGGTAAGTCGCCTGTCATAGTGGCAGATGACATTGATATGGATATTGCAGTTGAACGCATGATTTATGGTAAATGCCTTAATGCCGGTCAAATCTGTGTTGCCCCGGACTATGTGCTAGTGCCTCAGGCTAAACTCGATCGTTTTATCCAAGCCTACAAAACCAAATTTACCAGCATGTATGGTAACAAGGTTAGCGACAACCCTGATTACGGCAGCGTGATTAATCAGCGCCAATTTGACCGCATCATGCAGGTACTTGAAGACGCCAAGAACAAAGGCGCCAGTATCATCAGTGCCAATGATGAACCGATAAACCATGATAAGCGTAAAGTGCCGACGCAACTGATTCAACATAGCTCTAATGATATGTTGTTACTGCAAGAGGAGATTTTTGGGCCACTATTACCCGTGATCCCTTATGATAACTTAGATGAAGCCATCGCCTATGTTAACCAGCGTCCACGCCCATTAGCACTCTATTTAATGAGCTTCGATAGTCAGGTTCAAAAACAGGTACTCGCCCACACCCACTCAGGTGGAGTTTGCATTAATGAAACCGTATTTCACGTTGCTGCAGATGACGCTCCGTTTGGTGGTATTGGTCCATCAGGTATGGGGCATTACCATGGTAAAGAGGGCTTTTTAACCTTAAGTCACGCTAAAACAGTGCTGAGTCGCGGCAAGTATCTCAATACTGGTAAGCTTGTTCATCCGCCATATGGCAGCTTTATTCAACGTTTGCTGATGAAGTTATTTTTACGTTAACTAGATAGCAGGACTAACTATTCAATGAGTCGCACCGATAAAAAGCAAGCGCTACTAGATACAGCCTTAGCGCTCTTTGTCAGCCAAGGGTTTTATGCCACTTCTACCGCTTCTATCGCTAAACAAGCTGGCGTGGCTACCGGTACGTTATTTCATCATTTCTCGTCAAAAGATGAATTAATGCAGCAACTTTTTTTGTCTATTAAGCAAGAGTTTGCCGACGCCATAACATCACAAATCAATCAACAATCTGATTTGAAAGCTGATACGCAGCACCTGTGGCAAGTCGCAATCAATTGGGCGTTATCTAACCCATTAAAACAAGAGTTTTTTCAGCAGTACTCTATGTCGCCATCGATCCCATCAGAGATCAGACAACAAGCAATGAACAGCATATTAAGTTTCATGGGTGAACTTATATTACGCGGCAAAAAAACAGGCGAACTAGCAGATTATCCGCCATCCTTGATGCAAGAGAGTTGTCATGGTCAATATTTAGCTGCTACACGATATTTTCTCGATAACCCTAACAAGTGGCAAGATGAAATATATAAACAGGCTAGCTTTTCAATGTTTTGGAACGCAATGAAGGCCTAGCGAGGTCATTTTTAACAAACTCATGGATGAGCCTTATAGCCGTTACTGTGTTGTTGATGTCATATTCAAAGGAGTGAATATATGCTGAGAATGAAAACCGAATGCGAACAATGTAGAGCGAAACTGGCTCGTAAAGACGTTGCCTATATCTGCTCATTTGAATGCACTTATTGTAAAAGTTGCAGTGAAGAACTACATTTTGTCTGCAAAAATTGCCAAGGTGCACTGGTGCTTAGACCGCCAAGATTAATCGAGCCATTTAAGGTACCTGCAGCAGAGTTGAAAAATAGCTTTTTTAGCTAAACAAAACATCAACCGGAACACTAAAGCCAGCAATAATGCTGGCTTTATAATTTATAGCCTATTGTGGCAACCAAACACTGACACATAAACCTTTTTCATCACGGTTATGCAGGCTAATTCGTCCATCGTGGGATTCAATAATCTCACGGCATAATGGCAAACCTAAGCCAGTTCCTGACTGTTTAGTTGAATAAAATGGCAGTAAGGCTTGTTTTAACACATCGGCTGACATACCAGATCCCGCATCCTTAACCTCAATGCATAACTCTTGTGGGCTATTAGGTTGATTAGCCTGTTTTATCTCTAGCGTGACCTTAGAAACCTCAGAGCCTGACTCATGAGCATTTTTGAGCAAATTAAGTAATACTTGTTCCATTTGAATAAGATCAAAATACACCTCAGTTGTTGGTCGCTCCCCGAGTAATTCAAATTGATAATGTTGCTTTAGCTGTGCCGTTAACGTTTGCCAATCAACTTTAGATTTACTCGGTAAAGGTAGCTTAGCAAAGCGGGCATAATTAAAGATAAACTGGCTTAAATGACTTGTTCGGTCTTCAATGGTGTCGAAGATGAGCTGTAATTTAGGGTCATTCAAGTCTTTAGTGATCATCCGCCCAGAGTTGACCATAGAGGCTATAGGGGCCACCGAGTTGTTGAGTTCGTGGCTGATAATACGAATAACCTTTTTCCACACTGCAACTTCTTGGCGGTTAAGTTCGCGCGTCATCTGTTTAAGCAAGATAAGATGATGGAATTGGCCATTAAGTAAAAACTGGCCTCGAGATAGATGCCAAGTTTGCGCGTCGTCATCGGCGTTATCTGTTAGTGAAAACAGACCATCTTTAGGATTATTGAGCGCACTAATAAGCTCTGCAGATCCACCTTCGAGCAATACATCAAGTTTCATCCCCTCGACTCTAAGCCCGCCATAAAATAGATGCCGCGCGGCGTCATTGGCATAGATCACCCGCTGCTCATCATCGAGCAATAACATTACATTTGGCGAGCTTTGGATCACTTTATCTAGCAGCAGCTCTCGTTGATAAATATACTGACGCTCTTTACGTAGGGTTTGCGCAGAGTCATTAAAGAGATTGGCTAAAGCCTGCAACTGCTTATCACCCGTTACTGGAATGCTGACGCTAAAATCGTTATCTTTAAAGTTAAGTAGCCCAACCTCTAACGCCATCAGACTAGAAGCTAGGCTACGAGTGCCAACATAGCTTATCGCTGCGGTTAATAAGATTGCCAATGTAAATAGCAACAAATATAACCAAGACTCAGTAACAATACTTTGTTGTACCTCGGCTGACGCAAACCAAAGCAATCCCATAAACGCTAACAACAGCCCTGCTGCGCACGCCAAAGTCGCGCTAGCAATCAACTTAATCCTTAATGAAACTGTGATACCTGAACTCCTGTTCTACTTATCAATTTGATACTTTTGCATGCGGCGATAAAGCGCTTGCCGGCTCAAGCCCAAAGACTTAGCAACTCTGGCAATCACCCCTTTATGCTGTTCAAGTGCCGCCTCGATATCAGCTTTTTCATCTGTGACTGACTCTAGGCTCGCAACAAGGTCGTTATTAACCTGCTCGTTTGGCTGGCTTTGGCTGTGAGTTCGCGCTTGCGGTTCAACCGCCTCAGTAGTCGCCTCCGCTAAAACCGTATTGACTGCAGCCTCACTTGTTAAACCAAAATCGGCTGCGACTAACGCAGTGCTTTGCGCCAAAATAACCGCTCGCTTACAAGCATTCTCTAGTTCACGCACATTTCCAGGCCAATGGTGAGCTTGCAATGCTTGCTGCGTTTGGCGAGACAATGAAAAGTCTGCTCCAACAAAATGCTGTACTAATGGCAATACATCATCTTTACGCTCATTTAGCGCAGGCAAAGCCAACTCAATGACGTTGAGGCGATAGAAGAGATCCTCCCGAAAGCGTCCAGTTTGAATATCTTCAGCTAAATCGGCATTGGTGGCACTAAGCACCCGCACATTCACTTTACGAGTCTGATGGCTACCTAAGCGCTCAAACTCACCAGTTTGCAGTACCCGCAGCAGCTTAACTTGCCCAGACAATGGTAAATTACCAATTTCATCTAAAAACAGGGTGCCACCATCGGCAGCTTCAAAGCGGCCAATTCTAGCCTTGGTCGCCCCAGTAAAAGCCCCCGCCTCAGCACCAAAGAGTTCAGCTTCAAGCAAGTCCATCGGCAATGCGCCAATATTGACCTTAATAAACGGCTTATTTTTTAGTGGTGAGTTAGCATGAATAATATCGGCAAGCTTGTCTTTACCCGCGCCATTCGGCCCAGTAATTAACACTGACACATCAGATTTTGCGATTTGTAATGCTAAATCTACGCAGCGCTGCATGGCGCCGCTATTAAAAATAATACCGCAGAGGTCAGCATTTTTAATAGCCACCATGCGCTGACTTTCAACTCGATTTAACTGGGCATTCTCTTTAGATAAACGATGCAATGAAATGAGATTATTAATACTGTTAAGCAGCTTGGCATCATCCCAAGGCTTACCCATGTAATCAGCTGCGCCCTCTTTAACGAGTTCAACTGCAATCTCTAGTTGGGTCCAAGCTGTTAGCAAGATAATGGGGAGGTCTGGTTGCTGTTGCCTAAAAGCATAAAACAGGCTTTTTCCCTCTTCACCAGATGTAGTGTCTTGAGTGAAATTCATATCTTGTACCACCAGCGCCACGTCATGCAGTTGTACTAGCTCTAGGGCGACTTCCGGCGATAAACAGGTAAGGGTGCGGTAACCATTGAGCTCTAACATTAAAGACAATGCATTACACACAGCTTGGTTATCATCGACAATCAGAATGGTATCCATAAACGCTTTTTTATTACTCCTTTAGTCATTCTTAAATTGCCGCATTGAGTTTGCTGCTCTTTACTAAGCTCTATCAATTAGCCGTTGTTAATTAGCTAGACTGAATTAACCGCTATCAAACTAACTGAAAGCCAAACAGAGTTAAAGTACCTCACTCTATTTGGCTCGAATTTAACAACTACTCAGTGTACGTTTACTTAGTATTCTATACACTGCGAGTCGCTGTTGCTGGTGAGATTTTTGCCGCTTTTTGCGCGGGTAAAATTACCGCGATGGTAGTCAAAACCAACAAACCTGCGACAGTGACGATAGGATAAATAAGCTCTAGTTTAGGTAAGCTATAAAGCGTCATTAATTGCTGACCAAGCTGCACGGCGATTAATGCGCCGAGTCCCCCGCCGGTTAAACATATCAGGTAGTTTTCAACTAAAAAGAAACTCACAATATCGCGCTTTTTAGCCCCTAATGCGCGCCGAGTACCAATTTGCTTGGTACGGCGCTCGATATTAAACATCACCATGCCTGCCAAGCCTAACGAGGTGATCAGTAGCAGCAACACTACCATCATTGAAAGTACAGTTGCCATCAACTCATGATCTCGATATGAGCTGTTGCGGTGCTCTTTGATAGTTGTAAAGCCTCGAACGACACGGTTCGGGTGCTCTTCATGCAGCGCAGCAGGAATCGCTTCTTTTAAATCTGCAATGGCAGACTCATCGGCGCGCACTAAATATCGGGTAAAAGATCTGCCCAATTCGGTATTGAGGATCACACTGCGATTGATGTTTGA
The DNA here is from genome assembly GCF_023283535.1 of Shewanella sairae. Classification (GTDB taxonomy): domain Bacteria; phylum Pseudomonadota; class Gammaproteobacteria; order Enterobacterales; family Shewanellaceae; genus Shewanella; species Shewanella sairae. The sequence continues at coordinate 7,822 of NZ_JAKILT010000052.1, read as the reverse complement.
GTTGTTCACCCAAGCGCTTTGCAAACGCTCGACCACACCAATAATTTTAATGGGTTGCTCGCCAATATTACCGCGATACATTATCTGACCTACAGCAGTCTCATCAGCAAAAGTATCTTTAGCAAAGTCTGCTGACACTATGGCCAAACTTGCCAGCTCAGGGCCACCGCTACTCACCTCGTCAGGGTGAAAATTTCGTCCCTCAATCAGCTTCACGCCTAAGGTCGGGATCATCTGTTCATCACCATAATAAAGCGCGGCGTTAGGGGCTTCCTTGCGATCCTCTTCACTGCTGCCATAGGTGAAGTTAGAAGACCAGCCACCACCACTGAGTGGCGTCATGCTGCTCGATGTGGCAGCCTTAACCCCGTCAAGGTTACGGATGATTTCTACATCAATCAGGTTCTGCTTATTCGGATCGATGGCATCATCGAAGTTATAAATTGTTAAATCAAAAACTTCAGACTCAGCAATGCCCGAATCTCGTGATATTAATCCTACACGCTCTTTAATGATAAAACTCGCGTTGGCAACAATTGCAACAGACAGAATGATCTGCACCAGTAGCAGTAATGGTCCACTTTTACTGCGCGTCAACATGCTCAGAATAGGTTTAATTTGCAACATAGTAAGCTCCTTTCTCACTCTGTACCTTATTGGCTCTTGAGGTAAACACTAGGGTTAGTACTGCAGATGCGCCAAGCGGGATAAATACCGGCAATAATGGCTGCAGAAACGGCAATCACAGGTGCGATAACCCACATGCTTTGGTCAAGTTGCGCAAGCGATGCTTCAAGTTCAAACTTAGACGATAAGAAGTACAGTGCAGCCCACGCCCAAAGTAGCCCAAGTGCCCCGCCACAAAACCCGATTAAGCCCACTTCAACGATATGCTGTGAGAAAATTTGCAGTCGACTGGCACCAATCGCTCGCCTTACCCCAACCTCTGGCGCTCGCTTTAAAAATTTTGCGAGTAACAATCCCAGCATATTCACTAGACAAACCACCAAGAACAACACACTTAAGCCAACCAACACCTTGTTATCTTCTGGAACCACGTTATTAAAATTCAGCCACTGAGCAACATCGCTTATCTCACCATGAGCATCTGCGCGCTTGAATCGACCAATAAGTTTTTGTTGCTCAACATAAGCTGCTAGCCATTGTTGATACTCTTGTTTTTTAGCGGGTGTATCTAGCTCAACCCAATATTGCAGCCAATGCATCTCAGAGTTAAGCCTGTCTTGATAGGTGCGTATATCTTCATGACGCCAGCTTTGGTTATTGCCCCAGCTTTCATACTCCTCAATTGGCGCGAGCGAGAAAGGCACATAAACACGGGCTGAGTCATTAAAGGCACCATTATTAACATCGTAATATTTAGGGCTTGGGTTCCACTTCTCTATAACGCCGACCACTTGATAAGGTTTACGGTTCAGTAGTAGTGTTTTACCTACACTATCACCACCGCCAAACACCTCTTGGTTCAACTCCTCGTTAATGACCACCTTGTAGCCACCCTCTTCATCCACCAGTTTGTCCCAGCGACCTCCGTAGGCAAATGGCACATCAAACAAAGCAAAGAAGTCGCCTTCGGTCACCCTTACACTCTCTAAAATAGGCGAAACATTCACATCTTCAGTTTGCACTGCAAGCCCGGTTCTAAACATCGCAGCTTGCCTGACAGGCACCTTACTCTTACTCAGGTTATAAGCATCTTGATAAGTGATTTGCTCGTTAATCGTCTCCCAAAAATTATTATCTTGGCTCATCAACTGCACGGCAAACAACTGCGATGAACGCTCACCAGCAGGATTAATTGACGCCATTTTATAAACGTTCAATGTGGTAATGGTAATGCCTATACCAATCGAAATAGCTAACACCATGAGTAGCGATAAAAACGGCGTTTTTTTAATGCTGCGCCAAGCGAGATCTAAATAGTAAAAAAACATTATGCTCTCCTTAGCAAACCATTAAGCCACTGACACAGCATCGGCAATAGATTGAGTCTTATTATCTGTCTGACCCGATTGATACATAGTGAAGTCACATACTTGGCCGTCGACAATCTGAATATTACGCTGCGCTCGACGAGCAAGCTCTGCATCGTGGGTGACCATGATTATCGTCGTGCCCGCCTTGTTAATGTCCTCTAGTAGTTCCATCACCTGACGTGCCATTAGGCTGTCTAGGTTACCGGTTGGCTCATCGGCTAATAAGAAACGTGGCTCACCAGCTAGTGCTCTAGCTATTGCCACTCGCTGCTGTTGACCACCTGACAATTGAGTAGGTAAATGCTTCATCCGCGCCGCTAAGCCAACTTGCTCAAGAGCACGCTCCACGCGTACCTTTCGCTCTTTGGCACTAAAGCCGCGATATCGCAGTGGTACTTCAACGTTCTCAGCTAGGTTAAGATCTGAGATAAGATTAAAGCCCTGAAAAATAAATCCAATTTTCTCATTTCGAATCACGGCGCTTTTGTTATCGCTCAAATTAGAAATGTTAACGCCATCAAGAAAATAATCGCCGTGGGTAAAGCCTTCGAGTAAACCTGCTATATTCAAAAAGGTCGTCTTTCCTGAGCCAGATGGCCCTGTAACAGCAACAAACTCACCTTCATTTACCTCTAGATTAAAGTCCCGTAATGCGTGGGTTTCTACTAAATCGGTTTTAAATACTTTGCTGATATTCTTCATTGATAACATGGTTGATATTCCCTTAATTCTGTCAGTCCAATCTGTTATAAAATGGCTAATCTTTACTTAAAACATGTCTATTAACATTGATGATATTGCTTAGTTTATCGTTGCCAGCAGCCACTCAATCGCCTTAACAATTAATTGCTGAACATCAAAGCAAGACACCTCTGAAACTCTGCCTAAATTCAATGGTGCTTCACTGCCTATCTCAATCAAATTCAAACCGATAAACATCCAGTCTCCCGCTCTTTCGGTTGAAACCTGTACCGCTGCCACTAGCAGCATGAGTATCGCTGCCGTAATCACTTGTTGCTTGTTAAGTCTGTTGTTAATCATTGTCTACTCCCTTATCTGACTAGCGGACTAATACTTGTTCGGCTTTCTTAAAAGGCTCGATGCTTGATGTCACCCAAACATCACCAACCTGTCCGCCTTGAATTACTTCAATGTGGCTCATGCTGCGAGCACCTAACTGAATAGCTGTTTGCGCGGCAATATCATCGTGCATCACATACACTTGCTGACCACCGCCACTGGTGACAAACGCGCCGCGTTTTACCATCAGTACATTAGGGCGGTGCTCGAGTAATACTCTTGCTGACAAACGCTGATTTTGGCGTAGCTGTAGCGTATCGTTTTGCTCAAATCTGACTCTTGCAGTAACTTCACGATTGCGTACTTCAGGTGAGATAGAAGACAGCTCTCCCATTACGGTTATCGAGCCAAAACTCAACTCAACAGCCATGCCTATGCCTAACTCATCGGCGTAAGATTCTGGTACGGCTAACTCCGCTTCAAACGCACTTAAATCAACAACGGTTAGAATCGGTTGGCTTTGACCAATACGTGCCTTTTGCTCAGTGAGCCAATTACCGATAATGCCGCCAACAGGGGCTTTGATATGCAGCGCTGCCACTTGACGCTCTAACTCTTTAACCACTAAGGCCTGACGGTCGACTTGCAAAGCCGTGTTTTTAAGCTCGAAGGTTAAGGTGTCTTTCATCAACTGCGCTTCTTGACCAGCATGAGCGAATAACAGCTTGGCTTTATGCAGATCATCTTTGCTCTTTTCAAAGTCAATTTTACTAATCAGTTTTGACTCAATCAGTTGATCACCGCGGCGGCTTTCACGATCAGCCGCTTCTAAATCAACTTTAGCCATATCAAGAGTTTGCTGCGCTTTGAGTTGTTGGCGACGCGCTTCTAAGCGAGCACGTTCTAAAGAGCTTTTCATTCCCTCAAGTAAGGCTTGTTGTTGCTTAAGGCTGTTAGTGAGCTTGTGACTTTCAATACTGGCAACCACATCACCTTGCAGTACAGTGTCGCCAGGTTTAGCGATTAACGTGACAGAGCCTTGCTCTGGGCTATATAAAACTGGCGCATTGGCAGCAACAATCTTGCCGGTAGTGGGAATATCGCGAACTAAAGTGCCGCGCTCTAAAGTGGCAAATCGCAATTCAGAACGTTTGATAGACGTAGCGATTGAGTCGCTCCCCATGCTCGACCAAACCAGACCAGAAACAAGCAAGGCTGCAATACCAAGCATTGCTGGGCCCTTAAACTTGCTCTCCTTACTTTGTTGCTTAATGGTGTCTTGTCCGCTGGTATCCTGAATCATCTTCTTTCCCTAAAGTGTCCGTTCTAAGCATTACTCGCTTACGATAGGTCTATTAATACAATCTCTATGCCAAAAGTAGATATCGACATTTTAACCAAGAACAAACAAATACTTAGATTAGCGATTAGGATGTAAACTCGCCTTAAGTGTCCGCTAAGCGGACTCAAAACTGTCCGTTTTAAATAAAGAGTGTCCGGCTTAGCAATAAGTGTCCGCAATAAGCACCTTATAAAAAACAACCCAAAACTCTCTTAACCACAACCAAGCATTAACAACGATATTTCACTTTCAACACGATATTTAAAGGTCTGCTTTAACGATATTTCGTGGTTGGTCGATCTTGCTCCAACTTATTCCGGTTAATCCCTCTATTTGACGCCTTGGCATGCTAGCTGCTCTATCTCCCCATAAATAAGAAATTCAAAACTAATTTGCTTTAGTTAAATAAAAAATAGGGAAAATGATATGAATAAGAAACTGTTAGCATTGCTAATTCCATCCATACTCATGGCAGGTTCAGCCCAAGCGGTTGAAATTTACAATGACCAAACTAACAGCATCAAAATGATGGGCTGGTTAGGTTTTGCAGCCATCAATGACACTCACGACACCGCAGTTGTTGATAACTTCTCTCGTGTAGGTTTCCGCTTTGACCGCCAAGAAAAAAATGGCTGGCGCAGCTTTGCTCACACTGAGTGGGGCATCAATATGGTGACCAGCGATGATTCGTTAAATTACACTGGCGGTCAATTAGGCGCAGAAAAAAGCTCAGATTTCCTGTTTAACCGTCTAGGTTATGTCGGTCTATCTAACGACAAATGGGGTAGCTTAACGTTCGGTAAACAGTGGGGCGTCTATTATGATGTGGCCTACACTACCGACGTACTCAACGTTTACACGGGTTACTCTGTTGGTACCTATACCTTTGGTGATGGCGGCCTGACAGGCGCAGGTCGTGCGGATTCAGCCTTTATCTACCGCAACTCATTTGGCAACTTAAGCTTTGCACTGCAATACGCAGCTAAACAAAATGGTGATGTGGCACTGTATGACAAAGACGGCAAGCCAATTAACGATGGTTCACACGTTGATTTTGATACCAGTTATGGCGCTAACGTTGCTTATCATTTCAGCGACAAATTCAAGATCTTGGCCGCCATTAACCGTGGTGACTTTAAAGGTGAGTTAGCTGGTAATCGTGTTGATGATACTAACGAAATCATCGGTATTGGTGCTCAGTACGGTTCATTCTATCAATATGCGCCTAACCGCGATGCAGACGGTTTCTATGTTGGTTTTAACGCTCATAAAAGTAAGCAGAACGAGCTAGTTGGTGGTGAGCTATATGACTCAACCGGCGGTGAATTTATGATTGCTTACCAATATGAAAACGGTTTTGTGCCTAGCTTCTTGTTGTCTTACCAAGACTTAGACACAGATGCATCAACTGAAATCAAAGGTGATTGGACACGTCAATTTGCGGTAGCAGGTCTTCACTACCGTTACAGTAACGACACCATTATGTTTGCTGAAGCGAAATTCGACTTTAGCGACATGGACGATAAGATCTACGAAAACCTACAAGACAACAGCTACTCTGTTGGTATTCGTTACTTCTTCTAATTAGCGCAATGACTCAAACGCGCTTTCCCCCTTTACTGCGCGTTTGAGTCAACTTAATCAAGCTCATGTTCCCAAAACTATTGAGTTCTCATCATTCTCAATGCCCCTGTAACATAAGCTCCCTGCAATAAAAAAACACTTCCTAGGAAGTGTTTTTTTATTAGACTATCAATAGATCAAATACAGCAGCAACTAACACAAACCCAGCTTTTTCATCTTACTTTTTAATGTATTCGGGTTAACATCAAGCAACTCCGCCGCCCCACCAGGGCCATAGAGCTTACCACCGGTTATGCGCATGGCATGGTTGATGTATTTACTGATCATAATATCGAGTGGTACCAGCTTATCGCTAGCATGACTAGGGTCGACAATAATCGTTTGCCCATTTGGAGTTGCTACTTCTTCTTTAACGACCGCCGTCAACAAATCAAAACTCAATGGGCCCATTGGATTTTGAATTATCGCCCGCTCAAGCACATTAATCAGTTCTCGCACATTACCCGGCCAAGCGTAATTATTTAAAATGCTTAGCTGCTCAGGCATCACTCTAGGTAACTTATCCAAATTAAATTTGGCCGCTAACATTTCAATAAAGTGTTGCACTAGCAAAGGAATATCACTGCGGCGCTGACGTAGTGAAGGAATATCAATAGGAAAAACCGCTAAGCGATACCATAAATCCTCTCGAAAGGTTTTGTCATGCACCATGGCCTGCAGGTTTCTATGAGTTGCTGCAATCACTCGGATATCTAAATCAACACTCTCATAACCGCCAACCCGAGTGATAGAGCTGTTTTGCAGCACTCGTAATAAACGCACTTGCGCCGATAATGGTAGTTCGCCAATCTCATCTAAGAAAATCGTACCGCCATTAGCTTGCTCAAAGTAACCCGCCTTACGGGTTTCAGCCCCAGTAAAGGCGCCCTTTTCATATCCAAACAGTTCAGAATCAATTAACGTATCAGGGATCGCGCCGCAATTGACCTTAATAAAGGGTTTACCCGCACGATTAGACTTGGCATGAATCGCGTTAGCGATAACCTCTTTACCGCAACCGGTTTCGCCTTGCATCAATACACTGGTATTTAGTGCCGCAATAGCATCCACTTGTACCATGACTTTTTTTAAACCGCCGTCAGCTCCCACCACACCATCTGGGGCAAAAATACCGCGCTTCAAATTATCGTTTTCTAGGCTTAACGCTTGGTTTGCTCTCAGTAAATTTCGACCACGTAAGTTAAAAGCGGTAATTAATGAAAACGTATCTTTATGAGGCTCAATCAGATCCGCATGCAGAGGTTTAAATTGCCCGGGCTTTTTAGAATAGAACCCGACCACCCCGAGGTGAGTATTATCACTGACCATGCGCAGTAATATGACAGAGGCAATTTCAGGGATCACCTGTGGTGCCACAAAGCTGGTCACTTTATCAAGCTGAATATCATTAATAATGCGAATGATAGGCCGGTCATTTTGTTTTAGGCCGGTTTCCATTTCATCAGAGATCTTCACTTGTTTGTCCAGCGCAACTGCTTGATGTTCATTCACATGGGATAAAAATTGAATATCGCCATGCTCTGGACGATAAATATTCAAAAAAATGCCATCTATCGGCAAGTGTTGCTTAACAAAGTCGTAGTAACTTTGCAGTGCCACCTCGAGTGACAAGCTACTGCATAAGCAGTGAGTTGCTTGATAATAAAATTGCTCTTTCATTCAAATCTCGAGTTAACCACGAAGTTTCGTGATGGTAGTTCATTATCTTTTATGTTTCTGTGCCCCTGTTTGTAGTGGTCAAGTAAAACTGGACACGGACTTGTACGTATTCCAAAATCTTCGTTCAGATTCATTTGGGGTCAAGCCGCCATTATAACTA
>NZ_JAKILT010000051.1 GCF_023283535.1 Shewanella sairae | reverse complement strand
AGTTATAATGGCGGCTTGACCCCAAATGAATCTGAACGAAGATTTTGGAATACGTACAAGTCCGTGTCCAGTTTTACTTGACCACTACACAGGCATTAGTAAATAGCTTTTTACCTAAGTCGGATTATTGTAAAGAATTCGGTGTGGATATTCACGATTCTGAGTGGCCTTGTTCGCATATTCCAAAGGAGCTGGTTTGTGATAATGGCGAATTGATTGGCTTAAAGGCACAAAAAGCCCTTACTCCAATGACGAGACTATCTTTTACCCCTCCTTACAGACCTGATTGTAAAGGGGTTGTTGAAAAGCGGTTCGATATCTTGAATAAAGAGCTGATTCATGACTTTTTGGGGACGACTAGAGGGGGCAGTGTTGTTAGAGGGAGTCGAGACCCAAGAAAAGATGCCATCTACACTCTTAGAGAAGTGACTACTGAAATAATAAAAGCCATTCTCGAACATAATAGATCTATTTTTGACGACTTGGCCTTTTCAAGCCCACTTTTAATCGAGAATGACTTACCTCCAACACCGATCAACTACTGGAAAGTTCATGTTGCTAAACATAAACACGATCTTCAAGCCGCACTTCCTGATGAAGTTATAGCTCGCTTACTTCCCCCCGCAAAAGTAAGTATGACACGAAGTGGAATACATTTTAACGGGCTATATTATTCTTGCAGAGAAATTGAAGACCGGAATTTTGCATCGGTTGCAAGAGCATCTGGTCAATGGCGCTTAGAAGCTAGGATTGATGAAAATACGACAAACCATATCTATGTGCGATTAGATAAAAATCATGGATTCACGCTTTGTTATCTTCTACCTCGTAGCCGTATGTTTAGCGGTAAATCGATGTCTGAATCTGATTTCATGCAAGATTGGCTCGCCTCAAAAAAAGAGCAATCTCCTATAAGTGTCGCTTCGATAGATGATCATAAGTATCGCCAGAAGATGGCGTTAGATGCAAAAAAACGAAATAGGAACTCTACAAGCATGAGCTTCCCTCAAAAAATAAATAACATCCGTCAGCATCGCACCGATGAGCTAAGAGCAACAACAAATATGCTTGAAGACAGTAAATGGAATGGAGAAACCATTGCAATACAAGAATCCAAAACAGTGGTAAGCAAAGTTGTATCTCTCCCTGCTGGTAGAAAACGAAGAATAAAAGGAGAGCCATCATGACCGCAGTTAAGGCTATCTATCATGATGCAATCCTGTCGGAGCACCAAGGAAATCCATTAATTGAAGCCCTACCCCCTAAGCGTTCTTGGGAAGAGGTAATGGCTGTATTTAGTAACTATCCGGATTATGCTGAAGAAATTGCAGAGCATCCTAGCCCTTTAGTTCGTGATGAGTACTTGAATCGAATCGAAGAGTTAAGGCAGCCATTGACCGACTATGAAGCGTGTTTTAGAGCGATAGAAAGAGCCATTAAAAAAGGTTACTCAGCCAAAAATCCATTAAGTCCAACAACCTCACAGTATTTGCATTATTTAGTGAATGAAAGGCCTGATATAGCTCCTAGAACAGGCTTCTTTCAACCTAAAGGTGATGGTTTAACATTGATTGGAGAAAGCGGGGTAGGAAAAACATCGATGCTTGAACAGGTGCTTAGTTACTTTCCAAACATCATTGAGCATGATTCATATAAAGGCCAATCATTAGACCTAAGAAAACAAGTCGTTTGGATTAAAGTTGACTGCCCCAGTAATTCTAGCGTTAGAGATTTGTGTGAAGAGATTTTAGCTTCGTTAGACTTGGCATTAGACAGAGAAAAGACAAAACCAGCTGGAACGATAGGTGCGCTAGTTCGTCAGCTAGAACAGTGCATTAAATCCAGCTTTCTTGGAATGTTGGTTATTGATGAAATGCAAAACCTGCAGTTTAAACGAACAGGTGGCGAGAATAACTTATTAAAGTTTTTACATAGATTGGTAAATAAACTTGGGGTGCCTCTTTTCTTTGTGGCTAACCCTCCCTTTGATCAGACCTTAATTAAAGAGTTAAAAGCCGCTAGGCGAGCAGAAAGTGGATATCATCATACTATGTCGGTTCTTAGCAAGGAGAGTGCTTCGTGGAATGCATTCATTGCTCAGCTTTGGAATTATCAGTGGACGAATGTGTACACAGAACTCAACCAAGATTTAAATGAGGCTCTTCATAGGCTGTCCGTTGGCAATATCGATATGGCAAGTCGTACCTATAGAGAAGCGCAACGATTAGTGATTGGCTGTGCAGATGAAAGGATCACCGTGTCGACTCTTGAAGCTGGTAATGCTGTGGCATGTGGTTTATCACGGCAAACTAATGAGGTTAATGAGTTAAAAACTGTGGTTGCATTACCGAGTGGGAAACAAAGACGTATTAAAAAAGTCGATACATCATCACAGCTGTTTACTGTCGATAAAACTGGAGATATTACTAAACCACAACACCCAGAGTTTACCTCTCGTTTAATTGAATTGCTTGGGGCCGTTGATATTGGTGATAGGATAAAAGATCCTGATGTATTTCAGCAAGCTGGGGACTCAAAAGACCCCATTCGTTTTTTAAGGCTGCAAAAGTTGATACTTGATGATCCGTTAACTGAGCTGCTTTAGTGGCGCAGAGTACAGAGTTATTAACCCTGTTAATTCTACAACTCGTAGAATCTAGTCTAAAATTTAGCCATGGTGTAACTAGATTTGCTAGAAGGGGGGATGATGCTGATTCCTCCTACTTTTCCTGATGAAATCTTGTTTAGTCGGATTATTCGTCATTTTACTTTGAGTGGCATGACTACTGCTGACTATCTTTTAACTGCACAGAATAGTCATAAAGTAAGTATTCACCCCTATTTAACAGCAGGGCTAGATAAGTTTAGTCAATTAACTCAGGAGAGTGCTACAGAACTGCTAAACGAACAGACGCTGGCTCCGCTGTTTATTCATTTTTTGCCGTCCCATGCATCTACTATTTCACTAGGCTTAATATCCACCAACGCAACGGATGCCATAAGGGCTTGTCAGTTAGTCTGTGTACGTGAAAAAGAGTCTCTCTCGATCAAGTATTGTCCTGCGTGCGCAAAAGCAGATGCTGAAAATTTTGGGGTGCCCTATTGGCATCGGAGTCATCAAATTCCCGGTATAGAGTCATGTTCAAGTCATCAAGTAAAGTTGGTTCACTTTCCATTAAAGGGGCGCTCTAGGTTAAGCCTTAGCTTGCTTCCACCTTTGGGGGGAAAACCTATTCGAAGCAGTGTTTTTAGTCGTGATTTTGCTCTGTATTCATATGATCTATTACAAAAGGTAAGCCAGACTAATAAGCCGTTTGAATTGAGTGATATTAAAAATCAGCTTTATAAACTTGGCTATGTTACTCGGAAGGGGTATTACCGAAGGAAACTTATACTTAGTGAGCTATACCAATTTACGCAAAAGCTCGGTTATGACTCACAGGACTGGTTGCCTGAATCAGATACAGACTATCGCTACATTTCCTATCTCTTGTCTGAAAAGGTTGCTCAGCAGCCATTAAAGTACCTTGTGTTAGGTTTTTGGTTATCACTGCAGACGGAGTCAACTGAGCAGGTAGTATCAGTTTCAAAAAATGAAGATCTTAAACATTTGCTAGAAAATAAGTGCATAGAATTACTGCATCAAGGTGAGTCGATGGCTAGTGTTAGTCGGCTAGCGGGTAAAAGTCGATGTTTCATAAAAGCTCTCGCATTAAGGTTTGATATACCCGTTAACCTTAAACCTAAACAGATAACGCAGAGCATGAAGGCAAAGATCATGTTCCTCGGCAAAAAGGGCTTTCATCGTAAAGTCATTGCTGCACGAGTTTGTTTGTCGGTTGGAAGTGTAGAACAACAAATATCAACATCACCAGTGCTGGTTCAATGGCGTAAGCAATGCAGGCATGAATCTAAAAGGAGAAAATATAAACTACAAATAATCCGGTTTATCCAGAAAAAACCAAGTGCCATTCGGCAGCAGATAAAGTCTTCATGCAATGCTGCATTTTTTTGGTTGTATACATATGAAAAGCAATGGTTAGAGGCAAATCTACCAAAAGCTAAAAGGCCTGTAATTAAGCCTAGAGTGGATTGGCATCAAAGAGACTTACTATTAGTAACTGAAGTCAGCTCTCTTATGAGAAAGCACCACAATAGGTTATCACGAACACAACTTGATCTACTGCTAGGTGGGCATGGTTGGTTTACTAAAAATAAGCATAAGCTCCCAAAATCATTGATGAAGTATCAGAGCTTATACGAAGGCAAATAGTTGGAAGTGTCGATACTCTTTGCTTTTACACTTCTGATTTGTTTAACAGCTTCAATTTTTAACTCATCTGTATATCGTTTTCTGCGCAGGTAACACCTCATATTTTTGGCTAAGTAAAACTCAATGAAGTCTCAACTGTTCTAAGGGGTTACCATCCTTAACTTCGGAGACATCTTAACTATGTTGGTGCTATCGATTTTTAACATTGTTATTCAAATAATCTGTGGCTTTACTATCCCCCCCAAGGTGCGCATAAGTACTATATAAGCCTTTTATAGGTGTTATATAAGCATTTTATAACTAGGGCATGATCTTTTTGTTGGGTCTATGTATGTATCTTGATTTTTTTAGTCTTTTATCGCTGTTAGTGAGTTAGATTTAACTTCTAAAGACAGGCTAGATATTCGTAGTATAAGTAAATTCCTTTGTTATCTTTATGTATATTAAGTAATTAATTGGTTCGGTATAAGTAATTTATAAGTTATTGGGAGCTTTGTTTTGCGGTTTTTATGTGCAAAGATACCCATAAATTAATGGAACCATGTGAGAACTTAAATGGATAATAAAAATGAAATTCTATTTCCCATAGATGCTTCAGAAAAGCATCCGTATACCAAAGAAGTTATTGAATTAGCTGAGCGGTCTGGTATTAGCATTACTAAGATCGGTGAGATACTGGGTTGGTCCCAATCTTATGTGAGCCAGTTAAAGTCGGGAAAAGGTAGGGCAAAAGTTAGTGACCTAGAGCCTTTAATAAGTCTGTTGTCACCTAGGTTGCCGGGGGATAGGTTTTATAATTATACCGTCTTTCGAGAGGCTAGACCGATATTACCGAGTGATTGGGAGCAGTTAGTGCTTATGACTGGTCTAGTTGCTGAATCAGAACAAACGAAAGAAGGCCGCTACCCTCTTGGTGATGATGATATTGACACTATAGCAAAACAGCATCATCAGGTATTGGAACAGTTGGACGAAAATGGTGAAGCATATCGTTCATTCAATACCTATAACTCTCCTGTTACTACTTTTAAGAGAAGTAAAGTTATTGCAGAAAGGGTGAGAGAAAGCTTAGACACTTATCAAGCTGAGAGGAAAAAACAGTTTGATAGACAGACTGAAAGGGATGAAGAGCTTAAGCACTGGACGGTTCGAATTCTGAACTCATTACCTTCAGTTGAAGGCCTGTCAGATCAAGCGGCTGAAATAGAAGATGCATTAATTCGTTACATTAAGCCAAGATATGAGCAAGAAAATGAAGATGCACATATTAGCAGCTATGAATATGGGAAGACTGAACTTGTAAATGTATGTCGAGAAGCTGCTCATGTTTTGAATTTACCATCTTTAGTTAGTGACTATAAGCAAGAAGACTACCTAAATTCTAGTGAATCAGATCAAGTTTTGGCGCCAGCAGAGCATGCTAAACGACTTTTAGAAAAACTGGAATTATATCAAAATAGTTTTGAAGAAAATCAGCTGGATAAGCAACAAAGATTCAGATTGAAAGGGTTATTCAAAAAGGATTGTTTAACTAAAATTAAGGACATAAAAATTACTGATCCTAGGAGCCTTCCATCATGGGGCTCTTACGGGCAAGAGTTATTTGGTGGAATGGTTAGGAAAGTTTTTCGTGATATAAATACTCCCCCTTATGAAATTAATCTAAGTGAAGCATTCGAGCTGTGGGCTACTGGATTAGAGTACGACGTTGATGAAGAAACTGTGCAAGTTTGTGGAAAAGTCTTTCATTCTGAAGCGCTCGGCGATGGTCAGCTTACTATCCATGAATTAAATTCAAGAAAGTTTGTTTACCTTATAGTATTCCCATGTAAAGAGCTGAATCGTCAAGTCACTTTGCTCTCAAATCAACTTTCAGCAATAGAGCTTATAGAGCATATTAAGATTGAGGCTGAAAGTTTGAATTGGACTGAGCAACTTCCCGCTTTGCTGTCAAAAATCAAAAGCGCTCTAAGCCAAAATGGTTATAGAGTTCCGGGTATTAGAGCCGTTTATTAATTTGGAAGCCTGCTTTGGTAGGCTTATTTAACAAGGAATGTGAAAAATGATGGATTTAACTTTTGCTGTATTGGTTGACGGCGAAAATGCTTCGCAAGCTCAATATTCGTCCATGCTTGAGGAAGTTGAGAAATATGGCACAGTAGCGATTAAGTGGGTCTATGCTGATTGGACATCCCGACAACAAAGTGGCTGGCAAGACGTTCTTCATGAAACTGCATCAAGCCCTAAACAGCAATTCCATTATGGTAAGGATGCTGCAGATCATGCTTTAGTTATGGATGCAATTGAGTTGATCAGTAATAACCACAGAATTAATGGAATATGCATCGTATCAAGTGACGGTGGGTTTTATAGTCTAGCACAACGAGTTCGTGAGAAAGGCCTACATGTGATGGCTATTGGTAAGGAAAATACTCCTGAAAGATTCAGAAAAGCTTGCCATAACTTTGTGTTTACGAAGAACCTTTCAGATTCTACAGTACGTTTAAGTCACCAAGATTTAAACGTGCTGTTGGTTGATTCCTATTTGAGATGTGCTGAAAGCAATGAACCTGTCTATCTAGGTGATATGGGGAAGATGCTCAAAATGTTTGACTCATCCTTTGACCCTAGAAACTATAGTTTCGTAAGCTTAAAGAAACTAATTAAAGATAAAGCAGAGCTTTTCAAAATAGTAGATGAGCGGAGCGATAGATGCTTCATTGCGATGCACTCAAATATAGCTTCACAAGCAGGTGCTCGTTTGGAAGGTGTTATTCGTAAAATGGATACCAGTAGAGAGTTTGGCTTTATTACTTCAAATCATGGTGATTTTCACTTTAGCTTTAGCGAAGTGATGAATATTGCTCACTTACATGTAGGCGCAAGAGTTTGCTTTAAAGTACCAAGCGCAGGGGCACAAACGGATTTATCAGATGGTCAATGCCCAACAGTCAGTAATGTGAAATTGAAAAAGTAGAAGCAAAGCAGGTTAACGGGCCAACTTTATTGGCTCGTTTTCTTCTTATGGGCCAACTCTATTGTCACCACACAAACGAGTTATTTCTCTAGCTTAACCAGCACCTAAATTGGCTGGGTAACAGCCCTGTCCAGCGTTTGAAAGAGCGCCTGAAGTTATTGCTATCGGCAAACTTTAGTTGTTGCGCGACTTGTAGATTAGTTTCACCCGTTACCGCTAATAAGTAGATGGCATTATGCAGATTAGCTTGATCTTGCAGTTGTTGAAAACTGATATTAAATGGCTTTAAGCGCCGCTTTAGGGTGGCAGGACTTAGTGATAGTAGGTCAGCGATATCGGGTAGCGTGTATTGCTGCTTACTTTCTTGAGTGAGCATGTTGCGGATCAGTGCGGGCAAGCCAATGGTATATTGTGCTTGCTGTTGCAGTTGTTCTGCTTGCCTCTGGGCTAAAGCAAAACCGTGTTGATCTGCTATGGTAAAGGGCACGTCATTAAGCGCTTGATCATAACTCAACACACATAGCGGTTGATTAAAACTGAGGTGCTTTCCCAAATATTTTTGGTACTGGTCGATATGTTTAGGTTCAGCAAAAGGTAAGTAGAAGGCTCCTTGCCACGGCGTATTGGCCAAACGTTTATAACTAGAGACTAAGCTGGAAAGTGCAAGTTCGATATAAAACTGCCGTTGACGGAAAAGACCGATATCAAGCTGAAAAATTAGGTGTTGTTGCTTATCTGTATGCCAGTGTGATCCTTGCAACCAAGGTTGAGTCAGCCAATAAAAACGTTGCCAAAAATTTTGCATTTGGCGCAAGTTACCACTGCATAACAACCCATTTGTTAAACTACCACTTTGGCTTGGCAGCCATTGCTGCCCCAGTAAAAAGGCGAGATCGTCACCGGGCCATATCGCTAAGGCATTATCGATCAGCTGGCTCAGCTGTATCGGGCTTATTTTGTGGTTTAGCTTGGTAAGATCTTGCTCAAAAATGCCACTGCCACTCAATAGTTGATTAATATCCAATTGTCGATATTCAAATAGGCTAATCAAGCTCGCTACCAATAGCGAACTGTCAACGCATTTGTCTTGAGCATAAGCGACTCGTTGCACCTAACTCACCTTCGACATAACACGGGCTTGCTTAACTTTATCCATTTCGCTGGTGAGTTCAGCTATCAGCTGACTGGCATTGAGTTTGGTGTCTGATTGGTTATTCTGATAGTGAAAAACGGCACAGCTCGCTTGGCAATTTAGACCACAAATAGCTTGCTTGAGCTCATCAGCCATTGACTGATTAAATGCCGCAGAGGCTTTTGGCAATAACACAATAAAGCTGTCACCGGCGTAACGGCATACCAGATCTTGTGAGCGAAGTTGGCTGGCAAGCAGCTGGGCAATATTGGTCAGCAAGATGTCGCCTTCTTTAAAGCCTTGCTGTTGGTTCACTTTGGCAAAATTGTCGATATCTAGCATGACTAAGCCCAAGTTTTCCTCGCGCTTTATCAGCAGGTTTAATTGCTGCCTAATTGCCCGCGAGTCATATATTTTGGTCACCCGATCAACCAATTGGTGCTGACGAAAAAATTGCTCTCTAGTACGTAATTGCTCATTAACGGTTTTCTGCTCTTCACGCCAAAGCCATAAACCTAAGGTTAAGGTGAGCAAACCTATGGGGGTGGGCAGTTTTTCTAGCCAACTAAACCAGCCGGGTAAGCTGCTATTGATAAAAAACTCATCCAGTAAATCCATATAACAGCCTAAGCTATAGCCAAGTAAACCGACGATAAGTAAGCGAGTGACGTTGCCATCGGGACGAGCCTGCAATACTAAGGTTAACCAACTTAACCCTAGTAACAGGAGAGCGCCTTCGGTCGCAATATCAAAGCCATCTATCAGCTGATAAGGCTTAGTTTGTGCTTGGGCTAAGCAAACACTCAGTAATACACTAAAGGCTACCGCAATTGTGATACCTGCTTGATATAGCCTAGTGTTCGCCATCTTTTTATCCATAACACCTCTGTTTATCGCGGCTGATAGCAAAATTGTTGCAATATAAAGAACACGCTACGTGATTTTGATGACGAATTTATGATGCAAAAGCAGTCAAATTAGCTCAAGGGATTAGTCCAATCACTGCCAATTAATCGTTTTTTCTGCAACAAACCAACGAAAAGCAAATATGTAGCTTAAATCAATATTCTTTAAAAACAGTCGCTTGAGTTGTTTTTGACTGAGAGAGGGCTAAAGGTACTATCGCGTTCAGTTCGCTGTTAAGTACAGGTATTCAAGCTCACTTCTTTTCAAGTTGTTATGTAAGCTGTTGATTTTAAATGGTGGTAAATTTCTCCGTCATGTAAATGTCATCTATCTATTCTAGTTTTGTCTGCAAATCACCTTTAGCAGAATAGGAACGGAAACCATGAAGCAGCCTGGCTCGCTTTCACCGCTTTACTTAGCACTTTTCGCCTCTAGCTTATGTATGCCTAATACATCGTGGGCTGGCAGAGTTGAGGGCTCAATTAAAGATATCACCACTCAAATCCCACTAGAGGGAGCCATGATCAGCATTGAAGAGCTGAATCTAAAGCAAGAGTCTAATCGAGATGGGCGCTTCTTTTTTCAAGAAGTGCCAGAGGGACGCTACACCCTAATTGCGCAATATCTTGGTGGTGAGACCTATAGAGAGCAGATCCAAGTGGGTGAAATTAGCCTTACTCAGACAGCAATTGAACTGGGGGGCGACGGTGTTGAGCATATTCAAGTGATTGGTCAACGCGGTGCACTGAGTAAATCGCTAAATCGCCAGCGGGCTGCGGATAATTTGGTGAGTGTATTAAGTGCTGACGCACTGGGCAATTTCCCCGACACCAATATTAGTGAAGCGCTGCAACGAGTACCTGGGGTGTCGATTGAGCGAGACCAAGGCGAGGGGCGTTTTGTGCGAGTGCGCGGTATGGCACCTGATTACAACTCTGTATCGATGAATGGTACCCGTTTACCTTCGCCCGACAGTGATCGTCGTGCAGTTGCTTTAGATGTGGTACCAGCAGATCTGCTGCAATCGGTGGAAGTGACTAAAACTTTAACTCCTGATATGGATGCCGACTCACTTGGTGGCGCGATTGAAGTTAAAAGTTTATCTGCTTTTGACCGAGATGAAAGGTACGTCAATGTTAGTGCCGAGGGCAGTTATGATGCGATGACCGAAAGTACCAACCCTAAGTTAGCCGCCAGTTTTAGCGATATTTACCAAGAAAAACTCGGTGTTGCCATTGCCGCAAGTTGGTACGACAGGGACTTTGGCTCTGATAATGTCGAGACTGGAGGCAAGTGGAGCTTTGATGAACCGGCTCGTTTAGAAGAGG
This sequence comes from Shewanella sairae, assembly GCF_023283535.1. Classification (GTDB taxonomy): domain Bacteria; phylum Pseudomonadota; class Gammaproteobacteria; order Enterobacterales; family Shewanellaceae; genus Shewanella; species Shewanella sairae. Next base: position 32,366 of record NZ_JAKILT010000051.1, on the reverse strand, counting down.
TAGAGCAAAGAGATTACGCCATTAATCGTGAGAGAGTGGGTATTGGCGCCAACTTTGATTATCGTCCAAACGATAATAATGACCTGTATTTGCGTACTTTATATAGCAGCTTTGTCGACTCAGAAACCCGTAATTCGAATGAAATTAAGTGGGATACAGCGACCTTGCCTGAGCAGCTTAGCCCTGCAGAAGCGACACGCTCACTAAAATCTCGTGAAGAAGACCAGTCGATAATTTCATTGGTGTTTGGTGGTGAGTCACGTTTTGATAAATGGATCTTAAATTACCAAGCGAGTTGGAGTCGCGCTAAAGCAGATAAGCCGATGTATATTGGCAAGGCTGACTTTGAAGCGGGCTTTGATGAGGTGGGTTATCAAGATTCAAAAGTGCCTAATATTGCAGCCTCTGAAGCTTTTTATAGCGCTGATGAGTACCAGCTTAATAAGATAGAAATAGCAGACTCAAGCACCGACGATAGCATGGTGTCGGGTAAGTTTGATGCTAGTAAAACCTTTTTAATTAATGCTCGCCCGTTAGAGCTGAAGTTTGGTGCTAAATATAGCAGCCGAGAGAAAAGCAATCGTGAAGATGTATGGATCTACAAAGACTTTGACGAGCTAGGTTTTAGTGAGCAACAACTTAATATGGCGGCCTTTGCCGGTGCAGAGCCAGACTATAACTTAGGCCGGTTCGGACCATCAATTAACGCTAATGCCATATGGGACTTAGTCAATAGCTTAGATAGTGATGCGGCGATAGACGATATTGAATCGCAAATTAATGATTTTGATATTGATGAAGATATTGCCGCAGCCTATGTAATGGGCCATATCGATATCGACAATTTACGGATTTTAGCGGGGGTGCGCTTTGAACATACCGATATGTATTCTAAAGGCACTGGCTTTGATGAAAGCCTAGATGACTTCTTGGCAACTACCTACGATAGAGACTACCAACACTGGTTACCGGGTTTACACCTTAACTATAAATGGGGCGAACAAACGGTAGTGAGGGCTTCTTGGAACAACACCATAGTGAGACCGACATTTGGTCAGCTTGCACCGGGCTACTTGATTGAGCAAAAGGATGACGAGCTCGAAGCGGCATTTGGTAATCCAGATCTTCAAGCCTTGGAGTCAATGAACTGGGATGTCAGCATTGAGCACTACATGGGCGGTTTAGGCGTCGTGTCAGTCAGCGGTTTTTATAAAGATATTAGCCACTTTATTTATGAGGCTGACTTAGGTGGCTACGGCAAATATCAAGACTTTGATAAAGCTGAAACTTTCGTCAACGGTGATGATGCCAACATTCTCGGTATGGAGCTGGCATATGTGCAAGAGTTTGGCTTTATGCCAGAAGGCTGGCGTGGGTTGATATTTACCACCAACTTAACCCTGAGTGATTCAACCGCTGAAATTAATTGGCAAGATGAAGGCACTCAGACCCGCGATGTTCCGCTGCCTAGCCAATCAGAAGTGTCAGCCAACGCATCATTTGGCTATGAAAACCCGTATGTCAGCTTTCGATTCTCTGCATCCTATAAATCTGAGTATCTGTTAGAAGTTGCCGAACTAGATGATGCTGCATTTGATATCTACCAAGATGCACACACGCAATATGACTTTGTTGCCAAGGGGTTTATCACGGAAGATCTCACCGTCTACTTTAAAGCAATCAATCTGAGTGATGAGCCATTTTATGCCTATACCGGGCAAAACCGTTACAACGCACAGTATGAAGAGTATGGCCGTACCTTCCAGCTGGGTATCCAGTACATTAATTTCTAAGGACTAGCCAATGACTTTTAAACATATTTGCGTGAGTTCGGTGCTAGGCTTCAGTCTGCTGAGCTCTGTGGGCTGTGCGGCTCCAAGTGCGGAGATGGGACCACAACTTGCTGGTGGCAGTGAAACCGCCAAATGGCAACAAAAATGGTTATATGCCAGTGAGAAAAACGGGCTTGTCTTTGCCGATAAGCAACAGCTAACGACTTTAGTTCCGGGCCAGTTTGAGTACTTAGCGGTTTACCAAGATATTGCCTTGACCTACGACACCCAAGTCGACCAAGTTCAGGGGATTAAACTCGATATGGGCAATATGCAGCGTTTCCCCTTGCTACCTAAGCGCAGCTTTCAAGTGGAATGGTTGTGCTTGCAACCACGGCTTGCTGACCAAAATCTATACGCGTGGATTGGTGATGATGCAGGCCACGCTGAACAATGGTTATTAACCACCAAACAACAGTGGCAGCCGCAATTGGTACGTACGTTGTCTGTTGCTATGGGCGCCTTAAAATGTAGCGTCGACAGTCATGAGCAGCTGTATGTCATCGATAATGGCCAAGGGCTATGGCGTTACCCTGCTGCGCCTAACAGCCCTGATGAGTCTGAGTTAGTCGTCAGTTTAGCGGATAATGCCTTGTCTGGGCTGACGTTAGTATCTGACTCGCCAGTTATGCTAGATGAATCGGGTCAGCTTTATAATCAGCTGGGGGCCAAGTTAAATTCGCCTTTTGCTGCAGACTTAAGCCTGGAAAGTGTTTACGTTACCGGCGAGCAAATTAAAGCGTATTCCGATGAATATGACCGCTTTTATCAAGGGCAATGGCTCGATAGTGTTACGACTGAAAAAGCCGCTGCAGAATTGATTAAAGAGGTGCCAACTGCAGTTGAAAGTGCCATCTCTGATAGAGCTGGCGACACCATGGATGACCCAGCAATTTGGGTTCATCCAACGGCACCAGAAAAAAGCCTAATTTTAGGTACCAACAAGCGTTGGGGCTTACTCAGTTTTAATATGCAAGGCGAACAAGTTCAAGCCTTGGGAGTTGGCCGGGTGAATAATGTTGATATCCGCCAAGGCGTTAACTTAGGTGGCAAGCCTAGAGATATTGCGGTGGCAAGCAATAGAGACCGTAATAGCTTGAGTTTGTTTGAGTTAAACCCTGAAGGCGAACTGACTCAATTAGCGGAGCAAGCTACGCCTTTAACCGATATTTACGGCTTATGCTTGTATCAACCACATGCTGATGAGCTGTATGCCTTTGTTAATAATAAGGCTGGAGAAGTCAGTCAAATGGCGCTTCGCTGGCAAGGTGGTCAATTAACTGCAACCGAAGTTCGCCGTCTCACTGTACCTAGTCAGCCCGAAGGTTGTGTGGCTGACGATAAACAGCAACGGTTGTTTCTAGGTGAAGAGAATCGTGGTATTTGGCTGTTTGATCTTGCTGGCGATACCTCTGCTAGCTATCCGCAAATTAACGGTGAAATGATTATTCAAGAAGGCGGACCATTGGTGGCAGATATTGAAGGCGTTGCTTTATACCAAACCGGTTACGATGATTACTTAGTTGTGTCTAGCCAAGGCAACGACAGCTATTTGCTATACCAAAGCCAAGCACCTTATGAGTATGTCGGTCGTTTTCGCATTGGCGTTAATGGTAGCGAAGGGCACGATGGCAGCGCCGAAACCGATGGCCTAGATGTCACTTCGCAAGCTGTGGGCAATGGTCGTTGGGCGCAAGGTATGATGGTGGTGCAAGATGGTCGTAATCGAATGCCTGATCAAAACCAAAACTTTAAGTGGGTGCCTTGGAGCGAAATCAGCCAGCTACTCGAACTCAAATGAATGTAAAAAGAGCACTTAGGTGCTCTTTTTTATTGCCACTTAATCGCTAAACGCAGTTATTGGATATGACTTGATTCATTACTAATTAAGCGTATCTTGGATAGATAAACAGCGGTTTTGTACAAGTTCAAAGGGATGGTAACTGAGCGCATACTATTGATTATTTCTGTTTTATTTTTGCTAGTGGCTTGCGATATCGGTGCACCGTCGATGGCGTTAGGAAGCCTTGAGCGACAACGTATTGCACTCACGGCAACGACTAACGAAGTTGTGGTGGCTTTGCCTGTAGCCCAAGGCAGTATGGTCAGTAAAGGCGAGGTGCTAGTTCAACTGGATGACACCTTGCAAAAAGCACATGTGACTAAGGCATTAGCCCATGTCGCGCAGGCTAACGCCAATTATGAGAAGTTATTAAAAGGGGCGCGTGAAGAAGAAATTGCTGCCGCTAGAGCAAAAGTGTCAGGGGCCAAAGCGTCTTTTCTACGAAAGAAATTCAAAGCCAAATTTTGTATCGAGTGCCTAAAAGATAGTCTTTCTAAATATGGTTATGGATACTTCAAATCAAGTTGGTATTACGACATTGTTTGCGGTGTGCATCACACGCCACTGTTCATAATGAATACATCAAATCGCATCGAAAATAATGGTGCTTTCCGTCAGATTATAAGAGGATATCTCCCTCCCAATCACGCAGTGGCTGAGGCCAAGCATAAAGAGATGAACCTATATTCTGATGATATTTTTCATAGTTATACAACCCCTTGCCTTTTGGAATTAGCAACAGCCAAGTTAAGGTTTTTTGTTGCTGATTACTTTAGAGCGGATCAAAGTTTGTTTGATGCAATACTAAATTCAATAATGACGCGTTTAGAGAAAAGGTTACTTTATTCGACTGGAGAACCTAAGAAAGCAAAGTTTAGAGATGTTGCAGAGGGGTTTAGACAATTACAGGAAAAAGAGTATGCGCCTGTTATTGCATTTTTGAATGATTCAGTGGAAATCACTCAAGGGATTATGGGAATAAAGTCATTTGGTTCAATGCGATTTCCGGCTCTTACCTCAACTGATAGAGATTGTAAAAAGTGTACTGTCAGTAATAAGCATTGTGCTTTATCTCCAGTCATTGGCATATTTTTAAACCCTCAGAGAGTCGATCTTAGTGAGGGGAATTATTGCGATAGAGTTAATGCTGCATATCGCAGGTCAGACTATCGTAGAGTTGAATTTAAGGTTAGAAGTAGAACAGACTTTTTGGATGCTGATAGATTCACGTTTTGAAGTAACTCTAATTAACCATGTGAGCTTTTAGTAGTAATGAGTATGATATTTAACGCTTTTTGGTTGCCTACCTCCCTAGTCTGATAACACAAGTTTTGTTGCGTTAGGGGGGATGGTCTCTTTTTAACTGCAATAGACTATAAGTAACCATTTTCAGTGTAGATTGAAGTGGCATGGAACAGCGAGTATCTTTAGTTATTCATATAGCGACATTACAGGTGTTTGCATTGGAGTTTGAATATACAAGAGGTGGCCTAAGAGGACTGCTGAGCCAGCATAAGTATCTACTCATTATAGATATAGAGCATACCTGCACAGAAGACGGCTCCGTTCCCGCCAACGAAAGGGAGACAATAGAAATTGGAGCAGTGTTAGTTTCCACAGATACTCTATGTATAGTTAAAGAGTTCAATAGGTTAGTGCACCCTGTAAGGCATCCAGAACTGAGCGCGTTTTGTACTAACTTTACGGGAATACCACAATCACTTCTAGCTAACCAAGATATTTTTAGTCAGGCTTTCCGGCTGTTTGAGACGTGGTTGCCTGCAGATAATGACTATGTTTTTTGTTCTTGGGGATCTTATGATTTAACACAGATAAACATAGATTGTGATTTTCATAGACTTCCAGAATATAAGCCTTCAACTGTAGTTAATTTGAAGAAAGCCTTCGCTAAAACTCAAAGGATTAAGCCTCAGATAGGGCTAAAGAAAGCCTTAGAGATATCAGGTATTAGTATTGAAGGTACTCACCACAGAGCGTTAAGTGATGCTCTGAATACAGTAAAGCTACTTTCATTTATTTTTGGCGAAAACAACTTGATTGAAAGGTGAGTATTTTTTATTGAATGTCCTTAGGCGCTAAGGTATTGATGAAAAATAAAGCTGAGTCTCCACACTTTTTGCACCCAAAAAATAAGAAATTCCACACTTTTTACACCCAATAAACCCGAGACTCAATTGCTTAACGATGTTGGCTTAGTTGAACCTTTTGAAAATAGTGAATTTGGAAAGGAAACTATAAGAACTTGCGGCCTCGATAGACCGAGTTTATTTCAATCAAGAGCTAATATTGCTAAAACAGCTAGGCTTGCTATCGATGCTTTTGCTGGAGCCGAGGATGATATAAGTGCTAGATTTTTTGGGAAATTAATTCTGAGTTTGGGGAATGAAAGTGGTGATTTCGCAGGAATGGTTAGAGTAATGTTTATTAGGAGTGGTGACGGGGTTAGCTGGCAGGAGTTGGAAAGTTTTGTGAACGAAGATTAGAAAAGTAATAAAACAATTAAATGCGGTACAGTGAGACTGCTAACGGGCCAACTTTATTGTCTCGTTTTCTTCTTACGGGCCAACTCTTTTGTCGCTGCACATTTAGGTGTTTTTGTGACGTTCAATTGAAGGCAATTCTCTTTCTAAAATTGAATTAATTGCCTTCATTGAATGAATCGCTATCTTCTAGTCTCCTACCGAGTAATAAGTTTTTTGGGGGAATATAAGCTCAATAGGGGTTATCTCTAACTGATGAAGGGAGTGTCTTTTACAAACCCGATAGGTCAGCAAAGATTAAGTAATCCGTAATCAGGCCGTTTTGCACTTTTAAAAACGTAGAGAATACAATCGAGTATTCGCTCCCGTCCAAACGAACATAATCCACAGTGCCATAGCTGCTTGCCTTAATAGTACCTGAGCGATCGCAGAGCTGATAAACAATGTCTTCTATACAATGTCTCATCGACTCTATACTGCTAAAAAACTGTTTATTCCCCTCCAAAATATCGGATTTGTCTGTGACTACAGGGTTATTACCAAGACGGAAACGAACCTTGTTAGCGAGATGGCTATCGAGATAGTTAAGGTCTTTGTTATCCACAGCTTGATACAACTGGTGTACCAGATTATTGATTTCTTGATTGTTCACATCAATCTCCTAATTGCTACAAATACAATCTTAATTTTTTTTCTGCAATTCGCCCGACTCGCCGCCATACATATTTTTCTCGGAAGGCTTATCGCTAGCATATTGCAAAAACTCAAACTGAAAGCCTGCGGGGTCGTTGTAGTAAACGGTTTGTCGAAACGGATGTAAACGACCTTTAATATCAGGGCTAATCCCTTCAGCCGCTAAACGGTCTATTACCGCTTGCAGGTCATCGACGATAAATCCAATGTGGGCGACACCTGGCTCAATGCCTTTAATATCTCTTATTTGTCCAATAGCGCCATTGTTTAAGGTGAGGTAATAATCATCGTCACCAATGTGTAGCCAGTGACGGCTTGATGTATGCTCGCCACCTGCCCAATTCATCTCTCCCTCACCACGGATACGCCACTCAGGAAAGGCTGTTAGCAAAAACGCTAATGTAGGTTGAATATCTTTTACGACTAGATTTACATGCTCTAAGCGAACCATAAATACCTCTTTATTACCTGTTGATTACAGTAGAAAATTTGAGGGTATTACTTTAGAGCATCGAGTTTGATAAACAATATAGTAACAAGTAGACTCTGAGTTGAGTTTTTTTCAACAATGACAGGCGAGATGGACACTTTTAATGCTATTCCGATCTTTGTTGCTGTGGCTGATAGTGCGGGGTTTTCGAGTGCTGCTCGTATATTGGGCATTTCAAAGTCGGCAGTAAGTAAACGTATCACTCAGTTAGAGCTGCAACTGGGAGCTCGATTATTTCATCGCTCTACCCGTAATCTGAGCCTGACTGAGGCCGGAGAGCATTACTATCAATATGCGTCTCAAGCTAATCGCGCAGCGAAACAGGCAGAAGATGCGGTGAGTGAACTACTAGGCGAGCCTAAAGGCTTATTAAAAGTTCAAGTGCCAATGACAATAGGGCAAATGCATTTGGCTTCGTTTATCCCTGAGTTTATTGAGCGTTATCCCAGTATAAAGATTGACCTTTTGATGGACGATGGTGAAGTAAATCTGATTGAGCAAGGTTTTGATTTGGCTATTCGTGCCGATGATTTAGCTGATTCGAGCTTAATCGCTAGACAGTTAGTTCCGCTGCATAGCGTTGTTTGTGTATCTCCTTCTTTTTATCAAAAACACACAGAACAACTTAAATCACCTTCCCAGTTAGCGGAGCTAAACTGCATACTTTATAGCTATTCCCCAAATGCTGATGTGTGGCAGTTTAACGATGAAAATGGTGGCGAATTCAAGGTTAAAGTAGCAGGAAACTATCGAGTTAATAATAGCTTTGCTCTTAGAGAGGCTGTTATTGCAGGAGTGGGAGTTGCACGATTACCTACATTTGTGGCCTATTCGGCAATTCAAAAGGGAAAGTTAATCGCATTATTTAAAGACTATGCCATGCCGAGTAAAAACCTTCATGCGATCTATCCCGAGCGGCAATATTTGCCAGAGAAGGTGAGGGTGTTTTTGGATTATATGATTGAAAAGCTAGGACACGGTACAGCATATTGGGATGAATTTTAGTGATTGAACTCATTTGCTTGTCCAGCGTTAATTATCAATAAGCAGTGAGTTATTTTGGTAAATTCGCAGAATTTAAAGATGATAAGGTTTTACCATGACTAGAGTGCGGAGCACTGCACTCACTCAATGACTTAATCATTAATTAAGCGTATCTTGGATAGATAAACAGCGGTTTTGTACAAGTTCAAAAGGATGGTAACTGTGCGCATACTATTGATTATTTCTGTTTTATTTTTGCTAGTGGCTTGCGATAACAGTGCACCGTCGATGGCGTTAGGAAGCCTTGAGCGACAACGTATTGCACTCACGGCAACGACTAACGAAGTTGTGGTGGCTTTGCCTGTAGCCCAAGGCAGTATGGTCAGTAAAGGCGAGGTGCTAGTTCAACTGGATGACACCTTGCAAAAAGCACATGTGACTAAGGCATTAGCCGATGTCGCGCAGGCTAACGCCAATTATGAGAAGTTATTAAAAGGGGCGCGTGAAGAAGAAATTGCTGCCGCTAGAGCAAAAGTGTCAGGGGCCAAAGCGACGCTGCAAGAAAGCCAAGCCAATTACCGCCGTATAGCCAGCATGGCCAAAGATAACCTTGCGAGCAAAGCCAATCTAGACCGTTCTTTAGCCAGTCGAGATGCCGATGCAGCTAGCCTTGAAAGTGCCCAAGAACAGTTACGAGAGCTGGTGGCGGGATCTCGAGAAGAAGATATTCGATTTGCACTTGCTAACCTTGATGCTACTGAAGCTGTTTTGCTTGGTGAGCAAAAAAAGCTCGATGATTTAACGATTCGTGCGACTCGCGATGGCATTTTAGATAACCTACCCTGGAACCTAGGCGAGCGAGTGACTCAAGGCAGCCCATTAGCTGTTGTGCTTGCTGGTAAGGCACCCTTTGCTCGGGTATATGTGCCTGAGCCATATCGTGTAAAAATCAATATTGATGATAGCTTATGGGTGTATGTCGATGGCATTGATGAACCGATAGAAGGGCGTGTGACCTGGATTGCTAACGAACCTGCTTTCACCCCTTACTATGCACTCAACCAAGAAGAGCGTGCCCGTTTAATGTATTTAGCGGAAGTGCAACTGCCCGATAGTTCGGTATCTTTGCCTAGCGGGGTTCCAGCTCAGGTTGCTATGCCATGAGTCAGACTATTCTCAACAGCAATCAACCTGTTATTAAAACAACGCAATTGTGCCGTGACTTTGGTAGCCTAAAAGCGATTAGCAATCTTGATTTTGAAGTCGAAAAGGGCCAAATATATGGCTTTCTCGGGCCTAATGGCTGCGGTAAAACCACGGCTATTCGTATGCTAACAGGGTTGTTATTACCCACCTCTGGTGAGATTGAAATTCTCGGGCTCACCTTGCCACGTGATGCTGAAAAGTTACGTCTTAAAATTGGTTATATGACCCAGAAATTTTCACTCTATGATGATTTAACGGTTAAAGAAAACCTCACCTTTATTGCAAAAATATACGGCCTATCTCGGCGCGATCAAGCCGAGCGAATTCAAGAATTGCTCAACACTTATGGTTTAGATCAAAAAGCCGATCAGTTAGCAGGTAGCATGAGTGGCGGCCAAAAGCAGCGGTTGGCATTGGCTGCGGCCACGATGCATAAACCTGAGTTACTGTTTTTAGATGAGCCAACCTCGGCTGTTGATCCTGAAAACAGGCGTGACTTTTGGGAGAAGCTTTTTGACCTATGTGAGCAGGGAACGACGATTTTAGTGTCGACCCATTATATGGATGAGGCAGAGCGTTGCCATAAACTTGCCATACTAGAAGCGGGCGTTAAGCGAGCCGATGGTTCGCCTGAGCAGTTAATGCAAAATATGGGCGCAAAGGTCATAGAGGTGGAGTCTAATAATTTGCGCCAATTAAAACAGTTGTTGCTAGCACTGCCCGAGGTGATCAGTGCTGCTCAACTTGGTTCGCGGTTGCGTGTATTGGTTAAAAATAGCTGTCAGGACCCTATAGGTTTGCTCGCAGAGCAAGCCTCGCTTCCTCTGGGGGCACTTAATATTGTAAGGCCCAGCCTTGAAGATGTATTTGTCACTTGTACCGGCAGGGGGCGTCAATGAAAGCACTTTATCGATTACAAGCCATTGTGCTTAAAGAACTGACCCAGCTAAAACGAGATAGAATGACCTTTGGCATGGTGATAATGATCCCGCTGATCCAGTTGATGTTATTTGGTTTTGCTATCAATACCAATATTCGCGATATTCCAGTAGGGGTGGTGGATCAAAGTAAAACAGCCTTAAGCCGTGTGTTGATTCAAACGGTCACAGCAACTCAAGTGGTCAAATTTACTGAGCATTTTTATAATGTTGAGGACGCTCAATCTGCCATTGCGCGAGGCGAAGTGCGTGCGGTATTAGTGATCCCCAAGGATGTTAGCCAGCGCTTGGTCAGGCATAAAGCCGTTGGCTTAGGTACGCCGGCTTCCAGTGATGAGGAAACCAGCCGGCCTGTTGCCCAGTGGATTGTTGATGGTTCCGATACCATGATTGCCGCGGCAATTAAGGGGCTTAGAGCTATGCCATTAACTGAGCTACTTGGCTTACCTGCAAATCGAATAATACCGACCTTTGAGGTGGCACTGTTTTATAACCCAGAGCAGCGCACCGCAGTGAATATTGTCCCCGGGCTGGTGGGCGTAATCTTAACCATGACCATGATTATGTTTACCTCTGCGGCGATAGTACGCGAACGAGAGCGAGGAAATCTGGAGATGCTGATCACCACGCCTATTCGCTCCATCGAGCTAATGCTGGGCAAGATTATTCCCTATATGTTTATCGGTGTTATTCAGGTCATCATCATATTAGGTCTCGGTTATAGCATTTTTAATGTGCCAATTAACGGCAGTTTGTTGCAACTTGCTGCGGCGACCTTACTGTTTATTATGGCGAGTCTGACCTTAGGCTTAGTGATATCAACGATTGCTAAGAGCCAGTTACAGTCGATGCAAATGACGATTTTTGTATTGTTACCATCCATTTTACTTTCTGGATTTATGTTCCCGTACGACGGTATGCCGATAGAAGCGCAGTACATTGCAGAAGCCTTACCTGCGACGCACTTTATCCGCTTGATACGTGGTGTGGTGCTAAGAGATGTAGAGGTTATCGACATGACTTATGATGTTACTTGGTTGGCCACATTTACTGTAATTGGGCTGATTATTGCGTCAATGCGCTTTAAGAAGAACTTAGGTTAAATAGCGTTACTATTGAATTAATATTGGCTGCAGGTGATTATTGTTGGTGCTATTTGCATAAATGATGAATAAATAGCTTGTTAGGCAAATGGGAAGTGGTGTTATATAAAGCTATCAGTAAGGTGGTTTTTTATTTTAAGGCATTTATTTAAAGCTGAGATATTAAATAGTAAGAGGCTGTTTAGGTATTATCACACAGAGTTATTAATTTAACTGAAAGCTAGCCGCCGTAATTAATTTTGATCATAAACAGCGGCATAGTGCTCAATTATAGCCAAGAATATAGCTTGAATTTTCATCTTCCAACTCGTCAGTATTGCTCTGCTCCTCGATGGTTGCTGACTCCTCCTCATTGGTTTGAGCTTGTTTAAGTTCATTTTGACTAAATTTGTTAAATAGATAACTTTCCATCATCACGTCCTTCAAGTTATTGCGCGCGTATATTTATGTATAGTTTAAAAATAAAAGTTTGTTAGCTTAAAAGTGTAATAAATGGATTATTTTTGATTTTTAATTTTATTTTTAGAACAGTAAGTTAATATCAATTGATTATTAAAAGCCGAGATTAAAGATGAGATTGTTATTTGTTTTATTTTTAACAGCGCTATTAAGTGCCTGCTCCAGCGCTCCCTCTACACCAAGCGATGCCGGTAAAACTGCGGATTTAGCTAGTGCTGTGGCAACAAAAACTCAATTAATACAAATGCATCGCGAATGGAAAGGCGTGCCTTATCGTTTAGGTGGGAAAAGTAAAGCCGGTATTGATTGCTCCGGTTTTGTGCAACTTACTTTTGATGATCGGTTTGGGGTGCAGTTGCCGAGAACCACGGCTAAGCAGAAAGAGATTGGTCATAGTGTGAGTAAAAGCCAGTTGCGCCCAGGTGACTTAGTGTTTTTTAAAACAGGTTGGAGTACGCGCCATGTGGGGATTTATCTTGGTGATTCGCAGTTTTTACACGCCTCGACTAGCCAAGGTGTGATGATTTCAAGCTTGAATAACAGCTACTGGAAACAAAAATATTGGTTGTCGAGAAGACCTTAAAGAAGGCTCTCAAGGTGCCAATGAGCACCTTGAGGTTACAAGTCGATTAGAAGCGGCGACCGACAGATAACAATACTTGGTCCCAGTTTAAAAAACCGTACTCGAGAAATACGTTCCACTCATTTTTAGGACCGAAGTCATACACCATACTCACCGACATATTGTGGCTTTCTGCGCTGACTAAGTGCACGTCATAATCGATAGCAAGGCCACCCTTCTTGTTAAAGAGTGGAATATTGAAGTCGTAACTACCACCGATTTTCTGGTTGATCATCTGGTAGTTATAGCCTAATAAGAAAGCTAACTTATCGCCGCCAACATCGTATCTTTGTCCCATACGGATTGAGCCAATATAGGTTTGGATCGTGCTGTCAGTGGTGGTGGTCCAAGAGTTAGTGAATGCAGCTACACCGGTAAAGATAAACGGATGCATCCCCGGAATCACTTCTGCTTGGCCAGCAAGTACAGCACCTACACCTAAGTTGTAGGCTGTGTACTCGATAGGAATCGGTAGCACCATATCGATACCATTAGGGCCTAAACCTTCAGCATTACTCAGATCTGCCAAAATATCTTTATGGCCCTTGGTGTAACCCGCTAAACCGTAAATATTTAAAAACGGTAATACCCAAGCATCTGCTCTTAGTTGAATGCTTTCATCTTCACCGGTAATGATCACGTCTTCAGCCGGGATCACCACATTGGCATTAATATTATTTAGCCAACCACTACCTGTTAATCCTAGGTTGAAGTTGTCTTTCGCGTCGTACGCCACCGACTGTTTGTTGTAATAAATATTAAAACCGACAGGGATGGGGAGTTCATAACCAAGCTCGCGTGCCTTGTCGCCCCAAATTGGCAGGTGACTCCAATGAGCTGGTTGCTTGCGCTCGATATCACTGGTGTCGCTACTGCCGTCCGCCCACGCGTTTAGGCCCATCGTCGCCAATAGCATTGCAATTACAAGGTGTTTGTTCATTTAGGTTTTCTCAAGGTATTAATTAAAAGGCTTCGGTAAAGGTCAGGTAAAACCCGCTGTCGCCGTCACTAAAACCGAGATCAACGCGCACGTTCATTCTTGGTTGTAATTCGTGGCGGTAGCCTATGCCGTAGCTATATAAAAGTTTTTCGTAAAGGTGAGTATCTGTGCCGGCAATAGAGCCAACCCCAGCCCACAGCGTCATACCGTGAGCTGACAATTCGCCGTTATGGCGTAAAAATGTATGGCGATATTCAAGTGTGTGTTCAATCGCCTCGCTGTCGCGGTAACGCCCTTGATAAAGGCCGCGTAGCGATGCTTGGCCGCCTAGAGTCGGTAAGTCATAGTAAGATACATCGCCGTCACTCCATTGGTAGACGTTGTAAAATGCTAATACCTTGCCTAGTGCCAGCGGTAAGTAATATCTATGGTCGATAAGCGCCTTTTGATAGCGATTATCGCTGCCAAAACTTGGGTTGTAGTTGATGTACTCTAGGTTAAGGTACTGGCCTTGCCAGGCGTTAACCGCCACATCGCGACTGTCGTAGCTGACCGAAAAGCCTAAACCAATAGACAAAGGTTTATCTTTGTATTGCTGGAAGTTTTCATCATCAATCGCACTTTGCGGCAGACTAGTTTGATCTGGCTTAAAGTAGTTTAAGCGCAGCGCTGGACCAAAGTAGAAGCCGTAGCCACTGTTAAAGTCTAAATTGGCGTGGTAACTCAGTGCGGTTTTATTTAGCAAGGTGTCATCAGATGCAGGCTGTTGCTTACCTGCGTTGTAACCGACTCCCCAAAAGTTCTCGCTTTGGTCTGCTAATACAAATAGACCGTTGTAACGAATATCATCGTTATCAAAAAACAGGTTCTGTTTTGAGCGAATGCTATAACCCACATCGCCGTCGCCTTTATTTACAATACCGAATAGTGACACGCTCGAGCGTTGTAATTTTGTTTGCTCGCGCTCGGTTTTAAAGGAGTACAGGCCGCCGAGTGCCATCATCATACCGTTTTCAGGGGTAAAGGCTGGGCCGCCCAAAATATCGAACATGGCCAGGCCATTTTTAGCGATATGATTGTGCTTGCCGTACTCAAGATCAGTGATTGCAGCGTCAAGCTCATCACAAACCTGTTCTGTGGCGCAGTTATCTTGTTGAGCGTCGAGTTCTTCAATTGCATCATCGTAAGCCTTACTGCGTTCTTCAGCTTGCTGTTGGCTGCTGAAAAAAGGCTGTTCACTGCTTTTGGTTGGTAAGTTTTGCTGACTTGAAGTGGCAATACTCGTCGTTGAAAAAAGCATTGCGATTAAGGCTAAGCTTGCTTGCCATAAGCCTGATGTGCTGTTCAATTATTGTCCCCTGATATGGTGTGAATTCAGCTGAATTCGAGAAGACGCAAGAGTACGGTAGAATTTGTCGAAAACAAGTGTTGCTAGAGGCGGGAACTTCAAAAAAAATGCGAGCTATATCGTGTTTGCAGCAAATGTCGTCACTTCAGTGTGTTTTTTGCGCAGGTAGACTTGGTTGGTTAGCAAATGATCATAAAATAGCCTGTGATTGGTTTTTACTGCGAACACCACAATAATCAAATCCAAATAGTTAACTTTATGCTACTTTAAAGCCAGACTATAGAGACGCTAACGTTGACGATAAACTCTCAATTAAGCAGTTTATCTAAGATCAGATTGAAGGAAGAGAAATGAGCAAAGCTAGAATCGGTATTGTAACGGTAAGTGATAGAGCCAGCGCTGGTGTTTACGAAGATATTTCTGGTAAGGCAATTATCGATGTGCTGAACGAATACCTGACATCTGAGTGGGAGCCTATCTATGAGGTGATCCCTGATGAGCAGGACGTGATTTCGGCAACCTTAATTAAGATGGCTGATGAGCAAAACTGTAGCCTTATCGTCACAACTGGCGGCACAGGCCCAGCTAAGCGTGATGTAACACCTGAAGCGACTGAAGCTGTGTGTGATCGCATGATGCCAGGTTTTGGTGAGCTAATGCGCGCTGAATCATTAAAGTTTGTACCAACGGCTATTTTGTCACGTCAAACTGCTGGTCTACGTGGTGATTCTCTAATTGTAAACTTGCCAGGCAAGCCAAAATCTATTCGTGAATGTTTAGACGCAGTGTTCCCTGCCATCCCTTACTGTATCGACCTAATGGACGGACCGTTCCTTGAGTGCGATGAGTCGGTTATCAAGCCATTTAGACCTAAAGCTAAGTAATTATTTTTACTTATATCTTGATTGGTTTTGGAGAGCGCATTATGCGCTCTTTTTATTTAGCTGAAATGACTCAACCTATTCGATATTACATCGACCTAATGGGTGGTCTACTCACTTAAAATTAGAGTGCGACGAGTCCAGTTATTAAGCCAGAACTTTTACTCATATTTTGGTTGGTTTTTAGAGTGTTTTATATGTTCTTTCTCGTTTTATAGCTAACAATTTTTCAGTGATTCCTATTACTTAGTCATTAGGGATCTGCACTTCATATAATGAGATGAGTCAATAATGACGCCATTTAGATCTAAAACATAATAAGTTGCTGATTTTAAGCTGATATTGCCGTTAGTAACCCGACATAGCAGAACTTTTGCCTTAGTTGTTTTTTACATTTTTTCACAACGTTTTATAGCGAATATGCATTTATATCTCAATAACTTAACATGGTATGATCTATTCTGATTCGAAATTGCGCTAGGCGCTGATAAATAACTCGGAGTAGTAAAATGGATTGGCTAGCTTCTTTAAGCATTAAGCGAAAGCTAATGGCAGTTATGTTGGTATTTGGTTTAGCTGGAGGCGCGATTTTGGTTGATGTGGTTTACACCACTGCCGAGGTCGAGCAGCGTTTTAATGAGTATGATCAAGCGGCAGTAAGTAGCCAAAAATATCTACTGTCGATTAACCGGGATATGAATTATGTATCGCGTTTATCACGCAGCATTATGTTGGGTGACGACTTCGGTAAAAATTACGATTTGCTTGATACACGTATCCAAGATATTTATAACCATTTTGAAGGGTTAGACACCTCGATAAATGCCATTGTTAATGATGCTGAAAGACGTAATATTCGTCAGTTGGCTGATAAATCTCAGCAAGCGACTCAGGCCTTTTTAGAAGATGGCCGTAACCGTATGTTGGCGCTTAAATCTATTGAGCGCACACCAGAAGTATTGCAGCAAGCTTGGGCTGAGTACCGTGTCGGAGCAAGTCCATTTGCTAATGAGGCAAGAACCACCTTTAGAGAATTAACTCAAGTAGAGGGAGAGCTGCGTACTCAAATTCAAGCACAAGCGATAAGTGCATTGGCAAACACCCGTCAGCAACTATTTGCTATTACCTTAGCTTCATTTGGTCTGGCAGGCCTGATTTTATTCTTTGTATCGCGTGCAATTCTGCGCTCTATTGAAAGCATGCAGCAGTCCGTAGTGGCCATTGAAGCTAATTCAGATCTTACTCGCAGAATTGATATCGGTTCTAAAGATGAGTTGGGGCAGCTTTCTAACTCATTTAATTTAATGTTAGATAAATTCCAAACAAGTTTGCATAGCGTAGCTGAAACTTCGTCTTCATTGGCTGAATCTTCACAAGGTATGGCGGGGATAACTGCTGATGCAGCTGTTTCAGTGCAAATGCAGCGAGACGAGTTGGAAATGGTTGCTACAGCGATGAACGAGATGACTGCAACCGTGGTTGAAGTAGCTAAAAACGCTAACGATGCAGCAGATGCGGCAGTGCAAACGGACACTCAGTCACAAGCTGGGTTGGAAGTGGTTAATAATACTGTTCAATCGATAGAAGGTTTAGCAGTGGGCATTGAGCGTGCATCACAGGTGGTAAAAGATCTGGAAGATGACAGCAATCAAATCGGCTCAATTCTCGATGTGATTAAAGGTATTGCCGAGCAAACTAACTTGTTAGCTTTGAATGCGGCTATTGAAGCTGCGCGAGCGGGTGAACAGGGGCGTGGCTTTGCAGTGGTTGCCGATGAGGTGAGAACATTAGCGAGTCGCACCCAGGAATCGACTGAAGAAATTCAACGTATGATTGAAAAGCTCCAAGGTGGCGCTAAGCTTGCCGCCGATGCTATGTCAGATAGCCGCCAATA
Organism: Shewanella sairae; assembly: GCF_023283535.1. Lineage (GTDB taxonomy): Bacteria > Pseudomonadota > Gammaproteobacteria > Enterobacterales > Shewanellaceae > Shewanella > Shewanella sairae. The sequence continues at coordinate 14,632 of NZ_JAKILT010000051.1, read as the reverse complement.
TGTTGATGACAGTGTAAACCATGCCCGCAGTGCAGGAGAGGTGTTACAAAGTATCGCCACTGCGATTGCTACTATTACTGATATGAATACTCAGATCGCCACAGCTGCTGAAGAACAAAGCACGGTATCAGAAGAGATAAATACCAATATTGTCAATATTAGTAATGCAGCAGAGCAAACGGCTGAAGGTACCAGTGTTAGCTCTAAAGAGGGCGAAAACTTGGCCTTAATGGCGCAGCGTTTATCAGTACTGGTACGAGAGTTTAAAATCTAGTGCTCAGCTAATTACACAAAGTCAGGGGCTTAAAATCTGGCGATAGTTTACTTAGTTTGCCATTAATAAAGCCGCTAGCTAATGCTTGCGGCTTTATTGTTTTTAACTGCTATCAAATAGGCACTGTAACCACTTAATAACCCTAGGCTAGGTATCACGATAAAGTGACCAAATAGGTTTGGCTCAATATTGAAATTAAGCCAGATAAGCAGGCTCCAGCTAAGCAGTAAGTAACTTACGCTTAAAAGTCGGTTGGTTACCGTTATCTTATTACTCACCTCAAAATGAATCTCGTTTTTCATTGATGTACTCCTTTATTCCTGCAACATAGACAATGCGCGGTATCAATAATGCTTCCAATGCTGATTAGTATAAAAAGTGGACAAACAGTCGTTAAGTGTCATTATTGACAGAATAAAGGTGATAAGTGACAGAGTTGGGAGCAAGGAAATATGAAACGGATAGTCGTATTGGCCGCAGACAATGCTGTTGCTGGTGGCATTTTAAGTTTTATGGATGTGTTTAGTTTCTGTAATACCTACTGGCAGATCACGCATCCTGATGCCGATGAGCTCTTATTTGAATGCGCAGTTATTTCACCGAATGGAGAGCCGATAAAAAGCGATCATAATGTGCAGTTGCCAGTGGTCGCTCATGATGATGCAGCACATTATCTTAGTCACGCTGACGCGGTAGTTGTTGCCTCTGCAACTATCACCAACCGCAAACAGTTCAACGCTTACATGGAAGAGTTTAAGCCACACCTAGAAACCTTGAGAAGGTTTGCCCAAAGCCAAAAACCGATAGCGGCTTATTGTTCAGGTACCTTATTGCTGGCGGCGTCAGGCCTGTTAGATGGTAAAAAGGCCACTTGTGTTTGGTGGCTAGCCGAATTGTTTAAACGAAGCTTTCCGCAAGTGAATTTGTGTAGTGAGCATGTGGTACTTAATGATGGTCAGTTTTATACCGCTGGCGCGACCACTGCGAATTTGAGTTTGGCGTTATTGTTGGTGCAAAACCTAGTTGGTGAACAAATTGCCACTCAAATGGCCAAAGTGCTGTTAATTGACCCTAATCGCACTTCACAGCAAGCTTTTATGACCTTAGACACAGAGCCATTACATAAAGATGAGCTAGTTAATCGCATTCAAGACTGGATGCAATTGCACCTTAAATCCAATTTACTGTTAGATGATATAGCCGACAAATTTGCGGTAGGAAAACGTACGCTTATCCGTCGCTTTAAAAGGGCGATAAATGAAACGCCGGCAAGCTATATTCAGCGACTAAGAGTGGACGAGGCGAAACGATTACTGGAAACTACAGAGTTGGCAATTGAGCAAATCGTGGTTGAGGTGGGTTATGAAGATGTCAGTTCATTCAGAAAGTTGTTTATACAAACGACGAGCTTATCACCGAGTGCTTACCGGCAAAAATTTAATACCCATGACTGCTGTTAATGCTGCGATGTCAGTTACTTATCACGTTTTGATTAACCTATGGGTAATAGGCGGTGTTGCTAACATTTACAATGCGTTGATGGTCGATTTTAGATCGTAGCTGTTGTCTGTGACGATTTTTTCTAGCACTTCAACTCGCTGTTCAAGATGACGATTTTGTTTACGCAGCAGTTCAAGTTCATTGTTAGTGATCTCTGAACTGGTGATTTTTCGTGATTTTAAGTAGTGCTTAAACGCTTCTCCTGCTGTGGCGATAGCAACGATAGCGACAATTAAAACAATCATAGGTAAGTCCATCGTGATACTCCTTTATTCAAAATTGGTGATAGTTAACTTTAGGTATTAGCGCGGTTAGCATACTTATCAACGGCTTTACCCGTTGTCGCCCATACCATCACGCCGCCCCAAGCAATTAATGAAAACCCTGCCGGAATACATGCCAGCAAGATCAGTTTGAAATGTTTACGGTTAAACGCCAAAGCAAGCATCGCAGGTAAAAACCAAATGACCACTACAGCTAAACCAAGTAGCGCCATAAAACCAGTGTTGTCGCTAGCTAAAATCTTATCGATAAATTCCATAATCTTAATCCTTAATCCTTAAAGAGTGATTTAAATTTGCAAGGGCTTAACGAGTGATTAAGCCCTTCCGCCTAGCTATAAACCAAACACTATCTTCTCGCTCTTGAGTGATTTTTGCATGCCAATAGCAAGGCCAATGGCAATGGTTAAAGTGAATGCCGATGACACTGCGATTTGAGTTAGCGGTAGTTCACGGCCTTTAATAAACTCGATTAACGCCTGTAATTGGCCTGAAATAGGCAACCATTGAATGGTCTCTGGCGCGATGTTGTAGCTTGCTGCCATGGCGAGCATCATAGGTACCATTAACACGATAGTGATGTACGACTGGGCTTCTTTAAAACTCTTAGCCATAAAGGAAACAAACAGCTGTAAGCAAGCGGCCATAATGGCTACGGGTAGGCCGACGATTAGCATCATCGCAATAAAGTTCATGTTCACGCTAACGGCAAACCCCAGCTCTTGCCAAGGCACAAAGCTGTAGGCGAGCTTCGAAATAAGTAAGGTGAGCACTAAGCCAACCATGGCAAAAATGGTAACCGCGGTGATCTTGGCAATCACAATCTCCCAAGTCGAGACTGGGTGACTTAATAGTAATGCCAGTGAATTACGCTCACGCTCGCCTGCACTGGTGTCGATTGCGAGGTTCATACCTGAGATGAATACCGCATAAATCATGGTCATGGTGGCGATACCTAAAATCATGCCAGCTCTAGAATCAGGGGTGGCTTCATCTTTGACGTTGACCTTGATCGGTTGCATCACTCGCGGATCAATACCGCGTGCAATCAGGCGTAAACTGCCCATTTCACCACTGTATTCCTGCAAACTTCTTTCTAAACGACGAATCGAGTTTTGCAGTTTTTCATTAGAGGCATCGGCAACTAAAATTACCTCTGCGCTTAGGCCCTTTGCCATATTCGCTGCGTAGTCATCACTGATTATCAGTTGAATCTCTTTGGTGTCTTTGGCTTCGCTGTCACCATTGCTGATCCCACGGCTTGCAAGGAACTTGACTAGATCGGGAGCGCCTTTGGCATTATCAATTTTGATATTAAGATCTTCTGGGCTGGTGAGCTGACCGATCAGCAAAAAGAACATGCCACACATTAACAATGGTGTACCTATGGCGTAGTACAGACCCGCCATAACCGAACGCTTATCGCGAGCGGCATCGATCAGCTCTTTGCGGACCATGGTGATTATTTTATTACTCATATTAAAATCCTTTTAGCAGCCCTATTAGGCTGCAATGCCTTCGTCAGTGCCAATTAATTGAATAAAGGCATCTTCAAGCGAGTCCTTCCCAGTTTGTTGGCAAAGCGCATCAGGGCTACCTATTGCCACCACTCGACCTTCTGCCATCACTATCACTTGGTCACAAAGCGCAGCCACTTCTTGCATTACATGGCTGGAAAATAATACACAGTGACCTTGGTTTTTCAGGTCGCGCAAAATATCACGTAGCACACGGGTGCTCATAACATCTAAACCACGGGTTGGCTCGTCAAGAATGATATTGGTTGGTTGATGCACTATGGCTTGTGCCAATGCGGTTTTCATTCGCTGACCCTGTGAAAAGCCTTTGCATTGACGGTCGGCAATATCGGCCAGATGCAATTTATCGATCACATTGCTGGTGGCAATCTTGGCGTCTTTGCGTGATAAGCCATTGAGCTCGGCAAAATAGCTAATATATTCCCGCGGGGTTAAACGCTCATATAAACCAAAAGGGTCAGGGAACAAGCCTAGCTGTTGTTTGGCTGCGACTGGTGATACGGCGATATCGATACCATCGATTTCAGCGTTACCTTGGTCGGCTTTTAGTAAGCCAAATACGGTACGCAAACAGGTGGTTTTACCTGCACCATTAGGGCCAAGTAGCCCGGTAATTTGGCCATCAAGAGCTGAAAAGCTTAAATCATTCAGCGCCTGCACATCTCCGATGCGTTTTGATAGATTTGATACTTGTATCATTTGGGTTTCCTTACTGATTCAGGGCTGTTTGTTCGTCTGGCTTTGAAGAGTCATCACTCGGGATCGCCTCAACTGTGCTGGCGTTAAGATAAAAATTACGACGAATATCTTCACTTAGGCATTCAGCATCGAGGTCAGCTACAGAGCCTTTGTCGACAAGTTCAGCGATTAAGTCATTACCACAAGACTGATAAGCCACACCATGTGTCGCATAAGGCGCTACAAAGTGTTTAGCATTGGTCAGCTTTTCCATGGCTAGCTCGCCCCAGCTTGGAGGCGTAGCGGGATCGAGTTCACCCGATAGCAGCAAGGTTGGAATATCGCTGGCAATTGCATCGCTAAAATTGGCATCAACCGCTGGCATATTCCACACCTCGCACGACTGAGCAAAAGTTTTTAGCATTTCATGACCAAAGTAACTTTGATTGGTTTGCTCACGTAGTTCCGGGGTTAGACGTTGCCAGTCCTCACCACATACCACTGATGCATGCATACCCATTGCGATTCCTACGTTATCCATGCTCATGGCATACAGACCGGTAATCGGTTGAAAGTTGCCATTAGCCGCTTGATGGATTGCATGGGGAATAAGCGAACGTGTGGCAGGCGAATACAAGGCCATACGCAGTGCGCCTTTAAATTTGCTACGAGTCATGGTGAGCTTAGTGGCTTCACCGGTTAATGGGTCCGGTACTAGGCTAATTTGCGGCGCTTGGGTTAATTCTGCATCAACTTTATCAAGATCCGCTTTTAAGTCTGGAAACTGCTTATGGCACAACTCGTTATTACTACAATCTTCAATCAATAAATCGAACGCACGAGCAATGGCGTTCCCTATGGCTAATACACTTTGCTGCATAGGCACGACACCATCAAGAGTGACGGTTGCTAGGCTTTGCGGGTAATGACGCATATAAAGCTGCGCCATACGTGTACCGTAAGATACGCCGTATAGGTTCAGTTTTTGGTAGCCAAGGTGTGCTCTTACCGCTTCAAAATCTTTCAGCGCATTTAGGCTGCCGTATTGAGTGACATCGGCATCAAGCTCATCTAAACACTTTTGGGTTTCGACTCGGGTATCAAAAAGGCTTTCATCAATTGCTAGCGCACTGTCAAATGCATCACCGACACATTGCAGTGCATTTGATTGGCCGGTACCGCGTTGGTCGATAAGAATGACATCTTCTGTTTGGCGCACTTTGCTAAGCATGCGATCAAAGCCTTTGGCATTTTCAATCGCCGACTGCCCTGGTCCGCCAGCAATGGCGAGGAGTGCTGTGGATTTGTTGTTTGGTTTAGTAGACGGCATTACCACGTAATGAATTTGGATCTGCTTACCATTAGGTTTGGCGTAATTTTCAGGAACTGAGATAGATCCACACTGCATCTGCTCTGATAGACCGTCAACATAGCAAGCTTGTTGATTGCTAGCGGTCGTTGCCAGTGTTGCTGAGTCAGCGTGAGCCGCTGGAATGGTAAAGCCTGCTCCAAGCAGCACAGCAATGGCAACGCGTTTATGGCGCCATAACGCTGGTGCAACCCGAGCGTGTAATTGAGAGTACATTCCATGAAGCATGATACTGATTCCTTTTTGCAATTTAGCGTATCAACAATGAGACTTATTACTGTATCAATGTCTTTATGTAGAGGCTAACTTTTCCTCTAGTGGGCCGCTTATTAGAGTAATAGAGAGGCCTAGTGTGAATATTAGTGGTGTGGAAATTTACTTGCTAGATGGCTGGGTGAGCGATGACAAATAAGTGAAAAGCTAAGATGGCTAAAAATTAATCTAAGTTGTTACGTGAGTAATCGCAGTCAAAATGTACAGCTGTTAATAAATTATTTGTTGTTTAATTAAGATACTTAGCTTAAAAGATTAGTTGTTAAATATGGGCCGCCTACTTCTCAGGACGGCCTTTTTTTGTGCCTGAGTTAACAAAAATAGAGCAAAAACTCTTAGTGTTTAGAGATTCTTCGAGTAAACTTGCGCCAAAGCGGAACACTTGTAAGCTAAAAGGTAGCTATTTTATGTCGCTCGAGCAATATCACGTAGTACGATTAATACAGCAACAGAGCCAAGCACTTGGCGATGCGATTGCACTTGAAGGCTTCGAAATGCTAGCGCCTTGGCACCAGGTGAGCTGGGCTCAATTTGATACGATTACTTCAAAAATTGCACGAGTGTTGATTCAATTTGGTATTGAGTCACAAGACCGTGCAGTTATTTTGTCGCAAAACTGCCCACAGTGGACTTGCGCTGACTTAGGCTTATTAAAAGCTAAAGCTGTCGTTGTGCCTATCTACCCAACTAGCACAATTGAACAGGCGTCTTACATTGTTAACGATGCCGCGGCTAAGTTGATTTTTGTTGGTGATGCTGACCATTACGCAATGGCGTGTAATTTAATCAGTCAGTGTGACAGTTTGACCAAAGTTGTGGTGTTCAATAAATCTGTTGAGTTAACCGATCCACAAAATCACTTCTATCTCGATGACTTGCTTGCCCAAGAAACGGATTTAACAGCAGACGCGGAACTTGAAAAGCGCTTAGCAGCCTTTAATTTAGATGATTTGCTAACCCTTATTTATACCTCTGGCACTACGGGCGATCCAAAAGGCGTCATGCTGGATTACCGCAATATTGCCTCTATGGTGCGTCAGCACGATAACTTCTTACCATTTACACCAGGCGATGTGTCGTTAGCTTTCTTACCGTTAAGCCACGTATTTGAGCGTGGTTGGAGCTTCTACGTGCTATCGCGTGGTGGCCATAACGTTTATCTGTCTAATCCAATGGCAGTTAAAGAGGCTATTGTCCAAGTGCGTCCGCATACACTGTGTGTGGTGCCACGCTTCTTAGAAAAAGTGTACAGCGCGGTACAAGATAAAGTGATCAAAGCGCCGGAAATGCGCCAGAAGATGTTCACTTGGGCGATGTCTGTTGGCCATAAACAGTCTGAAGTTGGCCAAGGGCGTCATAAAGCCTCAATCGGCTTGAGCTTACAGTGGAAGCTAGCAAACAAACTTGTATTCAGTAAGTTAAAGCAAGTATTAGGTGGTCGTCTTAAGTTTATGCCTTGTGGCGGTGCAGCATTGGATCCAAACGTAAGCGCGTTCTTCCAAAGCATTGATGTGCCAGTTTTATGTGGTTACGGCATGACCGAAACCACTGCGACTGCGACTTGTAATACTTTGGGCAACCGTGTTCCGGGCTCAAATGGCCAAGCTATTCCTGAAGTGGAAATTAAGCTTGGCAAAGACAATGAAATTTTAGTCCGTGGCGACACCGTTATGCGTGGTTATTACAATCGCCCACAAGAAACCGCTGAAGCATTTGAAGATGGCTGGTTAAAGACCGGTGATGCCGGTCGTATGGATGAAAATGGTAACCTATTTATTACCGACCGCATTAAAGAGCTAATGAAAACCTCAAATGGTAAGTACATTGCGCCGCAACGTGTTGAAGGTAAAGTGGGTTGTTGCCCATTCATCGAGCAAGTGGCTATTGTTGCTGATGCGCGTAACTATGTAACAGCACTGATTGTACCGGCATTTGAGTCATTAGAGGCGTGGGCTAAAGAGAAAGGCTTAAGCTATGAGTCGCAAATTGAATTGCTGCGCCACTCTCATGTAGTTGAACATTTTGAGCAACGCCTTAAGACGCTACAAAGTGAGCTTGCTGGCTTTGAAAAGATTAAGAAGTTCACCTTGTTACCCGATGCGTTTTCAATGGAAGCGGGTTTAATCACGCCTACCATGAAGCTACGTCGTAAAGTTATTTACAACAAATACGCACGTGAAATCGACAAGATGTACAGCCGCTAACTAAGCGAGCGAAACGACAAAAGGGATGCATTGCATCCCTTTTTTATTTTTAGGCTAAACGACTTTCGTCAGAAGCTGTAATACCATTTCACTCTGGCTTAACACTTGTGAGCTTTGCCCAATCCCTCTGTCATAGGGGGCACTCTTTTTTGAATGAGGTAAAGCTAAGCTTTCTTCAGCGCGATAGGTATTTAAATGTTTATACTGATTGATGTAAGAATGATATTTGTTTTAGATAACAATTCATTACAGATTGATTAAGTTTCAATTTAAGTATCAATGTAGTTTTGATAACGAAACTTAGATTTGCGCAGCTAAGAGGAAGGTTAGCGGGCTTTATTGCTCTATTGTGAGGAGGTAAGCACCAATCTAATTTAAAACAAAGATTGGTGCTTAAGCTGATCAATTACGCTTTTGGTGCAAAGTCTGCAGCAGCTAGGCGGTGAGCAGTGTAGATCGCTTCACCATCGCTTTCTGCATCAAAAATAACAGTGACATCAGGAGAGAAAAGTAATACATCACCAACTTCAGCAACGTATTTAACGTTGTCAGTATCGCGAACGACGATTTTACCTTTGGTGATCACTTTGTACTCTACTGAATCATAGAAGTACTCAAACTCAGTGCCTGGCGCCATAGTGAAGTGACCAATAGTCAGTGCATTGCTGTTGTTAGTGACACTCACTTCAGCCATGTCACTTTTTAGGTTTTCAATATTTAATACCTGGCTTAGATCATTCAGTGCGAATGAACCCGATTTGATCAGTGTAATTTTGTTGTTTTGAGCAGTTAATGTTGTCATGGTAATCCTTAAATAATTGGCTAAGGGAAGGCCATGCTCTCCCCTTAGCTTGTTTGTGTTTGTATCAGTGTTAGTTATAAACGCGCTTTAAAGATTTCGATGATTTCTTCAAGGCTTGCTTTACGTGGGTTAGTTAAAGAACATGCATCGTTTAGGGCGTTTTGTGCCATAAATGCCAGTTTGTCTTCTGTAACACCTAAGTCAGCTAGACGTTGTGCAGTGCCAACTTGTAGAGAAAGTGCTTCGATAGCGGCAATGCCGGCTTCAATAGCTTGCTCTTGGGTCATGTTTGATACATCTACACCCATAGCTTTAGCGATATCAACAAAACGAGCAGGTGTTGCTATAGCGTTGAAACGTGATACTTCAGGCAGAAGAATAGCGTTACATAGACCGTGTACTAAGTCGTAAACACCACCGAGTTGGTGCGCCATAGAGTGCACATAACCCAGTGAAGCGTTAGAGAAGGCCATACCAGCAAGGTATTCACCGTATTGCATAGCATCACGAGCTTGACGGTCTTCACCATTTTCAACAGCAGTCGCTAAGTTCTGTGAGATTAACTCAATAGCCTTGATAGCAGAGGCATCAGTAATTGGCGTTGCTGCAGTAGAAACATAAGCTTCAACAGCGTGAGTGAGTGCATCCATACCGGTTGCCGCAGTCAGGAACTTAGGCATAGCGACCATAAGCTCAGAATCATTTACCGCAATAATCGGGGTAAAGTGCTTATCAACTACTGGGTATTTAGTTTCATCAGCTTCGTTAGTGATGATGGCAAATACAGTCATTTCAGACGCAGTACCTGCGGTAGTATTAATGGTTACCAGTGGTAATTGTGGCTTCTTAGATGTGTGGACACCTTTTGAGTAGTCACGAATATGGCCACCGTTGGCAGCAACTAATGCGATACCTTTTGCTGCGTCGTGTGAAGAGCCACCACCGAATGAAATAACAAAGTCACATTTTTCTTGTGCAAGTAGCGCAAGGCCATCTTCGATATTTTGTTCAGTAGGATTTGGTTTAACACCGCCATAAATAGCAAAGTCGATGTTATGTTTTTTTAGTTCATCAGTGAGTCGATCAACTAAGCCAATTTCAACTAATACGCTGTCGGTAACGATAAGTGCTTTGCTTAGCTCTTTGTTTGCTAGCTCTGCGCCTAGAGATTGAATTGCGTTTTGACCCATAAGAGTCACTGGAGGCATGTAAAATACGCTGCTCATAATAATTTCCTAAAAGTTAAAAAGTTAAAAAGTTAAAAAGTTAAAAAGTTAAAAAGTTAAAAATAAAAATTGCTGGATAAAATAAAGGGTTTAGATAACGAGTTAGTGTGTAGTGCCTAACCGATAAAGAGAGTTTACTCTTTGCAGTTGAAATGATAATTAGCTTAAATTGAAAATGATTTTTACTTATTAGTAATAATGAGGTGGTTTAATCTTGAGGTTGGCATGTTTTTATTTGAAGGTCTGCTCTCTACAGGAGTCGATGCATTCTGCTAGAGGAATTATTGGGGGCAGGTGTATTCCAGTTTAATCATTAGTAATTAACTTATAGCGCTTTTAAGGCTGTCATTTATCGGTAGAATGATGACAAGACAAGTTGATCATAATAACAATAAGGACCGTTACCTGTGTCTGAAACAGCATTTAACTTAACTCTACAACCAAGGTTCTGTGAAACTGATGCCTTAGGTCATATAAATAACACAGTGATCCCAGTTTGGTTTGAGGCCGCTCGGGAGCCGATCTTTAAGATATTTAATCCGACGCAAGACTTGTCTAAATGGAACTTGATTGTGGCTGGGTTCACCATCGGCTTTAGTGCACCGACATACTTTGCTAGCGATGTAGAGGTGAAAACTTGGGTGAGTCGTATCGGCAATAGCAGCTTTGAGCTGACCCAAAGCTGCTGGCAAAACGGCAAAAAAACCGCTGAAGCACAAACCACTATGGTGCATTACGATTACGCCAATGAAAAAAGCCAACCTTTAAGTGCTGAAATCAAAGCTCAGCTAGCCTTGCTTACTGGCGAGTAACTCATTCAAAAGAGCACTTAAATGCGAGCTGCTAGGTTTTAGTTAAAAATTTTTCTACGTACCAGCAGCTTGCTTCAATTTTATAATCGGCAGCTTTAGCCCATTGGAAACCATGGCGTACTAACTTCTCCGCTAACCCTTTGCCACGTAACTCTGGCGGTACATAGGTATTATTAAAGTTGCAGCTATCATCATAAAGCTCGTAGGCGAGCACGGCTTGAGCCCCATCTAGGTTAATAACAAAGCGGCTTTCATCTGCTAGGTGGATAATTTCAGACATATCGAGAACACTCCAATTGTTCGGCAAAATTAATTGAGTTGCCCTTAAGCTTGCTGATAAGTGTTTAAGGCATCGATAAGTTCGGGTGTAAGGGCTGCTTTTTGGCCTGTTTTAAAGTTAAACATCACCACTTGCGAGCTACCAAGTGTTGTTACGGCTTGCTGGCTTTGACTATACACGCTGTAATGCATCATAAACCGGTCATCTTTAATATCACTAATACTGACGCCGATTGTCAAGGTGTCGGGAAAGGTCACCGGTCGTTTATAGCGGGCTTGGTTTTCGCTGATGACCGGACCTACGGCGGTTTTTTGTAGGTCATCAAGTAGGTTTATTTGATTGAAAAAATCGATACGTGCAGTTTCAAAATAGCGAAAATAAACCACATTATTAACGTGCTGTAAGGCATCCATTTCTCCCCACGCTACCACAATTTGGGTGTTAATCGGGAATTGCTTGAGAAAGTTGTCCATAATAATCTCTAGTAGGTTTGCAGTTATTTAAACGAGTGTTTAACTTTTAGTCAGCATAACAGCATGTCTGGCTGGCAACAAGGTAAGGGTAAATCTGTGTATATGTACAAAATGACAACAAGCTTGATAATAGGGTTACTGCTTATTTTTGCTCAGCAGAGCCAAGCCGCTACAGTGAATAAATTCATTGAGCCAGAAACTCGCCAAGAGCTGCAGGCATATCGATTAATTAAAACTATTGAGCCGCAAATTCAGCAGCTTTATTTAGCGTTGCCGATGCAAGCAAAACTCACTGTGGTTTATGGTGCGCAAGACGGACCGTTGTTTGATCCTGAACTGATGCAGATCCAAGTGCCTTACCATTTTGTCAGCGAGGTACTGAACCGCTTTACCAAGGATCAATATCAACAAACTGGGGTTACTCCAAAGCAAGCCACTAAAGATGCTTTACTGCACACATTGGGGCATGAGTATGGCCACGCTTATATTTATGCCAACGAGGTGATAGTGCTTGGTCGTGAAGAAGATGCAGTCGATACCTTAGCAACATTGTTATTGATTAATGCGTTCGACAATGGCACTGAAATCGCATTGAGTACAGCCGATCTGTTTGCCCTTGAAGATGAAGAGATCGACGAGTTAGTTGAAGATGATTTTAGTAATGAACATAGCCTAGATGCACAGCGCTACCATGCAACATTATGTTTGATTTACGGCAGTGATCCTCAGAAGTATGCTGGGTTATTGGCGGATTCAGCGCAGAGAGAAGACAGGGCGGCAATGTGCGAGCAAGAGTATGGCCGTCAAAGCGACAATTGGGATAGGTTAACCAGCAGTGATTTGACTCAATAAGCGGGCTCTTAAGTTAAAGCTCGCCTTGATAGTGTTGGTAAATTGTTAAAAAGCGTTTATTGTAAAACGCTGTTTCAATTGCATGGATTAGCAGCTTCTATGACGGCAACAAAAATAATAAAAATGCCAACGGCACTAATAACGATAGCGACTTCGTTTAAGCGCTTTTATCAGCAAACGATGGAGAGTTTTGCTCAAAATCTGTCAATATTGACCTTTGCTCAATACCTCTATTTATTTGCATTTCTAATCGCTATTTTCTCCGACTCTTTTTCTTGGGTAGCCGCTATAACAGTGTTGGCGCTAGCAATAGAGTTACTGCCGCTATTTGAGCGTATTTGGCATAGCTTACTGGGTAAGGCTGTGTTGTTACTGTTTTATGCTGTAGTGGCTAATTTTGCATTGAGCTGGGCTGGCGGTGTTGTTAATGATGTTATTGGCGTGTCGGCCGCACACTTTGCTTACACCCATAATTTGGCGATTTTGCTGTATATCCCAGTATGGTTTGTGTTTATTACTGCGCTGCTGATTTTAGCTGCGCAAATGCTAGTCCCTTTTTATTTTTTGCTATTTATTATGCTAAAACCTTTGGGAGTGGCGTTACCAAAGTTAACCGAAAATCCCCATTTTAGAAAAACCACTTGGGTACTGAGGTTAATGTTAGCAACTGGCCTATTGGTGCATTTAGTTTTGTATATTTTACCTGAGCTTGAGGGGCAAGTGTTAAAGAAAAACTTAACTTCAGATGTTTCAGTCGGCATTGAGCAACCTTTGATTACGGTTACTGCTGATGCAGGTAGTGCGGAGTCAGATTTTCAAGATGAGTATTTGCAAACTCGCCATAAATATCAATCATCTGTAAGGAAAATGATTGCCTTGTTTGCATTTGAGTTTGAAGCGGATAGTAAATCACGTTGCCAAAAGGATATTAGCTCAAGGGTCGTTGAATTGAATGACTATGAAATAGTTGAAATTTTTCGCGATGATACCGAAAAAAATGGCTTTCGTTTTGAAGTGAAGAAGTGTATTTCTCCCGCTTTTCCCGCTCAATAAAATGCATTAAAAAAGGGCCGCAAAGGCCCTTTTTTTAGCTTTATATCGACTCAATGTTAGTCGATAGTTAGCTCACTAAAGCTGTTAATGGTTCTAAAGTCGCCAGTACGCTGGCTGTCATCTCGGACCATTTGTACTACGTTCAAACCTGCTTCACTTGCGGCTTTTAGCTCTTCTAGCACATCAGATACAAATAGAATTTGCTTCGGGCTTAAGCTAATCGTATTAACGATATTACAATAGGCTTGTTTAAAGCGCTTATTACCGGTGCGGGTATCAAAGTGGCCGTTAAACTTATCAGTTAAGTCGCCTGCATCGCTGTGGCTAAACAGCAGCTTTTGCGCATCGACAGAACCCGAAGAGAAGCTATAAACGCGTAAGCTTTGTTGCTTGTAACCATCTAAAGCTTCGATAAAGTCAGGGAAAATATGACCTTTAAATTCGCCTTTGGCGTAGCCTTGTTTCCAGATCAAACCTTGTAAGGTTTTCAGTGGTGTGGCTTTGCGATCTTCTTCAATCCACTGTAGTAAAATTTCAGTCACGCGAGCCAGATCGGCATCAGGCTCAAGGGCGATATCTTGCACGTCACAAATGCAATTATCTACAAGTACATTATGTCGATTTTCTTCAAGAAAGGCGGCTAATGCCTTAGCTGAATAAGGAAAAAGTACATCTTCAATAAAGTTAAGATCAGTCGTCGTACCGGCTGTATCTACAACAATGGCTCTGATACCCATAATATTTGCTCACTCCGCAATGTACATTGTACCAATCGCACTGATTCAACTTGATTGGTTATTCTAATAGTCGAGATCTGTTATTGCTCAGATCCTAAGCTGAATTACCTGCTTTGGCTAGTGTAATCGCGCCTCAGTTTGTACTAAATTTTCAGTTTTTAGCGACTTTATAAAGCTTTGCAACCAATACTGTGTCTAGTCCTAAAATAGGTTGACGGTTTTTATTAAGCCAGTTGGTACTCCCAACTGGCTTTTTCATGCACCTCGTTTGGGGTTTTCA
>NZ_JAKILT010000050.1 GCF_023283535.1 Shewanella sairae | reverse complement strand
CCATTCCGAACTCAGAAGTGAAACGCAATATCGCCGATGGTAGTGTGGGGTCTCCCCATGTGAGAGTAGGTCATTTCCAGGCGCCAAATACACGAAAAAGCCCTAGCAAACAACGCTAGGGCTTTTTTCGTATATGCGCTGCGCGAAAAGAACGACTCCCGACGTCGACCCGCCGCTGAGCGGGGTCTCCGGCTTCGAAGGCAAGCTTCTCCGCGTTCAAGTGAGTCTGAATACTACGTATTCAAAACGCCTCACTTTCACCCCCATGTGTTCGCTGCGCGAACTACGAGAGTAGGCCATTTCCAGGCTTTAAATTAAGTGAAGAAGCCACCTACTCTTATATGATAAAAGCAGGTGGCTTTTGTGTACAGGAAGTACTTATCCTCGAATGCCATGGATGGCATAGGAGTTGCGTTTGGGCGTTTGTAAAATATTGAACGCTATCTTATCTGAATACAGCTACCCGTTAAGGTGGCAGCTTCACTTGAAGTAGGCATAAATGCCTCCCCCTACGTCGGTCGATAAATGTTCCTAACAATATCGACACTTCCGCCATCCTTGGCGGTCACTGCTGCTACGCGCTACAAGATTGCAATGTACTTCGTACATTAAGCGCAACCTCTTCGCCCCCATATGTACGCTGCGCGAACCGAGGGCGATTATATGCTTAGCATAATCGACTCTGCGGACATCCATTTAGACCGTAGGTCATTTGCAGTCGGTTTTTATTGCTTGAATATCGATATGGTCCTAATTTTTGTTATTCCTGAGCCATAAAGGCTTTATGATGTCTGTAGGTTGGTGTGTTTAATAGAGGGGTTGCGTGAAACAGTTGGATTTCAATTTACTTAGGGTGTTAGAAGTCTTGCTCGAAGAGCAGAGTGTTACCGCTGCTGCCTCAAGATTACATTTGAGCCAATCGGCAGTGAGTAAACAGCTAAGTAAATTAAGGGAGACTTTTGATGATCAGTTATTTGAGCGCACGGCTTATGGATTAAAGGCGACACCTAGAGCTCTGGAGTTAGCACCGGAACTTAGAGAGGTATTACAACGGCTTGATCAGTTTACTCGCCCGAGTACTTTCGAACCTGCTGAAAGTCAGCGCCGATTTCGAATGCATGTAGTTGAAACTGCTTACTCGCTAAGTTATCCGCACTTTATGCCCAAACTTTTGAAAGATGCACCATTAGTTAGTGTTAATAGTCAGACTTGGTCACATGACAGTATGGATAAGTTATTGCGTTGTGAAATCGATATGGGGATTATTTGCCGCGAATGGGATAACCGCTCTTTGTTGCATATGAATAACTTGCCGGAAGAGCTTGGTTATGCAGAACTGATCCGTGACTATCCAGTATGTTTAGTTAGGCGTGGACACCCTTTATTAAAAGAGACTTGGGATCTCGACACTTTCCTTAAGTATCGACATTTACAGGTGGCCTTTGGAGGTGTTGAACATTGGTTGTTAGATGATGTGCTTAGGTTGCAGCATTTACAGCGTGATATCGCGGTTAACATGACTGACTTTAATTGTGCCTTGGGTTTATGTGAGCATAGCGATCTGATTTTATGTGCTCCGCGGAAATACCTGATGCAGATGATTGCCGACTATGATTTAGTTTGCTTAGACGTGCCGGTAAAAGTTGAGCCAGGTGCTTATGTGCTGGTGTGGCATAAACACTTTAGCCTAGATCCAAGTCATAGTTGGTTACGTAACTTGATCATTAATGGTGTCCAAGCGCATTCAGAAGTAAGTTAGATAGCACTTAAAAAGGCATCGATAATAGGCTCTTGCTGGCGTTTTACTTTGCAGCAACAGCCAAGTTCAAATGGCGGAATTTCTATTGGTGAGCTTAACAACTGAATGCGGTCACGCACTGGACTATTGTTAATTACCACCTCTGGAGTAATACTGACACCACATCCAAGTGCGACCATCGAAGCTATTGCTTCCTGTCCCGATACTTGTGCGTAAATATTGGGTATTAAGCCTAATGATTTGAACCAGTTATCAATTCGCTTTCGACCGGGTCCGTGTTCTGGAACAATAAAGGGGAGTCTATCCCACGGGATATAAGATTCGGTTAATAACTCTTGTACCTGACACCTAAAAGTTGGTGCGATGATGGATAAAGGGACGTCATCTATTTTGGCAAAATGTAGGGTGTCAGGAAAAGCATCGGGTAACGCTGCAATCGCGATATCGGCACGATTATTACGTACTTCATTCACCGCGTTTGCTGCATCACCAGTGATCAGGGCTATTTCAACTTGAGGGTGCTCACGGCGAAAGCGGTCGAGTAATCCCGGTAAATGGCTATAGGCTGCAGTGACCGAACAATAGATATTGAGCTTGCCTCTTAGAACATCTTGCTTGGGATCTAATTTTGTTTTCAATTTAGCCCACTGAGCCAGTGTCACTTCGGCAAAGTTTTTATATTCGACCCCAGCGCTGGTTAAGGTGACACTGCGATTATCGCGTTGAAATAATTGTGCACCAACTTCCTCTTCCAATCTTTGCATCGCACGACTTAATGTCGATGGACTGACATGCATCGCCTGCGCCGTTTTAGAAAAATGTAAGCTGTCTGCTAGATGCAAATAAAGCTTGATGGTTCTTATATCCACAGTGACTCCGCTATTCCTGCAGCTACTTTCACGTAACCTTTATATTTCGCTCTGCCTATTGATGTTGCAATAAATGCAATATGACGTTTCGAATATATCATTTTAAGCAATCAAAAGCTTGCGCTATAGTGACCTTAATCACAGCGTGGCTCGGTAAAGAGTCAGCCCGTTTAAATGTCCAGAATCAAGGTGGTATATCAGATGGCTAACTATTTTAACTCTCTGAATTTGCGTCAACAATTAGAACAGCTGGCACAATGCCGCTTTATGGATCGTAGTGAATTTAGCGAAGGCTGTAACTTTATTAAAGGTTGGAACATCGTTATTTTAGGTTGTGGCGCACAAGGTTTGAACCAAGGTTTGAATATGCGTGACTCCGGTCTAAATATCTCTTTTGCATTGCGTGAGCAAGCGATTAATGAAAAGCGCGACTCGTACCAAAAAGCCACGGGCAATGGATTCCGTGTTGGCACCATTGAACAGCTTATTCCTGATGCGGATTTAGTGCTCAACCTTACTCCAGATAAGCAACACACCAATGCAGTTAACACTGTTATGCCGCTGATGAAGCAAGGTGCAACCCTGTCTTATTCTCATGGTTTCAATATCGTTGAAGAGGGCATGCAAGTTCGCCCTGATATCACGGTCATCATGGTGGCACCTAAGTGTCCGGGTACTGAGGTACGTGAAGAATATAAGCGTGGTTTTGGTGTACCAACATTGATTGCAGTTCACCCTGAAAATGATCCTAAGGCTGAAGGTTTTGATATCGCTAAGGCTTATGCAAGTGCTACCGGTGGCGATCGCGCTGGCGTTTTACATTCATCATTTATTGCCGAAGTGAAGTCAGACTTGATGGGCGAGCAAACTATTTTATGCGGCATGCTGCAAACGGGTGCGATTCTTGGTTACGAGAAGATGGTTGCCGATGGTGTTGAGCCAGGATACGCAGCTAAGCTTATTCAGCAAGGCTGGGAAACCACCACGGAAGCGCTAAAGCACGGTGGCATCACGCATATGATGGACCGACTCTCTAACCCTGCAAAGATCAAAGCTTATGACATGGCTGAAGAGCTTAAAGTTATCCTTAAGCCGCTATTTGAAAAGCATATGGACGACATCATCGGTGGCGAATTCTCTAAGACCATGATGACGGATTGGGCTAACGATGACGCTAATTTGCTTAAGTGGCGTAGCGAGACTAACGATACAGGTTTTGAAAATGCACCGGGTTGTGAAGAGCATATCGATGAGCAAGCATACTTCGATAAGGGCATCTTCTTAGTCGCCATGATTAAAGCGGGTGTTGAGCTTGCGTTCGATACTATGGTAGCAGCAGGGATTGTTGAAGAGTCTGCTTACTATGAGTCTTTACATGAAACGCCGCTTATCGCTAATACCATTGCACGTAAACGTTTATATGAAATGAACGTAGTGATTTCAGATACAGCTGAGTACGGCTGTTATTTGTTCAACCATGCGGCGCTGCCTTTACTAAGCGACTATGTGGCTAACATGTCTGCCGAATACTTAGGTGGTGGCTTGCAAGATGCGAGTAACGGTGTCGATAACGTACGCCTAATTGAAGTAAATGCGGCAATTCGTGGTACCGCCGTTGAAGAGATTGGTGCTGAGTTACGTGGCTATATGACCGAAATGAAGCGCATTGTCGAAGAAAGTTAATCACTTTTTTACCAATAGCCTGGAGGGTAACCCGCTCTAGACTCTTGGTCGTTAAAGTGTTTGTTAGAGACAAAAGATATTTTAGAAAAAACATTAATGATTAACACGTTAGTGGTATTAACTCAGTTAGGCAGAACATGATTATTTGTCAGTATATGAGTCGATAAAGGAATAGGCTCAACTTGATTAATTTTGATGTTAAAAAGTTTTTTATTGTGTTTTTTATAGGCTTTGTGGTACTTCTAAATGGTCGCGTTTTAAACGACACCGAATTTAAGCAAAGAATCTGATTAGGATACAAGTCGAATATGTTCAAACAAGCTGCCCAGCTGATTATTGTGATTATTACCGTCGTGATTATTAAATCACAGCGGGGGCTGCGCATATCGAATCGACATACCTAACTTAGGTTTAAGATTGCAAAAACCCCCGCTCCGAAAGGAACGGGGGTTTTTTCGTTTAAGGGGTTAAGCAAAAGCTAACCCATTAAGAAATAAAGTTAAATGTAGTGGAGTAAGAGCTGATGGAACAAGGGCAAATGATAAGAGGCGCAGACGCAGTCATAAAAGCGATTGCCGCACATGGTGTAACAACAGTGTTTGGTTACCCTGGCGGAGCGATTATGCCTATTTACGATGCGCTCTATGGTAGCCCGGTAGAGCATCTGCTTAGTCGCCACGAACAAGGAGCAGCATTTGCAGCTGTGGGTTACGCCAGAGCAAGTGGCAAAACTGGGGTTTGCTTTGCTACATCTGGCCCTGGGGCAACGAATTTAGTCACCTCACTTGCTGACGCGCTGCTGGACTCTGTGCCGGTTGTTGCTATCACAGGGCAAGTTTCCACAGCGGTTATTGGTACTGATGCGTTTCAAGAAATCGACGTATTAGGCATGTCACTGTCATGTACTAAACATAGCTTTATGGTGACTAATGTTGATGAGCTAGTGCCGACGCTTTATAAAGCCTTTGAGATCGCTGCATCAGGTCGTCCGGGCCCGGTATTGGTGGATATTCCTAAAGATGTGCAAATTGCCATGCTGGAATATAAAACACCTCTGCAAGCTATCAGCGCCGAGCCTGAGCATACCCCAGAGCAAATTAACGATGCGCGCGAGCTTATCGAACAAGCTAAGCAGCCAATGCTGTATGTTGGCGGCGGCGTGGGTATGGCGAGTGCTGTTGAGCAATTACGCGATTTTATTCAAGTGACCGGCATTCCATCAGTGGCAACACTCAAAGGTCTAGGCTCAATTACCATAGATACGCCTGGTTACTTGGGCATGTTGGGTATGCATGGCTCTAAGGCGGCGAATTTAGCCGTACAAGAATGTGATTTATTAATAGTGGTTGGCGCACGTTTCGACGACAGAGTTACCGGCCGGTTAGCTAGCTTTGCTGAAAACGCCAAAGTTATTCACCTTGATATAGACGCTGCTGAGCTTGGCAAATTACGTTTACCTGAAGTGGCTATAGCTGGCGACTTACGCCAAATCCTGCCTGCATTAAGTCAAAATCTAGGTGAGCAGTTTGCGTCATGGCAAGCCAAGATTGATGAGATGAAACAAGTGCATCAGTGGCGTTATGATCGTCCCGGTGAGCTAATCTACGCACCTGCAATGTTAAACCGTTTAGCCAATAAGTTACCGAAAAACAGTGTAGTGGCTTGTGATGTTGGTCAGCACCAAATGTGGGTTGCACAGCATATGTTTTTCAATCGACCGGAAGACCATCTTTCAAGTGCTGGTCTCGGCACTATGGGTTTTGGCTTACCTGCTGCAATTGGCGCTAAAGTGGCACGCCCAGATGCCACAGTAGTAACAGTATCAGGCGATGGCTCTTTTATGATGAATGTACAGGAGCTAACGACGATTAAGCGCAAGCGCTTACCGGTAAAAATCTTACTTATCGATAACCAAAAGCTCGGCATGGTTAAGCAGTGGCAGCAGCTGTTTTTTGAAGAGCGTTATAGCGAAACTGACCTATCAGATAATCCAGACTTTGTAAAAATGGCCTCGGCATTCGATATCCCAGGGCGCAGGATCTTTAAGGCTTGCGAGGTTGAAGCCGGCTTAGATGAGATGCTCAATAGCGAAGGGCCTTTCTTGCTGCACGTGTCGATCGATGATGCTCACAATGTATGGCCGTTAGTGCCGCCGGGAGCCTCGAACCAAGACATGATGGAAGAAATGGATAAGCAAACTTAGTTTGTATCAGGGCTAAACGTATTACGGCATGACTGACTTGAAACAAGTATTAAAGCTAAAACATTGAAACAACAGCATTGAAGCAAGATGGAGAGCAAGAATATGAACAATTACTCATTAGCGTTAAACGTGCAGCAAAGACCAGAAGTGCTAGAGCGTGTTTTACGCGTTGCTCGCCATCGTGGTTTTAAGATCGCCAACTTAAGTATGCAGATTAATAGTAATAACAGCACCAGCATCGACATGTTGGTAGAGAGTGAGCGTGAAATTGGCTTGCTAACTAATCAGATAGATAAGCTTATTGATGTCATTGATTGCCGCGTATTAGTAAGCAATTCAACTACCGCATTAGCAAAATAGAAAGGGTGAGAAAATGGCCGCTAAAACAGCAGAATTAATTTGGTTCAATGGTGAAATGATGCCTTGGGGTGATGCTAAGGTACATGTTATGTCTCACGCACTGCATTATGGCACGTCGGTTTTTGAAGGTATTCGAGTTTACGATACGCCTAATGGTCCTGCAGGGTTTAGGCTAACTGAGCATGTGCAGCGCTTATTTGATTCTGCCAAGATCTACCGTATGCCGATCCCCTATAGTTTCGATGATGCAATGCAAGCTTGCCGCGACGCAGTCTTAGGTAATGGCTTACGCAGTGCTTATATCCGACCATTGGCTTTTTATGGCGATGTGGGCATGGGTATTACGCCGCCTAAAGATGCTCAGTGCGACTTAATGGTCGCAGCGTTTCCTTGGGGCGCTTACTTAGGTGAAGACAGCATGGATGCCGGTGTTGATGTGGCAGTAACGTCATGGAATCGCTTAGCGCCCAATACTATTCCGACTGGCGCTAAAGCGGGAGGTAATTACCTTTCATCATTACAAATCTCCACCGAAGCTAAACGCAACGGTTTTGATGAAGGTATCGCACTTGATACTAACGGCTTAGTGAGCGAAGCGGCTGGCGCTAATATATTTGTGATTAAAAAGAACAAAATCTACACACCGCCTGCAACTGCCGCTATTCTGATGGGATTAACGCGTGACACCATTATCACCTTGGCACGGGATCAGGGTTATGAAGTGGTTGAAGAGCAGATGTCGCGTGAGTTTCTTTACCTTGCCGATGAAATCTTTATGACAGGCACCGCGGCTGAAATCGTACCTGTGCGCAGTGTCGACAGAATTGAAGTAGGCACAGGTAAGCGTGGTGAGATCACTAAACAAATTCAGCAAAGTTTCTTCGGTTTATTTAACGGAGAGACGCAAGATAAATGGGGCTGGCTAGAGGTGTTATAACATCCATAAGCTCCGATTAATTATCTAACGATAAACACAGAAAACAAATTGAAGTGGCTTAACTCGGTTGGGTTAAGCAATAAAGAATCAGCATAAATGCGTCAATGAATGACGCATTTTATATCAAGGATAAAGCAATGCCAAAACTACGTTCAGCAACCAGTACCGAAGGCCGTAATATGGCAGGCGCGCGCGCATTATGGCGTGCAACAGGCGTTAAGGATAACGATTTTGGTAAGCCAATTATTGCCATTTCAAACTCGTTTACTCAGTTTGTTCCGGGGCATGTGCATCTTAAAGATATGGGCTCATTAGTTGCCGGTGCAATTGAAGAAGCCGGTGGTATCGCTAAAGAATTTAATACTATTGCCGTTGATGACGGCATTGCGATGGGCCACGGCGGCATGCTTTATAGCTTACCGTCACGCGAGCTGATTGCAGACAGCGTTGAATACATGGTCAACGCACATTGCGCCGATGCCTTAGTGTGTATTTCAAACTGCGACAAGATCACTCCAGGCATGTTGATGGCTTCGCTACGTCTTAACATTCCGGTAATTTTCGTGTCAGGTGGACCGATGGAAGCGGGTAAAACTAAGCTTTCAGATAAACTGATTAAACTCGATTTGGTTGATGCTATGGTCGCCGGTGCAGACGAGCGTGTATCAGATGAAGACAGCGAAAAGATTGAGCGCAGCGCGTGCCCTACGTGTGGTTCATGCTCGGGTATGTTTACTGCTAACTCAATGAATTGCCTAACTGAAGCGCTAGGTTTATCACTACCGGGTAACGGCTCAATGCTGGCGACTCACGCTGATCGTCGTGAGCTTTTCTTAGAGGCTGGGCGCCGCATTATGGATTTAGCGACGCGCTATTATCGCGATGATGACGAGTCTGCATTGCCACGCAATATCGCCAATTTTGCTGCCTTTGAAAATGCGATGACACTTGATATCGCCATGGGTGGTTCAAGTAATACCGTATTGCACTTGTTAGCGGCGGCGCAAGAAGCCGAAGTTGATTTCACTATGGCAGATATCGACCGACTTTCTCGCCTTGTACCACACCTTTGTAAAGTGGCACCAGCAACGCCAAAGTATCACATGGAAGATGTGCACCGCGCCGGTGGCGTAATGGGCATTTTAGGTGAGTTAGACCGCGCAGGCTTACTGCACAATACCGCCTATCACGTAGCGGGTAAAAACTTGGCGGAAGTATTGGCTAAATACGACATTGCTCAGAGTGACGATACTGCAGTACGTAAGTTCTTCTCGGCAGGCCCTGCAGGTATTCCAACCACTAAAGCCTTTAGCCAAGATTGTCGCTGGGATAGTGTTGATGATGACCGTCAGGAAGGTTGTATCCGCAGCCGTGAGTTTGCCTTTAGCCAAGAAGGTGGTTTAGCTGTATTAGCAGGTAATGTCGCCGTCGATGGTTGTATCGTTAAAACTGCAGGTGTTGAAGTCGAAAACCATACCTTTATTGGTAGTGCACGTGTGTATGAAAGCCAAGATGACGCAGTTGCTGCGATTTTAGGTGGTGAAGTGGTAGCTGGCGATGTGGTGGTGATCCGCTATGAAGGCCCTAAAGGTGGACCCGGTATGCAAGAGATGTTGTACCCAACCAGTTACTTAAAGTCTCGTGGTCTTGGCACTAAGTGTGCGTTGATTACAGATGGTCGCTTTTCGGGTGGTACGTCAGGTTTGTCTATTGGCCATGTTTCACCTGAGGCTGCAGCTGGTGGCACCATTGGTTTAGTGCAAACGGGCGATCGAATTGAAATTGATATTCCTGCACGCTCCATCAAATTGGCGATCAGTGATGTTGAATTAGCCGCGCGTCGCATTGCGATGGAAGCGTTAGGCAAAGATGCTTGGAAGCCATTGGGGCGTGTAAGGCAGGTATCACTAGCGCTTAAAGCTTATGCGCTACTAGCGACCAGTGCCGATAAAGGCGCTGTGCGTGATACCAGTAAATTAGTGTAATGGATTTAACGGGTTTAAGAGGTAGTTTATGTTGGCTTTAGCATCACAATCACAACTGGATTTAGCCCACTATTATTTACAGAAAATTTTGCTGTCGTCGGTTTACGATGTCGCTAAAGTGACGCCATTATCGAGCATGAACAAACTGTCAGCGCGCTTAGGTTGTCAGGTATTTTTAAAGCGTGAAGATATGCAGCCAGTGCATTCTTTTAAGCTGCGTGGCGCTTATAACAAAATAGCTGAGCTGACGACAGATGAGTGTGCGTGCGGCGTTGTTTGCGCCTCAGCTGGCAATCATGCTCAGGGCGTAGCATTGTCTGCGTCAGCTCGTGGTATTAGCGCAGTGATTGTGATGCCAGAAACCACGCCGGATATTAAAGTCGATGCGGTTAGACGTTTGGGCGGTGAAGTGGTGTTGCACGGACAAGCATTTGATCAAGCGAATGCCTATGCCCAAAGTTTGGCTGAAAATGAAGGCCGTGTGTATGTGGCGCCGTTTGACGATGAAGCCGTGATTGCCGGCCAAGGTACCGTTGCGCAAGAGATGTTGCAGCAGCAGCGGGATCTTGAAGTGGTATTTGTACCTGTTGGTGGCGGCGGGCTGATTGCCGGGGTTGCTGCTTATTATAAAGCGGTGATGCCACAAGTTAAAATCATCGGCGTAGAGCCTGAAGATTCTGCTTGTTTAAAGGCGGCACTCGACGCTGATGAGCGGGTAGTGTTATCGCAAGTTGGATTATTTGCTGATGGCGTAGCGGTAAAGCAGATTGGCGCTGAGCCTTTTAGATTGGCGCGTGAATATGTTGATGACGTGATTACCGTAACGTCAGATGAAATCTGTGCTGCGGTCAAAGATATCTTTGAGGATACTCGTGCGATTGCTGAGCCGTCAGGTGCGCTGTCGCTGGCAGGCCTAAAAAAGTATATCGGCATTAACGGCAAAGGTGAAAAGCTTGGCGCGATTCTCAGTGGTGCCAATGTAAATTTTCATAGCTTGCGTTATGTGTCTGAACGCTGCGAATTAGGTGAGCAAAAAGAAGCTATTCTAGCGGTAAAAGTGCCGGAGCGTCCGGGGATATTTTTGCGCTTTTGTGAGCTGTTAGAACAGCGGGCAATGACCGAATTTAACTATCGCTTTAGTAGTCGTGATAAAGCGGTGGTGTTTGCGGGTATTCGTTTGTCTAACGGTCAAGATGAGTTAAATGAGATTATTGCTAAGCTCGAGTCTGAAGGCTTTGGAGTACAAGATTTATCGAATGATGAAACCGCTAAACTGCATGTGCGTTACATGGTCGGTGGTCAACCACCAGAGCCGATAGAAGAGCGCTTGTTTAGTTTTGAGTTTCCGGAGCACCCCGGCGCGCTATTTAAGTTTTTAACCACCTTGCAGAGCAAATGGAATATCAGTTTATTCCATTATCGTAATCATGGTGCAGCCTACGGCAGAGTGTTGGCGGGTTTTGAAGTACCTGCGAGTGATAGTTTACCGTTCCAGCAGTTTTTAACTGAATTAGGTTTTGTTTATCAAGAAGAAACAGACAGTCCTGCGTATCAACTGTTTTTAGATAATCGCGATTGATTGAGTTTTTAGGGTATCAAAGGCAGCGGCATTTTACATGTCGCTGCCTTTTTTATTTCTATAAATCGTTATAAATATTATCAGTTAGGCGGTTGATAGTATTGGAGCTTCTTCTGTAGTATGGTCAGAAAGTCGTCTTTAAATACTAGCACTTTACGCTGTTAAAGATGGAACAATAATAATATTCCACTAAAGACTGACTACACGTAGGGGCTTAACGGTATTTTTCGTTATAGCAGTATGGCATCAGTCAAATCTTAACCTTATTAAATCGCCAAGTTTTAGAGGAAGTATCATGTTACCTGCACCGTTTATCGAGTCATTTTCACCACCACGCCGTATTTTAATGGGGCCTGGACCATCAGATGTTTATCCTGAAGTGTTAGCTGCGCAAGCTAAACCAACTATTGGTCATTTAGACCCTTTGTTTGTCGGTATGATGGATGAGCTTAAAGCGCTGATTCAATATGCTTTTCAAACCACTAATGAGATGACATTAGCCGTTTCTGCGCCAGGTAGTGCAGGCATGGAAACCTGTTTTGTGAATCTGGTTGAACCGGGTGAAAAAGTGATTGTTTGCCGTAACGGCGTGTTTGGTGAGCGGATGCGCCAAAACGTTGAGCGTGTTGGTGGTATTGCGGTCGTGGTTGATAACGAATGGGGCGAAGCGGTAGACGCAGATCTGGTGGCGAGCGCATTAGCAGCTAATCCTGATGCTAAATTCTTAGCCTTTGTGCATGCCGAAACATCAACTGGCGCTCTGTCTGATGCCAAAACCTTATGTGCATTAGCTAAGCAACACGATTGTTTGTCGATTGTTGATGCGGTGACCTCATTAGGTGGCGTAGAGTTAAGAGTCGATGAGTGGGGTATTGACGCCATTTATTCCGGCAGTCAAAAGTGTTTATCTTGCGTGCCGGGGTTATCGCCGGTGTCATTCTCACCCGCCGCAGTTGAGAAGCTAAAAGCACGTAAAATGCCAGTGCAGAGCTGGTTTTTAGATCAAACATTAGTGATGGGGTACTGGGATGCATCGAGTGACGGTAAGCGTAGTTACCATCATACGGCGCCAGTTAATGCGCTATATGCCTTACATGAATCACTACGTTTATTAGCGGCAGAAGGGTTAGAGCTTGCTTGGCAGCGTCATGCGGATATGCACCAAGTATTGCGTCATGGGCTGCAGCGTTTAGGGCTACGCTTTGTGGTGACAGAAGCTGACCGTTTACCGCAGTTAAATGCAGTGTATATTCCAGAAGGGATTGATGACGCCAAGATCCGTAAGCAACTACTGGAAAATTATAATTTAGAGATTGGTGCTGGCCTTGGTGCACTAGCGGGTAAAGCGTGGCGCATAGGTTTGATGGGTTATGGTGCTCGCCGTGAAAACGTTGCCTTATGTTTAAAGGCATTGGAAGAAGTGCTGGCTTAGTTAATTTGGTATAAGTATTCGTTGTTCATTGAAAAATAAAAGTCCGCTCAGTTGAGCGGACTTTTTTAGTTAATGAGGTAAAGCTTAGAAAGTGTAATCCACTTTGACCCAAGCGGTGCGACCCGGTTCATTAACTTGGAAAGTGGGTTCGCTTCCAGGAATATCGTTACCTGCGCCAGAGCGGCTAATGTGCTCGGCATAGGTAATATCAAATAGGTTTTCAACACCAAAGCTAACCAATAGTGCATCGTTGTGCTTCCAGCTTGCGTTGAACGAAAGCGTACCAAAGCCGCTGCTTTCTGCTAAGTCTTGGCCTGAAATATTGCCCTCACCAATAGCGACTCGATCTTGAGCTGCCACTAGACGCCATAGAAGACCTGCTGCCCATTGATTGTATTGGTAGTCTAAGGTGATACGTCCCTCAAGCGGTGGAATTTGCCCTAGCGGTGTGCCAGCGGTGTCGTTATCACCATGACTATAGCTCACGCTTGTTTGAGTAGAAAAGTGCTCAGTGAGTGGAATGGTTGCTGCAACCTCACCGCCATAAACTGTAGCATCAATATTGTATGCGCTGGTTTTATCTGTATTGGCATCAATTAAGATATAGTCACGGATCTCACCGTAAAACAGTGAAGTAGAGATAGCGATATCCGCTTCGTAGATCCAACCGATATCAAGCTGAGTGGTTTTCTCTGGCGCTAAGTCGAAGGCTTTTTGGCTTGGGTTATTCACATCGGCTTTCATGATCTCCCAGTAATCAGGAATGCGCTGCGCGTGGCCAACACCTGCGTAGTACTGGCTGTTACCTGACGTTAACTCATAGCGACCGTAACCACTGAACAAGTCATCGGTACGTTCACCCTGTTGGGCAACCATAAGCTCGGTTTTCCAGTGGTCATAACGCGCGCCTGCAAGCAATTGCCCATGGGGTAACTCGTAGGTGGATTCAACAAATAAGCCACTGGTTTGATAGCGCATATTGTCTTTAAACGGTTTATTGAGTAGATCATCAAGTCCATTATCAATAGCAGGATTAATGCTGCGGCCTTCATGGGTACTGTCCATATGGTCAACACCAGCAGTTAATGTCCAGTCGCTAGCTAAGGTAAAGTCGAGCCATAAATGCCCACCCGAAGTGGTGCGTCTAACGTTAGTCCCCGAGTTTACCCCTTGGTCAAACTGATCCATAACGTGGTCATTTTCATTGGTGTAAGCTTGCAGCTCAATGCTGTTTAGCCACTGGCTATCAAATTCGTGTTGCAGTAAAAAGGTTAGGTTTTCATTGCTAATTTCGCGGGCTTTATTGGCACGGTCGGCATACTCTGCTTCACCAGACGAGCTACCATAAGCTAGCTCTAAAACCGTTTGCTCAGTAGGGGTCCAACCAAGTGCAAAGTTGTAGTTAGAGCGGTCGTAACTCGACTGCACTTTGTTGCCATCACCATCTTTATAATGGTCACTTGATGACTGGTTAACATCCATATCGAAGTAATGTTTTTCGTCACCCGCCTTCAGTTCGACCAAGTGATCGGTACGACCAAAGCTGCCAGCGGTCATACTCGCGCGACCATCGAGTCCCGCCTCATCAAAGCTATGACGGTCTTTTTCAAATAGCACAGTACCAGCGCTACCTACAGGACCGTACTTAACGGTTTGTGGCCCCTTAATCACGGTAATGTTGTCGTAGGCTTCTGGATAAATATAGGCTGTTGGTGGATCCATGCGTCCGCCACAAGTTCCCGCAACGTGTTGACCATCATCAACAATACTTAAACGGGAGCCGCCTAAACCGCGCAGGCTAGGATCACCGCCTGCGCCACCCTTTCGGCCGATACTAAAACCTGGAATGGTCTTTAAAAACCCTGCGCCGTCATATGCAGGTAAAGGTAAGCGTGGTTTTTTAGGGTCGGTATAGGTTTTGGTTGGGTCTTTCATCAATTCGCCAGTGACCACGATGCGCTCTACAGTTGGCGATTCGTCAGTTTTTGTCACAGCTTCATTGGCTAAACAGGGGAGAGAGATTAATCCCAAGGTGACGAAAGGAATCGTCAAAATACTTTTCTTGTTCATCATGGTGTCACTGTCGTTATTTATTTTTCGCCTGTTTTACAGGGCTTTATAAATACAGCAAACCAATTTGTCCCAAGGTGCGACAAAGGGTCACAGGTAGGTGTGACAGGCTTCACTTTCTTGAGG
The DNA here is from genome assembly GCF_023283535.1 of Shewanella sairae. Lineage (GTDB taxonomy): Bacteria > Pseudomonadota > Gammaproteobacteria > Enterobacterales > Shewanellaceae > Shewanella > Shewanella sairae. The sequence goes on along the minus strand of NZ_JAKILT010000050.1, from coordinate 28,076 downwards.
GGCGCACATAGAAAAAGGGCGATAATATCGCCCTTACAAAGTTTGCTCAAAATGCGGCTATTTAGCTAATTAGCTGCACAATAATCATGATGATTAAAAGTGGACAAATGTACTTCACATACCAAGGCCATACTTTCCAGAAAAGACTATTAGCTTGCACACCTTCTTGCAGACCAATCGCTGTGATTAACTGATTTCTGTTCCATACCCAACCTAAGTAGATGGCAATACCTAGAGCGATTAGTGGCTGTGCACGCTCTGTAGTTAGGGTGATCATAAAGCTGAATAGGCTGTCGAAATTAAACACAACTATCATAGATAGCGCGGCAATTAAGCTGCCTACAAGCAAAGTTGCTTTGTCGCGGCTTAAGGTCGTTTTCTCAACTAAGTAGCTGGTGGGCACTTCAACAATTGAGATAGCTGAAGTTAAACCGGCAATGGTCATTAAGATAAAGAACACAATCGCTAATAGGTATTGGCTCACACCGCCAATAGTATCGAACAGTGCAGGCAGTACAGTAAACACTAAGGTGTCAGAGTTCAGTAAGCTGCCATCTTCTGCAAAAATTTGTACGCCGTTATGCTGCGCCACGTACATAGCAGGGATCACCATTAATGCCGCTAAAAATGCCACTGAGGTGTCGGTTAGGGTGACGTAGGCGGTTAGCTTAGCTAGGTCTTCTTTTTGGCTTAAGTAAGCGCCATAAACCATCATTGCCGCAGTACCAATGGTTAATGAGAAAAAGGTCTGTCCTAGCGCGCCAATCAATACATCTGCATCAAATACCCGCGAAAAGTCAGGTACTAGTAATACTTCTAAACCTTGCATGGCGCCAGGCTGAGTCAAGATATACACCACGCCAGCGACTAAGATCAGTAATAACATAGGCATTAAACGCTTAGACCAACGCTCGATACCTTTTTGTACACCTTGGCGGATCACTAAAATCACCATAGCGATAAAGATTAAGGTAAACACTAGATTGCGCGACAAGCTAAAATCCATTAACCAATTAGCCGCTTGAGTTTGGCCGCTTATCTCTGCAATAGGCGCAATGGCAAAACTAACAAACCAGCCTGATAAAATACTGTAGAAAGTACAGATTAGTGTGGCGGTCACAATTGAGATAAAGCCAATTGCTTTACCTATTCTTTTGGTGAGCGGAGTGTTGGCGATTTTAGCCATAGCATCTGCTGGATTGGTTTGGCCGTGGCGACCAATCATGAGTTCGGCCATTAACATTGGATAGCCTAGCACTAAGATCAGAAACAGATAAACCAGCAAGAAAGCGCCGCCGCCATGAGTGGCAGCTTGAGTTGGGAAACCCCAAATATTACCTACGCCCACCGCAGAACCTGCCGCGGCCATAATAAAGCCTATCTTTGAGCTAAAGTGCCCTTGTTTTACTGTACTCATTGGAGCTCTCTTTCTGACTATCTTGATCAACTAAGAGCGCGCATATTAGTGGTTTAAAAATACGAGTCAACGCCAAAAAGAAGCGTTAAAAGTCACTTTTGCAATGTTTACTGTCTTCTTTGTGCCTATTTTTGAATTTATTTATCGCTATACTGGTTTGCGTTGTTTTTTTATTGCGATGACCGGTTTGTATTAACGCTTATGCGCAATAAAATCATTTAACGAATAAACTGAAAAATGCGATCGAATGCACAGATTATAGTCTCTTGGCTACAATCTGCGGTGGATTCAGCTGCCTAAAAGCAGGTGAGTAAAACAGAAGTTTAGCTCGGTAGCGGAATGCTGGTTTGGTTTTTAACTTGCTTTAGGACGAAGCTCGAACGTACACCCGCAATGTGGTCATTGGTGGTGAGTTTGTCGAGCAGGAACACTTTAAAGTGCTTCATGTCGGTCACCAGTACTTTTATTTGGTAATCGGCATCGCTACCAGTGAGCAGGCAACATTCTTGTACTTCATCGTAACTGCTGATTTTCTCCTCAAAGGCATCAAGGATATCTGTTGAGTGCTTTTCTAATCGCACTTGAATATAGGCAGTGAGCGCTAGATCGAAATGTTCTGCACTGAGCAAGGTGGCGTAGCCGGCAATATAGCCAGCTTCTTCTAGTGACTTAACCCGTCTAGAGCAAGGTGATGGTGAAAGGCCTACCTTTTCTGCGAGTTCTTGATTAGACAATTTACCATGTTGCTGCATTAGTTTGAGGATATGCAGGTCAATCTTATCTAATTGCAATTCAGCCATGGTTGGGTCTCGCTTTGATTTTATTTTAGTGGAGGCAGAATACCTTAAATAAAATCAAGCGCAAGTGAGCCGCTAACACTGACTATTGGATTTAGAATATTAAGGGTTATCGTCTATTTGATTGCTGCACTTTACGCTGAGGCGAAATAAGCTGCCAAAGACGCGGCCATAAACATTGCGCTAAAAAGATACTCGCCGCCGCAATACAGCCACCAATGAAGGTGGAAGCAAGTACATCTTGAGGCCAGTGCATACCAAGCAACATGCGACTTAAGCCCATACTTATCGCCCAACTGACTAATAGCAGTGGCATGGCAATTAGGCCCGATAGCAGTAAGTAGAAACACACGACAAGCGCGAGGGTGACGGCAAATAAAGTATGGCCTGATGGGAATGCGTAGCCGACTTCATGTTGCCAATGACCTTTAATGGCATCGCTAAGAAGCAGGTCTGGGCGAGCGATTTCTAATTGATTCACCGCTACTCCAAGTATTTGTCTTTTTTCTAGCTTATCTTTTTGATAAAAATCTTTGGTATTGAGCAAGTAGCTTTGCTCAAGCAATATCGCATTGGGTCGTGGCTCAGCAAAGTAGGGTTTTAAAAATTGATTTAGGCTTAAGGTTGCCGCCATGCTGATAGATACCGCGAGCACTAGCTTTGCAAATTGTTGGCGATTGAGGAGGCGATAACACACTACTAAGATCAGCACTCCAGTAATAATGCCGTAAGGTGCAGTGCCAGTGCTGGTAAGCCAATAAAGCGCCTCGGCTAGCAATGAGTTTAACCGAATACTAGGGAACAATTGGCTTGAGCTGAGATAGATGATGGCCGGTATTGCAATTAATAGCCCCCAAGCAGCTAAGGTGACTTGTTTAGCATTTTGGCTGACAAAGCGACTCAGTGTAGCAAGTGTTTTAGTGGCGTGAATATTGGTTGAAGTCGTCAAAGTAAAGCCTCACATTTGGCAGGTAAAAAGAAAGCCAGAAGGCTGTGCTCATTGGATAAGGCTACCTATCCGCGCGGCGCTATACTAGCCCTTGCCGATGAACTGTAAATTAATCTTATTTCACTCAATTGTTAATTTGGCGAAAGGCTTTACTGAGTTTGCAGGTCTACTGCAAAAAATAGGAGCCTTACATGCCAAGATCACCGATAAAGATATCCGTTCAAACCCGTTTATTGATTGCTCGTAGTTTACTTGCAATCTTTTTACTTCTCACGGCAATGCCACGCTTTAGTGCCGCGGATGCCAGTTATTTTACTCAGCAATTAATGGAAGTTGGCTTGCCTGCGTTGCCTTGGCTTGCACCGATTTTAGGGGTTGTACAACTGCTGGTGGTGGTTGCATTGATTGTACCGCAGCAACGTTGGGCGCAAGTGCTGCTTTACCTATACGCAAGTTTAGCCACTGTGCCTTTGCTGATGATGTTCACTCATCCAGTCTGGCTCGACAGTTTAGGTGGCTTTCCGGCAATTGGTGCTGGGCAAGGATTGATTAAGTACCTAGGCATCGTTGGCTTAGCCTTGTTTATTAGTTCATTTTACAGTGGCAACAAAACCATTAACCGCCTAGCTGAGAAGTTAATGTTAGCCGGAATCGTGCTGGTGATGCTGTGGATTGGCGGCATGAAGTTTACCCAATATGAGGCTGATGGCATTGAGGGCTTGATGCGCACCAGTCCGCTATTTAGTTGGATTTATGATGTGTTTAGCGTGCTGCACGGGTCTTACTTTATCGGCGTAATTGAATTGATTGCAGTTGCTGGTATCGCGTTACTGCCTTGGTCTAAAAATGCTTATATTGCGGGGCTCAGTATTGCTGCGTTGACGTTTGCCGCCACGCAAACGTTTGTGATTAGCCTACCAGCATACGAAACCAGTATGGGTTTTGCTATGCTCACCGGCAGCGGTCAGTTTATTGTGAAAGACTTAGCTTTGCTGGCTTGTAGCATTATTTTGCTTGCTAAAGCATTAGAGGGAAGTACTAGCGAGGATTGTTAGCGGTTGTGCTTCAATAGCATAAATACAAAAAAGAGCAGCTAATATACTCAGTATTAGCTGCTCTTTTTGATTAAACCTAAGAACTTATTGGAACTAGTCTTCAGCGTTTAATTTAGCTTCAAGTGCATCAACTTGTGCTTGTAATGCTTCTAATTTTTCACGAGTTTTGATTAAAACATGTTGCTGCACTTCGAACTCTTCGCGAGATACCACATCTAATTTTTGTAGTTGGTTTTGCAGTACCTGCTTGCTACGTTCTTCAAATTCGCCTGCAAATTGCTTTAATCCACTAGGAAGGTTTTCGCTTAATTGCTTAGCGACTTCTTCAATTTTTTTCGGGTTAATCATTGTTTGTATCCGCTCAAGTGCATAATGCTGTGTATGTTTTGATTGTACCTTAGGCTATCAGTATTGCCAAAATAATCACCATTGAGTGTGAATCAAAGCTCGATAAACCAATGCATAATAAAAAAGCCTGCATTACTGCAGGCTTTTGTTTTGGTTTACAAGTTAAGCGTGGGAAGCTTTGTTCTCTTGCGTATTTAATGTTTCATCAAATACTGGTAGAGGTTCATGTTTTTCTGCCAAGTAGGTATAAATTACTGGTAGAACGAACAGGGTAAATACGGTACCAATAGCAAGACCTGACACAATCACAAGGCCAATATTAAAGCGGGCAACAGCACCTGCACCTGAAGCAAACAATAGTGGGATTAGACCCGCTATCATCGCCGCAGTGGTCATTAAGATTGGACGTAAGCGAATCGTCGCAGCATGCTTAATGGCGTCCATTTTACTCAAGGCATTATGCAGTTGCTCTTCTTTGGCTACTTCACACATTAAGATACCGTGCTTAGTGATAAGACCTACCAAGGTAATCAAGCCGACCTGGGTGTAGATGTTCATTGACGATAGACCGAACACATGAGTCCAACCTAAGGCAACTAGAGAACCGCTTATCGCTAAAGGCACCGATACCAAGATAACCAAAGGATCCTTAAGGCTTTCAAATTGACTTGCTAGTACCAAGAAGATGATTGCTAACGCTAATGCAAAGGTCGCATACAGTGCCGAACCTTCAGTCACGTATTGACGCGCTTCACCTAAGAAGTCATAGCTGTAACCTTTTGGTAATTCGTTATCACCAATGTTCTTAAGGAAGGCAATTGCATCACCAATAGCAACACCTGGCGCTGCAACCCCACCTACGGTAATTGCATTCATCTGGTTGAAGTGTGGCAATGAGCGTGGCTCTGAGATGATCTCTACATCCACTAAACTCGACAGTGGGATTGAACGACCGTCAGCTGCGGTGAGGTAATAACCCGCTAGCGCTTCAGGGTTAGCACGCAATGCTCGTTCCACTTGTGGGATCACCTCATACGAGCGACCGTCTAAGTTGATACGGTTGACGTAACCATCACTCATCATGGTGGTAAGGGTTAGACCGATATCTTGCATGGTGATGCCGTAGGCACCGGCAACGTCACGCTTAATATGGATCTTCATTGAACCTGAGTCGAACTTTAAGTTCACCTCTGAGTATACAAACAGCGGACTTTGCTGCACTTTTTCAAGTACGCCTGAACCAATTTGGAATAAGCTCTCAAATGAACTTGAGCTAGTGATAACAAACTGGATAGGTAGACCACTTGAAGCGCCCGGTAGCTCAGGCATTTGGAAGGTGGTTACTGCCATGCCTGGTACGTTTTTCACTTCTTTACCAAAGAACTCCTGCATCTGCTTTTGGCTCTTGTCGCGTTCGCTCCAAGGCACTAGTGGCGCAATACCAAAGGCTTGGTTGGCGTTAGGTACACCGACGAATGCTAAAGATGCTGCAGCTTCTGGTTGAGCGCTGATCATGTCGGTGACTAATGTCATATTAGCTTGCACATAATCTAGGTTAGCGCTCGATGGTGCAGTACCCATCATCATCACCACGCTCTTATCTTCATTCGGCGCCAGTTCTGACGGAATAAAGCTAAATAAGATAGGTAAAGATGCAAATACGATAAACGCAAAGCCAATCACCACTGGGCGCTTATCAAGCACAGCGGTTAGCATGCGGTTATAGCGACTTGTTAATCCGTTTAAGAAGTTCTCAACCCCGCGCTCAAAACGGTTTGGCTCTGAGTGTGCTTTAAGGATTTTTGAGCACATCATAGGTGACAAGGTCAGTGCCACAATACCAGAGATAAATACGGCTCCCGCAAGGGTTAAGGCAAACTCTTTAAACAGTGAACCTGTGATACCCCCCATCAGTGCAATCGGCGCATATACAGCCGCTAGCGTGATAGTCATTGAAATCACGGGTACCGCGATTTCACGGGTACCGATAATCGCCGCTCTAAATGGCGTTTCACCTAGCTTGATATGTCTGTCGACGTTTTCCACCACCACGATGGCGTCATCCACCACCAAACCAATGGCAAGTACCATTGCCAGTAGTGTCATCAGATTAAGGGTAAAACCGAACATCTGCATGATAACTGCCACACCAATCAGCGACAGTGGAATAGTCACAATTGGAATGATGACCGCACGGAACGAACCTAAGAATAGAGTGATAACCACGATAACGATTAATGCTGCTTCGCCAATGGTCTTGATAACTTCATTGATTGATTCATCAATTGCCAGTGATGAGTCATAGAGCACACGAGCCTTCATTGAGATAGGCAAGTTACGCTCAATTTGCGGCATCATGGCTCTTGCATCTGCTGCTACAACCAGTGGGTTTGCTGTTGGCGTCACATCTAGGCCCACGACAACGGCCTCTTGGCCGTCAGCTAAGGCGCGGTATACATCATGGCTTTTCTCAAGGTTTACTGTCGCAATATCACCTAGACGAATAACTAAGCCATTTTTACTGCCAATAACCAGTTTCTTCAGCTCGTCAACGGTGGCAACTTGAGTATCAGCTGTGCCATTTAACAGCGTAAAGGTGTTGTTGGTTTGTCCCACTGCAGACTGGTAGTTATTTGTCTGGAGGACGTTCATCACGTCTGTTGCAGATAGATTAAACGCGCCCATACGAGCCGGATCTAACCATATACGCATGGCGTATTTAATACCGCCGTAGAGGTTAACTTTGGCAACACCGTCAATAGTGAATAGCTCTGGCTTTACCACACGCTCTAAATAATCGGTGATCTGGCTTGAGTTGATTTGGTCACTGTAAAACGAGATGTAAAGGGCAGATGTTTGCGCACCTGTCGACATCTCAACGGTTGGATCTTCTGCCTCTTTTGGCAGTTGAGAGCGTACCGAGTTTACCTTAGCTAGAATATCGGCTAAGGCACCATTGGGATCGGTATTGAGCTTCATATACACAGAGATTTTAGAGCTACCTAAAAAACTATCAGACGTCATAAAGTCAACGTTGTCAGCTTGAGCTAGGGCTTGCTCTAAAGGCTGAGTAATAAATCCTTGAATTAAGTTTGAATCGGCGCCGTAGTAACTGGTGGTGACAGTGACAACGGTGTTAGTCATCTCTGGATATTCACGTACTTGCATGCTTTTAAGCGAATAAAAGCCCAGTAGTAAAATCAGAAAGCTAATTGAGGCCGCAAGTACCGGCCTGCGGATAAATATATCAGTAAAGCGCATTGCCTAACCTCCGCTTACAGCTGTGGCAATGTGGCTGGAGGGGTTAATGCATCATCCTCAGTCACTTTGACTTTACTATTGTTACTTAAGCGAACTTGACCTGAGGTCACGACGCTATCGCCGGCTTTAATACTACCGCTGATCAAGGCGTTAATGTCGTCACGTTCAAGTACTTTGACATTCACTTGCTTAACGCGCTTAACTTGCTCGCCATTTTCTGTTTTTTCTTCGATTAGATAAACAGAGTCGCCGTAAAGGGTGAAGCTAATGGCTGTTTGTGGCAGTACCACTTGCTGAGTCAGTTCAGGTAATTGAATGTCCACTTTGGCGAACATACCACTACGCAATTTAGCATCGCTATTAGGTATTTGGGCTTGCACTTGGATTAGACCACTTTGATAAAATACCGCCGGCTCGATAGCTGAAATCACCCCTTCAAACGGTTCAGTAGGGTAAGCATCAACATACACATGCACGGTTTGCCCTGTAGCGATACGCGATAGCTGAGTTTGCGGAATGGTAAAGCGGATTTTCATAGTGCTGATATCTTCAAGGCGCACGATGTCAGTACCGGTTTGCAGGTATTCACCCAAGTTAACGTTACGAATACCAACTAAGCCTGCAAAAGGTGCTTTGATTTCGCGGCGATCAATGGTGGCACTTAAGCTTTCAATATCAGCCATTAATGCTAGGTACTTAGATTGGCTGTTATCAAGGTCTTGTTTTGATACTGAGTTTTGCTTGTAGAGTTTACTTAGACGCTTAAAGTCAGCTTCGGCAGCGGGTAGCTGTACTTGTTTACTCTTTAAGTTAGCCTTTTCTACTTTCGAATCAATTTCAACTAGCATCTGGCCGGCGGTTACCGGACTACCGTTTTCAAATTTGATTGCTGATACCACACCAGAAAGTTCGTTGGCGATTGTGACGCCTTGATTAGGCTCGACAAATCCGATGGCATTAATCGTTGGCTGCCATGTGCCTTCTTGCACATTGATAGCAGTAACAGGCGCTACCGCTTCAGGCATATTGGCAATTGCATCGGCAATTTTTCCTTTAATAAAAAGATTAAAACCAATGACTGAGCCGAAGGCCAGTACAGCAATGATGATCATCACCAGGGTCCACTTTTTCATGTCCTGATAACTCCTTTAGTTTGTCGGTGTGGTTGGGATTAAAATCGCTCGCCAGCATAGATCGCAAGCGAGCGTGATATCTTTTTGGTCATACTGAATGAGGCCGCGTCGTATTGCTCTGGCCATTGCCATAGAGGGCTCCATAGCGATGGCGTATAGTGCACGCGGATGCAGTGGTTGAATAACGCCTTGCTCTAAACCTTCTTCAAACAGACGATGCAAAGGTTCAAACAACTTCATTTCGAGGGCACGGATCTCTTCAGTATTACTTTCAGGTAGGTGAGCGTATTGCTCATAACTCAAATTGGTTGGTGAGGCTTGCTTGCCATATTCATGCATTTTCATCCAGATACGTTTGAAGCGTTCTTCAAGTGTACCGATTTGATGATCTTGTAATATTGCGGCTGCAACTTGAGACAGCACATCTTTTCTGAGTTCTAAGATCAGCTCATTTTTATCTTTGAAATAGCGATAAATAGTGCCTGCGGCAACGCCAGCTTCGTTAGCAACTTGCTGCATAGATAGGCCTTGAATACCGCCGGTGGAGATGATTTTTTCTGCTGCGCGCAATATAAGATTTCGTTTGCTGTGCATAATAACAACTATAATGAGTGAACGTTCATTCATTATTCTAGTAAGCCTTTTAAATAATCGCAAGTAATAATAAGAACAAAATTAGTACAGCACCGCTTAAGTTAATGACTTGATTAGTGATAAATGTAGTAATAAATTTAAGCAGTGCAGATATTGTCGATAACTTTTCCGTTCGCATCGGCGTTTCTGCTATCATTCGTCTTTTAATGCCTTCCTCAATATCTTGGTTTTAACGTATCCATGAAGCTCAATCCCGGACAAAATGATGCCGTTCACTATGTAAGCGGCCCTTGCTTAGTACTTGCGGGTGCTGGCAGTGGTAAGACCCGAGTAATTATTAATAAGATTGCTTACTTGGTGGAAAAGTGTGGCTATAAAGCCCGCAATATTGCTGCGGTAACCTTCACTAACAAAGCAGCACGCGAGATGAAAGAGCGTGTTTCGCAGTCTATGGGGCGTAAAGAAGCGCGTGGATTATGGATCTCCACTTTCCATACGTTAGGGCTTGAGATCATTAAGCGTGAGCATAAGGTTGTTGGCTTAAAGCCTGGTTTTTCACTGTTTGATGACCAAGATACTTTTGCATTGCTAAAAGAGCTAACTGAAGTCGAGTTGGATGAAGATAAAGATCTGCTCAAGTTATTAGCTAGTACCATTTCCAATTGGAAAGGTGATTTAGTGATCCCGGAGCAAGCGCGAAAAATTGCTAAGGATGAGCAGCAACAGTTATTTGCATTGCTTTATCAGCGTTATGCCCAACATATGAAGGCTTATAACGCACTCGATTTTGATGACTTGATTTTAATGCCGACATTATTGCTGAGGCATAATGAAGAGGTGAGAACCCGCTGGCAAACCCGTATTCAATATATGCTGGTGGATGAGTATCAAGATACCAACACTAGTCAATATGAGATGGTGAAGTTGCTGGTGGGTGAGCGTGCTCGCTTTACCGTGGTAGGTGATGATGACCAGTCTATTTACTCATGGCGTGGCGCTAAACCGCAAAACCTAGTGCTACTGGGTAAAGATTTTCCTAAGTTAAAACTGATTAAACTGGAGCAGAACTATCGTTCCAGTCAGCGTATTTTGCGCGCTGCCAACATTTTGATTGCCAATAACCCGCATGTGTATGAGAAAGCGCTATTCAGTGAGTTGGCTTATGGTGAACCTATTCGTGTGCTCATTGCGGCTAATGAAGAGCAAGAAGCGGAGCGAGTGATTGCGGAAATGATCCGCCATAAATTCGTCGGCCGTACTAGCTATGGTGATTACGCGATTTTGTATCGTGGTAACCATCAGTCACGCTTGCTTGAACGTGCACTAATGACTAACCGCATTCCCTATAAGCTCAGCGGTGGTACGTCTTTCTTTGGTCGTGCTGAAATTAAAGACATCATGGCTTATTTGCGTTTAATCGTGAATCCGGATGATGACAATGCCTTTTTACGTATTGTGAACCTACCAAAGCGTGGTATTGGCCCTGCAACACTTGAACGTTTGGGCAATTTTGCTAACCAAAAGCAAATTTCCATGTTTGCCGCCATCTTTGAGGCTGACTTAAATCACGAGCTGCCGCCTGCGGCGATGTCGAGCTTGTATCACTTCGGTCGCTTTGTGGTTGAAACCGGTGATTTAGCTGAGCGTGGCGATCCTGTTGATGCAGTTAAGCAGCTCATTCGTAAAATTAATTACGAAGATTACCTATACGAAACTAGCACTAGTGCTAAAGCGGCTGAAATGCGCATGAAGAACATTTCAGAGCTATACCGTTGGGTCACTGAAATGCTGCAAGGTGACGACTTAGATGAGGGCATGACGCTGCCTGAAGTGGTGACTCGTTTAACGTTGCGCGACATGATGGAGCGTAATAGTGAAGACGAGGGCGGCGATCAGGTGCAGCTAATGACCTTACACGCTTCTAAAGGTTTGGAGTTCCCGTATGTGTTTATGGTGGGCGCAGAAGAACGCATTTTGCCGCATCAAAGCAGTATTGATGAAGACAACGTCGATGAAGAGCGCCGCTTAGCTTACGTAGGGATTACTCGAGCACAAAAAGAATTGTGGTTTGTGATTTGTCGCGAACGTCGTCAGTTTGGTGAAACTATTCGTTGTGAGCCAAGTCGCTTCTTGATGGAATTGCCGCAAGATGACTTAATCTGGGAAAACCGTAAGCCAGTGCAAACGGCTGAGCAGATGCAGCAATCAGGTAAATCGAATATCGCTAACTTAAGAGATATGTTTAAGAATAAGTAGTGTGCTTGACCGAGAGTGTGCATAGCACTGTTATGCACACTCTTGGTCAGTGACGTTATCTGTTTTGGCTTCGGCCGGGCACTCAATAACCTCGCCTAAAACAACTCCTTGCCCCACCTGAAAGCCGATGTTTTTCAGAACTTGTTGCTGCTGTGAGGTATTTACTCCAACAGCAAACACTGCGATTTCCATTGCTTGGGCTGCACTAAAATAAGCTTTCACAAGCTTTAGATGTTGACTGTTCTCTAGATGGCTGCAATAGCTTGGATCGAGTTTTAATGCATCGACGGGTAAAAATGTCAGGCTGCTAATTGCGCTGTGAGCACTACCGTAACCTTCAATTCCTAGCTTCACATTCAGTGGACTTAAGCTTTCAAAAGCGCAAATATGATTATTGGTATTTTGGACAAAGGCTTTTTCATCGAAGAATAAAGTGACTTTACTCCTATCAACATCAAACTGTTTCAGTCTATTTTTAAGGGCGCGTAGTGCATACTTGTGATTAAGGTGTTGACTAGAAATCGATAAATGCAGTTTTAGAGCATCATCATAAACGTCTTGGAATGTATCAAAACTACCATTAACCATGTCGAGCATATAATTATCCAGTTCAATAATCATGTTGCAATGTTCGGCAATATTATTTAATTGATTCTGCTTAATCTTCCCCAAAGTTGGATGATGCCAGAATAATCTTGGTTCCAGACCAACCACCTTGTTAGTACTTAACCCCATAATTGGTAAGTAACTCACTTGTAGTTGCTTATTACTCATTGCTGACTTGAGCTCGTTCTCAAGTTTGATATCAGTGATTTGCTGCTTATTAACGTTATTATTGAAAATAACAAAGCAACCTTTCCCTTGAGACTTGGCTTGATACATTGCTGTATCTGCATCACGTAAAATAGATTCGCTAGTGTCGGACCTGTTCTGGTCGCTCATCGAAATCCCGATACTGCCACTGGAATTAAATTTCTGATTGACGAGTTGATAAGGTTTAGATAGCTCGGCTAAAACTCTTTCGGCAACGTCTTCAGCATCCTGAGAGCCACTAATAGAATCGAGAAGAATGACAAATTCATCTCCGCCGAGTCTTGCAAGCATGTCGTTACTGCGTATACATAGCTTTAGGCGTTTGGCTGTTTCAATAAGAAACCTGTCACCTTCTAAGTGACCTAAGGTATCGTTGAGGAGCTTAAAGCGATCCATATCAATAAACAGTACGGCGAATCGATTTAATGTATGTCGGCGAACGTGCTTTATCGCTTGGGTTAGGCGCTCCATAAACATAGAGCGGTTAGGTAAACCAGTTAAATTATCGTGTTTAGCATCATGGACCAATTGGCGTTCAATTCGTTTACGTTGGCTGATCTCTTTTTCTAAATCATTATTAGCATCTGCTAATGCCTGGGTCCGTTGATTAACTTTATCTTCTAGTTGCTCATAACTCAGTTTGAGAGACTCAGCGGAGAGTTTTTTCTCAATTGCTGTGGCTATGTGCTGTGAAACAAAAGTGAGTAGTTCAAGATCTTTCTCTTGGTAGTTTTGGCTAAAGCTATAGCTATATATAGTCAATGCACCGCTAACTTGACCGTGGATAAATAATGGCACGGCAATCCACTGATTGATCTCTTTAGTGTCGTTAAGCTCTGGCGCCGCCTTGTAGAGCTCGCCAGATGCGATAAGCGCGTTAATATCGGCTTTTTCAAGTAATCTAGGCTTATGGTTAAGCAAAATATATTCGGTAAGACCATCGCTCAATGGTCTCGACTTTGGTGGCTCTAGATCAAACTGAGACACGAAGTAAGGGAAGGTTAGTGTGTTTCTTTGTTCGTTTAACAGTGAAATAAAGCAGTTGTTCACTGGCAAAAGGTGGCTAATCACCCGGTGGATCTCACTATAAAACTGTTGATTGTCGATATTAGAGTTAGCTAGGTCTGCAATTTCAAACAACGACTTTTGTAGGCGTTCGGCGCGGCGACGTTCATAAACTTCTTGTTTTAGCTTGTTATAGGCGATGCTGAGCTCTTTAGTTCGAGTATCAATCGCTTGCTCTAACTGCTCTTGGTTATCTAAACGTTGAATAACGCCTGAGATATGGTGGCTAATAAAATTCATCAGCTCTATTTCTATTTCTGAATAAACAACATTAGGGCTGTAGCTCTGGAAAACTAGAACACCTATTGTTTGATCAGCACTTTTTATGGGCGTACCTATCCATTGATGACAGGTGCTACCACGTAAAGCGATAGCTTTTGATTTGGCGAGTTGTTGATAGAGCTCGTCATTACAGATCAATGTTTGTTCTGTTCTGAGTACGTAACCGGTTAACCCACTGTATAAGGTTTCAGATAAATCTTCATCAGGGTAGCAATCGTCCGGGTGAGCGTCTTTCTCGTCTAGGAAAAATGGGACTTCAAGCTTGCCGTTGGTGGAGTTTATAGTTGCAATAAAAAAGTTGTCGGCAGGGATCAGTTCATTAACTGATTTATGCAAAGATGAATAGAACTCTTTTGGCGTGGTCACGCTCGCCGCAAAGTTAGATATCTCTAACAAAGCGTTTTGAGTGATTTCGGCGCGTTTATACTTAAGAGCTAGTGCTTTTAAGCGAGCAATCCTTTTATGTAGCCTCAGTGTATGTTTTGACTGAGATGTTTCTTCCCTAAACATGCTGTTCCGTCAATCGCTATTATTTTAATTTGATTAGGATTTGGACTAATCCCTATTGATAACATGAATTCTTAGCTCATCCAAGTCATTATTTTGACGCGTTACGATAAAAAAATGCACAAATGACTCAAATCTTGAGCGAACGCACGTAAAATCACGAAAAAAAGCAAAACAAGTGTAGACGGCGAGGCGATTTGGACCTATTATGTGCCCCGCTAACAAGGCAAGGCACCCATAGCTCAGCTGGATAGAGCGCACCCCTCCGGAGGGTGAGGCCGAGGGTTCGAATCCTTCTGGGTGCACCAGAATGGAAACGAGGCTTGTTAGTAGGAAATATCAGTGGTGATTGTAGCTCAGTTGGTAGAGTCCCGGATTGTGATTCCGGTTGTCGTGGGTTCGAACCCCATCAGTCACCCCATTTTCCTAACGCTTTAAATGTTGTAAAAGACTCGGTGATTAGCGCAGCCCGGTAGCGCATCTGGTTTGGGACCAGAGGGTCAGAGGTTCGAATCCTCTATCACCGACCACATTTATAAATAGCGAGTTTACTCGATATTTAGCAAGTTAAGTAAGACAAAAGATTTTCGGTGATTAGCGCAGCCCGGTAGCGCATCTGGTTTGGGACCAGAGGGTCAGAGGTTCGAATCCTCTATCACCGACCACTTTTACATGAAGCCTCTAGAGAAATTTAGAGGCTTTTTTGTATCTGTCATATATCGCTACGGATTCGAATCCTCACTCTTTTGTCATGCGACCACTTTTATATTAAGCCTTTCGAGAAATCGAGAGGCTTTTTTTGTTTCTATTTGCTGCAAAAAGAGCTGGAATTCTTATTCTTTCGTTCATGCAAGCATTTTCACATGAAGTCTTTTGAGAAGTTGAGAAGTTGAGAAGTTGAGAGGTTTTAGGTTTATCTTGAGCAGAAAAAGAGAGATGACTTTGTGAAACACTCTTGGTATGAAGCGTTAAATTTTGTCTAGGGAATAAAAAAGGCCTCTTGGAGGCCTTTGTATGTTTTTAATTAGTCTATTGCGATAGGAGGCGAGATATAGCCCATATACGCATTTGTTTTTAATGGGATAAAGCGTTCAAGCTGTTCTTCTTCCTCTATACCAGTGACGATAACTTCAATATCCAAGCCTTTGGCAACATTAATAAGTGCGCGACAAAGCTCACTGCTGTGCTCGCTTTCATCATAATAAGCAAAAGATTGATCGAGTTTGACGTAACGAGGACGTAAATCTTGAAGGTAGGACATCGATCCAAATTGGCGACCAAAGTGGTCGATGCCAAAGTGTGCCCCATTGTCACGGATAATTGTACAAAGCGCTTCACAGGCCTCAGGGTTACTATAAATGGCTGCTTCTGGTATATCGAAACAAATACGTGAACTTAATGGAGATGCGCGCAAAAACTTATTAAGCCATTGATGGAATTCAATATCACCCATACTTTGGAAAGTTAAGTTAATTGCAATTGGTTCGAAGTTCTTTTCCAATAGTTTTTTACTATGAACAGCTTCAATGAGACTTTTGTCCAATTGGGTTCCCAAAGACAGTAGTTCTACATAGGGCATAAACTGACCTGCTTGAACCATTTTCTGGTTAATTTCCAGTTGGCAGTATAGCTCTCGTTGTAAGACGGACTCGGTTTCGTTTAATAAAACAGGTTGCCATTTAAACTTAAACTGACCATCGCTAATTGCGCTGTTTAAATGATCACGCCATTGTTCACGAGTAAATAATTGCTTTTCGTTGGTTTCGAACCAATGGAAAACTTGATTGTCCTGTAGCGCTTTTTGTAGGGCGTTATCTGATTGAGCAAGAATATCAGTTACTGACATTTGGCCTATACGCTCGGCGATGCCTATGGCGAAGTCTTCATTAGGCTTACAACCTGCTTTAGATACCTCTTGGTTGATAGTGCGGATAAGCGTTTGTAAATATTTACTGGTTTGCTCATGCTCTGAGCTATCAATTAAAAAGGCAAATTCGTAGGCTGCGATACGTGCTATTACTGAAGGAGTTACACCATCCAAATGTTGCTTCATCTTTTCTGATAGCAAGCGAATGGTTTCATCACGGACTTGATAACCATATTTACTATGGACTTCTTCAAGCCAGTTAAACTTCGCCATCATCAATGCACCACTTTTCGGCTCACTTAGCCAGCTGTTTAATTGCCCCATCATATACTGGCGATTTGGGAGTCCAGATACTTGATCTATCAAGTTTTTCTTTCTTAGTTCTCCAACCTCTTCATCTAAAGAGCTAAAAATTTGTTTAAGCTGATCTGACATGCTGTTAAAAGCTTGAACAACAGATTTTAATTCAGCGGTTCTAGGCAGTGTTAAATCTGGTCCAAATTTACGATTAGCGATATCTTTAGCATGCTCAGCAATATTGTGAAGTGGTCTTAATATCCAAGTTAAACCAATACGTGCAGAGATGATTGCGATTAAAAATAGAATGGAAAATACGATTGTCGCATTTGTCATTGTGCGCCAAAGTTCATGGTAACCAAACCCTGGGTGAGCAACAATTTCTAGACGTGCTAATTGGATCCAACCCGACGTAATGATGCTTTCTCGTTTGATTGTTTTGAAGAGGTCTAAATCGATAAACCACTGCGGTACACCATCAATTGTTATGGGGTTTTGCCAAACTTGTTGTTTGCCATCCACTAACCAAGTGAGTTTGACCTCTTGGTAATATCCACCTTCAAAAATGACGTTAATCAGTGTTTCTGCACCAACAATATCCCCCGCTTCTAGATCGGGGACTAACATAATACCTAATGAGTGGCTGGTATTATTGAGATCGGATTCCATTTGTTTGGTCAAAAAGCTTTGTGTTTCGGTAAACTGCACATAGCTTAAGCTGGTCACAACTAACAAAAATAGTACAAATAGTAGTGTGTATATCTGTCGAAACAGGGTCATCTTATTTACTACTCCAGTTTGATTTTGGGTTGGTTGAGTCTTTCAACTCCCAAGCGGTGTTGTAGGTCATTCCATTTCGCCAGCTTAGATGAAGAGCCAGCTAGAACACCTCGTCCTTTTTCTTTATTTAACCATAGCTGTCGACCATTAAAGCTATATACAGGTAATAGGTCTGTTCTCTGGGTTGCTGGTTTTATTTGTTTATCAAGATTGTCTAAAACGAGAGGAATAGAAGAGGGGGTTTCATAATAAGCGAGCACCATATGGTATTGGTTTACTGTGGTTGCTTTAACCATAGTAATTCGCAGCTTATCTTCTGAAACACCGAGTTGAAGTAGAGTAAAGTATTTGGCGATTGAAAAATCTTCACAGTCACCACCACTGACTCCTATAAACTCCATGGGCGTAGCCCAGTAGTTCTTATTTCCCCAAAGTTTTATATCATCGACAAAATGAAACAGATTAAAAAAATTATTAACCATCAAAATTTTGTCGCTATCTTGTAAGTCCTTTGCTTCATCTAGAATTTTAAACCAAGCTCTGATTCGCTTACCCGCGCGTTCACCATACTGTGACTCTATTGTTTGGGTAATATGGATTGAATCTAGCTCTTTTTTGGGAGCGGCATAAAGACAAAAAACAGACAGCCCTAATACCGTCAATTTAAATTGGCAGACTTTTCGTATATTTTTTAATGGATAAAGCCTGCCAATCATGATGCTTAGTTACAACTCCTAGTTAACTTCTTCGTCGACGGTATAGATGTGCCATTTCATGTCCGCTGTGGTGTCATCTCCTGTCAACTCCGCAATTACTCGACGATTAACTTTGTGCGCCGCAGCTGTATGTGTAGGGTCAATAGGGCGGTCGAAGCTATAACCTACAGCACTTAGTCTATTAGATTCAATACCAAAGCGTTCAGTCAATAGAGCACTCACAGCATTAGCTCTATTCTGAGAGAGCTTTTGGTTGTGTTCATGAGAGCCGGTTTTGCTACAGTGGCCTTCAATCACAGCCTGAGTATTTGGGAATTCACGCATGAATGTCGCGATGACTTCAACTTGTGGATAATACTCTGGTGCAATGTAAAAAGAGTCATTGGCGAACAAAACCTTAAGCTCTTGACGCTCATTGATAGGTTTTATTTTTCCACAGCCATAATTGTCGATAGTGGCACCTAGTGCTGTATCGGTACAGCGCTCTCGTGCAACAATCACCCCATCATGATCTATATCGCTGAGATCGTTCACTTGGACAGTAGGCTCATCCATAGTGGCTATATCACGCATTGAGCAACCACTTAATGTCATGATACCCAATAGAATTAATAAGATTTTCATTGTGGGACTCCTCCCTCATAGTCTCGCTCGCCTTGCCAAACATCGGGTCTGGTTACACGTAAGGAATCAAGTAATTGTCCTGTGGCATTTAACACTCTGTATTGAGCAATGATTTCATCGTATTCAGATTCTAAATAATCTTTTCGTGCTTCAAATAGTTCATTCTCGGTATCGAGTAAATCTAATAAGCTTCGTTGACCTAGATTAAACTGCTGGCTATAAGCAACCTGAGTGTCTTTGGCTGCAATAACATGGTCACGTATATACATCTTTTGTGGTGTAAGCAGCTCGTAGGCATTCCAAGCTAAGTTTGCTCCTTCAACGACTTGCCTGTGTGCGCTTTGACGGATTTCTTTGGCTTCACCAACTTTGTAGGCGGCTTCTTTTTCTCTAGCGAGATCTCGACCACCTGAAAATAGGTTGTACTTTACTCGTACCATGGCAACGAGGTCATTGCTGTGCCCACCGACATTGTTGCTAGCTATAGCTGAGTATCCATCTTCACCATCAAGATCATTATTCCAGTTACCTTCAAGTTCCAAGCTGAGCTTAGGGTAATAATTGGATTGTGCAGAGTCTCGCTCATTTTTTGCGGCGTAAATATCACTCGCTGCAGACTTGAGAATAGGATGATTGTCTTGAGCCATAATGATGCTAGTCCCTAGATCTGCAGGAAGCATGTCAGCATCAGGTACTGGCACAATCATATCTTCAGGTTCTTGCTCAACGATTCTAACAAATTGGGATTTAGCATCGTAAAAGTTATTACGCGCTGAAATGACGTTAGCATTTGCACGAGCTAAACGGCCGGTAATTTGAGATAAATCTGCAGTAGAGCCTAAGCCTGAATCTGTACGTTGCTTGATTTGGCTGTAGATCTCTTTATGACTTTCGAGATTTTTCTCTGCAAGTGTTAGTACTTGCTCGCTGCGAATATAATTGATGTAAACTTTAGCTACATCGAGTGCCATGTCTTCTGCTGCGGCAAATAGTGCCCATTGCTCGGCACTGGCTTCAAAGCTGTAACGGTCAACTTCACTGCTGGTATAAAAGCCATCGAAAAGCATTTGTTTAATACTGAAACCTGCTTCACCTCGTTCCAGTTCGATCACGCCATCATCATCGACACTGCCTTGCCCTGCTCGTCTACGAGTTGATGGGCTGTTGGTCTGCTCCCAGCCATAACCAGCGCTTATGTCAACTGTCGGCATATAGCCAGCAACAGCTTGACTGACCTGCTCTTCACGTGTTTTAAATCGATTAAATGCAATCCGAATCTCTGGATTGGTATCAAGTGTATGCGCTACTGCTTGCTCAAGTGTTTGGCTGTACGCTGACGTTGGAACTATCAGTGTGCTAACGGCAAGTGCTAAAGCACCGCGTTTTAGCTGCCGGATTGTACTGTTATCCATATAGACCCCTCCTGGTTACCTTATAGGGCTTAGCGCTCTCTGAGCGCAGTGTCTTTAGCCCGTAATATTGGATTAAGTATGTACTCTAAAACAGATCTTTGCCCTGTTATTACATCAACCGAGGTAAGCATGCCTGGTATGATGGGCATTTTAGTACCGTCATCTTTTGTTAAACTTGAAAATTCAGTTCTTACTTTTACGATATAAAAGCTGTTGCCTTCTTCATCTTGTGTAGTATCAGCACTTATATGTTCTACAACACCTTTTAAGCCCCCGTAACGGGTGAAGTCATAGGCGGTAATCTTCACTACAGCGGGTAACCCTGGATGTAAAAAAGCGATATCTTTAGGAATAATCTTAGTTTCTATTAGTAGCTTGTCTTCAGAAGGCACAATCTCAATAATATCGACCCCAGGCTGAACAACGCCGCCTAAGGTATTTATATGTACGCTTTTTACTGTGCCGTTTACAGGTGAAATAATCTCCGCTTTGCTAACTTTATCTTGTGCACCTACTTGTGCTTCATTCATACGAGAGAGCTTTGTTTGCATTTCATTAAGCTGGGCTCGGCTGTCTGCGGCGTAAATGAGTACAGATTCTCGGCGTTTTAAAATCGCTTCGTCCATGGTCGATTTAACTTTAGGACGTAATAAACGAAGTGAGGCTAACTCGCCTTGAATATCGTTTACAACACGTTGAAGTTTTAATAATTCAACTTCAGGAACAATACCTTTCTCTGCTAAGGGGCGAGTGAGTTCAAGTTCTCTAGAGACTAACTGGAAACTGGTTGTAAGTGTTTTGATCTTGGAAGCTAGTTCTTGGATCTCTTGATTACGTTGCTGAATTTGTCGCGCTTGGATCTCTAGTTGGTTACTTAGATTATCGAGCCTACCGACATATTCTTCACGTTGACGGCGGGTAAGTTCTGCTTCTGTTTCTTCAAGGGGGGCTGGAAACACTAATGTTTGAGGAGATATTTTTACTTGCTCGCGCCAATCATTATTGATCCCTGAGATCGTGATGCTATTAAGTTCGGTTTTTAGGCGGATAACATTGGCAAGTAGACTGTTAACTTCTTGCTCTTGCTGAGCAAAGTCTGATTGAAATCGTGTGGCATCAATACGAGCTAATGGCTGTCCTTTGGTGACAATAAGCCCTTCTTGAACGTACATGTCTTGCAAAATACCGCCGTCTAAACTTTGAATCACTTGCACCTGAGATGAAGGAATAACCTTACCCATGCCCGTTGTTACTTGATCAAGTTCAGCAAAATAAGCCCAGGTGATAAAAGTCACAACTAAAGCGGATAATGCCCAAATAGTGAGTCTGTGACTCGTTGGTGCATCCGTCATCATGGCACCATATACGTCATCGACCATTTCTAGATCGTTTGTAGTTAGGTGCTTACTCATTTCTTTGCCGCTCCTGCTAAAAGTCCATCATTTAGCTTTTTGAGTACTTCTGTTTTAGGGGCATCAGCAACAATGTGACCACGGTCGAGTACTATAATGCGGTCAACGAGATTAAGTAAATGCATCTTATGGGTGATAAGTAATAGCGTTCTATCTTTACTAACGTTATGCATAGCATGGATAAATTGCTTTTCTGCACGGGCATCTAAGCTTGCAGTTGGTTCATCCATAAGTAAAACTGGAGGATCGTTTAATGTTGCTCGAGCTAGCGCAATTGTTTGTCGTTGGCCGCGTGATAGCTCGCGCCCCCCTTCACCGACTTGTTGATCTAAGCCTTCGGATTCTAAATTTGTGAACAGGTTGATCCCCGATAACTGTACCGCTCGAATAAGCTGGTGCTCAGTAACTTGGCGTGTACCAAATAAAATGTTGTCACGAATAGTGCCATGAAAGAGTGTTATATCTTGTGGTAAGTAGCCGAAGTTCCGTCTTAAATCACTTGGGTGGATTTGCTCTGAGTCAAGACCATCATAAGTCAGGCTGCCCTTTGTTGGCTTAAATAGTCCAACCAAAAGCTTAGCTAAAGTACTCTTTCCCGAACCGTTACGGCCAATAATTGCTATTCGCTCTCCAGGAGCGATATTAATTGATAAAGGGTGCAAAATCGGGCGCTCTGCACCTGGGTAGCTAAAGCCCATATGATGAGCGCTTATTTGCCCCATTAGTCGCTGTCGACTTACCAAGTGGCCTTTGTTTTCAAATTCATCTTCTTGAGTCATGAGTTCATCTAATTGGCGTAATGCGCTAGCGGTTTGATTGCCGCGAGTCATTAAACCTGCTAATTGCGCCATAGGAGAAATCGCTCGGCTAGAAAGAATAACTGCTGCAATAATTCCACCCATTGATATTTCATTTTCTGCGACTCGATAGACACCTAAAATAACCACAAAAATAACCGACGTTTGCACGACAAAAGTTGCCATATTTGTCACCGATGTGGTGATTTTTTTCGATTTAAGCTGCCAATTTGCAGTATGGCCAATCATTTGTTGCCAACTTTTTTGCACTAGCCCTTCAGCACCACTGGACTTAATTGACTCAATGGAGGCTAACGATTCAATTAAATGACCGTGCTTAAGCCCAGAGAATTTGTTACTTTCATCAATAGCAGTTTTTAGTTTTGGCTGCATAATCAAGGTGTAACCAATAATAATTATGCCGCCTAAGAGAGGGATGATGGCAAGGTCGCCAGCAACAATATAGATAATAGTTAAAAAGAAAAATGCAAAAGGAAGGTCAACTAAAGTGGTGATTGTGGCCGAAGTGAGAATATCGCGAATACTGTCAAATTCCCCGAGTTGCTTTGCCATGCCACCAACGCTTGGGGATCGCTTTTCTAGAGGAATGCCTATTGCTTTGGCGAAAAGCTTAGAAGATACAATAATATCAACTTTTTTCCCTGCAACATCTATCAAGTAGCTTCTTAATTGGCGAAGTATTAAGTCAAATATGTAGGCAATACCGGCACCAATGGCTAGTACCCATAAAGAGTCAAAAGCGAGATTAGGAACAACCTTGTCATACACATTCATAATGAATAGTGGTGAAACTAAGGCAAATAAGTTGACGAGTACTGATGCGATTAATGCATCTCTATAAATAGGTGCGGAATCTTTTACGGTTTGCCATAGCCAGTGAGATTTGTTGTCATGAAGATGGACATCCAATCCCATATCTCCACGATACTCTTGTTTAACTAAGAACAAGTAGCCAACGTAAAGTGCTTCAAGTTCTTCTATTGATAAAACTTCTTTACCTCCCGTTTCAGGGAGCTGAATAACTGCACGATCTTTATCAATATCAAGTTCACGCAAAAGGCAGGCTTTCTTGTCTTTTAATAATAAAATGCAAGGCAGCATGATATCTGATATCTCGTTTAATCCTTTACGAGATAACTTGGCGGCTAAGCCTGCTCGGCTAGCAGCCTGAGGTAATAACTCTGGCGTTAATACGTGTCCCTGCATTGGCAGTCCTGCCGCTAGAGAGTCACTAGAGCAAGGGCTACCGAAATGCTCGGTAAGTAAAACTAAACTGTCTAACAGGGGGTCGACAATGACTCGTTGTGAAGCCGAAATCGCCCATTGCTCAGTATTCTTAGGATCTGATGCAGACACTATAGGAAGTTATCCTTAAGATTTTGTTATTATTTATTATTGAAGTATCGGACAAAGTGACCTGTTTTGCCACAGGTCACTTGTATCTTCTTTGTTATGGTATGTTTGTTCCATTTTGATTTATTAGTTCATCAAGTGGGGCCGGCGTGTTAACGGCCTGAACTAGAGGTTCTCCAGAGGAGTTGCTCACAATAAGAGCACCATCACCATTACTTCCAAGTAAACCAGAAATGATATCGGATTCATCGCTACCAAATTGGGCAAACAGATCAACACCATCTAGAATGATGTGTTGATCGAAACTACCGTTTTGGTCTGTATCAATATTAATACTGGTTGAGCCGTTTACATCGGTAAACTCTATGAATGGTAGTAGCTCACTTACTGAGTCACCTTGCAAAATATCGCTCAAGTCGAGTTTGTCTTCTGCTAAGTTGAAGTCAGTAATATGATCGGTCATGTCAGAGCCATCAACAGAGGTTGCTGTCCAGATGAATGTATCGGCATCTGCGCCACCCGTTAAGGTGTCATCACCCAAACCACCAATTAAGGTATCTGAACCATCTCCACCAATAAGCAGGTCGTTAGCACCCTGGCCAAATAGAATGTCATTACCTTCACCTCCGCTTAAGGTATCTTCACCATCATTAGCATTGGAGATATCAAACATTTCTGGGTTCGCTGTAATGAAAGCGTGAATATCTTGAACAGATACATTGGCTTCATTTGTATAGGTTTCTTGGGCTACGAGTGCTTGTAATGCAGTGAAGCCTTGACCATCAATACCTGCAAACTGGGTCAAATCACCAAAAATAATGTCGTTACCTTGAGCGCCGTTTGATTGGTCATCACCTGGAATTAAATTGGTTTCTGAGCCCAAAATTACGCTAGATAAGTTGTTGACATCGACTTTAGCTCTAACAAGACCGTCACTGTCGTAAGCGGTTAAGTCAGAGCTGTTTAATGTATTGTGAACTCCTACAGCTTCTACTTCTGAAACAGCATTTAATAAGCTAAATGCATTGCTGACATTTCCGCCTTCATTATCCTTACCATCTGTAATGAAGTAGGTTAGATTGTTACCTTGGTTATTTGTAACTAACTCACTGGAAAACCAGTTGGTTGCTTCATTGAAGGCATCGAAATAGTCTGTTCTTCCGCCGCTAGTAATATCGTTCCAAGCATCGACACTATTATTGACCAAAGCATCAATATCCAACTCGTTAATATTGAGTGATATGCTTGTAGTTGCGCTACCAGAGAAGTCGATAACGGCTATATTTACAGTACCCGAATATTGACCGGAGGCAGAAGCTTGCAGGACTTTAAAAACTTCTATTAACTGTGCTTTTGCTGTGGTAACGGCTTCGCCACCCATACTGCCAGATGAGTCTAATATAAAGGCGATATTATAGTTTTCACCCTGAACAATCTGGATGCCTGATGTGTCACTAACAATGATATCGTGACTATCTGTGCCATCAATATTATTGTTGCCATTAGTACCAGTATCAAAGTTATGGTCACGTAGTGATACATCTAAAGTAATCGTTGAGGTAGCGTTGTCATTATTGCTAGATTCGGTACTGGTTACACGAATATCAAGCGCAAACTCTTTATCACCAGTGTAACCCTCTTCAACTCTTATTTTTAAGTCGTTCAACTCTTGCGGAGTAACAGACCAAGTGCCATTATCTAAGTAATTACCTGCAGATAGGTAAGCTCCCTCGGGTAATCCTTCGATGGTAATATCTGATAGTGTTTCACTGCCGTCTAAATCAACAAGAGAAGCTTCTATATCAAGTGCAATTTCTTGGGTTTGTACTTGAGTTAGCGTACCGTCTGGGTTGACGGTATAGATCCCATCAGCAAACACTAAGCGTTCAACTTCATACAAATGATCGCCAGCATCGAGTGCTGCAGCGTTAACTGAACTGGCATCTCTATTTAGACTGTCATTGATTAATATGTATGGGGTAACTGAATGATCGTCATGATAAGTAATGGTGTATTCGGCAAAGTTTCCTTGGTAAACCGCAGTATCTACACCGTCTCCGCCATAAATAGAATCATTTTGGCCGCCACCGAAGAATATGTCATTACCTGCATTGCCATGCAGAGTGTCAATCTGATTGCCACCAACTAAGATATCATTGCCTGAGTTGCCATTAAGGGAGTTACCAAGAACTTCAGATCCTTGCAGATAAGTGTTTGCCTCTGTTGCGACTAGATTTCGCCCTGACATGAAATCTTCAACGTCAATATCAAAGATCTTATCACCTGAGGATACTGTACCTGTTGGTAGTTGATTATTGATAATGGTATCAACCCACTCAATATTACCCGTCTGTGTAGTGAGTGTTGGCTGATCTGCTCTAGCATCAATATTAATCGTAAATGAGGAACTGTCACTTGTGGAGGTTCCATCGGTTACGACGAATTCAAACTCGGCTAGTGCGGAGCCTTTGTTGCCTATGCCTGTTGCTAATCCATCGCCATCAGCTTGATTTTCAGCAGGTGAAAAGCGTACCTGATTTGCATCAAACATTGCAGCTGTAAGCAGCACTTGTGTTGTCACTGCAACCCAAGAGCTGCCATTAAAGTACTCGAGTATGCCATTTTGACTATTGGGTAACTGACTGACTTGTATAGTTAGTTCTGATTTCGAGTTGTCTTGATCAGTTATTGAGAAGTCTTTCCACTCTAATATGATTGCAGTATCTTCAATGCCGCTTACTTGTCCGTCAGATGTCGTTGGGACATCATTTTTCCCTATAATATTAATAGTGACAGTTGCAGTATCCGTTGCACCATGTTCATCTGTAATTGTATAGGTAAACGTATCCGTAGCTTGCTCACCAGCTAAGAGGTGCTCAAAAGCTCCATTAGTATCATAGCTGTAAGTACCATTAGCATAAATGACTAATTTTGCGCCGCTATCAAGTATTATTTCATTGCCAACAGGAAGCGAATTTCCGTTGACTGCGGTGATCTCAAATGAATCAGCGTGCTCATGTGAATGTCCTGTTTCAGAATGGTCTGAGTCAGTGTCATTGGCTAATAAACCTGCTTCAATGGTTGATGCAGAGAGTATTTCTCCTTCATTAACGACTAATGCATTTCCACCTAATTCAGGACCAGATACCATTATTGAGGTTAAAAAGTAATCTGACGAGTCCCCACCAGGATTAGTTTCAGACTCCTCATTTACGGCGTAGGTCGCTTCAAATACTAGAGTGTCAAAGACAAATTTACCGGTATCAATTGTGAACTCGCCTTTATTATCAGTTTCAGTTCTGAAAGTATCCATTGCAACAAGTTGACCTTGGTAGTATGCCTTCCAAACTCCTTGCTCACCATTTTCTTCACTTGAAAACATATTGCTGACGTTAAAGGTCGCTGTGTTGACTAAACCACTAAACTCAAATATTAAGGCTTCTGACTCACCTGTTTCAGCATTGAATTCAATTTGCTCTTCTACCCCTCCAGAGCTTCTAGGCGAGCCAGATACACCCAGCTTACCGTCTCCACGACCATTGTAATTAACCGTGCCAACACTACCATCTGCGTTTCTAGCACTAATAGTGAATAGTGGGTTTGCAACGCTACCATTTTCAGTTCCCCAGTTATTCTCAGAACTTGCACTTGCGCTAAATGAATTACCTTGTGCATCATCATTCGCATCGACGGTTGCTATTGTTGCAATGTCACTGCCAGGTGCTGAGTCATTTCCTTCCATGTCACTCTGTATGGCACTGACAGATATTGATTCACCAGCTGCTGGTGTCGTCTCTGTCCAAGTGATAGTGCCATTATCGTAACTAAAAGGGCTCGTTGCAGTGTTTGAAGAGCCGTTAACTATCAGTTCTCCTGTTCCACTGAGGCTGAGAGTTACGTCTGATAACTGAGTACCATTCGTGATAGTTAGCGTAACAGTTCCGCCTAGCAGTAACTCTGAATGATCAACATTGACTTGTAGTTGAATACCGTTACCGCCAGACGCAATTTCGTCTGCATTTAGCCAGCCGTCATTTATATGCCCTTGGGCACCAACCACTGCATTGTCATCTAGGATTATGACAGTTGGTGCATTTGGCGCGGTTTCATCGGCAACCGTTGCGGTGTCTTTCCCTTGTGCCGAGGTGTTGTTGTCGGCATCGGTTTGGGTGGCGGTGACAGTGATGCTGTCACCTTCAGCAGGCGCGGTTTCAGTCCAGCTGATCACACCGTTGGCATAGGTGTAGTTACCAAAGGTAAGGTTGCCGCTGCCATCATTAGTGAAGTCAGAGAAGCTCAGCTCAATTGCTGCGCCGCCGT
>NZ_JAKILT010000049.1 GCF_023283535.1 Shewanella sairae | reverse complement strand
TGAATTAGGTGTTCTAAATGAACCGCCCTGTGCGGAGCCGCATGCAGGGTGGTGTGGGGGCTGGAGGCTAGATACCTCCGGCTACCCGATTAGGCATAGTTCCAGGTTTCCTTTTCGCTAAAATCGGACCACGGGTCTTCGCCATTGAACGCGCCCACATAAAGCACTTTATTACCGCGAACTACCCATTCCATGCCATGCTCCGGCTCCCACTCACAATTTAGCTCCATATGAATTACAGGTTCACTTTGTTCTTCTGGATATGGAACTAGTAAAACACTCGGATAGATTAGACTAATAATATCCGATGGCTTATCAAAGGTCTTGGTGGGCTCACCAATTGCTTCCAGAAAGCTATTGCAATACCTGATAGAGGCCTTGCATAGACTATCAATGACATCGTCGGATAGTTCATTCAAGTATTCTGCACATTTTTGTGCAAACTCGATATTGTCGTCTTCTATGGATAGCGCAATGTATTTATCGAAGCTACGAAAGAAGACTTCGCCCTCTACTCCAAATTCACCCGACTCGATATTCTTGATTATTTCCACGTACTATCCTTGGTGCCTAACAGCTTATTATCCTGCGTCTCGGATAAATCTCAGCTCTTTATTAAAAGAAAGTCAAAGTTAGCAACGTAAACCACTGATGTAAATAAGTTAATATACTGATGTTAACAAAAAAGTAGAATATAGTTCCCCCGCAAAGTAATGCAGAACATTTATCGGGTCTCTTGTAAGATCATAGCGGAAGTCTAACTGTATGATAAGCAATGGCTATTTCAGATGTTAAAAATTTATCGATGTAATTATTTCACTTCTGAGCATCGATAAATCTACCTGATTCATCAAGCTCATTATACCTGTACAGGATTACAGCGGTTTTCGCATACATAAAGGGGTCGGAGCGAATTAGCGACAGATACAGTTAATAAACTAGACTTATAGCCAATACTCCGAATCACCAGAATTATGCTTGGCTAACCGAGTGCAGATACGGCTGCGGGCTTTGGTTTCAGGGATGAAACCACAGAGGGTATAGGGACATATTTGCAGCGTCTCGCAGCAGTGTCTAAACATCCCCCCGCTGGTGGCGATTGATAGCGACATACCTAAAGTTCAAACGGCCTATAAAAAAAAGCCACAATGAAGGATTCATTATGGCTTTGTTAAATGCTGGTAAGGTGTTTTGCTTACCACATTAGATCATCTGGAATGACATAATCTGCATATGGGTCATCTTCTTCAACAACTTCAGTGCTCTCTTCTTGGGTCCATAGGTAACCTACCCAAGCTGGCACCAATAAGTTAACCCGCTCAGCGAGTTTATGTGGTACCAAGTAGCTCACTTCTTCGTGACGAAGGATCCCTAAGTGACCATTTAACAGTTCACTTTGCATCTTTTCATTGACGTATAATGAGTAGATCTTGTTCTCGAAGGTAAAGTTAAACTTAATTTCTGCGTCTTTTGGTGCAGTAATCGCAAACTTTTTAAACTCAGTAACAAGACCACGTACCAAGCCTTTTTCAGATGCTTCTGCAAAGCGCTGTTCATTGAGCTGTTTGTCTTTTTCAATCTGCGCTTGTTTCTTAGCAGCAATCTCTTGCTTTAACGCTTCAGAGCCATCATCAACTTTCGCTTTTCTATCACGACGCTTTTGCGTTTTAGTGTCTTTTACTTTCTGTTTACTGACTAAGCCTGCTTTTAACAGCTGCTCTTGAAATGGGTTTGCCATAGCTTTACTTCTCTATTTAACTTTACTTTATTTCTGTACTTAACCACGTTGGGCTAATTGACCAATCTCGGCAATAGCCGCTCCAGCGCCACCCAAGGACCAACCACCATCAACAGGCAATACGGTACCCGTTATGTAAGAGGCCATATCTGACGCTAAGAATAACGCCGCATTTGCGATATCATCACATTGCCCATTACGTCTTAACGGTACGCCTTTAGCGACATGTGCTTGTAGTTCTGCAGTTGGTGCTAGTCTATCAAAACCTTCGGTGCCAGCGATAGGACCTGGAACAATAGAATTGATGCGGATCCCTTTACAGCCCCACTCTATTGCTAAGGTTTTAGTTAACATATCAACACCTGCTTTAGCGGCGCAAACGTGAACTTGCATTGGCATAGGTACATAGGCTTGTGGCGCTGAGATCTGAATAATTGCGCCGCCCTGCTGTTTAATCAGCGGATAAGCTTGTTTTAGTACCTGAAAACTGCCTAACAGATCGATATCCATAACGGATTTGAAACCATTTTCAGATAGATTTTCTGCAGTCGATGGGAAGTTACCAGCGGCGCCGCTGACTAACACATCGATATGACCGAAGTGTTTCTCAATCTCTGCAAAACCTTGTTTTAAGGCTTGTAGATCTCTGACATCAAAACAAACACCCAGATGATTACCGCTACTGTTTGCTTGCTGTAATTGTAAAACTGCCGCAGTGACTTTGTCTTCACTGCGGCTTGCGACGGCAACATTTGCACCGGCTTGGGAGAAGCGAATGGCAATACCTAGGTTAATTCCACTGGTACCACCGACAACGACAACATTCTTTCCTTGATAGCTAAACATTGTGACTTCTCTCCTATTGGTTAATTCAAACCATTACATATGATTTGTTTCCTAACCTACTAGGCATCAACGCATTACGCAATTGTTTGATAGATAGCTTGTAATGCTTTTAGTGGATCAGCCGCTTTGGTAATAGGACGACCAATCACTAAATAATCAGATCCTGCAGTTAACGCTTGCGAAGGCGTCATGACTCGATGCTGATCGCCCTTGTCACTACCTTCTGGGCGAATACCTGGTGTAATAAGCTTAAAATCTTGGCCGAATTTTGCTTTTAATAGGCTAGATTCTTGGGCTGAACAGACGACACCATCGAGTCCTGCTTGCTTAGTCAATTGTGCTAAACGCAATACATGCTCAGATGCAGGTACATTAATGCCAAGTAACTTAAGCTCTTCATCGCTCATTGAAGTTAAGACAGTAACCGCAATTAACAGTGGTGCTTTGTCGCCGTATGGCTCAAGTGCGCGTTTAGCCGCTTCCATCATTGCTAAGCCGCCAGTTGCATGGATATTGGTCATCCATACGCCTAGCTCTGCTGCTGCAGTAACCGCTTTAGCCACAGTATTTGGGATATCGTGAAACTTAAGGTCTAAAAATAACTCGAATCCACGGCTGTGAATATCAGTCACTAGTTGCGGACCAAACAGGGTAAACATCTCTTTGCCGACTTTAAGACGGCACATCTCTGGATCTAATTGATCAATTAGCTGCAAAGCATCATTCTTATTATCATAGTCTAGGGCAACTAAAATAGGCTTGTCAGTCATTATTTCTCCAATCGCTTTGCGGGGTATTATCGGTTTTGTGATTTAAATTAGCGACTAGCGGTTATTCACCATCTAGACCTCTAATCCTTTTAATGCTGCCCCAGTGCTTACATGAGGGGCAATGCCAATATAATCTGTGTGACGGGAAACCGCATTCTCGACAACGGTATCCAGGTCGGTATTTAATTTGTTGTTCTACTAATTGTTCAAGCATCGACAAACTCTTTTTAGCTTGTCCTTCTTCAGCTTGGATCAAGTGCATTTTCATCAAATGCTGGAAGCTTTTCATGGTGGGATGTCTAATTAACCCTTCCATAATCAGTTTCTCAGCGTCCTTGACGTTGCCTTGCTCAATCATATGCTGTGCTAACGTAATCGTGATACTTGCTCCTGCGCCTTTTTCTATCGCTTCTCTGAGTAACTCTTGATAACCGCTGCAGTCCTCAGTTAACAGGTAGGCTTCTTTAGCAATAGAAAGTGCATCAGGAAATAAGTCGATATCGGTGTTAAGGATCTTTTCAATCGCGATCTTACAGGCCTTAAACTCTTCAAGCTTTAGGTATTGCTCTGCCATAACCAAAAGCGCACGACCACATTTGTCGTCCTGTTTTATTGCAGATTGCAGTTGCTTAAGCTTTAAAGCTACATCTTGAGTTTCATTGGCGAGTTCGCAATAAAAGTGTGCAGTGTCGTGTTTAAGCTCTTGCTGACGCTTACGTTTAAGCTTTTTAACGATATCGATGGCTTTTTGCCACTCTTTGGTCACTTGGTAAATAGCAATCAGCTGTGTTTCTGCGTCTTCGCTGTGATCATCTTGACTGACTAGATTGATAAAAATTTCTTCTGCGCGATCATATAGGCCTGCAGCGAGGTAATCTTTACCTAGCTCCATCATCGCAATATCTCTTTGCTCGGTAGTAAGGCTTGGTCTTGCGATAAGATTTTGATGAATGCGAATTGAGCGGTCAACTTCGCCACGCTTACGAAATAAAGAACCTAAAGAAAGGTGGGTATCTATGGTGTCATCATCAACGTCTAACATTGAAATAAACAGATCGACTGCTTTATCAGACTCATTCGACAATAGAAAATTAAGACCCGTGAAATAGTCACGGCTCAATTGTTTACGTTGATTGGTTTGTTTTTGCCTGACACTTCTGCGACCCATATACCAGCCATATCCGGCTGCGATAGGAAGAAGCAGAAAGAGGATCTCTAACATATTAAGCGTCTACTTCTTTGTCGTTACTTTGCTTTGTTACTAACGTTCTTGGCTGCTCGTCACTTACAGTATGATCATCTAACTTGCTTTCGGCATTAGCCAATTGCTTTTTAGTACGGCGTAACGCGAGTTTTAACCCGGCGATATGGTACATAGCAAAAATCCAACTCACGATAAAACCGGCAAGGAAAACAGTTGCCAATACAACAGGTAATCTAAAATCACCTTGAGCAACAAAGTAACTGATAGTCACAACCTGCTCGTTTCGAGCTCCAAATATTAGCGCTAGGATAAAAAGTGCTGCGACCAAAAAGGCGATGATAAATGACTTCACGTTGAGCTCCATTGAACGTGTTGGTATGTATTGATTATCTTAGAAAATGAGTGAACTAGCTAGCTATACCTAAGTTTTAGATATAAAAAAGCCTCCTAATGGAGGCTTTTAATACAATGTAAATTACGAGTTAACAGCGTCAACACGTTCGCGCAGTTCTTTGCCTGGCTTAAAGTGCGGTACGTACTTGCCTTCCAATTCAACTGATGTTCCAGTCTTTGGGTTACGGCCAGTGCGTGGTGCACGATAATGAAGTGAAAAACTACCAAATCCACGGATCTCAATACGATCACCGGTTTCTAATGTATCGGCCATTTGCTCCAACATTTCTTTGATAGCTGCTTCCACTTCTTTCGCAGACAGCTGCGACTGCCTAGTGGCAAGTTTTTCGATTAGTTCGGATTTAGTCATCCTATACCCTCTATTTATCAAGCCAAACACAGTCACCTTTTAGGGGCGCAAGCACCCCTGAACTTCAAGGCGATTATTTACGAGCTGCTTTGAAAGCTTCAGCCATTGCGCTGCTCATTGCAACGTCATCTTGCTTGTTCAAGCTAGCCATTGCTTCTTTCTCTTCAGCTTCATCTTTCGCACGGATAGATAGGCTGATAGTGCGGTTCTTACGATCCACACCCATGAACTTAGATTCTACTTTATCACCTACAGCGTAAACTGTAGATGCATCTTCGATACGCTCACGAGAGATATCTGAAACGCGAAGGTAACCTTCAACAGTCTCAGCTAGTTCAATTGTAACACCTTTTGCGTCAACTGCAGTAACAACACCATTTACTACAACACCTTTCTTCTTATCAGCAAGGTATGCATTGAATGGATCGTCTTCAGTTTGCTTAACGCCTAAGCTGATGCGCTCACGCTCTGGGTCTACTGAAAGAACTACAGCGTGGATTTCGTCGCCTTTCTTGTATTCAGCAACTGCGTCTTCGCCAGTACCGTTCCAAGAAATGTCAGAAAGGTGAACTAGACCGTCGATGCCGCCGTCAAGACCGATGAAGATACCGAAGTCAGTGATTGACTTGATCTTACCAGAAACTTTGTCGCCCTTGTTGAAACGCTCAGCGAAATCATCCCATGGGTTAGTCTTACATTGCTTAAGACCTAGAGAGATACGACGACGCTCTTCATCGATGTCTAGAACTAGAACTTCAACTTCATCACCTAGGTTAACAACCTTAGATGGGTGGATGTTCTTGTTAGTCCAATCCATTTCAGAAACGTGAACAAGACCTTCAACGCCTTCTTCGATTTCAACGAAACAACCGTAGTCAGTTAGGTTAGTTACGCGACCAGTTAAACGTGTGTTTTCTGGGTAGCGCTTGCTGATTTCTAACCATGGATCTTCGCCAAGTTGCTTAAGACCTAGTGATACGCGTGTACGCTCACGGTCATACTTAAGAACTTTAACGTTGATTTCGTCACCAACATTAACGATTTCAGATGGGTGCTTAACACGCTTCCAAGCCATATCAGTGATATGTAGAAGACCGTCAACACCACCAAGATCAACGAATGCACCGTAGTCAGTAAGGTTCTTAACGATACCCTTAACTGATTGACCTTCTTGAAGGTTCTCAAGAAGAGCATCACGCTCTGCGCTGCTTTCAGATTCGATAACTGCACGACGAGAAACAACAACGTTGTTACGCTTCTGGTCAAGCTTGATAACTTTGAATTCTAATTCTTTGTTTTCTAGGTGAGCTGTGTCGCGAACTGGGCGAACGTCAACTAGAGAACCTGGTAGGAATGCACGGATACCGTTTAATTCAACAGTGAAACCGCCTTTAACCTTACCATTGATGATACCGATTACAGTTTCAGCATCTTCGTACGCTTTTTCTAGAACGATCCAAGCTTCGTGACGCTTAGCTTTCTCACGAGAAAGTTGAGTTTCACCGAAACCATCTTCAACAGAGTCAAGAGCTACGTCAACTTCGTCGCCAACTGCGATTTCTAGAGCGCCTTGAGCGTTCTTGAACTGTTCAGCTGGGATTGGGCTTTCAGACTTAAGACCTGCGTCAACTAGTACCATACCGTTTTCGATGGCTACAACTACACCACGTACGATAGAACCAGGACGGAATTCAAGTTCATTAAGGGATTGTTCAAATAGATCAGCAAAAGATTCAGTCATGTTTAAGTTACTTTCTTTATAAACCACGGACCATCCTGGACGTGGAGTCAGATTAATAATTCGTTCTGTCCATGTAACGAATAGTTAAGTACCCGCTTACGCCGGTACTTGAAGTTGTTTATGAATATGCGTTAGCGCCATGTCTAGCACATCTTCAATGTTTATATTGGTTGTATCGATAACCAATGCGCCTTCAGCAGGCACCAAAGGAGCGACACTACGATTCATATCGCGGTCGTCACGCTCTTTAATCTCAGCCAAAAGCTGATCTATATTAACATCGAAGCCCTTGTCCTGCAACTGATTATAGCGTCTTTGCGCCCTTTCTTCCGCTGTTGCGGTTAAATAAAGTTTCGCTGGCGTAGCGGGAAATACAACGGTTCCCATATCACGGCCATCAGCAATTAAACCTGGTGCTTCGGCAAAAGCACGCTGACGACGCAGTAACGCTTCCCTCACTCGAGGAAACGCCGCTACTTTAGACGCCGCATTAGAGCATTCTTGACTACGTATCGTCAGTGACACGTCTTCACCCTCTAAAACGACTTTAATTCCTTTATTTTCATTTCCAGTTACAAATTGCACATCTAAATGCGCGGCTAGTAAAGTTAATGATTCTTCATTATCTAGTTCTACATTATGGTGAATAGCAGCTAAGGCTAATACACGGTAGATCGCACCACTATCGAGTAACTTGAAGCCTAAACGCTCAGCAAGTAACTGACTAATAGTACCTTTTCCCGCACCGCTTGGGCCGTCAACAGTGACAACAGGCGCCCTTTCTGACATAAAATCCTCCACAAGAAATTCCATCTTCCTTGATATAACCGAAAAATGAGCGCGCGCATTATAAACCATGTAACTTGAGAAAGCGGCAAAAACTTCAAATATTCGGGAGTTTGGTTCAGCAAGCAGTCAGGTTACGTGGGCGCAACCTGACTTATATCACAGCTTAAGGATGAGTATTGTTATTGGGCGAGCGCTTTGAATTGATTGAAATAATCTGGAAATGTTTTTGACGTACATTCAGGATCATTGATGGTGATGCCGCAATCAGCAAAAGCCATCATAGAAAAACACATCGCCATACGGTGATCATTATAGGTATCGATTGCCGCAGTGTTGAGTACTTCAGGCGGCGTCACGCTAATGTAGTCGTGCCCTTCATCAACAATAGCACCGACTTTACGCAGTTCAGTTGCCATTGCAGCAAGACGGTCCGTCTCTTTTATGCGCCAGTTATAGATATTGCGAATATGGGTGGTGCCGGTTGCAAATAGTGCCGCTGTTGCAATGGTCATCGCTGCATCTGGAATATGATTCATGTCTAGATCAACAGCGGTTAACTTTGCTTGGCGAGCAATAATGTAATCATCGCCCCACTCTATTTCTGCGCCCATTTGTTCAAGCACATCGGCAAATTTAACATCGCCTTGGATAGATAGCTTACCAACGCCAGTTACTTTTACCTCGCCGCCTTTAATCGCACCTGCCGCAAGGAAATAAGAGGCAGACGAAGCATCACCTTCAACTAGAACCTTGCCCGGCGATACATAGCGCTGACCCGCTTTAATGACAAAAGCCGCGTAATCATGGTTTTCAACCGTCACACCAAACTGTGCCATTAACGCCAAGGTAATATCAATATAAGGCTTGGAGACGAGCTCACCCTTAATTTTGATGTTAACGTCACCTTGCGCCAGTGGTGCCACCATTAAAAGGGCTGTTAAGAATTGGCTAGATAAGTCACCAGCGATTTCTACATCACCACCGTTTAAGCCCGTTGCGGTAATTTTTAGCGGTGGAAAACCTTCATTTTTGAGATAATCGACTTCAGCGCCAAGTTGGCGTAGAGCATCAACTAAATCGCCAATTGGACGCTCTTCCATACGTGGCTCACCTGTAAGCGTGAACTCGCCTTGGCCAAGTGTTAATGCAGCACATAAAGGGCGCATAGCTGTTCCAGCATTGCCTAAAAATAATGTTTGCGCATCACTGGCATTTAACGTCCCTGCTAAGCCTTCTAACTCACATACTGTGTTGTTATCAGTAAGCTTATAATTAACGCCAAGCTGCTTTAATGATGCCAACATATAACGAATATCGTCTGAGTCGAGCAAATTGGTCAGTGTCGTGGTGCCCTCGGCGAGGGTAGCTAATAATAAAGCGCGATTTGAAATACTTTTCGAACCAGGAATATTAATCGTACCTGATACTTTTTCGATCGGCTCTAAACGTAATTGATTCATTGCGTACTTCTTATTATTGCTGCAGGAGTCAAACTCGCCTGCGGGTTAACAGTAGATGTTCATGCTAAATGGCTTTAATTAATTGAGTTATCAATACCCAAAAACATGGGAGTTAGCGGCATCACGACAAAATGCCAGCCATTTTTGCGTTTGTTTGAACTTCGTAACTATAAAATTACTCATTGAGCGGCAGGATTCAACACTTTTTTGCAAAAATACCCCTTTAATAATCAAATTATACTCAAGTAGCGAAAATGATAAGTTAATCAGGTCCTATTCACCTACCTGTTGCTTGCGATATGTTATTGTGGCATTTTTAATTTCCAAAAGAATTCACATTAAAAATTGCCGACAAACCTGTTCTTTCCAATGGCGAATACGTTACTCTAAGTTAATAAAGATAAACGGCTAATCAATAGCTGAAAACAAAGAAGGTAACCACTGCCATGTTCAACAAATTGACCGCTATGCCGGCGGACCCTATCTTAGGCTTGCTAACAAAATACCGTGAAGATACGCATTCTCAGAAAGTGGACTTAGGAGTTGGGGTCTATAAAGATGAGTCGGGCCATACACCTATTCTTGACTGTGTTAAAAAAGCGGAAAAGTTTAGATTAGACACAGAGTCAACTAAAGTTTACATAGGTCCAACAGGATCACCAGACTTTAATCGCTTAATGTCAGAGCTTGCTTTTGGTATCGATAACCCTGCCTTATTGGCCAACCGAGTACGCACAGTATCAACGCCTGGCGGTACCGGCGCCCTTCGTGTTGCAGCAGACTTTATTAAGCGCTGCAATCCAAATGCTGTGCTTTGGGTAAGCGACCCAACCTGGGCTAACCATACAGGTTTATTTGAAGCAGCAGGGATCACCGTAAAAACCTACCCTTATTATGACTACGACACTAAAACGCTGAAATTCGCCGAAATGAAAGCGGCACTGTCAAACGTCAGTTCAGACGATGTCGTGCTGCTACACGCTTGCTGTCACAACCCAAGCGGCATGGACTTAACCACAGCGCAATGGGACGAGATTATTGCGCTTACAGTTGAGCAAGGCTTTACCCCGCTTATTGATATGGCGTACCAAGGTTTTGGAGACGGTGTTGATGAAGACGCCTATGGCGTGCGCAAGATGGCTGCTGTAGTCAATAACATGATTTTATGTAGCTCATGCTCGAAGAACTTTGGCTTATACCGTGAGCGGATTGGGGCTTGTACCATTATTGGTAGTGATCCGTCTCGTGCAGATATTGCATTCTCGGTACTGCTTTATGTCGTGCGCTGTATTTATTCTATGCCGCCAGCCCATGGCGCTGCGATTGTTGAAACGATTTTAGGATCAGAAGAGCTAAAGCAACAATGGCTTGACGAGTTAACTGTGATGCGCGAGCGTATTAACGGTAACCGTGCAATGTTGGTTAATAAACTCAAGCAAAAAGGCGTACAGCGTAATTTTGACTTTATTGCACAGCAAAAAGGCATGTTCTCGTTCCTTGGGATCACACCAGATCAAGTTGCGGAACTGCAGGAGCACTATAGTGTCTATATGGTTGACTCTAGCCGTATTAGTATTGCCGGCATTGGCACGGGTAATGTGGATTACTTAGCGGAGTCTATCGCTAAAGTGATTTCGTAACGTCAGCATCAGCAATGATATCAAGGACTTGCACACAAGCATTATCTGCTAAAGCAAGTAACAATAAAAAGCCGATAATATTGTCATTATCGGCTTTTTTAATATCAGCAGATATTAACTATTTTCTGCAGCGAATTGCTTCATAAAGCTCACTAACGCATCAACACCTTCGATAGGCATAGCGTTGTAAAGACTCGCGCGCATTCCGCCAACACTGCGGTGGCCTTTAAGTGCAACTAATCCAGCCGCTTTAGCTTGCTCTAAAAACAATCCATCTAACCCTTCATTGGCTAATTGGAATGTTACGTTCATTCGACTGCGGTTTTGCTTTGCTACGCCACTCACATAAAAATCAAGCTCATCGATGCATTGGTAAAGGCGCTGCGCCTTTTTAATGTTAGCCTGTTCCATTTGTGTGACACCACCGCTTGCTTTAAGCCAGCTAAAGACTTCTGCTGCTAGGTACCAAGCAAAGGTTGGCGGCGTGTTATACATAGAGTCATTTTTTACCGCTAGACGGTAATCCATAATCGATGATTGTGGCAAACTTGGCAGTGCCAGCAGATCATCACGGACAATCACAATACTTAGACCTGATGGACCAATGTTCTTTTGAGCGCCCGCATAAATCAATCCAAACTGACTGACATCGATATTACGCGATAAAATATTTGAAGACATATCGGCGACTACTGGCCAAGGACTATTTAAGTTTTCAAAGATCTCGATACCATCAACGGTCTCATTCGGGCAATAATGAACATAACGGTAATCTTTATCAATTACACTTAAATCAGGCAAACAAACCTGCTTTACACCGTCAACTAAGTCAACAATGTTGAGGGTGTCAACATTGTTTTCGCCAGCAAGCGTTATCGCTTCTTCTACTGCCGCTTGGGACCAACTGCCATCAACAAGGTATAGCGCCTTACCATCATTACCTAGAAAGTTATTTACTACGGCAGAAAACTGCCCTCGTCCACCGCCATGCATAAAAAGCACATGGTAATTAGAGGGTATCGACATGAGCTGACGTAGATCTGACTCTGCTTGTTCGGTTAACGCGATAAATTCTTTACTACGATGACTCACTTCCATTACGGAAACACCTTGGCCATTCCAGTCTAGTAATTCTTTCTGAGCCTTTTGCATTACAGCTTGAGGCAACATCGCAGGGCCTGCACAGAAATTAAAAATCGCGCTCACAGTATTATCCTTCTATCGTTATTAGTAGATACATTAGGTTAATTGTATTCTTGCTAGCAGTATATCCTAACTACATGATGGCTAACATGAAAAAATTAATAGAATGTTCTTCACCATCATCATGGTTAATAAGGTGTTTTTATTTACATTTTGGCGACTGTTTTTGCTAAACTTTGACGCTACGCATTTTTAAACCAATATTGAGTAAATTACAGGCTTAAGACTAAGGATTGTGATGATGCTTTTAACATTGTTTACCGCGTTTAGGATCGATAATACTAAAACAGACCGTTTTAACGGCAATTGGATTTATACATGTTTGTAAAACCTA
The DNA here is from genome assembly GCF_023283535.1 of Shewanella sairae. Taxonomy (GTDB): domain Bacteria; phylum Pseudomonadota; class Gammaproteobacteria; order Enterobacterales; family Shewanellaceae; genus Shewanella; species Shewanella sairae. The sequence continues at coordinate 31,533 of NZ_JAKILT010000049.1, read as the reverse complement.
TGTTTGTTATTGGCACGATAGCCATTAGCGTAACGTTTCCGGCAGATAATGCCTTTGCCGGGCAATCTCAGTTTTCTCCGCTTGCAGACAACTTCAAACAGCGCTTCCATAAAGAATTAAAGAAGAACAAGGTGCCAGGTGGCGCATTTGTTATTGTCGATACAGATAAAATTATCAAGCTAAGTAGTTATGGCAAACGCACGAAAGGCGGTAGTCAAAATATTAATGGCAATACAGTTTTTAGGCTTGCGTCAGTATCAAAAACCTTTGCAGGCACACTTGCCTCAATGTTAGTCGATGAGGGCAAACTCGACTGGCAACAACCTATTGTGGGTTACTTACCTGAGTTTTCCTTAGCAAGTGAGCAACCAACAAAGCAGATTAATCTCGGGCATATCATTGGCCATAGCACAGGACTGATGCCCAATAGCTATGACAACTTAGTTAACAGCAATGTAAAAATGGACAAGATTATTGGTAAATTTGATGAGCTGACGCCAATTTGCAAGCCTGGTGTGTGTTATGGCTATCAAAACGTCGCATTCTCGTTTATTCAAAATGCTATCGAACAACAATCAAACCAGAGCTATGAAAATCTCATAAATGAGCGGATCTTTTCACCTCTAAAAATGGACACGGCTTCGGTTGGCTTTGAGGCTTTTCAACAAACTAAAAACCGCGCTGAGCCACATGTTAAAACTAAACATGGATTTAAGCAGGTCAAGGTAAAACCTAACTACTATCAACTCGCACCTGCTGCAGGTGTTAATGCCAGTATTAACGACATGTCTAAATGGCTCATTGCAAACTTAGGTCAAAACCCTGATGTACTGCCTCAAAGCGTAATTTACGACGTCACAACACCAGGCGTAAAGACAACTCGAGAACTTCGAAGAAGAGACTGGCGTACTTACCTTGATAGTGCACACTATGGTAAGGGCTGGCGAGTATATGAGTTTAATGGACGCCCATTAATTTATCACGCTGGTTGGGTTGCAGGTTATGTTGCAGAAATCTCTTACTCTCCTGAACTCAATATTGGTATGGCAATGCTACTCAATGGCGAATCTCGAGTCATTGCACAGTTAAGCTCAACGTTCTGGCGTGACGCATTTAAACAAGCAGAAAAGCTCGGGATGTAAACCAGTGTTTTAGCACTAAAGCTTAAAATAGCCACCAATTAAAGGGTGGCTTTTTTATCTTAGTCTTTCAAAGGTAACTCTGGTCTCAACGAGAAATATTTGTAGGAAGGCTATTCCTATTGAAGCGATCGCAAGTTTATTGGCTCTAATGTTAATTTATAAATAAATCAAATAATTGCCGTAAAGCTTATTGGAAACTACGATAAGTGTTTTCATATGCTTTTTCATAAAGAAAAAAAGGATGCCTATGGCATCCTTTTTTATAAGACTAACTAATCAACTTTTTAGTTGTAATTAATCTTCTGTCTTAGGCGTGTCAGCACTTTCCGCTTGCGCGTCTTCAGTCGCTACATGACCTTCAGTTTCAACAGTCGTTTCAGTGATGATTGGATTACCGTCTTCATCAAGTTCTACTTCTGGAGCCTGAATTTCGTCGATACGCTGCAAACCGACTACTTTCTCATCTGCTGCTGTACGAATAATCGTTACACCTTGTGTATTACGACCAATCGTAGATACACCTTCAGCTGGTGTACGTACTAGCGTGCCCTTGTTACTAATCAGCATGATTTCATCATTAGAGCCTACTTGTACTGCGCCTACGACGGCACCGTTACGTTCACTCACTTTAATAGAAACCACACCTTTAGTACCACGGCTCTTAGCTGGGTACTCAGAAAGGTCTGTACGCTTACCGTAACCGTTTTCTGTCACTGTTAAGATAGCGCCATCGCCCTTAGGCACGATTAGCGACACAACAGTTTGACCATCTTCAAGCTTGATACCACGCACACCCGTTGCTGTACGGCCCATGGCACGTAATGCAACAACTTCTTCGCCTGTTTCTGGGTCAATCTTCACTTCGCCAGTTTCAGAGCTACGTGCTTTCTCGTTAAAGCGAACCACTTTACCTTCGTTCGAGAACAACATGATATCGTCATTACCATCGGTAATATCAACACCAATTAACTGGTCACCGTCTTTCAGGTTAACCGCAATAATGCCGTTTGCACGTGGGTTGCTGTATGCAGTTAGTGCTGTTTTCTTAACCGTACCGTGTGATGTTGCCATGATAATGTACTTATCTTCAGCATATTCACGTACAGGTAAAATCGCAGTGATGCGCTCCCCTTCAGCAAGTGGTAACAGGTTAACAATTGGACGACCACGCGCTGTGCGACTTGCCAATGGTAACTGGTACACTTTAAGCCAGTACATCTTACCAAAGTCAGAGAAACACAAGATGGTGTCATGGGTGTTAGCAACCAATAGCTTTTCAACGAAATCTTCGTCTTTTACTTTAGTTGCTGCTTTACCCTTACCACCACGACGCTGCGCTTGGTAATCAGACAATACTTGGTACTTAGCGTAACCAAGGTGCGACAATGTCACTACCACATCTTCTTCGTTAATCAAGTCTTCAAGACTCATATCAACTTCGTTAGCGTTAATGACAGTGCGACGCTCGTCACCAAAGTTTGTTAGAACTTCTTCAAGCTCTTCTTTAATCACTTCCATCAAACGCTGTGGGCTACCCAAGATATGTAGTAGTTCAGCAATGATTTGTAGAAGCTCTTCGTATTCAGCAATAATCTTATCGTGTTCTAGACCCGTTAAACGGTGTAGACGAAGTTCAAGAATCGCTTGTGCTTGCTGCTCAGTTAAGAAGTATTGACCGTCACGGATACCGTATTCTGGCTCTAACCACTCAGGGCGTGCTGCGTCATCACCTGCTTTTTCAAGCATGCCTTTAACGTGGCCTAGTTCCCAACCTTGTGCAATAAGCTTTACTTTTGCTTCAGCAGGGGTTGGAGAGGCTTTAATCAATGCAATAATTGGATCGATGTTAGCCAGTGCCACAGCTAATGCTTCAAGAATATGAGCACGTTCGCGCGCTTTACGCAGTTCAAATACGGTACGACGAGTCACAACTTCACGACGGTGAAGAATAAAGCACTCTAGCATCTCTTTTAGATTAAATAGTTTTGGCTGACCATTCGTCAGAGCAACCATGTTAATACCAAAAGAGCACTGCATTTGCGTTTGTGCGTATAGGTTGTTCAGTACAACTTCACCCACTTCGCCACGCTTGATCTCAACAACAATACGCATACCGTCTTTGTCAGACTCGTCACGTAAGCCGCTAATGCCTTCGATCTTTTTATCTTTAACTAGCTCGGCGATCTTTTCAATCAGACGCGCTTTGTTAACTTGATATGGAATTTCATGAACGATAATACGTTCACGACCATTTTCTTCCTCAATGTCAGCGCGAGCACGCATAACTGCACGGCCACGACCGGTCTTATACGCATCAATAATGCCCTTACGGCCGTTAATGATTGCTGCAGTTGGGAAGTCAGGACCTGGGATGTATTCCATTAACTGTTCAATAGAAAGCGCAGGTTCTTCAATCAGCGCTAAACAACCAGCAATCACTTCACTTAAGTTATGTGGAGGAATGTTTGTTGCCATACCAACAGCAATACCTGACGAACCATTCACTAGTAAGGTAGGAATGCGGGTCGGTAATACTGCAGGAATAAATTCAGTACCATCGTAGTTAGGTACAAAATCGACAGTTTCTTTTTCTAAGTCAGCTAATAATTGGTGCGCAACCTTGTCCATACGGATTTCGGTATAACGCATAGCAGCCGCTGCATCACCGTCAACAGAACCGAAGTTACCTTGACCGTCGATTAACGGGTAGCGCATTGAGAATGGCTGAGCCAAACGTACGATAGTGTCATAAACCGCTGTATCACCATGTGGGTGATATTTACCGATTACGTCACCAACAACACGAGCAGACTTTTTATAAGGCTTGTTCCAGTCATTTTTCAATTCGCTCATGGCGAATAGTACGCGGCGGTGCACCGGCTTTAAACCGTCACGAACGTCCGGTAGTGCACGGCCAACAATTACGCTCATTGCGTAATCTAAATATGAATTTTTTAATTCGTCTTCAATATTAATTGGTGTTATAGATGAAGCCAGATCAGTCATAAACTGCTCGATCCCCTGAAATTTAGCGCGCCATTCCTATTTCCTAGAATAGCTATGCTTGAAAACGTGATTTGGCATTCTAACACAGTTATTTGATGGCGCTAGACCCAAATTTAGATTCATTTTAAATAAGCCAAAAAAGGCTATTCACTTGATTAAAATCAAGGCACAGGAACATTAATTGTCCAGTTTGTTCAATAAGTAACAAACAGCCTCATAACTGCTTTGTTTCTTAGCGCTAATGTTTATAATGTGGAAAAAGACGGATTTGTCGCTCAGAGGTAATTTAAGTGCAAACACAGAATAATGTCGATCCACAAGAGATCGCGAAGTTTGAAAAAATGGCTGCCACGTGGTGGGATCCAAATGGCGAATTTAAACCGCTGCATAACTTAAATCCACTACGCCTTAACTATATTGACCAAACTGCTGGCGGTATATTTGGCAAACAAGTATTAGATGTTGGTTGCGGTGGCGGTATTTTGTCGGAGAGCATGGCAAAAATTGGCGCTAATGTAACAGGTCTAGACATGGGTGACGAACCACTAGATGTCGCAAGACTGCACGCTCTAGAAGCTGGTGTTAATATCAATTATGTTAAAAACACCGCAGAAGCGCATAGAGATGAACATCGTGGTCAATATGATGTCGTGACTTGTATGGAAATGCTTGAGCATGTTCCCGACCCTAGTTCAGTCATTCAAGCCTGTGCAGATATGGTTAAGCCCGGTGGTTATGTTTTCTTTTCAACCATCAATCGTAATGTTCGTGCTTATATAGAGACAATTCTTGGCGCTGAATACTTATTGAAGATGTTGCCGGTTGGAACCCACGATCATAATAAATTCATTAAACCTTCTGAATTAATTGGTCTTGCTGATCAAGCCGAGCTTTTTTGTAAAGACGCTGTGGGTATCACTTACAATCCAATTACAGATATCTTCCGCTATACCAAGAGCCTAGAAGTAAATTACATGATAGCTACAGTTAAACATGACTAAGGCTTATCAAATCAAAGGCGTGCTATTCGATCTCGATGGCACGCTGGCTGATACCGCACCTGATATGGTCGCAGCGCTGAATATGACGCTGAAAAGCCATGGTTATGATCCAGCTGCGTTTGAGCAGTTAAGAGCTAGCGCGTCCCATGGCAGCATTGCCATGATAAAAACGGCCCTACCTGACGTTGATGAAGCATTAATTCCTCAGTTACAACAGTCACTATTTAGTGATTATGAGCAAATTAACGGCGATAATTGTCAGCTATTTCCTGGATTGAACGACATTTTAGCGCAATTAACTCAGCGCGCTATTCCTTATGGCGTCATCACTAATAAACCCGCTCGTTTCACTCGACCATTATTAAACCGGCTTGGTTTAACAGCAAAGATGCCCGCTATTGTCAGCGGCGATACCACCCTGCACTCAAAACCGCATACCGCCCCCATGTTTTTAGGCGCACAGCAACTTAATATTTCACCGGAGCATATCCTTTATTTAGGCGATGCTGAACGTGATTTAGTTGCAGCCAAAGCTGCCGGAATGGTGTCGGGGTTAGTTGAGTGGGGCTATATTGGCGACAATGATAATACAGCTGATTGGCCAGCAGATATTCGATTCAAAAACAGTGATGCGTTAAAACATTTTTTATTAGATAACTAAATGGCACTGTTGTTGAGTAGCAAGGTTAAATCTAATGTTTAGATTGCAACTTTTCTAATACTAAAGTGCACAGAAGATCGTTTTTGATCGTTCAAGGAAAATGCGATCTAGACGATCTTTTTATTTGCTCATTTATTCTCCATGCAAAAGGAAATCAAATCAAAACAAGCTTTAACGGTTAGCCATTACTAACACTTAAGATTATCCTCAAGATATCCACAACTTGTCCCCCAAATTCACACTTGCAAAAATCAGCGAACCTCACTATCTTGTAGCTATTAAATCTAAAAACACCATATATTGTGTGTGAGAGACTTAAACAGGCACTATTCAGTCGTTTGTGTCAACAAAAAGGAACTCTCCGTTTTTACGGTTAAAAACTGTTTGTTTACAGGGAAACGTACGGTGAACCTGAACAGGTCACTTTCATAAATATAAAAACCAAGGTCTATCTTTAATGAATAGCAATATGACAGTCACAAAGCGTAGTGGCGAACGTGAGACGATCGATCTCGATAAAATCCATCGCGTTATTGAATGGGCGGCAAAGGGGTTAAATAACGTCTCAGTATCTGAAGTAGAACTGCGTTCTCATCTGCAGTTTTTCGACGGCATTGCTACCGAAGCTATCCATGAGACTATCATTAAAGCCGCTGCTGACTTAATTTCTCCGGAATCTCCAGATTACCAGTTTTTGTCTGCGCGCCTAGCTGTTTTCCATTTACGTAAAAAAGCCTTTGGTCAGTTTGAACCGCCAAAGCTTTACGATCATGTGGTTAAACTAGTAGAACTTGGTAAATACGATCAGCATATTCTAGAAGACTACACCCAAGAAGAGATTGATATCCTAGATAGCTATATCGATCACTGGCGTGATATGAACTTCTCTTATGCAGCTGTTAAGCAACTAGAAGGTAAGTATTTAGTTCAGAACCGTGTCACCCACGATATTTACGAAAGTGCCCAGTTCTTATATATTTTGGTTGCTGCTTGCCTATTTGCTAAGTATCCAAAAGATACACGCTTGAAGTACGTTAAAGACTTCTATGATGCAACGTCTACATTTAAGATCTCGCTACCAACACCAATCATGGCTGGCGTACGTACGCCTACTCGCCAGTTCAGCTCGTGTGTATTGATTGAGTGTGGTGACAGCTTAGACTCTATTAACGCGACGTCTTCGTCTATCGTTAAATACGTGTCACAACGTGCTGGTATCGGCGTCAATGCCGGTCGTATTCGCGCACTAGGTAGCCCTATTCGTGGCGGTGAAGCATTCCATACGGGTTGTTTGCCATTTTATAAGTATTTCCAAACGGCAGTTAAGTCTTGTTCACAAGGCGGCGTTCGTGGTGGTGCTGCGACTCTTTTCTACCCAATGTGGCATTTAGAAGTTGAGTCATTATTGGTACTGAAGAACAACCGTGGTGTTGATGACAACCGTATCCGTCACTTGGATTACGGTGTACAAATTAACAAAGTCATGTACCAGCGTTTAGTTCAAGGTGGCATGATAAGCTTATTCAGCCCATCAGACGTGCCAGGTATGTACGATGCATTCTTCGAAGATCAGGAAGAATTTGAGCGTCTATACCTTAAGTATGAAGCTGACCCGAGCATCCGCAAAAAGCAGATCAAAGCGGTTGAGTTATTCTCACTGATGATGCAAGAGCGCGCTTCTACAGGTCGTATCTACATTCAGAACGTGGATCACTGTAATACCCACAGCCCATTTGATTCTAAAATTGCACCGGTTCGTCAGTCTAACTTATGTCTTGAGATTGCGTTGCCAACTAAGCCGTTAAATAACATTAACGACCCAGATGGTGAAATTGCACTTTGTACACTATCAGCGCTTAACTTAGGTGCGATTAAGAAGCTTGAAGAGCTTGAACCATTAGCCGATTTAGCTGTGCGTGCGCTTGATAACTTACTTGATTATCAAGACTACCCAATCATCTCTGCTGAAAAAGCATCGATGAACCGTCGTACTTTAGGTATCGGCGTGATTAACTTTGCTAACTACTTAGCAAAAGAAGGTGTACGTTACTCTGATGGTTCAGCTAACGGCATTACCCATAAAACATTTGAAGCCATTCAATACTACCTATTGAAAGCGTCAATGAAGCTGGCTCAAGAGCAAGGCGCTTGCCCTGCTTTCCATGAGACAACTTATGCTAAAGGTATTTTGCCGATTGACACTTATAAGCGTGACTTAGACAAGATCTGTGATGAACCATTACACCTTGACTGGGAAACCTTGCGTGAAGAGATTAAGACCCACGGATTACGTAACTCAACGCTTTCAGCGTTAATGCCATCAGAGACTTCTTCACAGATCTCTAACGCAACAAACGGTATTGAGCCTCCACGTGGTTTGATCAGTGTTAAAGCGAGTAAAGATGGTCAGCTAAAGCAAGTGGTACCTGACTTTGAAAAATACCAGTACAGCTATGAGTTATTATGGCAAATGCCGAATAACGATGGTTATCTACAACTAGTTGGTTTAATGCAGAAGTTTGTCGATCAGTCGATTTCAGCAAACACCAACTATGACCCGACTCGCTTTGAGGGTGGTCGCGTACCAATGAAGGTACTGTTAAAAGACTTATTAACCGCTTATAAATATGGTGTGAAGACACTTTACTATCACAATACTCGTGATGGGGCTTCAGATAGTCATGACGATATCACTGCCATTGAGAAAGAAGATGACAGTTGCGCTGGCGGCGCATGTAAGATCTAACCCAAGATTTTAATCATTAGTATTAAACGTTAATTTAAGGGGGCGCTGCCCCCATTATCGGAAGATAGAAAAATGGCCTATTCAACATTTTGTCAAACTCCAAACAACGCAATGCTAGAGCCTATGTTTCTTGGGCAGTCAGTTAACGTAGCGCGTTATGATCAACAAAAATATGAAGTTTTTGAAAAGCTAATTGAAAAGCAACTTTCGTTCTTCTGGCGTCCAGAAGAAGTCGACGTTAGCCGCGATAAAATCGATTACGCTGCACTGCCTGAGCATGAAAAACATATCTTCATCTCAAACCTAAAGTATCAAACGCTACTTGATTCAATTCAAGGCCGTTCACCAAACGTAGCATTCTTGCCGCTGGTATCTCTGCCAGAGCTAGAAACTTGGATTGAGACTTGGTCTTTCTCTGAGACAATTCACTCACGTTCTTACACGCATATTATTCGTAATATCGTCAATGATCCTTCAATCGTATTTGATGATATCGTTGAAAATGAAGAGATCTTAAAGCGCGCAAGTGACATTGCTAACTACTACGATGACTTGATTAAACTAAGCCAAGCGTATCACCTACATGGTGAAGGCAATCATGAAATTGAAGGCGAAGTGGTTGAAGTCACTAAGCGTGAAATTAAGAAAGCACTTTATCTATGTATGGTGTCAGTGAACGTATTAGAAGCGATTCGTTTCTACGTCAGTTTTGCTTGTTCATTTGCCTTTGCAGAACGCAAGGTAATGGAAGGTAATGCAAAAATCATCCGCCTGATTGCACGTGATGAAGCATTGCACCTTAACAGCACCCAACATATCTTAAAGATTATGCACGCTGGCAAAGACGATCCAGAAATGGCTGAAATTGCGAAAGAGTGTGAGCAAACTGCCATTGATATTTTCGTTAAAGCCGCTGAGCAAGAAAAAGAGTGGGCTAAATACCTATTCAAAGATGGCTCAATGATTGGTCTAAACGAACATATTCTTTGCCAATACGTTGAGTACATTACTAACGAGCGTATGAAAGCGGTAAACTTCGCTTCGCCTTATGAAGAGAAAAGTAATCCGCTACCATGGATGAAGAACTGGTTAGAAAGTGATTCTGTACAAGTTGCACCGCAAGAAGTAGAAGTGTCTTCTTACCTTGTCGGCCAAATTGACTCTTCAATCGATGAAGATGAGTTCGCAGATTTTGACCTTTAAGCCCGTCAACTTTAGTCAAGCAAGCTTTAAGAAGGCTCCGATTGTGAGCCTTCAAGGCATGCCGGTGTTGCTGTTTAATCAGCAGCACCTGACATTGCTGGAAGCACTTGAGCAAAAGAAAGTGAAGATATTCTCCGAATGTCGCAGCGGCTTTTGCGGCCAATGTAAAACCAAACTCAAAAGCGGTAGTGTTGCTTATATTAAAGAGCCTTTAGTCGAACTAGAAGCCGATGAGTGCCTACCCTGCTGCTGCGTACCTGATGGTGACATTGATTTAGCGCTTTCTGCCGAAGGTGCTGAAGTTGTAGTGCGTGTAGCCACTCCCAAACCTGCTAATACACCAGCGATTAACAGCGAAGTGGTTTCTGCCAACACCACAGTACAAGGCTGAGCAATAAGTCCTCTCTAATTATTAGTTCAAGAATTTACATCTTAGGTTGCTAATCAAGCATACATTCAATTTTACATCCGCCATCTCAGGTGTGGCAGTCATAAAGTGTTCCTTTGTTTATGAATTTATTAGCTATTATGTTCAAAAGCAGTTTGATTGATTTGGCTTTTAAACACAAAAAGCTTTCAGGACTGAATTCCTTTCAATCTAAAACTAGCAGGTTAGAACTGACAATATTAACCAAGAATAATAGATTTAAAGCCCATTAATCGTTAATAGGCTTTAACCCAAGTGTCAAAAACAGGCTTAAAACTGAGTTGTTAAACCTCAGCTAAATATTGCTTTTATGTCGTCATGCTTACATGCTTAGTGACGACAATTCTTTAGGCTCTATTATTTAGCGAGCTTAATCGTATCGACATCGATTACCGTATAAGACCAGCCGCTATCGACCTCCCCCTGTAGGACGACTTTGGTTTCAGGCGTTGCTTTTACGCCATTCCAATCAGAATCGTCAATTTCAATGATGATTTCACCCGTATTGTCCTTAAATTTATATTCTTCGTTACCTAAGCCCGCAGTTATATAGCCGGTCAGTTGCACTAGAGTGTCGTCCTTTGCTTCTAAAGCAACAGCAACAGTCTTAACACTGACATTGCTCGGTCCAATAAAACCGCCCGCTTTTTCAGGACTCGATGTAGCAAAAACACTTGACGATGCAAGTAACAATCCAATTATTAATACGGCTCTTTTCATGACATTATTTCCTTAGTAGATAAATTCTCATGTCGACATTAGTCATTAATACTGTAGTACATACCGAGAAACCTTATTTGCAGAATAGCCAATTGATTGTGAAACAAGTGTGAGTTTATGTGTAAAGTTAAGCCAATAAAAAAACCTGCGAATGCATACAGCACTAGCAGGTTTCATTTAGCAGTTGTTTAAATTTTAAAGTGCAATCGCAAGCTCAGCACCTTGGCGAATGGCACGCTTAGCATCAAGTTCTGCGGCAACATCAACGCCACCGATTAAGTGAACCGGGATCCCTGTCGATTTCATTTCGTCAACAAGCTCAGTATTAGATACCTGCCCTGCACATAAAATCACATTATCAACATCTAGAATTTCGGCTTGTCCATCAACGCTAATATGTAGGCCTTGCTCATCAAACTTATCGTAACTCACACCAACTTTTGTGATGACTTGATGTTGCTTCAGCACTGAGCGATGGATCCACCCTGTGGTTTTTCCTAGCCCTTTACCTATTTTGGTGGTTTTACGTTGCAGTAGGTATACTTGGCGATGCTTTTCTTCTGGCAAAGGCTCTGTTAGGCCACCTGCCTCTTTGTACTCTTTATCGATACCCCATTGCTTTAGCCAACGGTCGAGATCAAGTGTCAAAGATTCTGACTCACAAAGATAATGCGCCATATCAAAACCAATACCGCCCGCACCAATTAACGCGACCTTTTGACCTATTTGTACTTCGCCATTGAGCACATTTTGATAATCGACGACTTTAGGGTTATCAAAGCCTGGCAAATCAATTGCTCTAGGTTTTACACCACTGGACATGACGATTTCATCAAACTTCTCATCACGCACAACGCTGGCATCTAGACGAGTATTTAATCGTAACTCGACCTTGTGTAGCTTAATTTGATTAAGGAAATAGCGAATGGTTTCATCAAATTCCTCTTTGCCCGGAATTTTACGCGCCAAATTGAACTGGCCACCAACTTCTGATTTAGCTTCAAACAACACCACCTCATGACCGCGACTCGCTGCATAAATAGAAAATGCCATACCAGCAGGACCCGCGCCCATTACGGCAATACGCTTTTTAGTGTTAGCTGGTGTAAAGTTAAGCTCTGTCTCGTAACATGCTCTAGGGTTTACCAAACAAGTCGCGCGTTTTAGCGCAAAGGTATGATCTAGACAGGCTTGATTACAACCAATACAGGTATTGATAAGCTCTGGAGTGTTAGCGGCGGCTTTATTGACAAAGTCTGGGTCGGCTAGGAAGGGTCTCGCCATCGACACCATGTCTGCCTGACCTGATGCGATAATATGCTCACCAATTTCAGGCGTATTAATACGATTGGTGGCGATAAGCGGGATCGACATTTCTTGCTTCAATCGCTCAGTAACCCAAGCAAATGCACCGCGGGGCACACTGGTTGAAATGGTCGGCACTCGCGCTTCGTGCCAGCCTATGCCCGTGTTTATAATCGTCACACCAGCTTGCTCTAACCATTTAGCAAGTTGTACCACTTCTTCCCAAGTTGAGCCGTTATCAACCAGATCAAGCATGGATAGTCTAAAGATAATGATAAAATCACTGCCGACCTTTTCACGGATACTGTTAACGATTTCAATTGGGAATTGGGCGCGATTCTTAAACTCTCCGCCCCACTTGTCATCACGTTTATTAGTACGCGAACTGATAAACTGGTTAATCAGATACCCTTCACTGCCCATGACCTCTACACCGTCATAACCGGCTTTCTTAGCCAGCGCGGCGCTGGTTGCATAATCTTTAATTGTGCCGTTAACTTGTCTTGCGGACATCGCTGACGGGGTAAATGGGGTGATAGGTGATTTGATCTTACTCGGTGCACTTGAGAAAGGGTGATAGCCGTAGCGGCCGGCGTGCAGTAGTTGCATGCATATTTTACCGCCAGCTTCATGCACAGCTTGGGTAACCTTAGTATGCTTTTTTACTTGCCAAGGAAAGCTTAGCTGACACGCATTAGGGGCTAAACGACCACGTAGATTTGGTGAGATGCCACCTGTAACAATAAGGCCTACACCACCAAGCGCTCGTTCTTTATAAAATGCTGCCAGTTTCTCAAAACCGTCCTTTTCTTCTTCCAAACCTGTATGCATTGATCCCATCAATACGCGGTTTTTTAACTGGGTAAACCCCAGATCTAAGGGTTCTAATAAATGCGGAAACGACATTCAAACATCCTTTTTAAACAAGTGATTTAATTCAGCATACCCTGTGTAAACAATAAGCTCAATAAGTGAATGAATAGATTCATTTACAATTGTGTTTTCCTTTCCTTTAAGATTTCAGTTAGCATTATCCTATCTAAGTGATAAAGGAGTGGCTAATGCCCACTAAACCCTCAATTTTTAAAAGGATGTTCCTACTAACCTGGAACACCATAAATGGTTTAAGAAAGCTTTTTCTTAATCTTATTTTCTTTGGTTTGATTGCCATTATCATTGTAAGTCTAGCGAGTGATGACACCATTCAAGTTGAAGATGGTTCTGCTTTAGTCTTAAACCTAGCTGGCGTGATTGTTGATCAAAAGCGTCAAGTCGACCCCATTGAAGCGGCAATGAATAGTGGTAGTGAAGCCGACGGTAGTGGAGAAATATTACTCTCTGATGTGCTTAGCGTTATTAATAACGCCACAGCCGACGACAGAATTAGCCAGATTGTGCTTGATTTAGCGCTACTTAATGGCACGGGTATGAGTAAATTGCAATCCATTGGTGATGCACTAGAAGCGTTTAAAGCTTCTGGTAAATCTGTAGTGGCCAATGGCGACTGGTATGGTCAAAATCAATATTTCCTTGCTAGCTTTGCTGATAAAATCTATCTAAACCCACAGGGTAGCGTACAAATTGAAGGGCTAAGTCGTTATCGCCTTTACTTTAAATCAGCATTTGAGAAGTTAAAGATCAATGCCCATGTTTTCCGCGTAGGTACCTTTAAGTCTGCAGTTGAGCCGTTTATTCGTGATGATATGTCTGATGCAGCAAAAGAAGCAAATCTGACATTACTCAATGATTTATGGCAAAGCTACGCTGATACCGTCGCAGTAAACCGCGGTATAAACAGTAACAGTCTTTCACTCAGCGCTGAGCAATACCTCGCAGAACTGGATAAAACCAACGGTCAAACTGCTGAGATGGCAGTTAACATGAAGTGGGTGGACGGATTAAAAACGGCTGAAGAGTTCAGATTAGCTATGGTTGATGCCGTAGGTAAATCCGCTGATGGTGAATCTTATAAACATGTCGATTTTTACAATTATCTGTCTGTAACGCAAACCCATCCTGTTCTTAGCTTAAATGACAAAGTCGGTATTGTTGTAGCTAAAGGTAACATCTTAAATGGTTCGCAACCTGCTGGCCAAATTGGCGGTGAAAGCACCTCTGAGCTTCTTAGGAAAGCACGTTTTGACGACTCGGTTAAAGCCGTTGTTCTGCGAGTTGATAGCCCAGGCGGTAGCGCATTTGCATCGGAGCAAATTAGACAGGAAGTATTAGCACTAAAAGCAGCCAATAAGCCGGTTGTAGTGAGTATGGGTAGCTATGCAGCATCAGGCGGTTACTGGATTTCTGCAAGTGCTGACTATATTTACGCTACACCAACGACGCTAACAGGCTCAATAGGTATTTTTGGCATGATTACAACCTTTGAAGACTCTTTAGCCAGCATTGGCGTTCACACTGATGGTGTAGGCACTTCTGACTGGGCCGGTTTCTCAGTCACTAAAGGTCTAACACCTCAAATACAAGCCGTTATTCAGCGTCATATCGAGCGTGGCTATCATGACTTTATCTCTCTTGTTGCCAATGAACGCGACATGACGTTAGAACAAGTCGATAATATCGCCCAAGGGCGAGTATGGACCGGCCGTAAAGCGCTTGAGCTTGGTTTGGTGGACGGCTTAGGTGAGCTACAAGATGCTGTGACTAAAGCTGCTCAAATGGCTTCTCTTGAGCAATATGATACAGATGTCATTGAAAGAGAGCTCACACCACAAGAGTTGTTTGTTCAAGAGATGTTTGCTTCAGCCGCAAGCTACATGCCGCAAACATTGAGTCAATCAACGGCTGTAGACGCATTAATCATGCAGTGGTCTGCGGTAGTGGACGAGTTTAAATCTTTTGATGACCCCAACGGTGTTTACTTATACTGCGATGCTTGTAACTACTAATTAATAATTTAATTAATCGTTTAGCCCAGTCTTCGACTGGGCTTTTTATTTTCAATAAAAATGTGATTGCCCTCCGCCAATCAATCGTTTCATGCATACCAATCGCAGATCCTTCGCAATATTACGCTTTGTCGCTGACGCCGAAGGCCCTTTGGGTATATAATCCGCCTATTGCGTTTTACCTAACAACGAACGCCTAAGCGCTATTACCTAAGAACTATCCCTAAGAACTAAAAGACAAATAAACATGACAAAACGTTCAATCTATGTAGCCTACACTGGCGGTACTATCGGTATGCAAAAAACCGATCATGGCTTTGCGCCTGTTGCCAACTTTCTAACCGGTTGCGTGCAAGCTATGCCAGAGTTTTACCATGATGAAATGCCAAACTTTGTCATTCACGAATATTCGCCACTGATTGATTCTGCCAACATGAAGCCCACGGATTGGCAAATGATTGCCGACGATATTAAAGCCAAATATGATCAATATGATGGTTTTGTGATTCTGCATGGTACTGACACCATGGCGTTTACCGCTGCGGCACTTTCTTTTATGTTACAAGGGTTGCAAAAGCCCGTTATTGTAACGGGTTCGCAAATCCCACTTGCTCAGCTTAGGTCTGATGGTCAAACCAACCTACTTAATGCCCTTTATATTGCAGCTAACTACCCTGTTGCTGAAGTTTGCTTATTCTTTAATAACAAACTGTTTCGTGGTAATCGCACCACTAAAGCACATGCCGATGGCTTTAATGCTTTTGCGTCGCCAAACTTCCCTCTGCTTTTAGAAGCGGGGATTAAAATTCGTTGGCATGCGGGGAAACGGGCCAAGTGGGATCCAAACGTTGAGCTAAAAGTTGCCAAGATTAGTCCTCAGCCGATTGGTGTTGTCACTCTCTACCCCGGTATAAATACCGAGATTTTCGCTAATATTCTACAGCAACCGGTAAAGGCATTAATCTTGCTCACTTTTGGTGTCGGTAATGCACCACAAACTCCTGAGTTACTCAAAACACTAAAAGATGCTCAAGAGCGTGGTATCGTGCTGATCAACCTAACGCAATGCATGCAAGGTCGAGTCAATATGGATGGCTATGCGACGGGGAATGCACTTGCAGAGGCAGGTGTAACCAGCGGTTACGACATGACAACAGAAGCGGCGTTGACTAAGCTGCACTATTTACTGTCTACAGATCTTTCACCAGACGAGATTCGAGCCGCAATGAAAACCTCAATTGCCGGTGAATTAACTACCGATTAGTGTCAATAGAAAGCAAAAAAATGCCCAAGCACTTGGCTTGGGCATTCTTATAT
This sequence comes from Shewanella sairae, assembly GCF_023283535.1. Classification (GTDB taxonomy): domain Bacteria; phylum Pseudomonadota; class Gammaproteobacteria; order Enterobacterales; family Shewanellaceae; genus Shewanella; species Shewanella sairae. The sequence goes on along the minus strand of NZ_JAKILT010000049.1, from coordinate 15,102 downwards.
TTAGCTGAATCTAACGATTAAAGCTCTTGCTCTTTAAACTCGGCAATCGATTCGCCTTTAAACTGCTTTTTAAGTTCTGACTTAGACAACTCGTTTACCTGACCTTGACTATTAATCGTAAAGTGGTCGGTTTGCTGCAAACGTCTAGCCTGATACAACATCACAACTTGTTGAGTCGATGCACGCTGCTCAGGCGTTAATACCGTGCCATCTTCCCACTTACCAAGCTCAACACCACTTAATAATCGCTGATAAACCTCATCAGGCATTTCATCAATCACTTTATTTATGTCGGTCATACTTTTTTCCGTTTATGCAGCACAATTTGCACCCGTGTGATTAAGTAGCCTACAAAACCAAGAGAAAATGCACCTATCGCCACATAGGAGCGAGCTCCTTCGGCAGGCTCCCCGCCCCAAAACCAAGCCACTACGCCACCAATAAACAGGGTCAGCGCTAAAAAACTCTGATTCATTAACTGGTTTGAACGCTTAATATGACTAATTACTTTAAGGCTTTCATTGTCCGCGGTGATGCTTGCTCTACAATGATTACACTCTTTAGCCATACTTGAGATACGTTTATTACAGCTAGGACAATTAACTAATGCCATTGGCTACCTCTTAGCTGATCCTAATTACTTATTTAAGTTTATCAACGACTGCATTCATTGCAATCAATGACGCTTCACCTAGATAAATACAACGCTCAGGTGACCAACCCGCCATTAGATCTGGCATATTGGCGTTATCTTTAAATGGCATTTCAAGGGTATTTGAAAGGCATCCAAATGTATGAGCAACCCAGTTAGAAGCAACGGTTAGATTTGCTTGACCTGGCTCATCTTTATCGTAACCAAACTTATCTTGGAAATCTGGGCTCGCCATCAGTAAAGCATCAACAAACGCTTGTTGGCGCGCTGAATCTTCTTTAGTAAAGGCAGGCACACCTTCACAACCGGCAAGGAACACGTATGGCAAGCCTTCATCACCGTGTACATCGTAAAACAGATCCACACCGGTTTCTTTCATCTTATTAACCACGTACAGAACTTCTGGGCTCTTCTCTAAAGAAGGTGTTTTCCACTCACGGTTAAGGTTGGTACCGACAGCATTAGTACGTAAATGTCCACGGGCACTGCCGTCTGGATTCATGTTCGGTACAATATAAAAGTTCGCTTTATCAAGCAGCGCTTTCGCCGTTGGGCAATCGCTATCAAGCAGGTTATTCATCAAGCCTTCAACTAACCACTCAGCCATGGTTTCACCTGGGTGCTGACGCGCAGAGATCCAGATGTTGGCTTTATCTTCATCGCCGTCACCGATTTTAACCAAGGTCATGTCACGACCATCTAGCGTTAACCCTAAATGTTCAAGGCTTACTTGCGGATGCACTTGAACAGCCGCTAGAAGATCTTGGTGACGTTCGTAGCTATAAGGGGCAAAGTAGGCAATTTGAATCGCGTCACAATCGAGGTCAACTTGAATCGATAGCTGACCATCTTTGTACTCAGTCGGTAGTCTAAACCAAGTCTGCCTATCGTAAGTTGCTACCGCTTGATAATCTTCCCAACCTTTTGTGTATGATGCTTTGTCAGCATTGACAATTTTTAGTGTGTACTGATTACCTACAACACCTTCAAGCTTAAAGTTAAACCATTGAAAAAACTCACCACCTTCATCAGGACGGATCGCTAACTGAACATCATCTTTGTTATCCAGGTTGATAACTTCAATATTGCCACTATCAAAATTCGCGGTAATGCGCATAACACTTCCTTTTTCTTTTAGCTTTAGGTTATGACTCTGTAAGTTTGACACTGCAAACAAGCCAACTGTCTTTCTTTGCGGTATAGAATAAACCAAAATGTGATAAGGAGCAGCTTAAACCCAACAAAAACCCTCAAATATCACTACATAAGCTAACTTCAGCCATGATTAAACACTAAGACAGAGCTTTACCAGCCTCCGGAAATTCCATACAATCGCAGCAATTCGTAAAAACAAGAGGGAAGCAATTCCCCTTGCTGTACCGCATTCGTTAAGGAACGGAGAAACTAATGACCCAAGCTAGACATTGTGAACTACTTATTCTGGGCTCAGGCCCTGCAGGCTACACAGCAGCAGTTTACGCTGCGCGCGCAAATTTAAAGCCTGTTTTGATCACAGGTATGCAGCAAGGTGGCCAGCTAACAACGACCACTGAAGTTGAAAACTGGCCTGGTGATGCTGAAGACCTAACAGGTCCAGCACTGATGGAGCGCATGCAAAAGCACGCTGAAAAGTTTGAAACTGAGATCATTTTTGATCACATCAACGAAGTGAACCTTAATGTGCGCCCTTTCCAACTGAAAGGCGACAATGGTGAATTCACTTGTGACTCGCTAATCATCTCTACAGGCGCTTCAGCGATGTACTTAGGTCTTGAGTCAGAAGAAGCATTTAAAGGTCGCGGTGTTTCAGCGTGCGCTACTTGTGATGGTTTCTTCTACCGCAACCAAAAGGTTGCTGTAATAGGTGGTGGTAATACAGCTGTTGAAGAAGCGCTTTACTTAAGTAACATTGCATCTGAAGTTCACCTTATTCACCGCCGTGATACATTCCGCAGTGAAAAAATCTTAACTAAGCGTCTTATGGATAAAGTTGAGAACGGTAATATCGTACTTCACTTAGACAACACGCTTGATGAAGTTGTTGGCGACCAAATGGGTGTAACCGGTCTTAAGATGAAGAGCACCAAAGATGGCGCTATTAACGAACTAGAAGTTGCTGGTGTTTTCATTGCTATTGGTCACAAGCCAAACACTTCTATGTTTGAAGGTCAGCTTGAAATGAACAATGGCTACATCAAAGTAGAAAGCGGCTTAAACGGCAATGCGACTCAAACGAGCATTAAAGGCGTATTTGCTGCTGGTGACGTAATGGATCAACATTACCGCCAAGCAATTACCTCTGCTGGTACCGGTTGTATGGCTGCATTGGATGCAGAGCGCTTCTTAGACGCTCAGTAATTCTTGATGTAGATTCGAAAAAGCCAACTATATGAGTTGGCTTTTTTTAATGCTGAAGTTCAAGCTAGAAAGCGACATTCAACATTACAAAGAATAGTGGACGTTCCCACAAAACCAATAAAACCCATTTAGCCTAGCTAATCCTGTTAATCAACAGACTTAACGTAGAGAACCACTTCAACATCATCACCCACATCTGGGTGCTCAAGTTTTCCTTGGTAACGCATACCCAACTTCTTCATAATATTAATAGAAGCGTGATTTTGTTTATCAGCAATAGCAGAAAAGTATTCAATGTCTGGCTGAGTTTCTAGTAGATGTTCAATAACCTTCTGCGCACTCTCGGTAGCAATCCCTTTACCCCAGGTTGATTGTTTAAAGCGCCAACCTATTTCTAGATCATTATACCTAGGCTTATCAGTGAAAAAGTACATAGGTCTAATTAAGATCCAGCCAACAAAATAAGGTTCAGCTTGAACAAAATTATTGCCGCTAAGTTGGCTTTGTTCGAGAAACACTTTCCATAAGCCCCAGCCCTTTTCTAAATTTCGATAAGCGGCAAAGCGTGGCATGAAAACCGTTTCTATTTCTTCAAGACTTAGTGCACGTCCACCATTGATGTACTTCATCACCATAGGATCTTGATCTAACTCGAACTGTAATTGGCTGTCACCTAAAGACATAGGTGAAATAGTCAGTCTAGATGTGGTCAAGGTTGTCATTTAAGGCCTGCTCCAAATCAATCTAATTGCGTTTAGGCTTACCATGATAGCAATAATGTCTATATTTGATTGGCTAAAAATAATGATATGTGGCTGTTTATTGTTTTTACGTACATTTATGCCAATCAGTAGAGCACAAATTATAGCCATAAAAAAAGGGAGCCCTGAGGCTCCCTTTTCGAAAGATTCTAAACTAATTACTTAGCTAAAGCGTCTTTTGCTTTTTCAACTAAAGTTGCAAATACAACTTTATCGAAAACAGCGATGTCAGCCAGGATCTTACGGTCGATTTCGATTGATGCTTTTTTCAAACCATTAATGAAACGGCTGTAAGACAGACCATTTTGACGAGATGCCGCATTGATACGTGCAATCCATAGTTGACGGAATTGACGTTTCTTTTGACGACGGTCACGGTAAGCATATTGACCAGCTTTAGTTACTGCTTGAACAGCAACACGGTAAGTACGGCTACGAGCGCCATAATAACCTTTAGCTAATTTAAGTACTTTCTTGTGACGAGCACGAGCGGTTACACCACGCTTAACTCTAGGCATTGTTCATTGCTCCTTTAATTAAGCGTATGGTAGTTGACGTGCGATTGCTGGCACATCAGACTTAGCTACTTGACATTTTGCACGTAAGTGACGTTTACGCTTAGTGCTCTTCTTGGTCAAAATATGACGTAAATGGGCTTGCTTGCGCTTAAAACCGTTAGCGGTTTTCTTAAAACGCTTTTGTACACCCTTGTCTGTTTTCATTTTAGGCATTGCTAAAACTCCGCATTGGGACAATTAATAAAACGCAAGGCGAGTAGGAAACCTCAAGAGGCCCCTACTACTTTTAAGGTTGCCTTACTATTTCTTTTTCGGCGCAAGAACCATAACAGCTTGGCGACCTTCCATTTTCGGGAAAGACTCCACTACTGCTATGACTTCCAAATCAGCTTTGATACGGTTCAAAAGATCCATACCTAAACTTTGGTGAGCCATCTCACGACCACGGAAACGCAGCGTTACTTTCGCTTTGTCGCCGTCTTCTAGAAAACGAGTCAGGTTGCGTAGTTTTACCTGGTAGTCGTTTTCGTCTGTACCGGGACGGAATTTAATTTCCTTCACCTGTACAATTTTCTGCTTCTTCTTTTGTTCTTTTTGAGCTTTTGCTTTGTCAAAAAGGAACTTACCGTAGTCCATAACACGACAAACTGGCGGCTCAGCATTAGGGCTAATTTCTACTAAATCCACACCGGCTTCATCAGCAACTTCTTGTGCTTCTTTAATAGTTAAGATGCCTAACTGCTCACCATCTAAACCGTTTAGACGGACTTCAGATACACCAACGATGAGCTCGTTGATTCTGTTCGGGGCCGCCTGGCGCCCTGCTGTTTTTTTGATCTTTATGACCTAATCCTCCAACAAATTGAGACTACGGAGCGAAATCTGGTTCTTGAGCTTAGTAGCAAATTCTTCGATTTGCATTTTACCTAAGTCAACGCCTTCACGGGTACGCACCGCTACTTCCTTATTTTCCATCTCTTGATCACCTACGACCAACAGATAAGGCACACGCCTTAAGGTATGTTCGCGTATTTTAAAGCCTATCTTCTCATTCCTCAAGTCTTTAGTTGCACGAATTCCATGTTCTTTGAATAAATTGACGACATTATCGACATAATCCGACTGTTTGTCGGTAATATTCATTACAACAACTTGAACTGGTGATAACCAAGCTGGGAATTTGCCTGCGTACTCTTCAATTAGAATACCCAAGAAGCGCTCTAATGAACCTAAAATCGCACGGTGGATCATAACAGGTGTTTGACGACTGTTATCTTCAGCAACATAAGTTGCACCTAAACGACCAGGTAACGCGTAATCGAGCTGCACTGTACCACATTGCCACGCTCTGTCTAGACAATCATGCAATGTAAATTCAATTTTAGGGCCGTAGAACGCGCCTTCGCCCGGTAAAATTTCAAATTCAATATCATTAGCAGTCAATGCTTGCTTAAGCGCTTCCTCTGCACGATCCCACATATCGTCATCACCGATACGCTTTTCTGGACGTGTAGATAGCTTAACAACGATATTGCTAAAGCCGAATGTTTCGTATGTATCGTAAACCATCTTGATACATGCGCTCACTTCCTGCTGCACTTGCTCTTCTGTACAGAAGATATGCGCGTCATCTTGAGTGAAACCACGTACACGCATTAGGCCGTGTAGTGAACCTGATGGCTCATTACGGTGACAACAACCAAACTCAGCCATACGTAATGGCAAGTCTCGGTAAGACTTAAGACCTTGGTTAAAGATCTGTACGTGACCTGGACAGTTCATTGGCTTAACTGCGTATTCACGGTTTTCAGAGCTAGTTGTAAACATCGCTTCTGAATACTTGTCCCAGTGACCACTACGTTCCCAAAGTACACGGTCCATCATTAATGGGCCTTTTACTTCTTGGTAAGTGTACTGACCTAGCTTTTGACGAATAAACTTCTCAAGCTCTAAGAACAGACTCCAACCATCGTTATGCCAGAACACCATACCTGGTGCTTCTTCTTGCATATGGTAAAGATCTAACTGCTTACCAATTTTACGGTGGTCACGCTTAGCCGCTTCTTCAAGACGGTTAAGGTGAACTTTAAGCGCTTTCTTATCAGCCCAAGCTGTGCCGTATACACGTTGTAACATCTTATTGTCAGAGTTACCGCGCCAGTAGGCGCCAGCTACACTCATCAACTTAAAGTTCTGACAGAACTTCATGTTTGGTACGTGTGGACCACGACACATGTCGATGTATTCTTCATGGTGATAAAGTGCTGGCGTAGAGTCTTTTGGAATGTTCTCATCCAAAATCGCCATTTTGTAAACTTCACCGCGAGATTCAAATGTATCACGCGCTTCTTGCCAGCTAACAACACGCTTATCAACCGCATAGTTAGTTTTAGCAAGTTCAGCCATACGCTTTTCTAGCGCATCGATATCTTCCTGAGTCAACTTATGGTCTAAGTCGATGTCATAGTAGAAACCATTATCGATAACTGGGCCAATAGCCATTTTGGTTTCTGGGAACAGTTGCTTGATCGCATGACCTAGCAAGTGAGCACAAGAGTGACGAAGAATCTCAACACCCTCTTCATCTTTAGCGGTGATGATTGAAAGATCTGAATCAGTTTCAATCAAGTCACATGCGTCTTTTAGTTCACCGTTCACGCGACCAGCGATACACGCTTTAGCCAGACCAGGACCAATGTCAGCAGCAACATCTAAAGTAGAAACAGAGTGAGCAAACTCGCGTTTGCTTCCGTCAGGAAGTGTAATAACAGGCATGATTTTTCCTTTTCCAGTGGTGACCCCCACGTAGGGCCACTTGGTTTTAAAATTAAGTGTGGTTACGCCACTGGGACTAGACCTTACAGTAGTCTGCGGTATCCAGCGCGCAAGCCGTCAATTCTAAGTGATAGAGACTGTAGGATGCAAGCGCTGCTTTTAATAAAATTTTAAGCTGAAACACTCTAAAATATGACGATTAAGCTTTATGAAAACAATTAGATAGTTATAAATCATCTATATGGCTTATCAGTTACTTCCAAAGCAATCAATTTCAAAGCTTGTGATGCTGTAAACATAAATACTAACAAGTAGGGTTATTGCCGACATTTGCTAGCATTCATTTAGCTTTAGATAACTGCACAAACCTTTTTTCTTACTATGGCTTCCTCTCAAACTGTTGATGTACCTAAAGCAACAGCTTTACGCGCATATTGAAAGAACCTCTTCAATAAGGTGCTCAAGCTAGATATGATACTTGTCGACAAATCGTCGCAGGTCTTTGGGATGGATTTAGAGGCTGCTTTCTATTAATCACAACACGGATGGAATATGACAACTTGGGCTTTAATCACCGGTGCAGCCAAACGAATAGGCCGAACCATTGCAACGCAGCTGCATAATGATGGTTTCAATATTATTATTCACTACGGTCAGTCAGCCACTGAGGCTGAAACATTAGCGAGCAAACTAAACGGCAAGCGCATTGGCTCAGCAATAACAATGCAGGCTGATTTGGCTCAATCAGACACAGTCAATGCGTTACTGACTCAAATAATCGAAGCAAAGCTACCATTATCGGTACTCGTCAATAATGCTTCTAGCTTTTATCCGACACCTTTAGGACAAAGCTCTTTCTTAGAAGCACAGCAAATACTAGCAACTAACCTCGTTACGCCTTATTTGCTTGCCCAAGCTGTACACCCTCTACTTAGCGAGCATCATGGCTGCGTCATTAACTTACTCGACATACATGGCAGACGCCCACTTAAAGATCATGGGCTATACTCTATATCAAAGGCTGCACTTGAAATGGCTACCTTGTCATTGGCTCAAGAGTTAGCACCTAATGTACGTGTTAATGGTGTATCGCCGGGGGCAATCTTATGGCCGGAGCAATCAGATCTACAATCGCAACAAGCTGTATTAAGTGCAATACCGTTAGCTAAGCTTGGCCACCCAGAAGATATCGCTAAGCTTGTATCACACCTTGTCAGCGCTCCTTATATCTCTGGCCAAGTAATAGCTGTGGATGGAGGACGAAGCGCAGTCGGCTTTACAGGAGCGTAACGATGCGATTTATTAACAAGAGTATTAGCTGTCCCCATTGCGGCCACCATCAGCACATTAATATTGATGCGACTTGCGGTGACCAAGATTACTATGAAGATTGTCGGGTATGTTGTAACCCAATTCATATGCGATTACATATGGATGAAGCGCAACATAAGATCGAGTTTTTTATTGATTCAGACGATGAGCAGATCTACTAATCGATCTGCTCTTTAGTTTTGTAGCGAGTAGGTCTAGGCATGCCGGTTTAAATATAAAAACAGCTTAATAGACTTAACTTGCAAATCGCTTAGCGAGCACTCGTTCAACTGTGTCTACAATAGCTTGAGTTTGGCTATCAATCTCGATATTTATCGAGTCACCTTTTATATAACTATCAAGATTGGTCAGCTTTAACGTTTCCGGGATTAAGTGCAGCATAAAGCTCGTCTCAGTCACCTCACCTACCGTTAAGCTACAGCCGTTTACACCAACAAAGCCTTTATACAAAATGTAGTTCATCCATTTCGGTTCAACAGTTAAGCGAATGTCATAATGCTCGTCGGTGACACTGACTAAATCGACTTCAGCTTGGGTGTGAACGTGACCAGATAAAATGTGTCCACCAATCTCACTACCAAAGGTTAATGAACGTTCGATGTTAACCTGTGATCCAACTCTCAGTTTAGATAGGTTAGTTAGCCTAAGGGTCTCTTCCATTACATCGAAAAACACCCTATCATCGTCAATTCTTGTGACTGTTAAACATACACCGTTATTTGCGACACTTGCCCCTAGTGAAAGTCCCTCGCGCAAATCCGGCCCAATAGCGATTTGTAGCGTATCTAATCCTGATTTTTTATCAATCGCCAACACTTCGCACGTTGCTTGAACTATACCTGTAAACATTATTCTCTCTCGTTAGTATATTAAGGGCTGTACCCATGAACCATTCTGGCTTTCAAGCCAAACGCTTAGTCCAATTGGCATTACCCGTGCTAATTGCCCAAGTTACCCAAACAATGATGGGTTTTATCGATACCGTAATGGCAGGTAGAGTTAGTGCCGTTGATATGGCTGCTGTTGCTATTAGCGCCAGTCTTTGGCTACCTGCACTATTATTTGTTCAAGGCTTATTAATGGCCTTTACTCCTGTGTTTGCACATCATCATGGTGCGGATAACCAAAAAGCAATTCAGCCATTAGCCTACCAAGCTGGTTATATTGCCATAATTGGCAGTGTTATTGTGGTGCTTATCCTCTCATTTGCAGAGAATATTTTCACCATGATGGATCTTGAGCCTGAAATGGCGAGCTTGGGTGTCGGTTACCTAAATGGCTTTATGTGGGGCGTACCTGCATTTGTGCTATATCAGGTACTTAGAGGCTGTAGCGAAGGCATATCTTACACGCTACCGACTATGGTGATTGGATTTGTTGGTCTAGCCGTCAACATTCCAGCTAACTATATCTTTATTTATGGTCACTTCGGTATGCCTGCAATGGGTGGTGCAGGCTGTGGTGTAGCGACTGCGCTAGTATTCTGGGCAATGCTAATTGCCATGGTTATCTACATGCAGCTGCATAAAAAGTTTAAAGAGCTAGCTCCTTTCAAATCTTTTCATATGCCTGATGTAAAAGTCATGCTGGATATGACAAAACATGGCTTTCCCATAGCTATGGCGCTATTTTTTGAAGTGAGTTTATTTGCAATCATTGCACTCCTTTTAGCGCCATTAGGTGCGATTGTTGTTGCAGGCCATCAAATTGCACTTAACTTTTCATCAATTGTTTTTATGATACCGCTATCTTTGGGAATCGCGGTTTCAATTCGCGTTGGATATTACTTAGGCCAAGATAAACCAGAAATTGCAGCCTTAGTGACAAAGTTAGCACTGATGATTTCATTTTCATTGGCGGCTTGTACGGCAGTGATCACGATTCTATTTAGACATGAAATTGCATTGCTTTATAACGATAATCCTGAGGTAATCTCATTAGCGGGCAGCTTGATGTTTTTCGCTGCCATCTATCAACTGTCAGATTCTATACAAGTGGTTACCGCAGGTGCGCTGCGTGGTTATAAAGATACCCGTAGTGCATTCTACATTACGCTGGTTGCATACTGGGGGATCGGCATGACCTTAGGTTATACCTTAGCCCGTACCGATATTATTGTGCCGCATATGGGCGCCCAAGGATTCTGGATTGGCTTAATTGCCGGTCTAACCGCTGCTGCAATCATGTTTGCAGCACGACTACGCTATATTCAGAAACAAGGTGTAGTGCACTCGGCTATTTAGTCCGGAGATACAAAACAACAAAGGCTAACTCTTTTGAGTTAGCCTTTTTATTTTCTAGCTGTTGATTAATACCTTATATAACGTTGCTGAAAACTAGTCGGTTCCTGAAAAGCGAATACAACGCAAAAAGCGCTGCCCATCCCTGTCCATACTTGAGGTAATACGCTGCATTATCTGATCTAGAACGACGAGTTCTTCTGATGTAATCGCTTCGACCATCCGTTTTTCCTGCTTATGCAAAACAGGCATGATCTCTTCAACTAATGCTTTACCTGTACTTGATAACTTAACCAGTTTACTGCGCTTATCTTCTGGGTTGTCTAAACGTTCAATTAACTCCATTTTCTGTAGTCGATTTAATACTTTAGTTAACCCTCCAGAGCTAAATAACATACTTTGATAAAGCTCTGTTGGCGATAAAACATGGGGAGTAGGATTACGGCGTAAGCAAGTAAGTAAATTAAAGTCAGCGCTCTGCAGCCCATAGGATTCAACACAATCTTTTATAATTTGAATGAAGATATTGTTAACCTGAGTCAGACGTAATAAGGCTGGAAATGAAGTTTCTGCGCATTCTGGCCAGTTATCTTTATTTAACTGCAGAACATCTTCCATACCCTTGTTCATCTGATCTACCTCTAATTATATAAAAAGACCACTCAATATACCTTGCTAGAAAGATTTAATCCACCTAGTATCTTTCCAGAAAGATAAGTTACAAACAAAACCAAGCCACATAATTTCAGTAACCTACTGCTTTTATGGAGCCATGGTATTAATCATCTCCTCCAAAGAGAGGGGTAATACGACAAGAGAATGATGATATGAAAACCTTCAACATAGGCAGATTGACGCTATTAATCGCCATTGCATTATCTGGATGTGGTGGCAATGACTCATCTACGCCGCCAACAAGTGAAAATCAACCACCAATCGCTATTGCCGATCAAGCGACCGTATATTTAGGCACAAATGAGCGCATAGATGTCTTAGAAAACGATTCTGATCCAGAGGGAGAAGAATTAACATTAACGGATTTTTCTATTTCTGAAGGTGCGGGTTCTGCAAGTGTTCAGGACAATAAGTTATTGTTTATACCTGAAGCAACTGGCACCACACTTATAAGCTATACAATTTCAGACACCAAAGGCGCAGAAGCGATCGGTTCATTAACTATTACTGTAGTCGATCCGATGCAGGCAACCGCAGATTTTGTCGGTTCAAAAACCTGTGTTAGCTGTCATAGTGATAAAGACACCTTCTTTGAAACAGGACATAACTTTAAACTTAATAAAGTCATCGATGGAAAAGCGCCAGAGTATCCTTTCAGTAATATCGATGGTGCTGTCGAACTTATGTTTGACGCGACCAATAGCTTAGGCACACCAAACAGCTGGGAAGATATTAGCTATGTTATTGGCGGTTACGATACATGGGCAAACTTTTTAGATAAAGACGGGTATATTTTGGCGGGTAAAGGTGTCGCAGTTTCAATGCCACAAAATGGTGATGATATCAGCATCAATCATATACAAGGTTACCAGCCAGATGCAGCACCCGATTCGCAGTTGTTTAATTGCGGTCTATGCCATTCAACAGGCTGGAAAGATTACACCGCAGACTCTGATCTGAACCCACATCGCCAAGATAATCTAAAAGGGTTTGCAGGGACATTCAATCAAGCGGGGATCCAGTGTGAAGCTTGTCACGGCGCCGGCAGTATTCACATTAAAACACAATCTTCTGAGCATATTTCCCGTGTTGCCCAAGGACGCTCTAGAGCTGATTTAACAAAAGATGACATGGGTTACGGTCTTGCAATCACTTGTTCAGAGTGTCATTCCAAGAAAACAAATCGTCACTATCCTGATTTTGTCAGTGAGCATAACGCAGACTTTGGTGGAGATACTATTGGTGGTCGCTCAATTCCCTACTTCGATGGAGGAAGACTGGCAGGCGATCAAATGCTTGGCTTAGATGCGAATACTGGAGTTGCAACAGGTAAGAAGCGTGAAATGGCATGCCATACTTGCCACAACCCGCACCGTTCAAAAGCGAATGAAGATCAACCTGGGCATGAAGATGCAATGGTCAAGAATTGTATAGATTGCCATGGAGAGAAGACTTTTATATCAGGTTTAGAGGCGCATGAAGCGAAGGCAAAGTGTACGACCTGCCATATGCCTAAGAGTAATCACTTCTTTAAGATAAACCTTGAGTTTACCTCAGATAGTCCTGAGAACTTCTCAGAAGATCGTCAATATGTTCAGCCTTGGAACATAGCAAAAGATAGCTGTGGCAGTTGTCATGATAACTATGATGAATTGGCTGCAACAATTAAGGTTATGCATAACTAAACTAAATCAATTGACCCGGTTAGCTATTCAACTAGTAAAGATAACTTGAAAATCTAGCATAGTTAAAAAGAGGGTTAACAGGTCAAGTAATTAAAGAGCTAAGGTTAGTAACTTAGCTCTTTTAATCATTGAATTAAACTAACTCTTCTAAGTCTACCTTAAATCTTACATAACGCAGGTTAAAAAATAAATTTTTCTCCCGTCTTGTTTAAAATCTAAGTAAATTTAGAATTAATAAACTTAGATGCATGGGAGATAATCCTACTAGTTAACTAGGGTTAATGGCACGATGAATGGCCATGAATACGGTGTTTAGTTACAAAGCTAACTAATAAACACATTATAAAGACCACTCCGTATAGACCATTACCTGTCAGCAATGCTGCATGGGCACCATAATTCTCTACGATTGGGCTGGTAACAACAAAAGTCAACATAGTGCCGATACTGCCACAGAATAAAATAAAACTAACAATACGAGGCGACGCAATTTTAGTCTGCTGTGATGCAAGCGTAATAATAGTCGTATAAATAGCGCTACTAAAGAAACCTAATACTGAAATAATGGTAAGTAAGTGTTCTGTATTTTTATCCATATTGAACCAGAACATTAGACCTGTGGCTAAAGCAGAAAGCGCCAATACAAAATATTGAATATCAAATCGCTTCATTATCACACTAAATCCCCACATACCAAGCATGTATGCACCCCAAAAATAACTCAGTAACTTACTGGCTTCACTTAAACTCATACCCAAAGATTTAATTGCATATTCAGGCATCCACGAAATAAAAGCCATTTGCCCTAAGATATAACAAAGTGCAGCAATCGCTAAAAATAGAATACCTACCCCCCAATTTTCTCTTCCCACTTGTTGCTTCTCGTCAGACTTAATCAACAAAGGAAATTCACAAATGAGTGCCAGTATAAAAATTGCAACGTAAATAATGCCAATAGCAACATATACCCAATACCAAGCAATATTATTTGCTAGAAATGTGGCCGAAATTAGCGGAAATATCATGCCTGCCATACTGAAAAATGAATCGGTAAACAACAGTCGTGAACCACGTTGCTTACCATGATATAGACGAGTAATTAAATATGTACCAATTGACATTGTAATACCACTCACTACACCGAGAACAAACATAGCACCAGAAAAAATTGCGAGGTTGTGGCCAAACATTAACCCCAGTACAGCCAGTACCATCAAAATAAAACCAAAAATCAGTTGTTTTTTCAGTGAAATAATTTCCATTAGCCATACATTCAGGAAGATAGAAATTAATACACCAGTATTTAAGAATGTAAAAGTGTTACTCATGCTAGATATTGGTAAGTTAAAAAACTTAGCAATATCTCCCATCACAATACCGGTAACAATAATCAAAGATCCTGTTAATGCATAGGATAAAAAGCTTATCCATGTAAGTAGGATGCGATTCCTGTCGGTCATAGCGAGCCCTGTATCATTAAAATAAATAAAAAATCGACCTCTACAAGTCGATTCAAACTAAGTTATTTTAGCACGATACAGATTGATACATTAATTAAATTAAAAAATATCCATATCAATTATTTTAAAAAGGCCTCCCATTACATATTATTAACCCTCGAATAACCAAGCAACAAATAACACTTACAACAAGATTGCTATTTAACACAAAGAGGGAGAGGCAATTTGATTTCTCTAATTATTTTGCAACTTTTTAATTCCCATAATTGAATTAATATAGAAACTAGTAAAACCAGCTTTCGCTGGCCTACATATCACATCATTCTTTAAATAAGGAATGGTTGCAGGATCTGGATTACTTTTCATAAAAGCTTGGCAACGACCTTCACCTATCTTTTATAAAAAGTTGAGTCCGACGAGCTACCAAACTGCTCCATCCCCCGCCCATGAAACACAGATGACGAGAGCGCCTAATTTTAGGCACAAAAAAACCAGCTTTCGCTGGCCTACATATCACATCATTCTTTTAATAAAAGAATTGGTTGCGGGAGCTGAATTACTTTTCATAAAAGCTTGGCAACGACCTTCACCTATCTTTTATAAAAAGTTGAGTCCGACGAGCTACCAAACTGCTCCATCCCCCGCC
>NZ_JAKILT010000048.1 GCF_023283535.1 Shewanella sairae | reverse complement strand
CCTACACACGCTTGCTTTATCTAGGTTGGGCTTTAGCCCATCAGCATTGATGACAAAATCCAAATAACTGACGGCATCAATGCCGACCTACACACGCTTGCTTTATCTAGGTTGGGCTTTAGCCCATCAGCATTGATGACAAAATCCAAATAACTGACGGCATCAATGCCGACCTACCACGCTTGCTTTACGTAGGTTGGGCTTTAGCCCATCAGCATTGATGACAAAATCAGAATAACTGACGGCATAAATGCCGACCTACACACGCTTGCTTTATGTAGGTTGGGCTTTAGCCCATCAGCATTGACGACAAAACCAGAATAACTGACGGCATAAATGCCGACCTACAAGGTTAAGATGCTTTACCTAGAATCTAGGACTTAAAAGCTTAAATCCCGTATCGGTCGCGATAAGCGCTTACCGTTGCAAGCTCTGCTTCCATACCTGACTTTTCAGACAAGTAGTTAATCAAGTCTTCAAGCTTGATGATAGACACGATGTCACAGCCAAAGTCGCGCTCAACTTCTTGAATCGCAGAAAGCTCGCCCTTGCCCTTCTCTTGGCGGTCTAGTGCAATCAACACACCAGCCAATGCTGCTTTATGCGCTTCAATGATTTCCATAGATTCACGAATCGCGGTACCGGCTGTGATCACATCATCAACCAACATTACGCGGCCTTGCAGCTCGCTACCCACCAAGCTGCCACCTTCACCGTGATCTTTCTTCTCTTTACGGTTAAAGCAGTAAGGCATGTCGATATCGTGGTGATCGCACAGTGCTACCGCAGTAGTGGTTGCGATTGGAATACCTTTGTATGCAGGGCCAAATAGCAAGTCATACTCAATACCTGAGTCAACTAGCGCCGCAGCATAAAAACGACCTAGACGCGCTAAGTCACGACCCGTATTAAATAGGCCAGCGTTAAAGAAATAAGGGCTAGTGCGGCCTGACTTTAACGTAAATTCGCCAAATCGAAGTACCTGACGTTCTAGGGCAAATTCAATAAACTCACGTTGATAGGCTTTCACAATCTCTCCTTAAAAATGTAGGGGTAATACTTTGCGTATTATTTAATATTATTTGGTTTTCTTTACTTACAAAAAGGACCCCGTAGGGCCCTAATAACAAAAACGATGATTAGCTTAACGAAGCTTTCTGGATATCAACGATTTCGCGAATACCGTGCTTAGCCAAATCAAGTAGGCTCAATAGCTCTTCGTGGCTAAATGGTTCACCTTCTGCAGTACCTTGGATCTCAATGATCTTACCGGTCTCAGTCATTACCACGTTCATGTCAGTTTCAGCAGCGCTGTCTTCGATATATTCTAAATCGCAGATTGGCTCGCCTTTATAAATACCAACACTTACCGCAGCAATCAGGAACTTAAGCGGGTTAGTCTTCAAGATGCCTTTACCACGAGCCCAGTTAAGCGCGTCAACTAACGCAACACATGCGCCAGTAATCGCAGCAGTACGAGTACCACCGTCCGCTTGGATCACGTCACAGTCGATAACGATAGTGTTTTCGCCTAGTAGCTTCATGTCTACAGCAGCACGTAGTGAACGGCCAATTAGACGTTGGATTTCTTGAGTACGACCAGACTGCTTACCGCGAGCGGCTTCACGCTGCATACGGCTATGAGTAGAACGTGGCAGCATGCCATATTCAGCAGTTACCCAACCTTGGCCTTGGCCTTTAAGGAAACGCGGTACGCCTTCTTCAAAACTAGCGGTACACAGTACTTTGGTGTCACCAAATTCTACTAAAACCGAACCTTCGGCATGAGCAGTAAACTGGCGAGTAATAGTCACAGGGCGAGACTGTGCTGGAGTTCTGTTGCTTGGGCGCATGATGAATTCCTGTATTTAAGGGCATGGGGTAATTTGGCTGCATATTATAGGGACATGTGCGCCACTATGCTATCTGAATCCGTAAACTCAGCAGAAAACAGCCTTCTGATTTTGCGCATAAGCTCGCAATAACCGCAATCTATGAATAAAAGCCGACAACAGCGCCTTGTTATCACGCCTGCATGAGCAAATTTACCACTAAAGCCTGCACCTTAAATTTGTTTGGGTATATAATCACAATTCACTTAGACGAATCACACTGGAAATCATCAATGATCCAAAGCATGACAGCCTACGCTCGCATTGAGCACAAAGCAGATTGGGGCACCGCCTCATGGGAAATCCGTTCAGTTAACCAGCGCTACCTAGAAACTTACTTGCGCCTACCAGAACATTTCCGCAGCTTGGAGCCTGTTCTTAGAGATCGTCTACGTAAACGCTTAAACCGCGGTAAAATCGAAGTAAACCTTCGCTATGACCTAAACGAAAAGAGCGATAGCGAGCTACAGCTAAACCAAGATCTAGCTAAGCAAATTATCAATGCCGCTAACTGGGTGAAGAACGAAGCGGGCCAAGGCGAGCTAAACGTGGTTGACGTACTACGCTGGCCAGGTGTGATGTCAGGCTCAGAGCAAGACATGGACGCACTAGGTAAAGAGTTGTTAGTGGCTTTTGATGCGGCAATCGATCAGTTTATCGAAGCCCGTGGCCGTGAAGGTGACGCAATCAACACCATGCTACAAACTCGCTTAGACCAAATCGTTGAGCAAGTAGCAGTTGTACGTGGCCACATGCCAACCGTTATGCAATGGCAGCGTGACAAGCTAACTAACCGTTTAGCTGAAATCACCGGTGAACTTGACCCTGCTCGTATGGAGCAAGAGATGGTATTGCTAGCGCAGAAGATGGATGTTGCCGAAGAGATGGACCGTCTTGACGCCCACGTAGCAGAAACACGCCGTATTCTTAAGAAAGGTGGCGCACAAGGTCGCCGTCTAGACTTTATGATGCAAGAGTTTAACCGTGAGTCAAACACCCTAGCGTCTAAGTCAATCAGCAACGACGTCACTGCAGCAGCGGTAGAACTTAAAGTATTGATTGAGCAAATGCGTGAGCAAATTCAGAACGTAGAGTAAGTCTCTATCGATTCAAATTAGTGCTTTTAAGCCCAGTTTATCGCTGGGCTTTTGTTTGCCTTTTTCGAGAGAATTAAGCTCTTTGACTGGAACCTTAACTCCTAATTACTCAGCCGTCAGTCGTTTTGCTCTATCCTTTAAACCATCGAGAATCGAATCTCTTATATGTACAGGAAAGTCACCCGGCAGCTGAGCCTTTACCCTCATAATCACATCATCGACTGAATCAGCAACCTCTCGTAAAATGGCAGTCATAGTCTGGGTATCAAACCCAATAGCCTTTGCAGTTTGCATAAAGTGTCTTGGGAAAATCTGGGCTATTTGATACTTCTTGCCTTTAGTCGCTTTAAGTCCCATCGCAAGCTTAGCATCACGAATATTTAGGCCCTTACCACCAATAACTGGATACATGGATATAATGTCGTAAAAGGGAGTAAGTCGATACCCGCCACCGGCCTCAATGAAGAGTGAGAAGTTCTTAGCATGCCCGTCTGTCGCCGCTAAAAGCCAGAACAGCACTTGCGATTTCATAAAGTTATACCTGTCTGCTTCTGAGTTCATAGAGCCCAATAAATAAGGCATGATGTGCTCAATATCAGGGCCACCATGACTTTCATACTTTTTAGCCGATGGAATATTTAATGTCTGGCAAAAGTCCTCTTGTGGCAATCGCATAATCCATTGGCTATCACTAGATAATTTACGATCAAAACGTGCGACTGCCAGCGCCTTAATATCACCCACCTTAATTATTGAGCAATGCGGCACATCTAAGCCAAACTCACTCACAATCATCATGCACAGGTATTCGTTTTCAACGCTATCAGCCATATCAATAGTAAATGAATGGCTCTGTATCTCACCAATAGGCAACTTAATGATATGTGTAGTCGGTGTCGCTTTAATTGGAAGCTGCCATCGGCCATCTAAATTAAGTAAAGCCGTCTTCTCTTGAGCTCCCGCAATTGAGATCCGAAAATCATCCTCATCGGCTAACATGCCAAGCGGGATATCTGACTGATAGCCCTTAAGCACCTTTTCCAATGCCTCATCAGATAAAGGCTTAGCTTCAATCTTTTTAACCTCAAAGGGGGGCTGTTCATGGGGTACTAACTGCAATGCTCCAACACTGTCTTGGCCGACTTTAGCGAGTAGATCGAACGCTTGAGTCGATTGCGCATTATGGCGAGCTACAATCCTGTTTCTCACCTCCATGTTATCTGGCAATAAATTATCAAAGAAGTTATAAACTTCGTCACCTTTATACACTTTCGAACGCAATGGCATAGACAGTGAAATAGGTCGACTTCCTGAAGTATCAAGCCACTGACGGGTGTACTTGAACAAATGAGAACCAGTAGTCGACTTAGTCAATTGCCCAACCAAATAGCCATTCATATAAACATCAAGAACAGCCATTACCACTCCTCCTTCCACTCTTGCTCGGGGGCAGTGCTTTTATCATCGTTCAGGCGTTCCGCGAGTTCTGAATTTCTAACCTTTATATCCAACTCTAGATTAAGTGCTGACAGAATTTTAAACAGCGTCTCTAGCTTGGTCGAGTCTGGGTTCTGCTCAAAGCTTGAAACGGTATCCTGACGAATGCCAACTTTACTAGCTACCTTGCTTTGCGAGAGCTTCATATTCAGCCGTGCATCTTTAAGATATGCGCTAAGCTGCTTTGAGTTTGTCACCTTCATGAACACTACCTGTAGAGTTAACCTTAACTCTACTTTACACGCTAAAGCAGGTAAATCAAGTTTCACACGCTGCAACCGTTAAATAAGGTTTCACACGCTATAAGCATTAAATCTAGTTTTACACGCTATAAGCGTTAAACCACTAACTACACGCTATAGCGTGTACTCATAATGTAATTGAGTTTAGGTTTATTACTAGGCTTTTCGTATAGAGCAAGAGATTGTTCTGCTAGCGCAGAAGATGGACGTTGCCGAAGAGATGGATCGTCTTGACGCTCACGTCGCAGAAACGCGCCGCATTCTTAAGAAAGGTGGCGCACAAGGTCGCCGTCTAGACTTTATGATGCAAGAGTTTAACCGTGAGTCAAACACCCTAGCGTCTAAGTCAATCAGTGCCGAAGTCACTGCAGCAGCGGTAGAGCTTAAAATTACTTATCGAGCAAATGCGCGAACAGATCCAGAACGTGGAATAAGCTTTCTGCGTTTGGATAAGTCGCTTTGAAAAACAAGCAGTAATATATTAGTAGAGCCCAGCTAAATGCTGGGCTTTTAATTGGCTGTGGATCAGTATTTTAAGTTCAGGTGATTAGTTTTAACGTCACTACTTATTTCTATTAATCAATTCAGTTATTCTTAGCTAACTTCAAATAATCAAAGCACTTTTAATGAATCAAACCGGCGTATACGAGCAACTGATAACTCAGTTAGTCGAGCAGAAATTAGATCGAAAAGCTTTCTATGTTGGCGAACGTTCATTAGAGAATGGTGAAGCCGCCTCTTGGCTCTCTCGCTTTTTAACTCGAATTATCGAAATAGCGATAGACTCAGTACCTAGTAGCGATAACCGTGTTTTTGAGCAAATAAGTTTAGCCAATAAAGTCATCGAATGGCTTAGTGCTAACATTGCAGATAGTGAGCTCATCACCGAAAATCTGATTGATAGCCAAGGCAAGATCCTGACTGCATTGCTCGACAAGCAAAACCCAATATCCTCAGATTTCCCAAAGTATATTGAAGGCGTTATGCCGCTAACAGGACTCACTCAGAGCGAGTTATTTTGCGGAAGTAATGCAGGCGTATCTCTTGAAACTGAGATTAAACGTGAAATCCAGTCATCTGATAAGATCTATTGGCTAGTCTCATTTATCAAATGGGCTGGGATCAGGATCTTTAAAAAAGAACTTGAAGAATTTACTCGCAGCGGTAAACAGCTAAAGATTATCACCACCTCCTATATGGGCGCGACAGATGCCAAAGCTGTTGAGTTTTTGGCAGCTTTGCCAAATACGCAAGTGAAACTGAGCTACAACACCAATAGAGAACGCTTACACGCAAAATCCTATTTATTTATGCGTAACTCGAGCTTTCATACTGGTTATATCGGTTCATCTAACCTGTCACACTCTGCCTTAACTAGTGGGCTAGAGTGGAACTTAAAGATCACATCGCAAGAGATCCCGCATATTATTGAAAAATCTCTCAGTACATTTGAAACCTACTGGGAGTCACCAGATTTTGAATATTTTGATGGTAAAACCCAAAGCAAAGAGCGCTTAGTTAACGCCTTGCAAGAAGCCAGAGGCACTTACGATACATCCGCACAAAGCTTTTATTTTGATATAAAACCTCACTCACATCAGCGAGCTATTTTAGACAAACTAAAAGTAGAACGTGAGCTACACGGTAGGTATCGAAACCTTGTCGTTGCAGCGACAGGCACAGGCAAAACGATTATCTCAGCATTTGATTTCGCTGAATTTTATGCAGAGAATCCTGAGGCTAAGTTTTTATTTTTAGCGCATAGAGAGGAAATCTTAAAACAAGCGAGAAGTGCATATCGCGGTGTGTTAAAAAACAACCAATTTGGCGAATTGCTCGTAGGACAAAATAAACCACAAAGGTTTAATCAGTTGTTTGCATCTATCCAAAGCTTAAACAATCAGCTAGCGACGATTCAATTAACCGAAGGGTACTTTGATTACATTGTTATCGATGAAGTCCATCACGTTGCAGCAAACAGTTATCGAGCTATTCTAAAACACTTTACGCCACAAGTTTTACTCGGTTTAACAGCCACACCAGAACGCCATGATGGCGCTGATATTCTTAAAGACTTTTGTAATGTCATTGCAGCTGAAATCAGGTTACCAGAAGCTATTAATCAACGTCATTTATCACCGTTCCAATACTTCGCAATTGATGATGACACCGATCTCACAAAGGTTTCATGGGCAAAAGGCCGTTATGATGTCGCCGAACTAACTAAACTCTACACACACAATGACCAAAGAGTCTTGCGAATACTGCAAAGCTTAGAAGAGATCATTACAGACATATCGCAGATGCGCGCATTGGCGTTTTGCGTAAGTAAAGATCACGCTAAATTCATGGCGCAAAAGTTCACTTTAAGCAATATCCCTTGCGGCGTACTCACCAGTGACAATTCAAAAGAACGAGACATTCAGCTGCAACGTTTGAAATCAAAAGAAATTAACGTGTTGTTTGTGGTTGATATATTCAACGAAGGTGTCGATATTCCGGAGCTAGACACATTACTGTTTTTAAGACCAACAGAAAGTCTGACTATCTTTCTTCAACAATTAGGTCGTGGCTTACGACTGACTAAAGATAAAGAGTGCTGTACCGTCATTGATTTCGTTGGTAACTCTCGTCCTGAGTATGACTTTTCGCATAAGTTTAGAGCGCTTATCGGCAAAACCAACCAATCTATTTCAAAGGAGATCAAACAAGGGTTTCCACATTTACCTTTGGGCTGCCGAATAGAACTTCAAGAAAAAACGCAGCAAATGATCTTAAGGAACATATCGCTAGCAACCTTAAACAAAAACAGACTGCTTGGCTTAATTTCAAGCTACCCTAACGTGACAGATTTACCTCTTACGCTAGCAAACTTTCTGCATATCTATCCTGACTTGTCATTAGAGGATATCTATAAAGTAAAAGTAGGTAAGTTTGGTGGTTGGCGAGCACTTGTAGAAACAAGCCGCGGTGAAGAAATACAGCAGAACGAACTAGACATTTATGCCGCTTACTATCGTGCAATCAACAATCGCTTATTAAGCTGCACTTCTATCTCTTATTTGCGGTTTATCAAAGCATTATATGGAAACAACTTATCAGTGACCACTCAAGCTGCTGTAGGGTCTGATGCAGAACAACACCGTCCAGTTTTCTCAACCATGTGTCATTATGACTTTTGGGATAAAACGGGTAAGCAAGCCGGATTTGATACCATTGAGCAGAGTTTACTTGCGCTAAAACATAAGAAACTACAAGACGAGCTTAATGACGTTATTTCACTGCTTATTGAACGCTTAGCCACACAAGAATTTAAGATGCCTGCCGTAGGTAATATTGTGGTGGATGGCTCTCCGTTAAAGATGCATGTACGTTATCCCAAAGAACACATATTGGTCGCGTTTGGTGATAGTACATTTGATAAGAAATCATCCAGTAGAGAAGGTGTACTTAATATTGCAGGTGCCAATACTGAACTGCTGTTTGTTACCTTAGATAAATGCGAAAAGCAGTTTTCAGCAACAACCATGTACCATGACTACGCGATCAGCCCCACGCTATTTCATTGGCAAACCCAGAACAGTGCCAAGCCAACCTCAGGTAGAGGATTAGGCTATATAACGCAGCAAGAAAACAACAAGACGTTCATCTTATTTGTTAGAGAACAAGCTAAAGATGAATATGGGAAAACCATGGGATTTGTCAATTTTGGACCAGTAGACTTTGTTAAGTATGAAGGCTCTCAACCAATGAATATTACATGGAAGCTAAAACAAGCTATGCCTGCATATATGTGGCATGACACAGCTAAGCTAGCTGTTGGCTGATAGGTAGCTTTGCTAAACACACCACCAGCCTATTCCCAATGATAAAATGAGTGGCCCTTTCTCAAAGTAGAAGTGCGCCACTCGCTCATCTTAGCAAGCGAAAGCCTCCTTTTTTGACAATTTCAGAGCCCCTTCAAGCCGCGGATTCCTCACTTTCCACCGCCAACTCTGTCCTACTCAGCTCTAATTCGCCCCACTAACTAGCCTGTTTTTTTAAACACTGTTTTCTAATTTAAAATCATTGCCAAACGCGACGCGCTCAACAAATAAACGCCTTTTGAAATATCCTTACAAAATAAGTGGTTACAGCTGCATGAATTTAGCTACAAAAGCTAAAAACTGAGCACTTTTTAGGCCACCGAAACCGCAACAAGTATTTTACTTTTCATTTCGTTGTTTAGCCTAAATCTCGTTGCTACCATCCGCGCACTTTCCATTCGAAGTTATTTGTCATGCCAACTTGCGAGCAGCCAACAGCTGAAAAGTTAGACCCTGAACACGTAAACTCTGAACAGTCACACAATGAAAAGTTACCCTCAAAAATGCTAAATCCTATCTTAGTTCAAGGCGCGATGGACGTTGAAGTCGAAACGCTTGTTGCCGCCCTTAGTGATGTAAAACAACAAACATTTGGTGCGTGGACGTTCTGGCAAGGCCTATTAGATGGCTACCCAGTTGTAGTATCGCGTACCGAGATTGGTTTGGCTAACGCCGCCGCCTCTACCACTTTGGGCATTGTGCATTACCAGCCAAAAGTGATCATCAATCAGGGCACCTCTGGTGGCCACGATCCTAAGCTTTATCGCTCTGACATCGTCATTGGTGAAACCAGCTTTAACATGGGCGCTTACAAGATTGAGTTCGTGGAAAAAGGCCAAGGCATCCACCCAACTACTTGGCAGAACTTCGATATGCCAATGTACCTACGTGAAAACGGTGTGGTGGTTGAGCACAATCACTTTAAAGCCGACCCAAAACTTGTTGAAATCGCCCTGTCGCAAGCAAGCAGCTACACCCACGGCAAAGTGGTCGTGGGTAGAATTGGTAGCTGTGATGAATGGAACCGCGAAGTTGACCGCATTAACTGGTTCCACGAGACCATGGGCACTTCAGTTGAAGAGATGGAAACCTCTGCGGCTGCGCAAGTTGCCGAAGCTTACAAACTGCCTTTTGTGAGTATTCGCGTGCTGTCTAATACCGACCAACATAAGCAAGACTTTGAGCCGCAAACGGCGATTGATTGTCAGGTTTATGTGCTTGATGTCATCAAAGCATTAATTAAGACCTTTTAAAGCCAGTTAAAAAAACATCTAATCAACAAGATGAATGACGGGAATAACAATGCTATTCCCGCCCGCTTTCGCTCGCTTTTAAAACGCTAATTTAACGCTTCATTGTTATAAAAAATGCTTTAAAGAATGCTTTAAACATTGCTCTAAAAATCGGGGAGAACATTAGCCTCCCCTTTACATCAACTTAGATAGTAATAGACAAATTCAATGCAAATTTTAATCAGTATTGTTGGCATCATCACCATTCTTGTCGTGGCTTTTTTGGCCTCTGAAAACCGTAAAGCCATTAACTACCGCACGGTTGGTTTGGCGTTTTTACTGCAGTTAATCATGGGTGCGTTTGTCATCTATTCATCGTTCGGCCAGGCCGTTATCTTTAATATGGCAGAAGCGGTTTCGACCGTGATTGGTTACAGCAACGAAGGCATGTCGTTTATGTTTGGCGGCCTTGTAAGCGATAAGATGTATGAGCTGTTTGGCCCAGGCGGCTTTGTTATCGCCTTTAAAGTGCTACCGATTATCGTGTTTTTCTCGGCAATTTCAGCAGTGCTATATTACCTAGGCATTATGCAATGGGTAGTTCGCATCGTGGGCGGTGCGCTGCAAAAAATCCTTAATACCAGCAAAGCAGAGTCTATGTCTGCTAGCGCTAACATCTTCTTAGGTGTGACCGAAGCGCCGCTGCTGATTAAGCCTTATATTCCTAAGATGAGCCGCGCAGAATTGTTTGCAGTAATGTGTGGTGGTTTAGCCTCGATTGCTGGCACCATGCTAGCGGGTTATGCCCAGCTAGGCATTAAGATGGAATACCTGTTAGCAGCCTCATTTATGGCGGCGCCAGGTGGTTTACTGTTTGCTAAGTTATTAATTCCGCAAACTGATAAAGTAAACGACCAAGATCTAACAGTTGTTGAGGAAAATCCACCAGCCAACATTATTGATGCGGCAACAACGGGCACCATGAATGGCCTGTCGTTAGCTATGGCAGTGGGCGCTATGCTATTTGCCTTTGTCAGCTTAGTGGCACTAATGAATGGCATGTTAGGTGGTATTGGTAATTGGTTTGGTTTTGACGGCCTAACCTTGCAGCTAATTTTAGGTTATGTGTTTGCCCCTATCGCTTGGTTGATGGGGGTGGCATGGGATGAAGCGCTACTTGCAGGTTCGTTCATCGGCCAGAAGATTGTGATTAACGAGTTCTTTGCTTATATCAACCTAGCACCATACCTAAGCGGTGATGCGATTGTTGAAGCAACGGGTATGCCGATGTCTGAGCGCACCCAAGTGATTTTATCATTCGCACTGTGTGGCTTTGCTAACCTTGGTACTGTTGCGATTGCAATTGCCGGTATTGGCGGTTTAGTGCCAGAGCGCCGCTCTGAGATTGCATCACTAGGTTTGAAAGCATTATTCGCGGGTATCTTGTCTAACCTAATGGCGGCAACCATTGCCGGTTTGTTTATGAGCTTTGTTTAATCGGCTCATTGTTCACAGCATTAGTAGCTAGTTAGCCAGCAGGCCCATATGGCGTAACGTCATATGGGCCTGTTTTGTTTTACACGCTATAACCGTTACAACTTAATTTACATGCTGTTGCGTGTAACGTTAAAAAACGAGAGTAATTAATCCGTTTTTACTAAATCACTTTTCGCTAAATCAGTACGGAACATCGGGGTGATATTAGCTCTTGCTTGCTCGGCGGCGGTTTCGGCGTCGCCGGCACAGATAGCTTGCACTAATGCCTGATGGCTTGAGGCACTATCCGACAAGTCGTAATCTTGGTGAGTAATGGCAATGTAGGCCTGCAGTGGATATAAGATCTGCTTATATTGATTGAGCATGCGTTCACTGCCACAGATCTCAATGATCAGCTGATGTAACTGCCAGTCCATCACACTGATGCGGCGGGTGTCGTCACTGTGCTGTAAACACAACAGTTGATACTCTTGAAAGAAATCCGCTAAGCGGCGTTTATCGTCGCTGCAGGCCCACTTGGCTGCCATCGCAGCGGCTTCGCCTTCTAACGCAACACGTAAATGATACAGCTCCCATAAGTCTTGCTCATTTATCTCAACCACTTGCCAGCCTGAATAGGGCTTTTGAATGACTAAGCCCTCATTGACTAGCGAGTTCAGCGCCATACGCACTGTGCTGCGCGACAGCTCTAGCTGCTTGGCTAACGCGCTTTCCACCAGCTTTTCGCCGAGTTTGATATGGCCTTCCAATATATGCGTGCGCAGATAACGGATGGCTTGCGACTCCAAACTTTCTTTAATGATTTTCATATCGTTTACTGATGGCTCAAATAGTGCGTAGGTATCATGTTAAGTAACCAAACAAGCGAAATAAACTCGACTAATGTCGAAGCTACTCCAGCATGGCTTGGTGAACAAACTGGATAAAGCTATGGGCTTGTGGCGATAACGGCTTATTTTTACGAGTCAAAATATAATATGCCCGCTGATGGCGCACTTTTAACTCAGGAAACGGCATCACCAAACGACCATCGGCAAGCTCTTCTTGGATCTGCTGATGGGCACACACTGCCACACCTAAGCCACTCATGGCCAGCGACATCACCACTTGGCTTTCACTGGCGTAGTGGCACTTTTGCAGCTCTAGCTTGGCCACTGGATAATAATTTAGCCAATAGCGCCAGTCGAAGTTGTCTCGGTCATGAATAATACTGGCATCGGCTAAGTCTGCTGGCTTGGTAAGCGGTTTGCGCTTGAGGTACTCTGGCGAGCACACCGGCACGTAATCTAGACTACACAAAAACTGCGAATCAAAACCTTCCCATTCACCGTCGCCCCACTTAATAGCGAGCTCAGTTTGCGGTAAAAAGTCAAAGTGATTAGTGGTCAGCATCTGCCCGACTAATAACTTAGGGTACTGAGCCAAGAACTTAGGCAGTAATTTACTGATCACTTGGCGGCTAAACACTGGCTCCATCTCAATGTGCAGCGTGTAGTGCTCGGCATCATTATGGAAACCGTCAACCACGCCCATTAACTCTTGGATCGGTTGATTGATCTGTAACAGTAATCGCTTACCATCTTCGGTTAATTGAATTTGCCTGCCACCACGATAAAACAACTTAGTCCGCAGCACTGCCTCAAGTTTAGCCACTTGTTGGCTAATGGCTGACTGAGTTAGGCACAGTTCGCGGCTAGCCTCGGTAAAGCTTTGCTTATCTGCCACCGCTTTAAATGCCATAAACCAAGATAACTGCGGTAAGCGGGCACTTGCTGAACTAACTTGAGTTGTATTCATAACATCCTGCGATGGTAAGCCCCTACCGCAACGTTGTAGGATAAGGGCATTGCACTATTAACGATTAACAGCTAACAATTATTAACTGCTAATACGTTAAAACTGATTAGCAGCCAGGCTTAAAACGTAATACCGTTTCTAAGCGTTGGTCTTTTTGGTACAAGCTGCAATAGCTGTAACCAATCTCTTCAATATTGGTCTGCTGCCCTTGGGCAACACAGCCAACTTTGGCGACGATGCGCTCTGCAACACTTTCTACACCTTCTTCGGCGCGCATGATACCAGAAGCGTCAATATCTATATCTTCATTTAGTAAATATTGGTTACCGCTCACACGGATCACTGGCACGATAGGGTTATTGAAACCAGCACCACCGGTTGTCCATAAAATCAGATGGGCGCCCAATGCCGCAAAGTGCATACCTGCACTACCACACAAGTGTGTGGCTTCTGATAGGTAGAAACCAGCCGTGGTTGGTTTTTCATGCACCAAATGGTTTATCTGCAACACACCTTGGATTGGGCGAGTGCCGGTTTTGCTCAGTGCACCAAAAGACTTCTCTTCTAACGTCGTTAAGCCGCCAACACTGTTACCAATACTCATGGTTTCTACTTCTGCACCGTCTACGTGCCAGCGCGCTTCTTCTTCATGGATTAAACGCTCTAGCTTGTCAGCGACTTCAGGTGTTACCGCGCGCTGACGTAAAATAGTTTCGCAGCCCACAAGCTCAATCAGCTCACCGGCAATCGCGGTTGCGCCTAAATCCACTAAGGTATCAACCGCGCGGCCAACACTTGGGTTTGAGGCAATACCAGAACTGGTATCAGAGCCACCACATTTTACCCCAACCACTAGCTTAGAAATCGGCGTTTCTATTCGCGGCGCGGCATTAGCCGCTTGCTGTAACTCTTGCGCTAATGCTTTACCTTGGTTAATGGTCGCACGTGTGCCTTGCTGCTTGATGCACACCAATGAAAACGCTGGGCGACCGCTAGCGCGAATAGGCGCGGAGACGATTTCAGGATCGATACTGCCACAGCCCATAGCTAGCACCAGTACACCGGCAACATTGGGGTTATTGCCCGTATGTACCATGGTGTTGATCATCTCTTCGTTACCACCATACATACAGGTGTTGTAGTTGGTGACCACAATGCCATTATCAATGCTGTCGGCAATGGCGCGAGCTATGCCGTCGCAACATTCATCTACCGCCATAATCAATACATGATTACGAATACCTACTGTGCCGTCTGCGCGGCCAAAGCCCATAAATGTGTTCATCATGCTTGCTCAATGCCCATCTGTTTAATAATTTCTTCAATGATGTTGTCAGGAATATCTAATCGTTGGCTACGCACATTTTGCACATGGGCTAATTCGCCGCGAGGGATCGCCATAATCGCCACACCTACTGGGTAACCCGCTTTAGTAATAAGCTGCTGGTCGGCAATATCAGTTAACGCCACTTTATTACCAAAAGTAATGGCTTGTAGGCAGGTAACAACATCAATGACTTGGTTGTTGGCAGAGATAATTTCTATCTCATCGCCTTTAACGGCATCAACAAGTAGCGTGGCTACATTGTCGTTAGGGTCGAGCTGGATGGCTTTTTTCATTCTTACTAGCGATAAATTGTCAGACAATCCTACAATTTAATTGTTTTTTGCTATTTTTCAATCCATAAATCGCCATCTTGTGTGCTCAAATAGGCTTGGTTTATATGAAATGTGATGCAGCATCCACTTTGAGCGCTATCTCTTTTGCTAATAACAGCAGCTAATGCAACAACCTCGGCGACTTTGTTTGCAGCACCGTATCTCTGGCAATCACCTGTTGCGGCTTAAAAAAGGCGATGTAGGCCACACAAGTGCCGAGTTAGCAACACAAGCTATTAACAGCTACCACACTGACTCAACCTCGACTGAGAAATCACTACAGAAAGTTTAATGTTTAAGCCATCACAATGGTAAAACCACCTACGTGACCTAGCTCTTACTATTACATTTGGTAATAGCTAAATAAGCTTTTATTGTTGTCACTCTGCGCCAAACTCGCTCAAAATCCGCCCGAATAAAATTCCCTGTGTGGTTTACCTAATATACGTAAGCCGCACTTCTACCTTTTGTAAGGATGTAGTCGTGACTGATACAACAGCGACACCGGCAGCAGAACAAAATGCTCCCCAGCAATCCCCAGTTCAAAACGATAAAGTGCAAAACGACAAGCTGCTGATCTCAGTAAGCTTGGCAGTAGTATTTGCTGTTGTAATGATGCTGGTATTTAACCCAGATCAAGTGCAAGCAGCGGGTAAAACTGCGTTCGCAGCATTAACCAATACTTTTGGTTCTTTCATTCAGCTGTTTGCCTTTGCATCTGTTTGTACCATGTTGTACATCGCAACCAGCCGTTACGGCACTATTAAGCTTGGCGATGGCGCACCTGAATACACCAACATGAGCTGGTTGTTCATGTTTATCTGTGCTGGTTTAGGTTCGGCGACCATGTACTGGGCGTTTATGGAGTGGGCTTACTACTACAATGGTATTGGTCTAAACATTGAAGGCCAGAGCAACGAAGCGCTACGTACTAGCTTGTCTTACGTGATGTTCCACTGGGGGATTACCCCTTGGGCTATCTACGGTCTTGCGTCTATCGCAATGGCGTACCACTTCCACGTAAACCGCGCTAAAGGTCTTAACCTATCATCGCTAATGGTCTCTATCCTTGGCATGAAAGAAGACAGCACGGCTAGCCGTATTATGGGTCGCACGCTAGATCTTATTTTCCTATTCGCAACGTTTGGCGGTCTTATCCTAACCACTACAGTTACGGTAAACACAGTATCAACTGGTTTTGCTGAGCTGTTTGGCATGGAAAACACCTTCGCGATGAAGACGATTCTATTACCACTAATTACTCTGACATTTACCTTAAGCTCTTACATTGGTATTGCTGAAGGCCTACAAAAAATTGCTCACGCAGCTTGTGGCATGTGTTTTGTGTTTGCTGTGATTGTATTGGTTCTAGGTGACACTGGTTTTATCGTTGACTTCTTTGTTAACTCACTAGGTCTGACTCTGACTAACTTCGTTGAGATGAGCCTATTCACTGACGCGACCAATGGCGGCACCTTCAACAAAGACTGGACTGTGTTCTACTGGTTATACTGGTTCACTTACACTCCAGCGGTAGCAATCTTCGTTACCCGTATCTCTAAGGGTCGTACTATCCGTCAAGTAGTTTTAGGTCTGATTGCCGGTGGTTGTGCGGGATGTTGGTTCTTCTTCGGCGCACTAACAGGTTACTCTGTTGACGCTATGGTTGATGGTGTTATCAATGCTCCAGCACTACTAAACAGTGCTAATGGCGACATCGCAGTGGCTCAGCTAATTGCTAACCTGCCATTTGGTACCATCTTGTCAGTATTCTACTTCGTACTAATGATGTTGTTCCTAGCTTCTCACTTAGATGCGACTGCGTTTACTGTAGCGGCGGTAAGTACTAAGAACCTTAAGCAAGGTCAAGATCCAAGCCGTGAACTACGCGTGTTCTGGTGCATTATGCTAAGTCTATTACCGCTAGCAATGCTATATATCAATGCGTCGCTAGACACATTGAAAACAGCGGTAACCCTAACTGCAGCACCATTTGTAATCGTACTCATGCTATGTATGTTCGGTCTAAAGAAATTCCTATCAAACCACAAGTTTGATGACGTTGCAGAGAAATAAATCATGTTGAAAATTACCGATATTGAAGTGATCCACCTACGCGTTCCAGCAATGGATGCCGATTGTGAATGGGGTGAAGACGCCGTCATCGTTAAGGTGCACACTGATAAAGGTATCGTGGGTATTGGCGAAGCTGACTCTAGCCCACTAGTGGTTCAAGCTTGTATCGAAGCACCACAAACTAACTTCTACTGCAACGGTCTTAAGCGTCTGTTGATTGGTGAAAACGCGCTAGAAATTGAGCGTCTGTGGAACAAGATGTACTGGGGTTCTAACTACATGGGTCGTCGCGGTGCTGGCATTCACGCCATTAGCGCTATCGACATCGCCCTGTGGGATATCGCCGGTCAGTTCTACGGTGTGCCAGTACATACGTTACTAGGCGGTAAGTACCGTGAAAAAATCCGTTGTTACGGTACTTTCATTCCAGCTGACAAGCCAGAAGACAACGTAGCCGTAGTACAAAGCTTGAAAGACCAAGGCTTTACCAGTATTAAGTTTGGCGGCGGCGTGATGGGCGATGACCCAGACACTGACTACGCTATTGTTAAAGCGGTACGTGAAGCAGCGGGTCCAGAGATGGAAGTGCAGATCGACTTAGCGTCTAAGTGGCACACTTGTGGTCATTCAGCCATGATGGCAAAGCGTCTAGAAGAGTTTAACCTCAACTGGATTGAAGAGCCGGTATTAGCTGACAGCTTGATCAGCTATGAAAAGCTATCACGCCAAGTGTCGCAAAAGATTGCTGGCGGTGAGTCTTTGACTACGCGTTACGAGTTCCAAGAATTTATCACTAAGTCTAATGCCGATATCGTTCAGCCAGACATCACCCGTTGTGGTGGTATCACTGAAATGAAGAAGATTTACGACATCGCACAGATGAACGGTACTCAGCTGATCCCTCATGGTTTCAGCACTGGCATTTTGTTGCATGCTTCAGTGCATTTCTTAGCGGCTTGCGAACAAGGCACGCTGATGGAATTCTCACAGAGCAGCAGCCCACTGTTCACTAGCTTAGTGAAAAACCAACTGCAGTTCGACAACGGCTATGTAGCCGTTTGCGACAAGCCTGGTTTAGGTATCGAGCTAGACGAAGAGTTGATTGCCAAATACCGTGTGAACTAGTATCGAGAAAATCAGCATCGAGTGAACTATTCGCCCAGTGCTGGTTTAATCGAGTGACTAAATAGACAATGCCAGTAAGCTTGCTTACTGGCATTTTTATATTCTGCAATTCAAGCTTCAGCTGCTCAGCAAGAAGCCTTATCTTACTAGTGTTTAGCTTCAACAACAGCCATACTCTTAGCAACACCTTAGGCAATTAGAGACATTTCCATGTGTGGTCGACTCAATATTATTGATGACATGTTTGTACAAGCATTGATGGAAGACTTGCGGATTAAAAATCAGCAACAGATGCTGTTTGGACGCTTTAAAATGCCGACTAATGACATCAGTATTGTGCGTGAGATTGATGGCGAGCGCCGATTACAGACCGCCACTTGGTGGTTACTGCTTGAAACCGCTTACGAAGGCTTTAAGCCTAGCCGTTACACTTCATTTAATAGCCGATTTGATAAACTAAATACGCCCAATAGCGCGGGCTTTCAGCCATTTAGAGAGAGCCGATGTTTAGTACTAGCCAGCGGCTTTGGCGAAACAGAAAACAAAGGTAAAGATAGCTATTACCACGACTTTATCGCCGAGAACTCAGCGATAGCTTTTGGCGGATTATTTCGAGACTGGCAACACCCAAAAACCGGTGAAACAATCACATCTTGCTCTATTATCACTAATCCACCGCATCCTGACTTAATGCCATATCACAGCAAAGCCAGTCCGTTGATTCTGCCACAAAATAGTGAAGTGCTTGATGCTTGGCTAAACCCTGCTAACCAGCAAGTAGAGATGTTTGATGATTTGCTAAAACCGGCACTGAGGCATGACTTTACAGTGCAGCAAATAAATAAGCCGAGCCAGTATCAACCTATTGGTCAAACTGCTCGGCTTATTCCTAACGACTATTATTCCTAACGACGATTTTGCCTAGGCCGTATTAAATAAAAACCTATTTTAGGTAAGCGCTTAATGTGTCTTGCTGGTTTAATAAGCTTTGATACATGGTGAACTGATTCGCAGCGCGCTCTAGGTTGTGGCCTTGATGGTGAATTTGAAAATACACATCACCATTTAAATGGTCGGTTAAGAACCTCACACCAATCATCAAACACATGACTCTTGCACCAAGCCATAAGCTCTTGCGCTCATCATCTAAAAGCACATCACCCAGCTCGCTTAAATAACCTTTACAGATGGCACCAAAAATAGACTCTCGTACCTGCACTTTGTCTAGCGCGGTAGAGTCTTCCTCTTCTGGGCTGCAGAAAGTACGTACCATGTCACCAAAGTCATACATCAGATAACCTTTCATGCAGGTATCTAAATCGATAATAGCTAAGCTCGACATGTCACGCTTATCAAACAGCATATTGTTGATTTTGGTATCATTATGACAAATGCGTCGCGGCAGTTTAGCTTCTACGTCTTGCAGCTCTTGTAGTAAAGATTGCTGAGACAACACAAAATCAATCCATTGCTGGCAGTCTTGTGCTCGCCCGTGGCTATTATTGCTAACCGCTTGCTTTAACGCCTCAATACGCCCTGGCAAAAAATGGAAGTTAGGAATAGCGTCTTCTAGTAACTCAGCATCAAGATCGGTCAAGGCACTAGAAAAATGTCCAAAAGCTTTTGCTGCTATTTCGGCGTCAGCCTCACAACTCACCACGTCAATACTGTGGCTAAATGGCAAATAGTTAATCGCACGCCAAAAGCCATGCTCGTTAAGATCAACATACAGCTCATCATCACTGGTGCTTTCAGGCGCGACAACTTTTAACAGGTACTCGCCAGTAATGACCTTAGCTTGCAAATGCTGGCTCACTTTAAAGGCGTTATTCACCAGTGCAGTAGGTGTTTGAAAAACTTCAGTGTTAATTTTCTGAAGTACAAACTCTCGGTCTTGGCCACGCACTAAAAAGGTATGGTTAATATGACCATTTCCTAACGAGGACACTTTGGTGTCTTCCGCATTAACACCAAAATGCGACAAAACATTTTGTCTTATAAAATCAATCACCCAACACTCCAGTATTTCTGTATCTCTGCTATCTGGCATTGCGTATCCAGATGTTCCCTGCAGCTTCTTATTAAAAAAAGGATTTAACTTGCTACTATTACTGATTACACAGTGTTTGTTGTAGCTTCTCTCTCACCCAAGTCACATCTTTAGGGTAAGTCACGCCATACCAAGATTCCTTAGCAACACTGACATTAACGGTTTTGCTAGGTATTGCAGCCGACTGCTCATCGAGCCTAGCTTGCACTACCGTTGGTAAATAACATTCAGCTTTTGGATGTTGACCATTAAGCTCAAGAAAGTGATTAAACTGCTGCTCAATTACGCTAAAAATATCAGCTTTGAAGCCCCAACAAGTCATCGATACCACGGCATCTTCGGCAATCGCTAACCGCTGTTCGTTTAACGTACCCGTTAAACCTGATACTTCACAGCGAATGTCTAGCCATTCGGCAACGTCAACCAATTTTCCCGCGGCTACCTGACATAAGCCTCGATTAACGCCACCATTGTCTGACAGTGTCAGCCCTATTGGATAGGCGACCATCATCCAGTCATCATTAGCAGCAACCAAACCGTCAGCTAACAAACTAAAAGCACTGTCGCCATAAAAATCATCGGCATTAATCACCGCCATTGGGCCATGCACATGCTCTCTAGCACTCCAAAGTGCATGGGCTGTACCCCAAGGCTTTTGACGCTGGGCTAAATCAACATATTTAGCAGCACCTGCAGGCAAGTCATCCATAGATTGAATGCAATATTCACAGCTAAAGTCATCAGCCAGCTTACCCGCAAGCGCTTCATCAAGCATTGCGGTTAGTTCAGGTCGAATAACCAATACTGCGCGATTAAACCCGGCTTTGTAAGCACTTGCTAACGAGAGCTCCAACATGGTTTCGCCGTTAGGTCCCAGCTGTGCCAGTTGTTTATCGCCACCAAATCGGCTACCTAGACCCGCAGCAAGGATAACTAAAGTGAGATCCGGCTTATGGTTAGTCATTAAATTTTCACTCTCTCAAACAATCAATGCATCGCCGTGCGACAAGGCGAGGCAGTTTAATGAGTCTATTAGCTAAGATCCAGCGTAAAAATAGCACGCCTAACACTTGCCTATAGGTAATCTCTAAAAGCCGCTTCTTTGCCTAAGGCCGCTTGGCTGCCCTTGAGGCTAAAGTTATAGCCACAAAGGCTAACGTTACCTCTGCGAGCCATATCAACAACAATCGCTTCTGTATCTAAAGGAGAGAAACGTGCCTCAGTGCCAGTATCTGCAAGTAAATCAACTATCATTGGTCGATATTCGGTGCCATTGTTAAAGCGTAAACGCGAACAGGTTTTATCACCTTTAGCGGTTGCTAATGACCACAAGTTAGTTGGCGAACCAGTGTCACCAAGCCAGCGCATAATTAAGACATCGTCTTCAAGTACCAAGCTAAAACCATCAGGCATTGTAGTTGAAATACGTTTTGCTTCAGGCGCACTAATTACCTGGTTTTCTACAGCTTCAGGCTTGCTATCACTTGTCTCAGACTCTGGAAGCAAGGACCATAAACTCATAAACAACATGCTGCCAACGATTGCAGCAGCACCAATCATGGCACCTTTCTTATTGTTTCGAAGCCATTGTTCAAGCTGCAATAGAGTAAATTTAGACGGTTTTTCACGACGACGCTGCTGATAATCATTCTCTGATGGTGGCGCTTCGTACTGCACTTGAGCAGAGTCTTGATCGACTTCAACCTCTGCAGCGATAAAAGCATCATTGAGTGCAGAGTCTGCACCACCTAAGGTAGGTTCAACTCTCATGCGAGGATTGTCTTTACGCGCGGGACGTGCAACCTCAGCCATATCAACGGGACCAGAATAACCTTGAACGTAATGTGTTTTTGCTACCGCAGGCAATAATGCTAAATAGCCAATAGTCATCGCCGCCACAAGCATTAAGGTCAATAACAACATCATGCTTTGGATATGAACTAGGGTGACGAGTACCAAGAGAAAAGGTAATAAAGTCAGCAACACAAAATGCGCTGGTTTGGCGCAGTCACGCAGCCTACGTAAACTTGTTAATGCCAATACTGGCGCCAAGATAATTGCAGGGATATATAGCCCAGCGCTAGGACCAAGCAATACCACAGCAAGCATTAACGCAAAATAAACCAACCCACTAATCGATGCGAAACGTTGCGCATTATCTAAACCCGCAAAACAAAAAACCGACTTTATCTGCATACTTCAACTGACCCTACATAATTCAATATATGTTGCCGCAATCCAACTTAGGGCTTACGGCATTAGCTATTTATGCTCAGGCGAAAGCACAAAATCAAAACAAGTAGACTACCGAATTTAGTCCTCAATGTCAGTGTTTTCGGGCAATAAACTCTAGTTTAGCCGCTTTATAAACTGAGTTTAAAACCGTTAAACACAGCATTTAGATACGCAATAAATGCATCTGTGACTAGCACAAATATCACCCTAGGCTGTATAATGGCTCGCTTAATCTTTTACCCGCACGATTTGAGCTTACCGCTCCAATTAAGTGCACACATCGGATATAGCAGCTAATGACCGCTCGCGGAAACCTATTTATCGTCTCGGCGCCAAGTGGCGCAGGTAAATCATCGCTTATTTCAGCCCTGTTAAGGGATCAACCTGTAGATATGCAAGTTTCAGTTTCGCACACCACAAGACAACCACGTCCAGGTGAAGAAAACGGTCAACATTATCACTTCGTCAATCAAGACGAATTTAAGAGCCTAATCGCAGATGAAGCTTTTTTTGAATGGGCTGAAGTATTCGGTAACTATTATGGCACTTCACGTGTCACGATTGAGCAAACGTTGGCAAAAGGTATCGATGTATTTTTAGATATCGACTGGCAAGGTGCCCAACAAGTTAAAAAGCTAATGCCTGAATCGATTGGCGTTTTTATTTTACCGCCATCAAAAACAGAGCTAGAGCGCCGTTTAACGGGCCGCGGTCAAGACAGCGCAGAAGTGATTGCAGGCCGCATGGCACAAGCAGTTTCTGAGATGTCACACTACAATGAATATGACTTCGTTATCGTTAATGATGATTTCGACAAAGCATTGGCTGATTTATTAGCGATCATTCGCAGTCAAAGATTAACCTCTGCTAGCCAAATTCATACGCAGAATGGTATGATTAAAGATCTGTTGGCAGGCTAACTGTCTTCATGTACAATTTTGCGTCATTTTTTCAATCGATAAAACACTGGAGTTTCCAAACATGGCTCGCGTAACTGTAGAAGATGCCGTAAACCAAATCGGCAACCGTTTTGATATGATTCTGGTTGCAGCGCGTCGTGCTCGCCAAATCGCTGTTCAGGGTAAAGACCCTATGGTTGAAGAAGAGAACGACAAGCCAACGGTTATCGCCCTGCGCGAAATCGAACTAGGTTTAGTCACAGCTGATACTTTGGATGCCGATGAGCGCCAAACAGTTCGTGAACGTGAAGCAGCTGAAATTGCTGCTGTTGCTGCCATCGCTGAAGGCCGCAACAACGTCATATAAGGAGTAGAGTCACTTGTATCTGTTTGAAGGTCTCAAGGAGTCTGCTTCAGGTTATTTAGAACCTGAGCAGGTAGAATTACTCAAGCAGGCCTATCAGGTGGCGCGTGATGCCCATGAAGGTCAGATGCGCACGAGTGGCGAACCTTATATTACCCACCCGGTTGCGGTTGCCCGCATCCTGGCCGATATGCGTCTCGATCATGAGACGCTTATGGCCGCCCTCTTGCACGACACTATCGAAGATACCCCGGTAACCAAAGAAGAACTGGCTGAGCTATTTAGCGAGTCGATTGCTGAACTGGTTGAAGGTGTTTCTAAATTAGACAAGCTTAAATTCCGCGACAAGAAAGAAGCCCAAGCTGAAAACTTCCGCAAAATGATGATGGCGATGACCCAAGATATTCGTGTCATCTTAATCAAGCTTGCCGATAGAACTCACAATATGCGCACCTTAGGTGCTCTGCGCCCAGATAAGCGCCGTCGTATTGCCCGTGAAACCCTCGAAATTTACGCCCCAATCGCCAACCGTCTTGGTATTCATAATATTAAGAGCGAGTTAGAAGAGCTAGGCTTCCAAGCCTACTATCCGATGCGACATCGCGTACTTAAAGAGGTGGTTAAATCTGCTCGCGGCAATCGTAAAGAAATTATTCAGAGTATCGAAGCAGCAATTACTACACGTCTAGAAGATACTGGCCTACAAGGCACAGTGAAAGGTCGTGAGAAAAACCTTTATTCCATCTATAACAAGATGTGTAATAAAGAACTGCAGTTCCAAGAAGTCATGGATATCTATGCCTTTAGAGTCATTGTTGACTCTATCGATACTTGCTACCGCGTAATGGGTGCTATGCACGGCCTTTATAAGCCACATCCAGGTCGCTTCAAAGATTATATCGCTATCCCTAAAGCTAACGGCTATCAGTCACTGCATACTTCGCTTTTTGGCCCTCACGGAGTACCGGTTGAGATTCAAATTCGCACCGAAGATATGGACCAAATGGCTGATAAAGGGGTCGCGGCTCACTGGCTGTATAAGAAAGGCAGCTCAGCAGAGCAAGGCACCACAACCCAAGTGCGTGCCCGTAAGTGGATGCAAAGCTTGCTGGAACTTCAGCAAAGCGCCAGCACCTCTTTTGAATTCGTTGAAAACTTTAAGACTGAACTCTTCCCTGAAGAGATTTATGTGTTCACCCCTGAAGGCCGTATTTTAGAGCTACCAGTGGGCGCGACACCTGTCGACTTTGCTTACGAAGTGCATACAGACGTAGGTAATACCTGCGTCGGCGCTAAAGTTAACCGCCAAGCGTATCCGCTCAGTCAGCCACTTATCTCCGGCCAAACCGTTGAGATTATTACCGCTAACGGCGCACGCCCTAATGCGGCCTGGCTTAACTTTGTGGTTACCGGTAAAGCACGCGCTAAGATTCGCCAGTTACTTAAGAGCTTAAAAGAAGACGACGCTGTACTACTCGGAAAGCGCCTACTGAATCACGCTCTGGGTGAAACCAAGCTAGATGGTTTATCACAAGAACAGATAGACAAAGTTGTTAGCGATACCAAGCATGACTCGCTTAACTCGCTTCTTGCTGATATTGGTTTAGGTAACGCAATGAGCATTGTGATTGCACAGCGCTTACTTGGCGACCAGATAACGCCTGAAGATCATAAAGAAAACAACACCATGTCTATTCGTGGTGCTGAAGGCATGCTGGTTACCTTTGCAAACTGTTGTCGCCCAATTCCTGGGGATGCCGTTATTGCCCACGTGAGTCCAGGTAAAGGGCTCGTGGTACACATGGAAAGCTGTGCCAATATTCGTGGCTACCAAGGCGAGCCAGACAAGTACATTCCAGTACAATGGGATAGTGCAGAAGGCGTTGAGTATCAAGCTAACTTACGCGTTGAAATTGTTAACCACCAAGGTGCATTAGCGAAAATCACCTCTATCGTTGCCTCGGCAGGTTCAAATATTCACAACTTAACCACTGAAGAACGTGATGGTCGTGTGTTCCTGATCAACTTACGTATTTCAGTGCGTGACCGTATTCATTTAGCGAACGTAATGCGCCGGATCAGGGTGTTACCTGAAGTATTACGTACATCTAGGAATCGTTAACACACAGCATTGTAATCAGTTAATACAAGGACAGATCATGGCAGAAAAAATCATTATCGCGACCGCTAAAGCGCCACAAGCAATTGG
Source organism: Shewanella sairae (assembly GCF_023283535.1). Lineage (GTDB taxonomy): Bacteria > Pseudomonadota > Gammaproteobacteria > Enterobacterales > Shewanellaceae > Shewanella > Shewanella sairae. Next base: position 18,310 of record NZ_JAKILT010000048.1, on the reverse strand, counting down.
CACTTACTCTCAAGCAGTTAAAGTGGGTAGCACGGTTTATCTCTCTGGTCAGATCCCATTAGATCCTGAAACAATGGCAATGGTAAGTGACGAGTTTGAAGCGCAAGTTGTACAGGTATTTGAAAACTTAACTGCCGTTTGCCAAGCGGCTGGCGGCTCACTTAGCGATATCGTAAAGCTGAATATCTTTATGACTGACCTAAGTAACTTCGCCACGGTTAATGACGTTATGGGCCGCTACTTTGAGCAGCCTTACCCTGCACGTGCAGCGATTGGTGTAAAGCAACTACCAAAAGATTCACTTGTTGAGATGGACGGAGTGATGGAGCTTTAATCAACCCTCACTTTATCAATTGGGCGCTACGGCGCCCATTTTGTTTTAACCCCATTATTTAATACCATACTAATTTAGAAGCCAATCATGAGTCCTGAACGTTTCGCCCGCATCAATGAGATGTTAGATAATCGCCAACCCGATCTCACCGTCTGCTTAGATACCGTACACAAGGGTAATAATATTGCCGCGGTACTGCGTACTGCTGATGCCGCCGGCATTCACGAAGTCCACGCGGTTTGGTCTGAGCTAGAAATGCGCGTATCAGGCAATACCGCTTCAGGCAGCCAGCAATGGGTAAAGACTCGCGTACATCAGAGTATGGCGCAAGCGGTTGAAGAGTTTCGCGCTAAAGACATGCAAATTCTAGCGACCACGTTTTCCGATACGGCCGTCGATTTCAGAGCGATTGATTACACTAAGCCCACTGTGATTATTATGGGTAACGAGCGCGATGGCGTGAGCCCTGAAGGAATCGCTGCAGCAGACCAGCACATCATTATCCCTATGATAGGCATGGTGCAGTCGCTAAACGTATCAGTAGCGTCCGCACTGATCATGTATGAAGCTCAGCGTCAACGCACTGAAGCAGGCATGTATGGCACCCGCAAACTCGATGAAGCTTATTGCCAAATAAAGCTATTCGAGCAAGGCCACCCGATTTATGCCAAAGCTTGTCGCCGTAAAAAGCTACCTTACCCAGCCGTTGATGAAAGCGGACAAATTGTTGCCGATGATGACTGGTGGCAAAAAATGCGGGCCCCTTCTGACGAAGAGTAAAAACTGACAAGTCAGCACTATAACGTCATTTAGTGCTGACCCATTCCCCTATCGACAACCTCTCTTCCCCCACATAAATCATTTCCTTGTCATTCGCGCCCTTTCATCACTACAACAAAATTGTAACACCCGTTTGAAAAAGTTTGTCTTAGATCACATTTTTCGCCATACTCAAGATGAAACCAGCTTATTAAACGAACGATTAAAACAACTATATAGATATAAGCTGAATTGGAATCAACTGAATCAATATGGAAATGCGATGGAATCTTCTATGAAAACACCAATTGAGATGCTTGAACATTGGGTTGAAAAACAAGGCGATCAAGTTTATCTAAAGCAGCCAATTGATGGTCAATACAAGACTTTTACTTGGCGTGATGTACAAACCAAAATGCAGCAGATTGCTGGCGCATTAAGACATCTCGGCCTCAATCCTGGCGACAAAGTTGCCGTACTTTCTAAAAACTGTGCCGAATGGTTTATTACTGACTTAGCCCTAATGCATGGCGGCTATATTAGTGTCCCTATCTACCCAACCGCTAACGCAGACACCATTCGCTACACCCTAGAACACAGCGAAGCTAAAGCGATTTTTATCGGCAAGCTAGATTACTGGGCCGATCAAGAAGCGGGCGTAGGCGGCGATATTCTACGTCTTGCTATGCCATACGACACCATGCCGTCTCAATACCACTGGGACAAGATGCTCAATATGGGTCAGCCTTTAATTGATGCACCGCTACCAACACCTGAGCAGATCATGACCATCATCTACACCTCAGGTTCTACCGGTAAACCTAAGGGCGCAATTCAGAATTTCGCTAGCTACGCATGGACCTGTACTGCGGTAGTGCGCGATCTAAAAACGGATGTTGAAGACAGACTACTGTCTTATTTGCCACTGGCACATATTACTGAGCGTGTGGCGATTCAAGGCTCATCATTCTATTCAGGCAGTAGCGTTGCTTTTGTTGAAAGCCTAGACAGTTTTGTTGCTGATGTGCAGCGCGCAAGACCGACAGTTTTCTTCTCGGTGCCACGCCTTTGGAGCCTATTCCAAAAAAATATTATCGACAAAATTGGCTACAGCAAGCTTAACTTCCTGCTAAAAGTACCGATTGTTAGTGGTATCGTTAAGCGTAAAATCCATCAAGGGCTAGGTTTAGAGCATTGTCACCTGCTGGGTTCAGGCTCAGCCCCCATTCCGCCATCATTGGTTGAGTGGTATCACAAGATTGGTTTGAACATCTCTGAAGCCTGGGGCATGACGGAAAACTGTGCTTACTCGATTATTAACCATCCGTTTGATCCTCGTAAAATAGGCTCAGTTGGTCGCGCCGTTGAAGGTTGTGAGGCTAAGCAGTCTGATGTTGGTGAATTACTGGTTAAGAGTCCAGGCTTAATGCAAGGCTATTACAAGCAAGAAGAAGAAAGTGCCAAATGCTTTGATGCGGAAGGTTTCTTCCATACAGGCGATCTTTGTTCTATCGACGATGAAGGCAACGTCAGCATTACTGGCCGCGTTAAAGACAACTTTAAAACGGCTAAGGGTAAGTATGTAGCCCCTGTCCCCATCGAGCGTAAACTGGCACAAGATCCCCATGTAGAGATGATCTGTGTTATTGGTTCTGGTCTGCCGCACCCTATCGCGTTAGTACAGCTATCAGAAGGTGCAGCTCTACAACCAAGAGAAGAAGTACGAGCCTCACTAAAAGATACTGTTGATGCGGTGAACCCACATCTTGAGTCACATGAAACTGTCGACGCTATTGTTATCGTCAGTGAGCCTTGGGACGTTGAAAACGACGTGTTGACCCCAACATTGAAAATTAAACGTCATGTACTTGAGAAGAAGTTTAGCGAGAAAGTGGATGGCACTCGCGGCGGCAAAGTTTGCTGGGAAGATGAAATTTGAACTTTTTTTGTAAAACTAGGTAAGTTATTACGGCACACTTCAAAGTGTGCCGTTTTGTTTTTGTGACAAATAATCAGCAATTAACTAAATTTAATGAGTAACACGCAGTTTTTTATTGCGCAATTTTGGAAAGAAACTATTCTTGCCATCCTTTCAAAGAAACCCAATTTATAGAGTCAACCATGTTTATTTTATTGTCGATACTCGGCGGCTTTCTAATTCTTACTGTTGGCGCAGAAGCCTTAGTAAGAGGAGCAAGCCAAATAGCCCTAAGATTAGGGCTTACACCACTTATTATTGGTTTAACCATTGTTGCCTTTGGTACCAGTGCGCCAGAACTTGCAGTAAGCGTAAAATCTGCGATTGCCGGTAATAGTGGTATCGCTTTAGGTAACGTGATTGGCTCTAACATTGCCAACATCGGCCTAATTTTAGGTATTACCGCGCTTATCCGTCCGATCAAAATTGAGTCGCAAATGGTGCGTCGTGATATTCCAATCATGATTGCTGCGTCACTATTATTCTGGAGCCTGCTACTCGATGCTGGCTTAAGCTTCTGGGACGGCGCAATTTTATTTGCATTACTAGTGGCTTACTTAACTTTCAGCTATTTCGCTGCTGAAAAGCAAACTGACGATGATGTTGAAGATACTAAGCAAAACCCAATGCTATCTGTGCTATTTATCGTTATCGGTATCAGCATGTTAGTGGGTGGCGGCATTTTATTCGTTGATGGCGCTGTTGCTCTGGCGCAATCATTTGGCATTAGCGAAGTGATTATCGGTTTAACAATTGTTGCTATCGGCACCAGTATGCCAGAGCTTGTGACTTCTATCGTGGCAGCACTTAAAGGTCAAAGCGACATCGCAATTGGTAACGTTGTTGGCTCAAACCTATTCAATATTTTGGGTATTTTAGGTGTGACTGCACTTATCCACCCAATCAGCGGCTGTGAAATTACCACTTTAGACTGGAGTGCGATGATTGCCTTTGCGGTGATCTTACTGCCTTTTGCTTACACAGGTCTGCGTATTGGTCGTCGTGAAGCTGCAATACTGGTATTAAGCTATCTAGGTTACATCGGCTACTTGGTCGCTCAAGTTTAAACGCTAAACCTTTAGTTCAAAGCTAAATAGAAATGGCCTAAAGTGCACTGCACTTTAGGCCATTTTTTTGTCCCTAATTCCCATCAGCATAAACAGCCTCTTTATAAAAAATTACAAATGTCACCCTAAACTGGTGACGTTTGTGTCTGCATTTATCTGTCGCAATCTTCAATACTAGAACCGTACCCAAGAATACCGCCCACGACCAGGGTCGGTAAAACACTCAAATGGAGATTGATATGAAAACACTATTATTCGTTACATCACTTGGTATTTCATCTGCTTTAGGTAGCCAAATCGCCAATGCTGAAAGTATTGAAAATATTGATGCCGCTGCAAACCATATGGATGTAAAAACACTGACAGATTACGCCCAACAGGGTAATGACTATAGCCAAGCTTATGCTAATTATCGTCTAGCAATCAGTGCTAATATTTTAGGCCAACCACAACTTGCCCTTGCAGCTCTAGAAGATGCCAAAGAGACTCTCGAAAGCCTAATCAGTGCCAGCAGTAATGCCGACAACCTTGCACTGCTATCATCTGTCTACGGCATGCTTATCGCGCTTGATAACAGCAAAGCCGTTACTTATGGCCCGAAAGCTGGCAAGGCAATACAACAAGCCAAGCAACTTGAGGCTGATAACCCAAGAGTCGCGCTAGTACAGGCCATTAGCGCATTTAATACACCCGCTATGTACGGTGGTAGTATGCAGCGCGCAGCAGACTTAGCGACTCAAGCCATTGAACTTTACGCCAATCCTTGCGATAACATCTGTTGGGGATACGCTGAAGCCTATACTTGGCGAGGGCTAGCCAAGCAAAGCTTAGGGGATTTAGAGGGGGCTGTTGCTGATTGGCAGCAAGCATTAACAGTAGAGTCAGACTACGCTTGGGCGCAGTTTCTTTTACAACAGAACACTCAACAAAACACCAAAAGCTAGCGGTGTAATTGAGTCAAAAAGAAAAACAGTTCGAAAATGGAGAGTGCTGCACTTAAAGCCCTCTCCAACTAAAAGGAATTAACCATGACGCAAGACATACCAAACCCAGCAAGCAAGACAGAAGACAAGTATGCATGGGTCTATCTGATCAATTTAGTTTTCTACTTTATCCCCTATTTCATTATCGATATGCCGCAGTGGCAAATTCTGCTTAGTTTGGCTGCATTAGCGCCGTTTATTTATTGCTACTTCTGGGCTTATCGAAGTAACAGCAGTCGTGCACACCTGCCCATACTAGCGATGATCGCCATTGCGATAGCTGTCACCCCAATTAATACCGGCTCGTTATCGCTATTTACCTTTGCCGCCTTTTTTATCGGTTTTTTCTACCCACTTCAAAAAGCAGCGCTGGCTTTAATTAGCCTCATAGGCGTGCTGGCATTACTCAATCTAAGCCTTAACTTTGATCATTATTATTGGGTCATTTATGGCGCAGGGTTAATTGCCGGCGTTGGCCTATTTGGTGTGATTGAGCGCAGACGTATTGAAAATCTATGTAAACAGCAAAAAAGCCAACAAGAGATCCATCAGCTAGCCACGATGCTGGAGCGGGAACGGATAGCCCGCGATCTACACGATATTATGGGCCACAGTCTTTCGTCTATCTCACTCAAAGCCGAGCTTGCCGAAAAACTATTGGCTAAGAATGATATTGAGCAAGCACAGCAACAACTAAGCGAACTCAATAGTATTGCCCGAGACAGCCTAAGCCAGATCCGCCAAACCGTATCGGGTTATAAGCATAAAGGTCTTGCCGCCAGCGTAACTAACTTATGCCAAACCTTGCGTGATAAAGGCTTAAGTGTGCAACTAGAGGGAGATATCCCTAATCTAAGTAGCGATCTCGAGACCCATTTAATTCTCAGTTTGACTGAGTTGTGCAATAACGTTATCCGCCATAGCCAGGCACAGGAATGCAGCTTAAGCTTTAGCCAGAATGAGCAACAGATTATTATTCAGATCACTGATAATGGTCAGCTAGACAATTTAGAGCAAGGTAACGGTCTCAAAGGGATCCGCGAACGTTTGCAACAGTTTCAGGGCACGCTGTCATGGGATTTAAGCCAGCAATGCCAATTTACCATTAGACTGCCACAGTCAGGAATGCCACAACGATGAAAATACTCTTAGCCGAAGATCAAGCCATGGTACGCGGGGCGCTCAGTGCATTGCTCAGTTTGAGTGGTGAGTTTGATGTGGTGCAAGCTGCCGATGGTGATGCAGCTTTAAAGTTACTGCAACAGCAAGAGTTTGACTTACTCCTTAGCGATATAGAAATGCCTGGTCTCACCGGGCTAGAGCTCGCCACTTGGTGCCAAAGCCATAAACCTGAATTAAAGATAGTCATCGTCACCACCTTTGGCCGTGCAGGTTACATTAAACGTGCGATAGAGTCTGGGGTTGGTGGATTTTTACTAAAAGATGCTCCATCAGACACATTGATTGCCGCCATCAACCAAGTCATGGCTGGCAAGCGGGTAATCGACCCGGAACTTGCCATTATGGCAATTGGTGAGCAAGATCCACTTAACGATAAAGAGCGTCGCGCACTCAGGCTAGCCGCTGAAGGCAAAAGTACAGCAGACATAGCAAACACATTGTTTATTGCCGAAGGCACAGTAAGAAATTATCTTAGTGAGGCGATGAGCAAGTTACATGCCACTAACCGTATTGATGCCGCTAGAATCGCCAAACAGAAAGGCTGGTTATGATCAGCATTAGCCATCAAATTTGCGTAAACCAATAACTCTGATAATATATGTATAAATTTACAGTGTTTGAGTGCTAACCTTTTGCAAAGACTCGATCTTGTCCCTATTACAGCTCTCAAAGGCGTCGCGAAAAAGATGGCCGAGAGATTAGCAAAGCTGAGTATAACAACAGTGCAAGATCTGTTGTTCCATCTGCCGCTGCGCTATGAGGACCGCACTCAAGTCTACCCTATTGCCTCGCTTTACCCTGGCAGTTACGGCACCATCGAAGCCGTTATTCAATCGAGCCAAATTATTCAAGGCCGCAAGCGCATGCTCACTTGCACCGTGCGCGATGATACCGGCAGCCTCACCTTACGTTTTTTTAATTTCTCTGTTGCCCAGCGTAACGGCTTAGAGATAGGCATGACTATTCGTGCCTATGGTGAGATCCGTCGCAGTAATCATGGCGTTGAAATTATTCATCCTGAATATAAATTGATTGCTGCGGGTGAAGATCTACAGTTAAGCGACACACTGACGCCAGTCTATCCAACTACTGAAGGCTTGAAGCAAGCCAGCTGGATAAAGCTCACCGAGCAAGCATTGGCGATGCTAGACGATGGTGGCTTACCAGAGCTATTGCCGCCTAATCTGCAACCGAACAATTTAGATTTAAAGCAAGCCTTGCACATTTTGCATCGCCCCAATAATCAAGTATCGCTATTTGAGTTAGAGCAAGGCACCCACCCTGCTCAACAGCGATTAATTCAAGAAGAACTGCTTGCACATAACCTGAGTATGCTGCGCCTACGTCAGCGCAGTAATCGCGACCATGCTGTGAGCATGAATGCCACAGGTCAATTGCTCAATCCATTTTTAGCATCACTGCCATTTAAGCCAACGGGTGCACAGCAACGAGTGGTTGCCGATATTGGCCGCGACCTAGAAAAGCATGAACCTATGATGCGCCTAGTCCAAGGTGATGTCGGCTCAGGCAAAACCTTAGTCGCCGCATTAGCTGCACTGCAAGCCATTGAAAGTGGCTATCAAGTGGCCATGATGGCACCAACTGAATTGCTTGCCGAGCAGCATGCCATTAACTTCGCTGCCTGGTTTGAACCACTCGGACTCAAAGTGGGTTGGCTTGCGGGTAAACTAAAAGGCAAAGCCAGAACGCAATCATTGGCTGATATCGAGTCTGGTGACGCACATATTGTGATTGGCACCCATGCCATTTTCCAAGAGCAGGTGGTATTCAATAAACTCGCTTTGATCATTATCGATGAGCAACATAGATTTGGTGTACATCAGCGTTTAGGTCTACGTGAAAAAGGTATTAGCCAAGGCTTTCATCCGCATCAATTGATTATGACGGCTACGCCTATTCCGCGAACGTTAGCAATGACAGCTTATGCCGACTTAGACACTTCGATTATCGATGAGCTGCCCCCCGGCAGAACGCCAGTAACAACGGTGGCAATAGCGGATCAACGCCGTGATGATGTGATTGAGCGCGTTAGGCAAGCAGCCATTAACGACAAGCGCCAAACTTACTGGGTATGTACGCTCATTGAAGAGTCTGAAGTACTCGAATGCCAAGCCGCGGAAGATACTGCAGAAGAGCTAAAACGTGCGCTACCAGAGCTAAAGATTGGTTTAGTGCATGGTCGAATGAAACCAGCTGAAAAACAACAGATCATGGCTGACTTTAAAGCCGGCGCACTTAATTTATTGGTTGCTACTACTGTAATTGAAGTCGGTGTGGATGTACCTAACGCCAGCTTAATGATTATCGAAAACCCTGAACGTTTAGGCTTAGCACAACTGCATCAGTTACGCGGACGCGTGGGGCGTGGTGCAATAGCCAGCCACTGTGTATTACTCTACAAGGCGCCACTATCTGCAACAGCCACTAAACGCCTTGGGGTACTAAGGCAGAGTAATGATGGCTTTGTGATTGCCCAACAAGACTTAGAGATCCGCGGTCCAGGTGAAGTGCTCGGCACCAAGCAGACAGGTATTGCCGATATGAAAATTGCCGACTTAATGCGCGATCAAGCACTTATCCCTCATGTGCAAAAACTCGCAGCCCATGTTATGCAGCAAGCGCCTGAATGTGCTGATGCCATTATTGAGCGATGGCTCGGCGATCGTGAGCAGTTTGTACAAGCGTAAACCACTGCTTAAGCCTGTTATAGAAATTAAATATCCTTAATAGAGCCTCAGCCTATAGACAATCTGTTGGAATTTTGCAGAATGGGTGAGAGCTATAATTTATCATTAGTCGTATCACTGCACGGTAGCAGAGGAGTTAAAATGCAACTCAGTCAAGAAGATAGAATTTCACCACAGGAAAAGAGTTCAGGCACCAATGGGCTGGCGATTTTGGCAATTGTTGCCGTTGTGGCGCTATCAGCTGGCGGCTACTACTACCTCAGTGGTAATGAGAAAACTGAAGAACCACAGATAATTGCGCCTGTTGTTATTCCAGATCCTGTGCCAGCAGAACCACTAGAAACAGAAGCAGTGCCTGAGCCTGAAGTGGTAGTGGTTACCCCTGAACCAGAGCCTGTTGCTGAAGTTGAGCCTGTACCAGAGCCAGAACCACTGCCAGCTTTAGCTAACAGTGATAAGTATGTGCATCAGCAAGTGACAGCTGTAGCCGACGGTATGGAGATCGAGCCTTTGCTCATCGAAGATAACGTGATCCGTCAATTTGTAGTGTTTGTTGATAACCTAGCTCAAGGCGAATTAGCACGAAAGGTTAGCCCATTAAAATCACCAAGCACTAGCTTTACTGTCTCTGATATTGCCAATAAAACTTATATCAATCCAGACAGTTACCATAGATACGACTTGTATGCCGATTTTTTAGCGAGTCTCAACGATGAGCAGTTAGGCAAAACATTTAAAGAAGCAACGCCGTTGCTAAATGAAGCGTTTGCTGAACTGGGCTACAGTAAAACTTCATTTAATGAGCGCATGCAACAAGCCATTGAAGTGATGCTTGATGCACCAATCATTGAGCAGCCTATTGAGCTAGATGGCGTCAGTGTTAACTACCAGTTTGTGGATCCTAAACTTGAAGCTCTGCCAAACGCGCAAAAGTTAATGATCCGCATGGGACCAGAAAACTCACGCAAGGTGAAATCAGCACTGCGTAAATTACAGAAACAGCTGAACTAAATACTCAAACATCCCGCACTTAAAAAGAGCCCTAATGTTTAGGGCTCTTTTTATATCCAACATACCTCTTACCTTTAAATGACACCTGTATCGTAAAAGGACTTATGGCAGCTAAGTTTTTTGATGTAGAATAATGTCATCAATTTCAGCTTTTATTTGGCTCCAAATACTGCGTCAGCGGTATAAACCAAAAGAGCTTTCCATTAGTCAGGCAATACGAAGGGAAATTCGTAACAGAGGCAATGCATTTGAAGTTCAGCATTCTTTCGTGGGGCGCATGGTCGCCGCAGCACCAACAAGCCGAGGATTGGCAAAATTGGCCTGCAAAAAACTCAGCAGAAGCTGAGCAAGTAAGCACAACGCCAAAGCTTGCTCATGTGCCTGCGATGCAACGTAGACGCCTAAGCAAACTAACCAAAATCATACTAGAAGCCGTGCATCAATGCAGTCCTGCAGCCCAATGCCGTAGCATTTTCGCTTCCCAACATGGTGAAATAAACCGCACTATAGGCTTGCTAAACGATATCGTCGATGAATCGCCACTCTCTCCGACTGGCTTTAGCCAATCGGTGCACAACACTGCGAGTGGTATCTTCAGTATTTTCAATGACAATCGAGCTGCTTCGACTTCAATTGCTGCCGGCAAAAATACGCTTTCTCAAGCCTTTATCGAAGCTTACGGCCAGCTGCATGCCGACCCTGAACCGCTTTTATTAGTCTATGCCGACGAACCTGTGCCACAAGTTTATCGCCAATTTAGCTCCGAGCCTGAGTGGCCAATCGCCATCGCATTTATGCTCTCACCAGCAAATGATTCAAAGCAAGCCATTGCCAGCCTGAGACTCACGCCCATATCGAACCAGCACCAATACCCACTAAACTATGGTGAGTTATTAGCTTGTATTGCCAATAAGCGCAATATCAGCGGCATCTTATCGGGTTGGCACTGGGAGCTGACTTGTGACTAACCGAGCGCCACACCCTCAGCCTATAGCACCTAAACTTACTGGGCTAGCCTACGTTCCGCGTTGGATCGGAGGCACAGCTTGCTACATGGCATTTGGTCTAGGTGGTTTACTGAGTTCATTAACAATTTTGCCTATTCTAAGGTTTTGGCCAGGTACAACTCAACAACGTATACAGCGAGTACAACGCGCCGTGCATATTATGTTTAAAGGCTTTGTGCGCATGATGACTTGGGTAGGGCTGATTAATGTCAGCGTTGATGACTTAAGCCGCCTTAGCAACGCCAAAGGCATGATAGTTACAGCCAATCATCCAACCTTGGTCGATGTAGTAGTGTTAATTAGTTTAATGCCTAATGCCGGTTGTATTGTTAAGCAAGGGCTTTGGCGTAATCCATTTTTACGCGGCGTGGTGTCATGTGCAGGTTACATTCCTAATCGCGGCGCCGAATTATTACTAAAAGATTGCAAAGCAGTGCTTGATCGCGGCACCAATTTAATTATCTTCCCTGAAGGTACCCGTACCGTTATAGGCGAAAAAATTAATGACTTTGCCCGTGGAGCCGCCAATATCACTCTGCGCACTCAAAGCGACTTATTGCCGGTTTTTTTAAAAACTAATACAGTGGGTTTTAGTAAGCAGCAAAAGTGGTATCAACTGCCAAGGCGAACAATTGGTATGCATGTAGAAATAGGCGAAACCCAGCACCATTTACGCTATGATGCCGAAGCCGGTGGCGATGCCAAAATGGCACGAAAACTGACTCGTGACTTAGAAAACTATTATAAACAACAATTAGATAGATACTTATGAGCTTAGATAACGAAATAAAACAACTGATCATCGGCTGTCTGGATCTTGAAGACGTTAGTATTGATGATATCGATTCTGATGCCGCGCTATTTGGCGATGGTCTAGGTCTCGACTCTATCGACGCTTTAGAGCTAGGCTTAGCAATCAAGAAGCAATTTGATGTAAAAATTGAAGCTAACTCTGAAGCAACAAAGCAGCACTTCTATAGCGTTGCTAGCCTAGTCAGCTTTATTGAGTCGCAGCGCGCCTAGGAGGAAGTATGCAAAGTCGTGAACAGATCCTAGAAATGCTAACGCAGATTTTAGTTGATGAGTTTGAAATTGACGCAGACGATATCACTCTAGACGCTTCATTGTATGAAGAGCTCGATCTCGATAGCATTGATGCGGTTGATCTGGTGATCAAACTGCAGCAAATGACAGGTAAAAAGATTAAGCCAGAAGAATTCAAAGCGGTAAGAACCGTTGATGATGTAGTGTCTGCAATTGAAGGCTTAGTTAAAGACTAATGCGGCTGTTTCTGCAAATAGTGACAAGCTTAGTGGTTATCACCTATCCACTGGCAGTTTACTTTGGTTTGCACTATTTGCCTGCGGGCAGCATAGCATTAGCATTATGCGCCATTTTAGTCATACGCCTGCTGATACAAAAGCAGCAAGTAAAAGCCTTGATGCTGCCCATTGTTGTAGGAATTGCTCTCACCGCTGGTAGCTTTATCGCCAAACAAAACGAATGGTTATTGTATTACCCGGTGGTGATTAACTTAACCATGCTGGCACTTTTTGGCTACTCGCTAAAACAAGGTCCTAGCATGATTGAAAGGCTCGCCAGATTAAAAGAGCCTGATTTACCAGATGAAGCGATTACTTATCTCAACAAAGTGACCTTGATTTGGTGCGGCTTATTTATCTTTAATGGCTGTATGGCGCTGTATACCGCGCTCTATACCAGTATCGAAATATGGACGCTTTACAACGGGCTCATTGCGTATCTGCTTATCGGATCGTTACTGGGTGGTGAATGGTTATATCGAACTATTTGGTTAAAAAAGTCATGACGAATCTACTAAAATCTTGGCTACGCCAAGGTCCTGCAACGCAGCAGTTAATCAGCTTTAATCACCACGATATCGTCACCGGTGGGGTATTTTCCGCGCAGGTTGCCCAGCTTTATCAGCAACTAACTGATTCTGAAGCCCAACGTTGGCTACTCAGCAGTGAAAGCAGCGATCTTTTTGCTGTCGGCCTTTGTGCTGGCTTATTAGCTGGCAAACAAGTGATCCTGCCAGCTAATACTCAAGCTGGTACATTAAGCGAGTTAACCCATGAGTTCGATGGCATCATTGCCAATATGCCCATCTGTGAAGGTAAAGCCTTTATACGCCTAGATAAAGATCTCAATCCACCTGCTAGCACTTGGCCGCAAACCAATAATTGGGGCGAGTTAGTGTTATTTACCTCGGGCAGCAGCGGTAAACCTAAACGCGTGGCCAAATCCATTGACCAACTAGATGCCGAAGTCAGCGTGCTTGAACACACGTTTGCTCAGCACCTGCCCCATTGCAGCGTTATTTCTACGGTTTCACACCAGCATATCTATGGTTTGCTGTTTAAAGTGCTTTGGCCTTTGGCGGCTAGCCGTCCATTTTTAAGTGATTTAGTCGAGTACCCAGAAACCTTAAGTTACTACGCTAATTTGTTCCCAAACCTATGCTTAATCAGCAGCCCAGCTCAGCTTTCTCGACTTCCTGATGCATTAGATAACGAGCGCCAACTACGTGCGCCGAGCCTAGTTTTTAGTTCTGGCGGCCCACTAAGCTTTGAGGCCTCAAAAGCCGTAGCAAACTGTTATGGTCAGCCCCCTATTGAAGTCTTTGGCAGTACAGAAACCGGCGGCATCGCTTATCGCCGTCAACATCAGAAAAATGCGAGCTGGCAAACATTTGCATCGATCGCCATTGAGCAAAACCAAGAAGATGGTGCGCTGCTACTTAAATCACCCTATTTACCAGATAACGAGTGGTTAAAGTGTGACGACAAAATTAGCTTAAATACTGACGGTACTTTTTCATTGCAAGGTCGCTTAGATCGCATTATTAAAGTCGAAGAAAAGCGTCTATCGTTAGTACAAATGGAGTCATTACTTGAGAGCCACCCTTTTGTGGCTCAAGCAGCACTCATAATGCTAGAGCAACCACGTGTGCAACTTGGCGCAGCTATCGAGCTATCGGCACAAGGCGTACAGCAATTGGAGCAACACGGTAAGCTAGCGTTAAATAACCAGCTTAAAAACCATCTTCTAAGTCAATTTGAGCGAGTCACTTTACCTAGGCGCTGGCGCTACCCTGACGCTTTGCCGGTAAACGCACAAGGCAAGCGCGTACACGCCAATATGTTATCTCTATTCGACATCGATAAGTTTAAAAGCAAATGATTATATCGACTCTGCCAACCATTATTAGCCAGAGCAGCGATACAGATAGCGCCACATGGCGTCTGGATATCGCCGCTGACCTTAATTATTTCAACGGCCATTTTCCCGAACAGCCTGTGCTCCCCGGCGTAACCCAACTGGATTGGGCGATAAAACTTGGCTGTGCGCATTTTGGCTACGGCGTAGATATCGCCACGTTGGAAGTACTCAAATTTCAGCAGTTAATGCTGCCCGGCACGCAAGTTGATTTAAGCATTAGCCATAATGCTGCTAAAGCTAAACTGGTATTTGCCTACAGCGATGGCGATAAACGCTTCGCCTCAGGCCGCATAGCCTTAAATGCAGCGTTAAATACTGCGCTAGACACAGACCAAACAACAGGCGCAAGCTAATGCGTATTGCCCTCGTTGTCCCCAACTATAACCATCGCGGCGCTATCGAGAAAACCCTTGAGCGCTTAGCGAGTTTTGAGCTGCCTTGCTACTTAGTTAACGATGGTAGCGATGATGAAACCCGCTTTTTACTGATCGAGCTAGCAGAAAAATACCCTTGGGTGACCTTGCTTCACCACCCGTTTAATCGCGGTAAAGGCGCGGCGGTCATGACAGGCCTACGTACGGCTTATGCCGACGGCTTTACCCATGCTTTGCAAGTTGATGCTGATGGTCAGCATGACTTAGGTGATATTCCGGCGATGATTGAGCGAGCAGAATCGGAGCCAGAAGCCTTGATATCAGGGTTACCACAATACGATGAATCCGTGCCTAAAGGGCGTTTATATGGCCGTTACATCACCCACTTTTGGGTGTGGATAGAAACCTTAAGCTTTGATATCCAAGACTCCATGTGCGGCTTCCGTATTTACCCCCTTGCCGCCACTGAAAAGCTGTTTCTAAGCCACGCCTTAGGCGAACGTATGGACTTTGATATCGAAGTGCTCGTACGCCTTTATTGGCAAGGCGTTAAGGTTATCCACTTGCCAACGCGAGTGATTTACCCGGAAGATGGCGTTAGCCATTTTCAAGGTCTAAGAGATAACCTGCGCATTTCTTTAATGCACAGCAAACTCTTCTTTGGCATGTTACTGCGCCAACCTAAAAAGTTGTTCTACAAGCTTAAGCACTCATTTGCAGGCTCAAACCAAAATAAACATTGGTCGAGCATGACTGAGCGTGGCAGTTATTGGGGCATAAAACTGATAGCCGAAAGCTACCGTTTTGGCGGTCATTGGTTATGCCGCGCCATTATGTATCCGGTCATTGTCTATTTCTTCTTAACCGGCACCACCGCCAGAGCCGCATCGACTCAGTTTTTAACCCAAGTCAAAGCCAGGCAACCTAATCACCCGCAATTAGGTGAGCCACTTAGCTGGCGCGACAGCCTAAAGCACTTTTTTGCCTTTGGGAATGCCGCTCTCGATAGAATCGACGCTTGGTGCGACCGTATCAAACTCGAACAGGTCGACTTTCCTAATCGCGAGATGCTCGCCAATGAACTCGCGGCGGGAAATGGTGCGGTATTACTGGTCTCTCATTTAGGTAACTTAGAGCTGTGCCGGGCAATCTCAATCCACCAGCGCAAAGTAAAAGTTAATGTGATGGTGCTTACCGAAAATGCCGAAAATTTCAACAAGGTGCTAAAACAGCTTAATCCAGATAGCGCGCTAAACCTCATTCAGGTGACTGAATTAGGTCCCAGCACTTCTATGCTGCTGCAGCAAAAAATTGAAAATGGTGAGTTGGTAGTCATTGCGGGTGACAGAACTTCATCCCAAACCGCAGGTAGAGTGATTTATCAAGATTTTTTAGGTAAGCAAGCACCGTTTCCACAAGGTCCTTTCATTCTGGCAGGCCTGTTAGACTGCCCAGTTTATACCATGTTCTGTTTACGTCAAAATGGCCGCTACCACGTACATTTAGAACACTTTGCCACCACCTTAAAAGGCCCAAGAGCTGGTCGAAGTGAGCGGCTCGAACTCGCCGTTAAAGAATTTAGCAGCCGCTTAGAGCGCTTTGCGCTGAGCGAGCCGCTGCAATGGTTTAATTTTTATGATTTTTGGCGCAAGGACGAAGAGTTCCAGCGCGAAAATGCACAAAACAGTGATTGCAGTAGTAATACGGGTGATCCCAAAGGACAATCAAGCAAATGATCCAACACACAACCCAAAACGCTAACCTAAACACCGTTGAATTTGGCTACAACAGCCTTTCACTTGAAGATGTGGTGGCTATAGCTAAAGGCGCAACAGCAAAGCTAAATCAAAGCGCTGAATACCAAACCTATATCCAAAAAGGCGCGCTGTTTATCGACAGCCTGCTCAAGGAAGAAGGTGTGGTTTATGGCGTTACTACTGGTTACGGCGACTCTTGTACTGTTACTGTGGGTTTAGATTTAGTCCATGAACTACCACTGCATTTGACTCGTTTTCATGGCTGCGGCATGGGAGAAATCCTATCGCCAATGCAAGCTCGTGCAGTCATGGCGTGCAGACTGAGTTCACTAGCTGTCGGTAAGTCTGGCGTTACTTACGAGCTACTGAAGCGCATAGAAACCCTGCTAAACCTTAATATTACCCCCGTTATCCCAGAAGAAGGCTCTGTTGGCGCAAGTGGTGACTTAACGCCGCTATCTTACTTGGCTGCCGTATTAATCGGTGAGCGCGATGTGATTTATCAAGGTGAGCGCCGCGCAACGAGTGATGTGTATAAAGAACTAAATATCGTGCCACTTAAGCTACGCCCAAAAGAAGGCCTAGCATTAATGAACGGTACTGCGGTTATGACCGCCCTTGCCTGTTTGGCTTATGACCGTGCCCAGTACATGGCGCGCCTTGCTAGCCGTATTACCGCTATGGCATCGCTAACCTTAAAAGGCAACTCTAACCACTTTGACGATATTTTGTTTGCCGCCAAACCTCACCCAGGGCAAAACCAGATCGCCGCGTGGATCCGTGAAGATTTAAATCACCATATCCATCCGCGTAATTCTGACAGACTGCAAGACAGATATTCGATTCGCTGCGCGCCGCATGTTATTGGGGTTTTGCAGGACGCACTGCCATTTATGCGTCAGTTTATTGAAACTGAGCTTAACAGCGCCAATGATAATCCGATTGTTGACGGCGAAGGCGAGCACATTTTGCATGGCGGACACTTCTATGGTGGTCATATCGCCTTCGCCATGGACGCGATGAAAAATGCCGTGGCCAATATTGCCGATCTTATCGACCGCCAAATGGCTTTGGTCATGGATCAAAAATTCAATAATGGCTTACCCGCAAACTTGTCTGGTGCAACGGGCAGCCGTAAAGCGATTAACCATGGCTTTAAAGCGGTACAAATCGGTGTATCGGCATGGACAGCTGAAGCGCTGAAAAACACTATGCCAGCCAGTGTATTTTCACGTTCTACCGAATGCCACAACCAGGATAAGGTCAGCATGGGGACTATCTCTGCTCGCGACTGTATGCGCGTATTACAGCTTACTGAGCAAGTTGCTGCCGCAGCGTTACTTGCCATGTCTCAAGGTATTCGCTTACGCATCGCCCAACAGGAGTTAGTCGAGAGCTCTATCACCCCTTCTTTGGCCAATACGCTGGCTCAAGTTGAAGCCGATTTTGAACTACTGACCGAAGACAGACCCCTAGAGCAAACACTGCGTTCAACCGTGGACAAGATCCAAAGCGGTTATTGGGAAGTGTGCGGAAAATAATAAGGACATTATTTAATGAAAGGCATTTTACATGCTGAAATGGAAGTCGAAATTCCATTTCACGATGTCGATTCTATGGGCTATATCGGTTGGCATGGTAACGGTTTGTTTGTAGAACATCATCAGGATATCAGTCGAGGGCTCTGCTAATGAAAGGTATCTTACATGCTGAAATGGAGGTTGAAATTCCATTTCACGACGTGGATTCGATGGGCTATAACGGTTGGCATGGTAACGGTTTGTTTGTAGAACATCATCAGGATATCAGTCGAGGACTCTGCTAATGAAAGGTATCTTACATGCTGAAATGGAGGTTGAAATTCCATTTCACGACGTGGATTCGATGGGCTATAACGGTTGGCATGG
>NZ_JAKILT010000047.1 GCF_023283535.1 Shewanella sairae | reverse complement strand
TTTTGATTTACGGGTCATTTGTTCACCTTGTGTTTAGATGGGGATTATACCCCTTACATCTTGGTGTCCAAATTCACTATGCCACTACAAAAGTTTGGACCAAAGAAAACGACGGTTATTGATGTTGCACGTGCCCTTAACGTAAGTCACGGAACGGTTTATCGACATTTTTCGACTAAAGCTGAGCTACATGAAGCAATTACTCTTAGGTGGTTAGCGCAGGTAACAGCACCGTTAACCACTATTATAAGTAAACAAGAGAGTGCAGATTTAAAACTGCGTGAATGGTTTCAAATGTTGACGAAAATAAAACGAAGTATTTTCAATGGTGACCCAGAACTTTTTGAATCATATTTACACCTGGCAAGAGAAACTCCTGAGCATGTTAAATCGAAGCATGTTCTTTTTTTATTAAGTCAGATTGAAGGTATTTTGAAGGATGGAGTAGACGAAGGTTGCTTTGAAATTAATGATTGTACAGTCATCGCTCGTTGTCTATTTTTTGGTACAGTTCGTTACCACCATCCTCTTCATGCATTAGATTGGAAGTCTGAATCTATAGAAGAAGAGTTTACTCAGCTTTTTTCTCTATTAGAGAAGTCGATCCGTAAAAAGTAATATAAGTTAATACCGAATGATAAAAGAAGCTGACCTCACTGATTAGAAAATAGCTATTTTTCTTTTGATAGGTAAATTGCTCCTGCAATAAATACAGGAGCTGTAGAGGCTGCATGAACGTCCTCGCATAAGCGAGTGGAGTTATACTTTTACCACAATTTTACCTAATGCAGTATTGCTATCAAGTAAACGATGAGCAGCTTGGATTTCATCGAAGTTAAACACCTTACTAACGATGCTTGGCATTGTGCCACTTTCAACTTGTTCGGCAATCCAATTAATTGGCGATTCATGCAACGGTAGAGCATCACTTCCTAGTAAACCGCTGGCAAAAAAACTAAGTTTAACCGTATTGGGGAGGTCACCCATTAAATTGAAGCTGCTTAATACTGGCGCGCCGCCTAACAAGCCAACAACAACCACTTGGCCCCATAAACGAATGGCTTGCATCGTGTCTGTCACTGTCGCCGCACCGACAATTTCTAGTGCGTTATCGACTCCATCAGGATAAAGTTCACGTACCTGCTTTGCGACCTCACCATCGTCAATAAATACATGTTCGGCCCCCAGTGCTTTAAGCCTATCAACACTGCTAGTTTGCCTCGTTGTTGCTAACACCGTCAGCCCTCTAGCTTTGGCGTAAGTCAATGCTGCCATACCTAGCGCTGATGTTGCACCTCGTATCAATAGGGTTTGTCCTGCTTCGATTTTTAAGTTGCCATCAAGTGCCCCCCAAGCAGTTAAATATAACTCTGGTAATGCGGCTAATGCTTCAAATGAAAGTTGACTTTCTATAGCGACAACATTATCTCGTTGTACCGTCACATATTCAGCGTAACTACCGTGACGTGTAAACATCATGCCGCCCATTGCTGTCACCACTTTTTGGCCGAATTTAAATTCACCACTTGGGTCTTCAACTATCTCGCCCGCGGCTTCAATACCTAACGCTTGATTGGCAACAAAAGTGCCGTAGTTTCCGCTGCGGTAATAACTTTCGGCTTTATTGAGACCAAATGCTTTCACTCTAATTTTTACTTCTCCCTCTTGAACTTGATGTTCCTCAATATCGCGAAGTTCTAATGCATCTGCATTGCCAGGTTGTAACGCTACGATTGCTTTCATGATTATATTCCTAATCGTTAATTGGTAATTGTTGAGAACGGGAAGAATAATAATCGAGTATTAGTGGGCTGATTAGTCCATGAATATGAGAACCATCTTTCCATATTTGGAATAGTGAGTGTAATACTACGAAAACTAACCTATATTCAAAGGATAATATCAATCGCTTATCACCAAATTCTGCGGCTAAATTAGCAGGGGTAACATATGGATTTAAACTCACTACAATTATTTGTTCATGTCGTTCAGCAAGGTAGTTTCTCTGCCGCTTCGAGAAAGGTACACACACCCGTATCAACCATTAGCCGTCGTATCAGTGAGTTAGAGTCGCAATTAGATCAGCGATTACTGGAGCGCTCAACACGCAGTTTAGATCTCACCGATGCAGGTAAAACTCTCTACCTTTTTGCATCTCGTGGTTTTGAGGAGATAGCCGCTGGGCACGTTGCAATGCAAGAGAGCCAAGACAATCTATCAGGAACACTGCGGATCTCCATTCCCCCGAATGTGAATGCTTGGGAGCAGCTCATTGATGAGTTCTATCAAAGGTACCCTAAAGTAAAGTTAGAGGTTATTTGCACCACGCGTAGGATTGATTTTGTAGAAGATGGAATTGATGTGGTATTAAGAGTTGGCGAGCTAAAGCATCAACTCGCAGTAGCCCGTAAATTAGGTAGTTATCGACATGTGCTTGTGGCTAGCCCTGAATTTTTACAGCAGCATTCAACACCAAAGACACCTGATGATCTAACTGATTTACCATTGGCCGCATTCGTAAATCGTCTTGGTGACGATTATTGGCATTTGGGAGATAAAAAAATAACTATTACACCACAGTTTGCCTGTAATGATTATGCTCCTATTTTAGCGATGGTTCGTAAAGGGCGCATGATCAGTGAGTTACCACCGACAATGGTCAATAAATTTATCAAGAGTGGTGAGTTAGTGGAGTTGCTAGCTGAATACCCTTTGCCACCGTTTGATCTGCACCTACTTTATCCGTCTCGTAAATACTTATCGAACATTGCCAAAACTTATATCGATTTCTGTATCGAATTTTGTGCGAAACACAGTCAAGACGATTCGCTTTTCAATCTATTGGATAAGTGAAGCTTAGAAAAAGGCGAGTGACCCTATAGTCAAAATAGCCTCTAAGGGATTACCTTAGAGGCTATTTTGACAGATTGATTAGATTCACTTTACCTCGGCATTAAAGATGTAATAGTAGAACTTCCAATGACCAGCAACCTTCTTGAGTAAAAAGACTTCACGATTACCCTCTTGCTTCGAAGGTGTTACTCCCTTAGGAACGATAGTGCCATGAGATGCAGTGCGTAAAAATCCGTACTCTTCTCCCAATTTCAGCTCTTTTATATCGAACTGAATATTAAAATCTAGTTTTGACAAAAAGTCTGTATATAAAGCGACAATCTCATCACTACCTTGCGCGGTAGGAAAGCCTTGCCCCACAAACGAACCATCGGAAGTATACAACTCTCTTACTACTGCGCCGTTACCATCATTGAGTGCTTGTTGGTACTCTTTAACCAACTGAGTTATCTGTATATAGTCTCCACCAGCCTCATTATTGGCAGTTGCAGCACTCGCACTGCTGATAAAGATCGAGACAAATAACAGCAGTATAAATTTCATAAATGGACTAAACATGGGGAACATAATTTTACCTTTATTTTTAGTAACGTGAACTTAGCTAACAGCGCGATGTATATTTACTTTCTATCGGCTAACCAAGCCTCAAGGCTGTAACGTCCAGGTCCACTCACCCAAAGGAAAATGAATCCTGCAGCGATAGAGATATTTTTCCAAAAGTTAATGGCTTGCATTTGATCATCAAAATTAGCGTGAAATACCAATGCTGATATCACTGAGTAAATCGCAAATAGCAAGGCTAATGGGCGAGTAAAAAATCCCAACAACACGGCAAGTGAGCCTCCAACCTCTAGTGTAATAGCGGGCCATATTAAGCTGGTTGGCATTCCCATTGCAGCCATGTAGCCTTGAGTCGCTTCAACGCCACTAATTTTGCCTAATCCAGAGATCATAAATAGCGCGACTATCCATACTCTGCCAATGAGCAAAGCGGTATTTTGTGGTGTAGTGAATGTTGTCGTTTTCATGTTATTTTCCGATTTGTGAACATCTAGGCTAAGGCTTTGCTTTACGCACCTAGCCAAGATGCTCTCTATAGATTGTTTACAGCGGTAAGCTGTTTATGCGTTGATTTCGGCGTTAAAAATATAACGATGTAGTTTCCAGTTACCGTCTATTTTTTTTACAATGAACATCTCACGATTGCCTTCTTCACCATCAGCTTGCTGCCCTTTGGGCACAATCGAACCATAAGAGCGAGTTTGTAAGTAACCAATGCTTTCCCCTAGTTCTACTTCCGTCACTTCAAACTGCACTTTAAAATTGAGTTGTGAAAGAAAGGCTTTATAGGTAGCCTCTATCGCTTCAATACCTGTCGCTGTAGGAAAGGGCTGGCCAATAAAGACAGCGTCAGTAGTGAAAACCTCGCTCAAAATACTCGTGTCGGCATTATTTAATACTTGTGCGTAACGATTGATAAGTTGTTCAATTTCAGTGTTCATGTTTTTTTCCTAATAAATATTTTCATTAGCTAAAGGCTAGGTTATAAAAATGAGTGTTTAATAAACTTAATCCCGACTGGCAATAAAGATGTTTGCCATGTCGCTCTCAAGTAAGTGAGGCTACTTTAACCAAGAAAGGAGAGCTTGATTAGACCGGCATTTCGAAAATGGTTATTCCATATTTGGAAAGGTGACTTACGTGCTTGTCGTTATTGTGGCGATATTTAAAAGGAGGTAGGTAAGAACGATTTACTAGAAGAATGCCCAACTGCACATTAGTTTAACTATGGAGAAATATTATTTAGCCCGCTTATCATATAGTTTGTATGACTGATTTTGGGGCATTTTCGAGTTAGAAACCAAACTCTACAACCTAATGGTTACTCCTATTATCAAGTGTAGATACGGCCGTGACCGTTCATGACATGGTGAGAGATAACGAAGTTATCAAGCTCTCGAACGAGAGGCATTGATGCCGAACAGGCGTTTAAATAGGGATGTTGTTTGTTTTCGTTGAGCCTACATATACGTACTTGAGGCGTGCTTTAGCAGTGTTTGCACCTAAGGTCGTTCCTTCACATCTGACCCATAGGGATATGGGGAATGTCATTATTATGTAGGGAACATCATTGACCATGTGATCACGACATTCGGATATCCTGTCCAGCACCGGCGGTAGGCGATTAACCACTCTAAAGTGACAATTTAGAATGAGCACTCCTGTAGCAACGATCCAAAAAAATGTAATCAGCCTTCATTGCAAGGCGACTACTTCATTGTTACTTTACCACCAACCATCTTGAACGCAGGCGCACCGCGAATAAGCGTATCACGTGCAAAAATTTGCGCGCAGCTTGGGCATTGGCAGGGTGTTTGCGTGTAATCTTCGACAATACGTTCTTTAAAGCACTTTACCAGTACCCCTTTGCCGCCTTTTCGATATTTAAACAGTTGGGTTTTGCATTTTGCGCAGAAGATCTCAACCGTTTGTGTTGGACCTTTTTTGTTAGGCTTAGCCATAATACTCCTCAAGTGATGCGCAGTTATTTTGACATAACTTTGTCGGTATTACTGTAGAGGATTGAACTAATGAAAGAGGTAAATCAGCTGTAAGCTAAGGTAAGTTGGTTGGGGTATCTTGTTCAAGGTTCTCTATTTGAGTAACAGATACTTCTACCTTGGTATATTGGTTACGTCCCATCGATTTTGCTTTGTATAAGGCTTTATCAGCTAACAAAGCTGCTTGACGGCCAATAATATTGGCATCACTTCGAAACTGAAAATCTTCTACCGCAATGACTTTGCAAACCCCTAGGCTAACGGTAACAACGTCGGCAGTTGCAGAGCTTGGGTGCGGCAGTGCAAGTTCAGTAAAAGAGTGCAGCATAGCATCGAGTTTTCTCTGCAATGGCTCATCAGGGATGTCTCGAAATAACATAATAAACTCTTCACCACCAAAACGGGCACAAATATCTTCTGCGCGGTAAAACTGCTGCGATAGGGTTTGTGCTACTTTGATTAATGCTTCATCTCCTGCGAAGTGGCCAAGGGTATCGTTGTATTCTTTAAAATGGTCAACGTCAGCAATGATTAAAGTGAAGCCGATTTGTTGACGAGCAAGCAGTTGGCAATAGGTTTCGAGTCGTTGCTCAAAGCCTCGTCTATTTGGAATATTGGTCAATTTATCAATAAAGACCTGCTCATTCAGTTGTTTCGTTTGCTCTTTAATCGTGCCCATAAGGGCGTTGAAATGGGTAGCGACTTTGACAAGTTCAGTAATAGGGTAGTGATACTTTAGCTTTTTAATATCACGGCTTTTATCCATTTCTTTAATATCCGCTGCGAGTTTTCTCACTGGATTGATTAATAAATAGGAATATAAGAAGTAAGCAAGAATAAGCAGCAATGACATTTCGGCCAATAGAATAAATACACTGTAATCTAGCATTGGCGGTGGCTGGTTATTGGTATGGTAAAGCACCAACTTTAACAAAGGTTTTCCATCTACATTGGTGATTAGTCGCTCTGATGTGGCGGTCAGTTTATTGAGCTTAGTATTTGCGCCTAAGCGGGTTAGGTTAGCATCGGTTGCATCAGCCATTGCCATTTCAACACCAGCTGCGGTGTATTGTGATAACTCAGTTATAAAGCCCTCATCAATTAGCCTAATAAAGACTAGATAACCAAGTTGGGCGCCGCTTCGATCAGATTTTAAAATACTGGTTGAGCTATAAATTGCCGGACCATATCGAGTGGCAATAACGCCGTGAATCGAAGGCACATCATTGGGCGAGTCTAAAGGGCTACTAATCGGTGGGAAAGCTTGCTTGGTTTGTGGAGACAGAGCAATGTTTTGCGGATGGCGTTTAAAATCCATTAACTCAAAGGTAAGCGGTATATCATTTCTATGATTAAAACCTTTGCTAAACACAGGCAGATTTTGAGTATCAAAGATAAACACACCATCGACTTTTAAACTTTTGAATGTATCGTCAGAGTACTCGTGTTTTTCATAGTACTTTTTGGCGCTGGCGGAGTTTGACTTCATATAGCTGTAGGTTCTGTCCCATACTGCATAGTCGTAATTAATGGTTTGCAGCGGCTTTCTCATTTGCTGAAATGCGTAACTTAATGAGGTGAGTTCTTGCTCTGATAACTTAACTAATGAGTTCTCTATTAATGGCAGTTGCACCCAAAACCGAAAGGCGAATACTGCGCTAGCAAATAAGATAAAAATGGCAGCAGAGAGCCTAAGTTGTAATTGATTAAAGGTTCGAGAGTGTATTTTTACGATAATGAGAAACCTCGGTAAAACAGACCCATATTATGAGTAAAGCTCATTAACTAATCTCTAGCCAATTTTTAGACCTAGATAAAGCAGATACCTTATTGTTTTACTGAGGAACTTGCTCATTTTTAGTTAATACAAATGAGTTGTATTTCCAATAAGTTTGTAGGCAGTGTTAATTACCTTTCGGCAATATAAAAACACACTTGCAAGGCTGGTAGCTGTTCAAGTGGTCTTCGCTTAAATGTGATTAAGCTGCTTTTAGCCTAGATCTTTATTGAAGTTGCTGTTCGGGTACTTTCTATATGTGCTGGAAAACAAAAAGCCACTAATAACATTAGTGGCTTTTAGATAGATTTGCCTTTTTATAAAAGCAGTTCAAGGCTGACTTTCTACTCTCTGCTCCCTACGAGCCGCTCAAGGCTGACTTTAAGCCATTCTTTGAGTTGGCTTCCAGCGCAGTAACTGTGCTGGTACTTTAACGCCCTGAGCTGTGAGCGAGTTAATACGGCTTAGGTACGCAGCACCGTACATTAAGTGCTTAGCTAAATCGACAGCATTGCGGTCTTGATAGTTATCTAAGTAACTGCCTTTTGCCCATTGGTTAAAGGCGCCAAGTGCTGGACCTGCCCAGATTTGATAATCCATTTCACGACCCACTTCGCCAGAATTTGACCAGCGGCTTGAAAGCCCTAGGTACCAACGGAAAATCAGTGCCATTTTACGCTTAGGGTTGCCCTCTGCACGTTCAATTTGCTTAGGGTCACGCTCATTAAAGTGCGCCACAGTGCCTGTCCAAATCTCATCTAGGCTTGAGCGAAATACTTGTTTCTCAAGCTTTTCACGCTCGTCTAATGGAATGGCTTCAATTGAGTCGTAACGGGTGTAGATCTCATACAATTTGTTAGCGCGCATTGGGAATAGGGTGCCACGCTTAACCACTTGCAGTTTTACGCCCATTTCGAACATATCTGCTGCTGGCGCCATAGTCACATCGGCCATCTCAGTTGTAGCAAGTAGCTTACGGGTGTGGTCACTTGCACCGGCTTCAACACAAGCTTGGTTGATAGAGCCGGTAACAATATAGGCCGCGCCCATGTTAAATGTTGCCAGCGCTGCATCAGGTGTACCAACGCCGCCGCCACAACCGACACGAATTGGAGTGTCGTACTGGTACTTGGCTTGAATTTCTTCTTTCAGCGCTAAAATCGTTGGTAGTAGTGTCACTAGCGGGCGGTTATCCGTGTGTCCACCCGAGTCGGCTTCTGCGGTGATGTCGTCCGCCATTGGCACAAGTTGCGCCAGCTCCATCTGCTCTGCGGTTATAGAACCATCATCTACTAGTTTTTGTAGCATTTTAGCAGGCGCTGGCATCATGAACTTTTCAGCCACTTCGGTGCGGCTGACTTTAGCGATAACTTTGTTGGCAACGACGATTTTACCCTGTGCATCGCGGCTTAAGCCTGCTGCGCGGTAATAAACGATTTGCGGCGTTAGGCCTAAGAAAGCTGAGGCTTCAACGGTGCGCACCTTATGTTTTAAAAATAGCTCAACGCTGCCACGCTCTAGTGCCGGCTCGCTTGGGCTATGGATAAGGTTGAACATGTACGGACCATTGGGTAACGCCGCTTGAATACGATTAATCGCCGCTTCAACGCGACTTGGAATAAGACCTGCTGCGCCAAATGAACACAAAATGCCTGCTTGGCCTAATGCGATAACTAGCTCTTCTGATGAAATGCCGTTCGCCATTGCGCCAGCATAGTAAGCGTATTTCACACCGTGAACGCGGCGGAAGTTACTGTCGCCTAGGCTTTCTGTACCTAATGCAGGAGTAAACGCACTCACTGGTAAATCTGTGCTGTTAGCCGCTTGTTCGGTCACGATATCGGCAGTTTGCGCAATACCAAAGCCTTGCTCTGTGTGGTTTACCACGTAGCAGGCACGGCTAAAATCTTTAAGTTGTTGCTCCATCACTTGCACGTCGAAACTGATATTCGACTCTGTCACAGCCCATGGCCACGGAGAAAGCATTTCGTTAGTTGCTGTAGGATTCATTATTTGTAAGACCCTTAATTATTTATATCGAGCTTGCGGCTCTTAGCTGTTGTTCTTTTCTATAAAACCATTGTTATAAATCGAGTTAGGACGCAGATACTTTTGCTCAATTTCCAGAAAAAAGCGCGCAGCCTATGAATATAGGTGAGCACTTTTGACACAGAAATTGAGTAAAATAGCCAGTCACTCACTCCGGTTTATAAAGCCTCTTCGATGCAGATGGCTATATCAAATACTTCATATATGCGCAGACCATCTTTACTTAGGCTGGCATTACCTGTGATGACTTTCTTACCAGCTTCATCTTTAACTGAAGTAATGCTCACATCCATCGACATCTGCTTGTTCAGCGGATTAATTTGACCGCGGTACTTCCACTTAATGTTCGATAAAATCTGACCAAATTTAGGATTTTTGAATCCTGCGCCCAAGTCTTTACTGATAGCGTAAGCTTGCATGGTTTCAATAATCGCTTCAACACCAAGTGAACCTGGCATAACTGGATCTTGGTGGAAGTGGAATTGGAAGAACCAATCACTTGGGTCAATGGTGCGCTCAGCGTATAAGTAACCTAGACCTTCTGTGCCGCCATTATCAACAATTTCAACGCTGTCGATAAAGTTCAGCTGACCACCGGCTAGGCGGTAATACGGCTGATTAGCTGGCGCGTTAAAGTGACGACCGCTCTTATCAAGCAAGTTCACTTTAGTGGTTGCCGCTACGCCATTAGCTACATGCCATGGTTGAGTGACTTTACCGTTATCTAGACCTAGCTGATCTTTAAGCGCGTCACCTTTAAAGTAACCAAATACCGCAGTACCGCGATAGAAAGGCTCGCCGTCAGTGCTTAGCTCGAAGCTAAAGCTTTGGATGATGTTAGTACCCGCCATAACGGTTGATAATAAACGTGAGTCGTTACGGATAGTTTTACCGCGCAGATCAACATCACGTAGCAGCTCACCACTACCGTCTAAGTTACGGAAGAACAGCTCAAGGCCTGGGAAGCCAAGGGTTGTACCCATGTAACCTGAGATAAAGCCGTTAGGCTGTAGTGAGATCTCCATTAGAATCGAGTACGGCATCACCGCGCCATGGCTGTTTTTATCGAAATACCATGCATCAGTAGGTACTTCATATTCAGCGATACACGATGATGGCTTTTTAAAGTCGCCGCGCTTACCGTTGACTTCGATAACACGAGTGGTCACCTGTAAGTCACCACACGGGGTACGTGGCGGGATCATGCCGCGATAGATAGCGAACTCTGGGCCGAAACAGTTTTCGATATTACCCGTGGCAAACTCAAACATGTGATACGGCGTAAACGGTACTGTGTCAGGTACTCGGTTCGGGTAGTCTGGCGTAATTGGCGCTTCAACGTGGGAAATCGGAATAACGCCCTTGTTTGGCTCTTTGGTCAGATCGGGTATTTGCGCCATTAATGGTGCGTTTACTGATGCTGGCTTATATACCTTTTTCGCACTTGCTTGAGCGTTTACTTGTGTAGAGCTAGCCGTTGTTGATTCGGTCAAAAGTGGATAACGAGTACACTCATCTTCCTCTTTAATCATCACCCCTAGGTTTTGGAAATCCACCACAGCTTTGCCGTTGAGCAAAATATCAATGTTAGCTTTAGCATATGGGCGCGGGCTGAAACCGATTTCAGTCACTTCCATACGGTAAGTTAGCATGCCAGATTGTGGTAGCACTTGGCCGCGACAGCGTACTTGCTGTGAGGCGTTCTCAAGTGGTTGGAAACGGCCATTTTGAGTTTGGGTGTGCATGCCTAGGTGGAGCATATAGAACTGCAGCAACTGACCACAACCTTCTGCCATCAAAGAGCCAGCCATCACTTGGTCGCCCTTAAAGTGACAAGGGAAATACCAGTGGTCTGCTTCAAGCTGCTTATGACCTTCGATTAAACCTAGACCCCAAGTACCGCCAGTGCGATCAACCTTGCTGACTTGTTCAATCATTAAGAATTTTTCAGATGCAAAACATAGTGACGGCTGGTGAGCGCCACTGTGGCTTGGGCCAAAACATCCCGCAATGTCGGCCGTTAATAGCTTATGAATATCGCCATAGCTAAACTGAGTTTTAGGGCAATCAAGTAGTGGGTTAAAGCGCTGCTTTTGCACTAAGCTGCGAGCTTTAATCTCTTCTTCAGTGCGAATTACGCCTTTACCGTCGGCAAGTTCTTCATCAGTGAAGAAGCCGGCACAACCGCCATCCATCTTGAGGATCATCTTGTCGCCAACAAAACATTCATACGAGAAGAAGAACAACAAGGTGTCGCCATTGCGGGCATAGTTGTTGATCTTAATGTCATAGCGCAGTGTGTCGCCGCCACGTGGTAAGTCGCCTAAGAAGGTGAGGGTACAATCAAGTAGTCGATAAACGCGATCGCCTTTGTTCTCAAAGTCGATGCCTAAGTAGCTGATAAGCATTAAATCACACTGACCAGACTCAACTGCTACTGCCCAAGGAATTTGCCCATCTACAAGATACGGCGCATCAACAGGGATGTCGTATTCAGTCGTCATTGAGCATGGCTTAAACTGATTCATGGTTGCATCAAGCTTAGTCACGCGCGATACCAACAGATAGTCGGTGGTCGGCAGGCGTACGCGGCGTGAGTAGCTGTCGATAATGGCATAGTCACTGCCAAATACTTTAGCGATATCGCCCTCAGCGTACTCAACTAAATCGGCATAGTTCCAGATACACGGCTTTAACGCTGGTACTGGTGGCGTGTAAAGCGGCACGTTAGCGTGATCAGGCTTTAACTCTACAACACTGCTTTGCACTGGTGCAGCTTGCGTTGGAGTATGAGTTGCAGCAAGTGTTACAGCTTGAGCATCGATGGCTTGAATATCGACGGTCTGATTATCGATAGTTTGCCCTGTTACTTGGGCTAGCTGCTGCTTTAACAGAGCGTCAGCGACCTTCATACCGGCATTGCGGCTTTCTAAAAAGGCTAAATGAGCTTGCTGAGTGAGCTGTTGATTGTGTTGGAAACTAGCGAGATCGCCAGTAGCAGTATCAAGAGTCTTGTCTAAATTATTTGCTGTATTAGCAATGGTATTTGTTGTCATTGGTGGGGTACCTAATTCACGTTTGGGTGCCTGAGCGGTGACGCCAATGTTTGCAGTCTGTTGTGCTGCAATTGTTATTTGTGGTTCTACTGATTCAGCAGTTTTGAATGAGCCAGCTGCCTTAATCGGTTTAACTTGGTTGACCACAGTTGATGCTGTCGCTTGCGCCATCTTTTGCGTAATAGCATCAAGGCTTGCAAGCGGCGTATCAACAATATGTTGGTAGATATCGCGGCCACCTAAGGTGACCTGCTTAACCAACTGGTGCTTAGCATCCGATTTAAGCTCGCTACTTAAACGCGCAGTTAATGCTTGTTGTTCGCTAGCGGTTTGGCTAATCAATAGCTGTGATAATTGGTTTTCACTGATATTGTTGATTAGCGCGCAATTGGCTTTATTGGTTTGGGCTACGGCATTTAAGTTAAGTAAGCCATGTAATAGGCTTGCCATACCTGCTGCGGCAAAGCAGTGACCAATGCGCTGTTCAGCAGCGGTATGAGTAACTTGAGTGCCAGCCATTGGCGCCAATTGAATCTGGCTCGCTGGTGCTGCCATGGTTTCAATCACTTTAACCGTATTAAAGTCGGTGGCAGTTTGGCTCAGTAACTTGTCGGTTGCTAAAGCTGTTTCGGCAGTTTTAGCAAATCCAAGCGCATCAATTTGGCCGTATGAGCAGCCAGATGTCGCTTCATCTTTAACAAGCACTACAGCGCCAGCACCTTCACCTACATTCCATTTATTAGCTTCGAGGTTAGGCTCGATTGCTACCGGTGCGATGGCGTTTTTGAGTATGATCTGCTCAAAGCTACCTGAGAGATCAACCGCTGCAATAACGACTGCATCTAGGTTGTCTTCCATGATGAGGTTTTGCGCCACATCAATACAGCGGCTCACAGATTGCTCTGCAGCAGAAATCGTGAAGGCTGGGCCGTTAAAGTCCCATAATGACGCCACGCGAGACGCCATAATATTGCCAATAAAGCTGGTGTACTGATTCAGTTTGGCAGCATCAAGCACGCTGTCCATGGCGATGGCTTCAAGGGCTTGGTATTCATCAGTTGATAAACTCACGCCGATAGCTGCAAGGCTTTGCGCTAACTGAGTATGCAAGTTGACCCGGCCGCGGAACTGATGCAGTTCAAGCTCGGTTTCCATTGCGACTAATACGGCAACTTTTTGCCCTGGTTCTAGCTTGGCATCACGAATCGCTTCGTCTGTTACTCGCATTAGCATTAACTGCTGAGAGATCAAACGATCATCTTCGTTAGGTGGCAGTTTAAAGCGTAAAAAGTCTAGCTCAAAGTTATCGACATAGGCACCTTTTGGTGCAGATGCTAAGCCAAATTCAGCTAACAGCTCATTGTGCTTTTCAAGGCCTTTCCAGCGCTTTTTCGGCAGTTCGATAAAACCGTTACCGTTTTTAGTCACAGCATTGTTAAGTGCATTGATACTGCTAAGCGGACCAAAGTGTGAGGCAAGGCCAACCACTTTTAGCGGCTCAGCTTGACGCGTGGCTTGAGTGGGTTTTGTCTTTACAGTGCCTTTGCCATTGTATGATTCAAGTAATAGGTGAGCATTACAACCACCAAAGCCAAAAACCGATACGCCAGCGTGACGACTTCTCACACCAAAATGATTATTCGATGGTTTATCTGGCCAGCCTTGAACCATGCTAGGCAGGGTTGGTTTACCAAACAGTTTTTTCGGTGAAGCGATGGCATCACTAATGTTGATACTTGGCGGCAGGTAACCTTCTTTCATGGCGAAGATCATTTTCATGATCCCCGGCATGCCCGCTGCAGTTAATAGGTGGCCTAAGTTCGACTTGGCTGAACCAATTAGCGGTGCATCAGTGCCTTGCAGCTTGTCTTCAAAGAAGGTTTCCATTGAAGTGAGCTCTATCTTATCACCCAGCGGCGTGCCTGTTGCGTGGCACTCAATCACTTCAATGTCTTTTGGCTCAATGTCACTGGCGGCATAAGCACGTTCAAAGGCTTTTACCTGACCTTTAGGGTTCGGGCTTAGTACAAACTGGCCTTTTCCGTCGTTTGATAGCCCAACACCACTGACAACCGCATAGATTTTGTCATTGTCGCGCTCAGCATCTTCAAGACGTTTAAGCACTAATACGCCAGCGCCTTCGCCGGCAAACAAACCTTTACTGCTGGCATCAAACGGCACTGAAATGCCGTGATCTGGGTAGGCGTGAAAAATCGAGAATCCCATATTGATAAAGAAAGGATCCGCGCCAGACACAGCGCCAGCCAACATGATGTCGGCTTTACCAGTGCTTAAGTAATCACAAGCAAGCTTTAGTGAATACACTGAACTTGCACAGGCGGCATCTAGGCTTAGCTGTGCGCCGCCAAGGCCAAGTGCATCGGCAACCACTTTTGAGCTGTTATGGGCAATGGCGCCATTGGCTGCGTTTAGGCTGCTTTCATTTATCGCTCGCGCGGTATGGGCATTAGTTGGGTTTAACTTAAATGCTTTTGCGCCCAGTTTATCCTGCAGCGCTTTTTCAACCGCGCGGTGATAAATCGGCAAAAATAGATCGTTAGAGCGGGTAGTTGGGAACGATAAAGCGCCCATTACTACCCCTGTGCGGCTTAAGTCTGCGCCGTTGATATCAATTCCGGCATCCGTTAACGCATTGCGACTGGTGTCTAGCGCCCAAAGAAAGCTGTCATCTAAACCAGTTAAGCTTTGCTCTGACAGCTTGTAGCCAGCAGGGTTAAATTGAAAGTTTTCAATATAGCCGCCTTTATTACAATAAAAGCGGTCAGATTGGCCTTGTACACCTTGATAATCGCTGCTGTTAGCACCGAGTTTTTCATCGGTTAAGGTGCTGCGAGAATCGCGTTTATCCAGTAAGTTCTGCCAAAACTCTTGCGGGCTTTTTGCATCGGGATAAAGCGTTGCTAAGCCAACAATGGCAATTTTACTTTGCTTGCTGGGATGTGAAGCCTGCTTACTTGAAGTATGCGTAGAAGTGTTGTCTGGTAACGACATTAGACTTCCTCTCTCAGTAAATGATGTTCGTTTGACGATGCGACAGTGTCATGGGCTAGCGCTAATTGGCAGCGAGCCTGTTCGCGCTTGAGTCCATCGATAAATGGTTGCAGTGACATAGGCACGTTATGGCTGATAAGTTGCCCCAGTGCTTTGAGTAAGCTGGTGACATCTGAGCTGCCTTTGGCATTAACGGGCACGGTGCAGCAAGCCTGATGCGCACTCTTGCTATCTTGCTTGGCGATTTTATCGATTAAGGTGCAGTTTTGTCTGTCTGCGCCAACCTCGACAAATAGCTTGGCACCTTGGTTTTGTGCGTGATGTACTAGCGCGGTAAAGTCCAAGGTTTGGCAAAAGGTGTTGGCAATAGACTGAGCAACGACTTGGCTGCTAAGTGCTTGCTCACTCACCGTTTGCTTAGCGGTTAAGTCTGCAGCGCTAATAAAGGTGATATCACTTGGCAGTGCAGATTTAAGTGGCTGCTGGTAAAAGTCTTGCACATTGCAATGCTCTTGCATGGCAGGCTGGGTATGCATAGCTGTGACACGATTAGCGGCGATACCACGTTTACCTAAGGCTGCTAATAGGGCTTTACATTGCTGCTCACAACCGGCAATCACACAAGTATCACCTTGAATAATCGCAAGGTAAGCACGTGGGTAATCATTTAACAGCGCTTGAATCGGCGCGGCTTCGCTTCTCACAACAAAGCTGTTCCATACAATATCGGCATCTTGCTCTGTTAGCTGCCAAGCTTGCCTAACTGCGGTTAACTTGCCGGATATTGCTGAGGTAAATAATGGGTCAGTTTGGGTTTTATTAATGAGCGCATGAGGATTTTCCCACACACCTAAACTTGCCCACATTGACGCTTCGCCCATTGAATAGCCCAGTGCAAAGTCAGGCTGGATATTAAATTCGTTAACTAACAACTGAGTTAATAGATAACTGCTACCCACGCCGGCAATGGCTAAGTCACCTAAACTCATCTTGGCAGCATGTTTAGGGTCAAGATGATAGATATCTTCTGCTTGTAGCATCGACTTTAAATCGCCTTCACGCTCAAGACGTGCATACAGGGCAGGGAAGTACTGGTGTAGTTCGCTGAGCATATCGGCGTAAACCGTGCCGACGCCTGGGTAGACAAAAGCCAAGCCTGCCTGCTTGCTAGCGCTTGCTGCAAGCGGTGTGCTGCTAAAGTAGCTGCCAGCAGGGGTTTTATATTGTATAAGCCCTGCATTACTCGCGTCCGCAAACAGATTAGCTAGGGCATCATTAAACGCATCTAGCTCTTGTTGTAAGTTCTCAATCGAACTTGCCTGCAACACAGCTTGGTAGGCTTGCTGGCTTTGCCCTTGAGGCGCTTGTTGGTTCTGCTGAAAATTATCACTGGCTTGCTGCAAATTATTTTGCATCAAATCTAGTAGCGCAAGTTGGCGAGCATGGCTATTTGGCTCGCTTGCCTCAAGGCTACTAATTTGAGTTAGCGCATTGCTTAGCTTATCTAATGCCGCTTTTAACTCAGCCTGTGTTTGCCCAGCTAAGATAAACATCAGTCTATTGGTATTAAGCAAAGATTTTGGCGCAATAAAGCCAGTACCTTGTGTTAACACATAGCTGGTGGTGACTGCATTCATCGCTGAATCGTTTGCTGACTTTGCTGCGGCGTTGTCAGTAAAGCTGATGGCAGCTACTCGCGCTTGATGAAAGTTGCTAAACCAAAAATGACTCTTTGCTTGCTTAGGGCCTAACGCCACGCCTTGGTTGATTGGGTTACGATGATGGGTGCGAGTGGCCAACTTTTCAATTAGTTGATACACCGCAGAAAATTGCTCAGCGCTACTGAGATCTTGGTAAGACTCAATATGACAGTCGCTATTAAGCTCGCGCTTTGCTTGGGCAAATGCGGCGCTTAATACGTTTTCATGGTTATTGCTGTTTTTTGCTGTTGCACTGTGTTCTACGGAATTGGTTTCTACTGCACTGGTCTGCATAGCGCTGAGAACCGCATGTGGGTGCAAGCGTAATTGCGCCGCTTTAAGAGCGGGTAGCATTAATAAAGCCTGCTGATTATTGGAGAACAATACCAGCTTGCCGTCATTAATGGCGTTAACCGTGGTTTGTAATTGCTGCTCGAAACGATTGTTTGCCTGCTCACTCGCACCATTAGCGTCATCAACAATGATATTAATCAGCTGTTGGTTGCTAGATGGCTCAAAAGAGAGCAAGCCTGACGTGGCAAGCTCAGGCAAGAGTGCTGATAAACTATCAGCACTCATTTGTGGCGCAGGCAGCAAAATCAGTGCGATGCGCAGCGGCATCACACTTGCTTTAGGCGTTTGTTCCACTATTTCGCCTCACTGTTAGTTGCTAACGTTTTTTTTGTTAGCGCAGCAGGTAAAAACGCCGGGTTTAAGCTTTTGCTAATGGTGATTTTAGCGGACTTAAACATGGCACTTAACTCGCCATTGTCACGGTATAGCGCAACGTTTGCTTCAAGTGAGCGTTTGTTATGCTTAATGACTTCAAGCTCAATGGTACCGGTTTCACCAAAGGCCATTGGCTGGTTTGAGATAAACTCACCAATGCTTGATGGCAAACTTGCCGCGCCAGTTTTAAGGCGAGCCCATACGAGCATGGCTTGCAGCAATAGATCTTCTGCAAATGGCTGACTACCACCGACATGAGCTTGCGGTAAAAACTCACCACAATCGCTAAGTTCAACTTTAGGCAAGGCAACCTTGGCGATTAGACCTTGGTCGTCGAAACGCGTTACCGACTCGATGCCTTGTAAGCGCGGCCCGTGGAACAAGGTGCCGTTACTATAAAGTTCCTTCGCTGTGGTGATCACCTTAGCTTTGTTTAAGTTAAACTGCTTGCTAGCGTGCCCAGTGGTTATGTTACCTACAAGTGTTGCTTGATATTGTGGGCGGCCATTACTGCTGATCAACGCATTCAGTGTTGCATCTTCACCTGTTGGCGTTAGCTCAAGCGTTAGCTCTTGTGGCGCATCAGTCTCAAACACAATGCCTTTTAATAGCTTGTAATCAAGTACCTTAACTTGAGCACCAAGCATGTGGCTTGCCGCTTCACGCATCCAGTCGATAGCACATACCGTTGGCAGCACGCTGTTACCGCCAATGCGGTGATCTTCAATGAAGACCATAGCACTAGGGGTTAACAGACGCGTTGTAGTGACAGCTTGTAGTGGTGTTTTTTGTGCACCAGCACGCGGATGCGATGTTGTTAGCACCTCACCCGCATTAAGCTTTTTTACAGAAGCAGTCTCAGTTGCTTTTGTATCGCTTCCACCTTGCATCGAAGTACCAATTAGCAATTGCACGCCGGTTTCAGCTAGTAGCTGAGTGGCAAATAGCTCTGCGCCCGCTTTAAGTGGAATGACGTATACGCCACGGTCAGTAAACATCTTTTTAAGTGCAGGGTTAACCATGCCGCCATCCCAAGGACCCCAGTTAAAGCTCATGACTTTAGCTTGTGGGTTACGTGCAGTGAACTGCAGTGCTGCCTTGTTAAGAATGTCGTTTGACATCGCATAATCGCTTTGACCTGTGTTGCCGTAAAAACCTGCAGCCGATGAGAACATGGCTAGCAGTTTGATGTTACTTGGCTCAAGTGCCGCGAGTAGCGCTTTTAGGCCGTTAACTTTAGTGCTATAAACCCGTGCAAGTTCAGCAAGCGTCTTGTCTTGAATATGCTTGTCGGCTAGTACGCCCGCACCGTGAATAAGGCCGGTGATTTCATTTGAGCGACCATTAAGTGCTGCTGTGATTGCTGCGCTGTCGGTAACATCCATGCTGACGTATTCAGCTGAAGCACCAACTTCGCTAAAGGCGGCTAGGGCTGCATTAATCTCAATGCTGCTTTGTACTGGCCACACAGCGGCTTCAACTTGCTTTGGCGTTGGCTTTTGACCTGTCGAGATAATATAAGCGATTGCCGCTGACTTTAGCTCGCTGGTTTGCTTACCTGCAGCCCAGCTTGGCAAAGCTTGTAATTCACTACGGCCTGCTAAGATAAAGTGCGACTGAGTACGTTTAGCCAGTGCTAGTGCACATTCGAAGGTTACGCCTTTTGCGCCCCCGGTCACCAGTATTTTATCTGTACTGTTAAGCTCAGCTTTTGCTGTTTTGTCTGCAGCTTCTCCGGCAACTAAGGTCGCTCGAGTTAGCTCATCTTTTTTACCGAAAGAGATACCCACTTCAGGAAGTTGAGCATTGCTATCAAATAGTTCGCTAGTGATCGCATCGGCTAAATGAGTTGCATCAACATCTGTTGCAATATCTAGCGCACGACAGAAAACCTGTGGCCATTCATGGCTTAAGGTTTTAGTTAAGCCAGCTAATGCAGCTTGGTTAAGTTCGGCATCTTTTAGTGCATCAGTATTTAAGTAACCAAAGCCACCGTCGATGCGGCTTACTGTCACAAAACAGCGGCGAGCGTCTGCTGCAACGAGCTTTGGTTGTAAAAGCTTCGCCCACAAGAACGCATTGCTCACGTGAGTAAAGCTTTGTAC
This sequence comes from Shewanella sairae, assembly GCF_023283535.1. Classification (GTDB taxonomy): domain Bacteria; phylum Pseudomonadota; class Gammaproteobacteria; order Enterobacterales; family Shewanellaceae; genus Shewanella; species Shewanella sairae. Next base: position 24,341 of record NZ_JAKILT010000047.1, on the reverse strand, counting down.
ATCTAGGTTGACTGCTGTTTGCTTGGCAGTATTCGCTTCTGGTTGCAGGTGGATAAAGCCAGCAATTTTGCCAACCTGAGTTTCAATCTGCGCGATAACAGCATTGATACTGGCTTCAAGCTCAGACTCTTGGCTTGAGGCAAGCTCAAAGCTAGCAACGTCACTTGAAAGTGGCGATTGTGGCTGACCAGCAGCAAGACGCACAACAGCAACTTTTAGACCTTGTTTAGTCAGTTTCTCGGCAAGCACGCCAGCGTTGTGACCATCATCGTTGATCACAAGCGTACTATCTGCGGCGAAACATTCTGATAGTTTGTCCGCCGCATTAAGCTTTTTTAGCGCTACCTCGCTATGAGGAGGAAGCTCTACTCTTGCTTCTGCCGAGATAGCTGCTGGTTTAGCTGAAAGAGTTGAGCCCTCAGCGGCACTTGTAGAAAGCTTAGAGCCGTCAGCCAGTTTAGAGTTCATATAGGCCACGATTTCGCCAAGGGTGCGACACTCAGCTAGATCTTCAGGGTTAAGCTCAGGTAAGCCCGGTAGCTCATCTTGTACTGTGCCAAGAATTTCTACGCGCTTGATAGAGTCGATACCAAGGTCCGCTTCCATATCCATGCTTAGCTCAAGCATTTCAGTTGGGTAACCGGTCTTTTCAGCAACCACAGACATCATGGTGCTTTGCACTTTTGCAGCGCTCAGACCGTTTGCAGGCGTCTCTGTTGTAGAAACAACAGTCGAAGAGTTCATAGAGCCTTCAGCTGGCAGTTTACTGCCCATATAAGCCACGATTTCACCAAGGGTACGACACTCAGCCAAATCTTCAGGATTAAGCTCAGGTAAACCTGGTAGCTCATCTTGTACTGTGCCAAGAATCTCAACGCGTTTAATTGAGTCGATACCTAAATCGGCTTCCATATCCATGCTAAGTTCTAGCATTTCAGTTGGGTAACCGGTCTTTTCAGCAACCACTGACATCATAGTGCTTTGCACTTTTGCAGCGCTCAAGGCTGTTTCAGCGCTCAGACCGTTTGCAGCTGGTGCAACAGTCGCAGAAACTGTAACAGTAACAGATGAAAGTTTAGAGCCATCAGCCAGTTTAGAGTTCATATAAGCCACGATTTCACCAAGGGTACGACACTCCGCTAAATCTTCTGGATTAAGCTCAGGTAGACCCGGTAACTCATCTTGTACTGTGCCAAGAATTTCAACACGCTTGATAGAGTCGATGCCTAAGTCGGCTTCCATATCCATGCCAAGTTCAAGCATTTCAGTTGGGTAGCCAGTTTTTTCGGCAACCACTGACATCATGGTGCTTTGGACTTTTTGTGCGCTCAGGGCTGTCTCTGCAGAAAGAGTTGAGCCTTCAGCGGCACTAACATTAAGAGCCGCTGCGGCACTTGTATTAGTCAGCTTAGAGTTCATGTACGCCACGATTTCGCCTAGTGTGCGACACTCGGCTAAATCTTCAGGGTTAAGCTCAGGTAGACCCGGTAGCTCATCTTGTACTGTGCCAAGAATTTCAACACGCTTGATTGAATCGATGCCTAAGTCGGCTTCCATATCCATTTCAAGTTCTAGCATTTCAGTTGGGTAGCCAGTCTTTTCGGCAACTACGGACATCATGGTGCTTTGCACTTTTGCAGCGCTCAAGGCTGTTTCAGCGCTCAGACCGTTTGCAGCTGGGGCAACAGTCGCAGATGAAACAGTAGAGCCTTCAGCGGTACCAACATTAAGAGACGCAGCTGTAGTTGTAGACAGCTTAGAGTTCATATAGCTAACGATTTCACCAAGCGTACGACACTCAGCTAGATCTTCAGGGCTAAGCTCAGGTAAACCCGGTAGCTCATCTTGTACTGTGCCAAGAATTTCTACACGCTTGATAGAGTCGATGCCTAAGTCGGCTTCCATATCCATTTCAAGCTCTAGCATTTCAGTTGGGTAGCCAGTCTTTTCAGCAACCACTGACATCATAGTGCTTTGCACTTTTGCTGCGCTCAGGGCTGTTTCAGCGCTCAAACCGTTTACAGCTGGTGCAATAGTCGCAGAAGCAGTAACTGGAACAGATGAAAGTTTGCTGTTCATGTACGCTACGATTTCACCGAGAGTGCGGCACTCAGCTAAATCTTCAGGGCTAAGTTCTGGTAAACCCGGCAGCTCATCTTGTACTGTGCCAAGAATTTCAACGCGCTTGATAGAATCGATGCCTAAGTCAGCTTCCATATCCATTTCAAGCTCTAGCATTTCAGTTGGGTAACCGGTCTTTTCGGCAACCACTTCAAGCATAGTGGCTTGAACCTTTGCAGCGCTCAAGGCTGTTTGCGCGCTCAAGGCTGAAGGCGTTGTAGCTGCAACACTTGTATGGGTCGGAACGATAGACGCTTGAGCAGGCGCAGCTTGACGAGCAACTTGTACTGGAGCCGTTTGAACAGGAGCTGATTGTACTGGAGCTGTTACCGGTGCAGGCTGTGCTTGTGGAGCTTGAGTAGGCTGCACTGGCGTAGTGTTAACCGGAGCTGCAATCGCAGGTTGAGCAACAACTTGGCTTTGAACCACTTGACTCTGAATTACTTCATTGTGAATGACTGGAGCGTAAGTTGCTTGGCTGCCATTTAGCAGGTTCAATGCGGCAATATTGCTGCCCGCTTGCATCTCAAGGAATTGCGTGTGGCTTTGTAGTGTTTGCGCTTGTAGCTGGTGGAACTGCTCCATTGAGCGTTGTAAGCTCTCAGGGATCGCAATTCCAGAACCTGCCAGCTTAGCTTGCTCTGTCATCAATGTGGTGAACGTCTCACCATATTGCTGTGGAATAGCTAAGAATTGCTGATGTAGCTGGGCTGTTTGCTGCTGGGCGGCAAAAAAGTTGCTGAGTGCATCGCTGCTAATATTATGCGCTGCTGGCTTACTATTTTTAGACACTACTTGATTCTCTTGAGCTGAATGGGCTTCAACTGGGGTTGCATTGGTTGAATGATAAGTGGCTTGCTCGTTACCTGATGTAACTGCTGCAACTTCAACAATCTTTTCGACTTCTACGATTTTTTCTACGAGCTTCTCTACTTCAACCAACTTCTCAACTTCAACGATTTTTTCTTCGATCACATGTTCGATTTGTGAAGTGACGATGCCAGTCTCTAAAGACTTAGCCATCTTAGCGCGAGTCGCTTTGCTGATATGGTTAGCAGCGTTTAGCGAAATACTCATAGGTGACTTCTTAGCAGGCTCAGCTATATCGGCTTGGTATGGGTCAATTTCACTTAGCACAACACCGGTAACGGCTAGCTGCATTGCAGCTTGCTTAAGCTGCAGATCACTATCACCTTTAGGATTAGGGTTTATAGAGATTGTGCAAACTTCATTTTCAGTATTGGCCAGCGTGCCTTGAACAAGCTTTTGTAAGATGTTCTTCGGACCAAACTCAACAAATACGCGTGCACCGGCGTCATACATAGCTTCAAGTTGGCTAGTAAAGCGCACTGATTGAAGCATATGTTTCTTAAACGAGGCTTTAATCTTTGCTGCGGTAACATCGTACAGCGCGCCAGTGGCATTTGAATAAAGTGCACGGCTAGCTTTATTGAATTTAGCTGCGTCAATCGCTTTAGCAAATGGTGCTTGAGCATGACCAACCAATTCTGTGTGGAATGCACCCGATACTGGTAGGTTTATTGCTTTGTAACCAAGCTCACTTAGTGCTTTAGCCGCATCAGCGGTAGTTGCTGTTGGGCCTGCAATCACAGATTGAGTTGGCGCGTTATAGTTAGCGATTTTCACCCCATCAAATTTAGCGATAGTGGCTTCAACGGTTTCAAGATCAGCTGCACTCTTGGTGATGATTGCATACATGCTACCATTATCCTGTGAAGAGTCAGCTTCAACGCCGTCTTTAGCCGGTGCTTTAGTCGCCATGGCATCGCCACGGGCAAAGGCCAGCTTGTAGTAATCATCAGAGCTGATAACACCTGCAGCGCACAGTGCGCTTAATTCACCAAAACTATGACCGGCTACCATATCGGCATTAAAGCCTGCTGCGCTGAATAAGGCGTATTGACCCATTGAAATTGCGCCGATAGCACTTTGGGCATTGGCGGTATTGGTCAGAATGGCTTCTTGGGCCTTTAAGTCATCTTTATTAAATACAGGCTTTGGATACAGAGTTTGAGAAAGCGGTGTCTTCTTATTGGCGGCAAAGACTTTATCAGCGGTTACAAATTGCTGACGCATCTCTGGGTAATAACAAGTAAGGTCACGACCCATATTCAGATATTGTGAACCTTGGCCTGTAAACAGTGCGGCAACTTTACCTTCAATCGCAGCGGCGCGATAACTTGTGCCACCTGGTAGCTGCCATGATGCATCATCAGTTGCTGTTAGCTTTGCAATAGCCTGCTTGAGTAGACCTGCTAATTCATCAGCTGTGCTAGCGACTAAACCGATACGTGGCGCTGTTTTATCAAGCTCACGCACGCCATAGCTTGCGGCTGCATCTTTAAGAATAAATTCTGCTTGGCTGGCTGATGCTGCTAGTGTGTTTAGCTCATTTATAAGTGCCGCTTTATCGCTAGCGCTAACAAGGAAGCTTTGCGCGACTTGGCGTTGACGATATTTGGCTTTTTCGCTGTCGTCGCGGCTATGCTCTTGCTTGTACTCTTCAAGTACAAAGTGGAAGTTAGTGCCACCAAAACCAAATGAGCTAATACCCGCGCGGCGCGGCGTACCATCAACACGCGGTAACCACGGACGAGTTTCAGTGTTTAAGTAAAACGGTGAGTTTTCAATATCAAGCTTAGGACTTGGCTGGCTGACGTTAATCGTTGCTGGTAGCACTTTGTGATGCAGTGCAAGGGCCGCTTTGATTAAACCTGCGGTACCTGCCGTTGACTTAGTATGACCAATTTGTGATTTCACTGAACCTAGCGCGATGTGCTGTTTGCTATCGTTGCCTTCAGCAAACACTGAGCAAAGGCCGGCGAATTCTGCTGCGTCACCTGCTGCAGTACCTGTTCCGTGAGCTTCAATCAGACCTAAAGTGTGCGGCGCAAAACCAGCGTCATCATAGGCGCGGTTTAGTGCTTTAGCTTGACCCGATGGGCGAGGGGCGTAGATAGATTTAAACTTACCATCAGATGATGCACCCACACCTTTAATTACAGAGTAAATGCGGTCGCCATCGCGCTCAGCATCTTCAAGGCGTTTAAGGGCTACCATGCCAATACCTTCACCAATCATCATGCCTTTTGAGTCGATATCAAATGGTTGAATGGTTTCGTTAGTGGTAAAGGCTGGTGTTTTTGAGAAGCTCATGTACATAGACGGTGAGTTATCGGTACATACACCACCGGTGATCATCATTTCAGAGCGACCTTCGGTTAGCTCTGTAAGCGCCATGCGCATAGCGGCAAGTGAGCCTGCACAGGCTGCATCGACCACACAGTTCATGCCACCAAAGTCAAAACGGTTAGCGATACGACCAGCAATCACGTTACCTAAAGACCCCGGGAATGAGTTTTCTTCCCAGTGCACATATTGGTCTTGGAATTTCTTGATCAGCATTTCGCTGTCGGTGTCGCTAATGCCGCTGTTAGCAAATACTTTCTTTAATACAGGGTATTGCAGACGTGCTGTTAGGCTGTGGCTGATTTTTTGACCACCGCCGACACCTAAAGTAATACCGATTTTATCTCGGTCGTAACCTTCAGGCAGGTTGGCATCGGCCAAGACTTCTTTAGCAACGATCAGCGACAATAGCTGTGATGAATCGGTAAGCTCCAAAATGTTTGGCGGCAGGCCAAATTCCATTGGGTTGAAGTCCACATCTGGCAAGAAACCACCACGCTTACAGTAGCTCTTATCGGCTACGGTTTTATCAGCGTCGTAATACTCTTCTGGTTGCCAGTGAGTCGATGGTAATTCAGTAATCGCATCAATTTTCTCGCTGATTAAGTCCCAAAACTTATTCAAATAGCGAGAGTTGGCAAAGATGCTTGCCATGCCAACGATAGCGATTGGCATATCTTTAAGGCGTTTATTTAGGCGTGAATCAGCTTGTGAGTCTTGTGCTTGCTCAGTCGCGTTTGCTGATTTTGTAGGTTTAGAGGTCTGGCTCATTATGAGTCTCCGCTGGGTGCCTGAGTGTCAGGCGTCTTGTTGTTTGTTGTATGCGTTTCTTTTGAGGTGTGGCGATTTGGCGTCGCACCAGGAAAGCGCTGCAAAAAGGTGTGATAGTTACGCACGAGTAACTTTCGTAAATGGAATGGCCCATGTTTAAGTACATAGGTCATATATCGATTTGTGGCTTGAGTATTGCCATCTTGATAGATGTCGAGATAGATCCAGTCGCTGTGAGGATCGATGCCGAGCAAAATTGAACTGGGTGTTTCTTCGGTCAATTGCGGTGGAATAGTCAGTGAAACCACTTGCACTACATTGTTACCGTCGGTACTTGGCAGTGCCAAGGTTTTAGCCAGCGTTTCATAGTGCAAGGTATAGGTTTGTACGTCGCTGCCTTGAGTCACTGGGATTTGATTAAAGTAACGCATCGGCACATTCGGGCTTTGTATGTCACTGACGCGAGATACACCGTAACGCTTTAAACACCTTGCTAACCCAGAGCGTGAAACATTTGGGTTAATAAACTTTTGTGTTGCTTTTAATAAGGTGTCTAGCGGCATCTTCAATTGGTAACGCAAACCGACCACCACATATTCTTGTAGCTGGGTCAACGTGGTATTGAGGTGATGCGGAGTATTGGGGCAGTTTTTGACAGAGTCGCGTTTGCGCCACTTACGTACGGTGGCTTCACTGATATTTAATATTTTAGAAAGTTGACTGACACTGAGATCCGACTCTTGTATGAATCGACGCATCTCGGGTGTAGTCGTGGCATTGCGATGCCTAGCTTCATTTTCTATTTGCGTACACTTATTCGAAGTAATATTGGCTTCTTCTAAGTGTTCACTATTTATTTTTGCCATCAGTTTAGCGGGTATCCGTTAATAATCTGTTGGGACTTAATAACGATGCAAGTAAAGGTGAACTTAGCGCTAAGCCACATTTTATCGTTATCTAGTCAATATTGTTTAGCTAATGGCACAGCAGACTACCTGAGCTGATGGGGCAATACAATCACCTGGGACTGAATAATTACAGATACGACCAGATTGAGTGAACACTTGTTAGCTAAAACGCTATTTTTAGTTGATAAATCAAGGCTGAAGAAAAAGTGTGAAACTTGTCACGTGTTATGGAGTGTGTCTGATTTTGTGCGTATTTAAATTAAGTGGTAACTAAGATGTTAATTTGAATAGCGTGCAACTTAGCTTGTTGAAGTCAAACTAGGTGGGAGTATTTTTAATCGATTAAAGATTAAAATAAAAAAATGCAACCTCTATCAAGAGATTGCATTTTTATTAATTGAAGGTGTAATAACTAATTACATCATTACCTTAATACCTAAGAATGCACGGCGACCAACTAGGTCATATAGTGCATCGTTAGTGTATCCTGGTGGAAGCGCATCAAACAGGTTACGTACACCACCATTAATCATGAAGTTTTCATTGATATAGTAAGTTGCACTTAGATCATGAGTCGTCAATGACGGAATATGCCCTGGAGATAGATCTTCAGGTGAACCACCATTTTCAGATACATCGTATGTGACAACTCTATCGATATAACGTGTGTTCCAGCTAACGCTTAAATCATCTAAGCGGTAGTCAATACCTAGGCGGAACTGCAGCTCTGGATCGCCAACTTCACCTTTTTCGTCGTTGATTTCATCTGGACGGTTCTGGAACTCAAGTTTCTCTAATTCGAGTAACTGGTTACCTAATAAGTTAAAGCGAACTTCACCTGGAGTATCAAATGATGCAAGATCTAACGTGTAAGCAGCTTGGAACTCGATACCTTTGGTATTCATTGCTGCAGCGTTCAAATAACCAGAACGAACAAGTTCGATATCATAGGTTGTCGGATTACGGTCAACTTGACTACAGAAATCACTATCTGGGCTGCCTGTTGAATCTACACAGTTATCGGCAACTGTTTGCGTTGCTACATCGATAATTGCGTCTTCAATTTCGATGTCGTAGTAATCGATAGTGAATGATAGGCTATCGGTAAATGTTGGTGTCCAAACAATACCAGCTGTTAATGAGGTAGAGGTTTCAGGAGTTAAATCAGGGTTACCACCTGACAGTGTATCAACACTCACGTTATCGTTAGCCTGGAACCCAGGTGGAATACCTAGTGCTGCACAGTTTGATACACGATCTGGATCGTCATAGATATTATCTGCGTCACAAGGGTCTGACACTCTGCCGAAACCTGGTGAACGTGGGCTAAAGGCTTCTGCAATGTTTGGTGCACGTACTGCTTCACCAAAGGTACCACGTACAGAGACTTCTTCTAGTGGAGCATAAAACATACCCACTTTCCACGCTTCAGTTTTACCAGCGTGTGAGTAATCCGCATTACGGTATGCACCATCTAGACTGAATTCATGTGCAAAAGGAAGATCTTTTAACACTGGAACATTAACTTCAACAAAGTATTCGCTTACATCATACTCGCCATAAGAATCTGGCGTTGCAGCACTTGTTAAGAACCCTGCTTTGGTAAACTCGTCCGTTGTTGTACCTGAGGTTTCTTCTCGGTACTCGAAACCAACAACCATAGCTACTGGACCACCTTGAAGCTCAAATAGCTCTTCAGAATCGGCACCAACTGTACCACCGATGACTTGCTGAGTAATTTTATCTTCACGGGTTACATCTGCTGATACCCAATCACGGGCTTCAGCAGAAGCTTGACCGAAACCAAATGGGTTATAAGCAACACAATCACCACCATTTACAGATGCTGGATCTGTATAGTCATCGCCTTGAGCGCTTGTCACTTGTGAGCGACACGCCGCTAGGCCTGTTTCTGGATCAATAACAGAGTCGACAGCTGCCACGAAGTTGTCTGGAATCAGATCATTAAGCGTTTTACGGCGGTTATTTGTTTCGCCATAAACGTAGTAAAGATCATAATCAAACATGGTTTCGCTGATATCGAAACCACCTTTAAAGCCACCAACATAGCGGAATAGTTCACGACGGTTTTCTGCTGAACGGTTACCTAATTCATCAAAGAACTTAGCGAATGATGCATTAGTTTGACCGCCATCAAGTAGTTCCTGACGTAAGTCTTCATTTAAGAAGGCATTATCTTCTACATTGATATTAATGTTACCAAAACGGAATGAAGGCTGGTATTGCTGCTGAATATCTGATTTTACGTATCTGAAATCAGTGTAAAATTGGATATTGTCTGTTAAATCAAAATTAAATGATGAGCCAACGTTAATTTTATCTACAGCAGGGATATAGTTTTCGTAGGATTCAGTGTTAAAACAAGTGTCACAACCGTTAGGGAATGAACCAAATGCAAAGCTATTGGTTCCGTCACGCTCTTGCTGTGCAATAGGGTTGCCATTGCGGTCGAAGGTTGAGCGGTTGCTGCCAAATGGATTGATAACACCTGCAGCATTAATCATCTCTGAGTAGACGCGTGGTACGCGAAGTCTATCTGCAATACCGTCATCTTCGCCGCCATCGGCTTCGTTCTTAATTGTTCCCCAAGAGTCAAATTGGCGGATATCAGTAGCCATCACTTCTTTAGTACGTTCATAACCAGCATAGAAGGTTACATTACCGCGACCATCTGCGACATCTGCACCACCTAGGACGTCAAATGAATACTCTTGAGTCCCAACACCTTCTAGTGAGCCACTAGTTCGTGCATTAAATTCGAAGCCTTCAAAATCTTCTTTTAAGATAACGTTAATAACACCCGATACAGCGTCAGAACCATAAATTGCTGAAGCTCCACCTGTTACAATTTCAACGCGAGAAATCATGCTAGTAGGAATTGTTGATAAATCAACCTGTGCAGAACCTGGCTGACCAGCAACATAACGTTTACCATTGACTAGAACAAGTGTTCTGTTTGCGCCCAGACGACGTAAATCTGCAGAGCTAGTACCAGCATCTCTGTTACTGTTATTATTACCAATAATAGTATCTGTTGCGCCGATAGCAGGCAATTCAGATAGAATACTACCTAAATCTTGATTGCCAAATTTTACCAGTTCCTCTGCTGAAAGGCTGATGATTGGAGCGGGTTGAGTTAACTCAGCTTTAGCGATTCGAGAGCCGGTAACTGCTACTCGTTCGATTTGTTCATCTTCTGAGTTTTCCTCAGCGAATACAGGCATGGCCAGCGAAGCCGTTAAACCGACTGACATCGCTAATTTTACAGAGCGCGCAAGTTTCGAGTTTGAAAACATATCATTCCCTTAATGTTTTAATTATAAATTTCCACTTCAGGATAACCTCATTTACGCGCGCAAAAGATACCTTTGTTGTTAATTTGTGAATAGATGTGAATTATTTTGTTTTTACCCTGTAGTTTATTTTACTGGGGGAAGGTGCGTTGGTTGGGGTTTTATTTTTATACTTGACATCTTTGTAGTTTATTGTGCCTTTGTTGTTTTCTTGTTTTTGATGCTGGGTATAATTTCTATCTTTTAATTTGGATATCTTATTTAATATTCAATAATGTAAGTTTATGTTTTTATTTTATTATTATAGGTTGTTATGCTTTTTTTGAGGCTGTTTATTCGCTATTTGAAGTAAATCCAATGAGTTTGTAAATATTTTATTACAAATGGGCTGGTTTTCGTTTGTGTTGTAGTCATTTGGCTTAAATTTATATTAATAAACAATATATTTAGTCTTTTTTTTAAGAGTAAATCGAGTGACAATGGCAACAAAGATTACTGATTTTTTTGGATTATTTTGCCTGAATCTTATTCGATCTCGCTATACTTTTGCCCTTTAACCATAGAAGAGTGTGATGACCAAGCCTCTGAATTGCTAAAGTCGTGGTTACCTGAAGACGAGTTAGTTAAGGTTGATCGCTACATTAAACAAGAGGTTAAAATTCAAGGCTTGCTGGTCAGAGGTTATCTGCGTGCCTTGCTGTCGCAGCACAGTGATTTATTGCCCAATGAGTGGTGCTTTGAATACGGTGACAAAGGTAAGCCTAGATTAACTGATACTCAGTTCAAGCAAACTGGCATTCATTTTAATTTGAGTCACAGCGGCGATTGGCTATTGGTTGGGATCTGTGTGCCTAACGCTGAAAAGCGTAATAACCTAGATGCTGTAGAATTTGGCGTCGACATTGAGCGTTGCCGTAGCAGTACCAATATTCATGCAATTTTGAGCCATTACTTTTCTGAACCTGAAAAAGCAGCGTTACTTGCACTGCCGGCAGAATTGCAGCGGGAGCGCTTTTTTGATCTTTGGGCGCTTAAGGAATCTTATATTAAAGCCAAAGGGCTAGGCCTTGCATTATCACTTAAGTCTTTTGCTTTTGATTTCTCGCCAGCGCTTGAGGCTAGCCTTACTGTTAATTCTTGGCAAGGTGATCACAGTATCAATAGTGTTGATGTCAGGGCGAATAACAACATCGACAGCTCTGTCGGTTTAAAAGAGTTATTATTTCTGCAAAATATCGGTCTGGCATTGCAAAGCAGGTTAAATGAAGATGTTGCAGAAGGCATCATTGATAGCAAAGGCTCAGGTGAGCAAGCTGCGGAACAACAAGATACTTTAAGTACAATGATAACCGCTAAGGATTGGCATTGCTGGCTGGGACACTTAGATGAAAGTTATCGTTTTGCATTGAGCATTGGCCCATGTGAAAAAGTCAGGGTTAATGCGTTTGCTGTGGATCTTAGGAGCTTACTTGCTGGTTTTGAACTATAAAAAATGGGGCTTGAATAGCCCCATTTTCATTTCTAACTTTTAGTTATGCAAGCTTAGACAGTTTATTTAACTGGAGTCGGTACAATCTCAAAGGCCGGATTAAACTCCACCATACTATCGGCAATTTTGCTAAAGGCTGATTTATCACCTGTGAGTTTGGCATCACCACTTGCTAGCAACTCTTTTAGGGTGACTTGCCCAAGTAAAATGCGGTTTACATCGGCTTTATTGACGATAAGGTTGGCATCTGCGGCTTGCTCCTTGTCGACCACTGCATTGCTTAAGTTGCCGTTGCTTAGCTCAATATAGAGAATGTCTTTGGTATCAGGTGTAATCACATTCATCTTAACTAAACCGTGCTTAGCCGCCAGTTGACTATCAATTTTAACTGCAAGGAAGTCAAATAGAGTCGGCATGTCCATTTCACTTATCACATCAGCCGATGCAGTTTTAGGTGCGCCCGCTTGAATACCAACGCGAAGTTCTTGAGCGCCAGTTAAGTAGATGTTTCTCCAGCCTGCACCTTCTGCTTGATAGCCTAGTTGCTCATAAGTATCGGCTAGCAATTGACGAGCGGAATCATTTTCTGGCTCGGCCATCACCACCTTATTTAATGCCGTTGCAACAAAACGATATTCACCTTGAGCGTAATCATCTTTAGCACGCTTAATTGCGGCATCAGCGCCGCCCATGTACTCGACAAATTTGGCAGATTCTTGCTTGGTTGGCAGTGGATTAAGGTTGGCTGGGTTCATATCAAAGTAACCTAGATACTTATTGTAAACCGCCTTAGCGTTATGACTATAAGTGCCGTGGTAACCATTGGTATGCCATGTCTTGTAGATAGACTCTGGAATCGTGTCTTCAATTGCATCGCCAATATCTTGTATACCGACACCGTCGTTAGCTAGTCTCAAGGTTTGATTGTGCACTAGGCCGTAGTTATCACGCTGTAGGCGTAAGAACTCGTTGATCTCTTGGTTACCCCAAACCGGCGCTGAGTGCGAGGCAAACAGGACTTCAACATTTTGACCAAAGGCATTAATCATTTCGTTGATATCTTTTGACCACTTGAGCGCATCACGTACTTTAGCGCCGCGCAGCGTGTAGATATTATGCATACCTTGATAAGTTAGCTCACCGGTCCAAAGGGCTTGTTTAGATGGAATATAAGTGATCATTTCTGATTCTGCTTCGGTGCCTGAGGCGTCCATAAACACCATCTCTAGACCATCAATTGTTAGTGTTTCCCATTTGCCTTTGCTGTTTAGGGTGTAGTCTGGTGCGACGTAAGTGATTTCACCTTTTGATAGGCCTTTACCTAGCGCAGCATCAACAATACCGTGGTCATGTTTGCCGAGTGTTGCGCCGTATTGATAAGCAGCGCGGCGGCTCATGGCGTTACCGGCAAGTACGTTCTCATCGACAATCTCTTTAGTGATGTTATCTGAGCCGTAGACTTTGACATCAGGGAACATCTCTTGAATGCCGCGAGAACCGCCGAAGTGATCGGCATGACTATGGGAGTAAATCATGGCGACAACAGGTAAGTCGCCATCTTTAGGTAGGTTCTTTAACGCAAACTCAAGTGATGCTTTTGCAGCTTCTTTGGTTAATAGCACATCGTAAGCTATCCAGCCATTATCACTGCGGATAAGTGTGAGGTTAGATAAGTCGGTACCGCGGACCTGGTAAATACCGTCGCTGACTTTATATAAGCCATTGGGCACCATATTGAGCTGCGCCTGGCGATACAGTGATGGATTGACTGAATCTGGAGTTTTGTCGCTGATAAAAGCAAATTCAGCGCGCAGAATATCGGCGGTCGCTTTATCAAACTTAGCCACTAAGTTTTTAGATGACTGCTCAAATGCACGAGTATCGGCAAAGTTTAAGGTCTCTGCTACCGCTTTATTATGAGCAATAGTATGCGCTGTTGCTTCTTTACCTTGGTAATGCACTGTAATGTGGTCATGCTCATGTTGAGCTGCAGTTACATTAAATGAGAAAATTGACACGATTGAGATAGCAAGTAGAGTCTTTTTCATAAGTCACCCTTATAAGATTGAATTCGTTCAAAGCCTTATGTCTCAATGTTGCAATTAGTTTGTAGGGCACTAATGAGACATCTGCTTAATTGAGGCCAGTATAGGTAACTTGAATTGATTAATAATTAGGGCTAACTTAGAGTTTACTATTTATAATATAAATATATTGAGTGGCAATAGCTGCAAGATTACAGCTGTAGCTTTCGCTTGATTTAGTCACTTGGTTTTGGCATCGAGGCCTGTAATATTTATGTCGCAGCAAAAAGCATTTGATTTGAATTTATTTCGAATCTTTACCGCGGTTTATCGTACTTCATCTTTTAGCCGGGCGGCGGAAGAGTTGGATTTAACTCAGTCGTCGGTCAGTAATGCAATCACGAGATTAAAAAGCACGGTTGGACAGGAGCTGTTTATTCGAGTGGGCAGGGGAGTCAAACCCACAGCAAGTGCGATGGATCTTTATCAGCAATTAGCGCCCGCTATGTCAACGATTGAACAGGTGACTAGCAGTTTTGCTGCGTTTGATGCCGCTTCGAGTGAGCGGACTTTCTATGTATATGCTAGTGAGTCTGCCATACAACTGTTGCAAGGCACAGTAGAGCAAGTGCTACAAGATCTGGCGATCAATATCGTATTTCGCGAACCACCATTAATAGAAGAAGAGTTGCAGATGGAGCTGCAGCTGGAAAAAGTTGATTTAGCCTTAGATATTTGGCTGCCGGAGTCGGCTGCATTTAAGAGCCAAAAAGTCATGCAGGATCAATTAGTCTGTGTGGCGAGAAAGGCTCATCCGAGGATTCAAGGTGCCTTAACACAAGATCAATACTTTAATGAAAAGCACATTATTTTTAAAATGCGTCGCTACAACTTAAGCGTTGCCGACTTGCTTACCAAGCAGGTACTACCTGCACGGCAGATGCACAGCGAGCAATCATCAATTTTGAGTATGATGTCGGTTGCCTCAAAAAGTGATGCTTTGGCTATCGCCTCGAAATCCTATGCTGATGAATACGCAGAGTTGTTTGGATTACAGGTATTTGACCTGCCGTTTGCCGCAGAGCCGATTGAGTATTACATGGTGTGGAGCCATAAGTTACAGCAAAACCCTGCCAATATCTGGCTGAGACAGCAATTACAGTTAGCGATTAAATTACGAGGGCTTGGATAATTCTTAGTTTGTGCGTTTGATTGTATTATTGCTGATTGCAATAAACAAAAATGCCTGTAAGCGGTGCTTACAGGCATTTTTTCAAAGCTGGCTTTTAGCAGCTATTACTGTCTTGCAAGACGTTGGTTGTCTGCTGGATGCTCAAAGTCACTGCGATACGGATTAATGTCTAAACCACCACGGCGAGTATAACGCGCATAAACCGTTAGCTTTGCACACTGGCAGAAACGTTTTAAATCCACAAAAATACGCTCTACACATTGCTCGTGAAACTCATTGTGCTGTCTAAATGAGATTAAATATCTCAGCAGTTTTTCACGATCAATCTTAGGCCCTTGATAGCGGATCATCACTGTGCCCCAGTCTGGCTGAGAAGTGATCAAGCAGTTTGATTTCAATAAATTTGAAGTCAGTGTTTCTGCTACCATGACTTTGTCATCAACACTATCGGTTAAGTAGTCAGGGTTAAAGCTATAGTCATCGACTTCAATGTCTAAATCGTCAATGCAGGTACCCGGCATATCAACTACACGTAGGTGGTTAAACTGCTTAGGTTCAATCACTTTTACGGTAACAGTACCGTCGGCACAGGCACTAAGATCTTCAGTTAAGCGATCTTGTACAGCTTGCACGCTATCGAATCGTGTTTGGTTATAACTGTTTAAGTACAGCTTAAACGATTTAGACTCAATCAGGTTTTTGCTATCAAAACTGAGGTGAAAGTCGGCAATTGCAATCATTGGCTTGCCTTTAGCATTTAGCCAAGATAGTTCGTAGCCAGTCCAAATATCACAGCCATGAAACGGTAATTCATGCGTCAGACCAATGGCATCACGGTTTAATTTACGCGGCACGCCTTGAAGTAAAGATGCATCATACTGCTCTTGATAACCTGTCGACTTTCCTAATGTTAATTCAGAAAGTTCGGGGGCGTTACTATAGGGATCATGATGTTGTGTCATCAATACGGTTTCCATGTCAAAATAGACCCCTATTATAACTGATTTTGGAACTGGCTTAAGTGTCTTCTTTACCTGCTTTAGATCTTTTTTTATCTAAATATCAACAAGCCTACATGGATAAATTGGGTGAACAGCCTAGATATTATGCTGAAGGGCAAGAGTCTGACTGTATTGTTGGCGAGTTAGATAACGATGGTGCTGCTTTTTGGCAAGCCGTTCAGCGTCAACAACCAGGTCAGTTCGACAACGTTGAAACGGCTCTTGAATTGACTCTGCAAGCAGATATAAATCCCTTTTTTGGTGGTTATTTTTCAGCGCCGTTATTCTTTGATTCTCCTTGGGGAGCGGGTGAGCTGATTCAAGTATGGAATCAAACGGATTTTGAGTACCTGCAGCAAAATATCATCGGTCATTTAATGATGAAGAAAAAGCTTAAGCAGGAGCCAACCTGGTTTATTGGGGTGCTAGATGAAGAAGATAAAATGCTTACCGTCAATAATAGCGACGGCAGTGTATGGATTGAGATCCCAGGTGAAGTGCAAAGTACCCAGTTGGCGGGTTCTTTAAATGAGTTTATTGGTTTTGTTACACCACGAGTGACTCCAGCGGTTAAGCCTGTTGAAGAATCAATGCCTGCGCTTGACCATCCTGGTATTTGGCAAAGAATGAAGCTAATGTGGGCTAATTTACGCGGAAAATAGTCTGCTGATATCTAACATCGATGAAAATGGCGCTTATATTTTCTTTTACTAGAAATGTATCAGCGCCATTTTTACAGCTATAAATAGTTATTTGGTGGCTTATACCAATCAGTATAAGAATTTGATCAGCTCAGAACGATTTTTGGCAAACTAATTCAAGGCGAATAGCTGTAATAATGGTTATTCCCTTATAAAGCTATTTAACGCAGAAGTAGGCAGCCAAAAACGTTCCAGACTGGCGAGTTTTAGCGATTCTGATGCTGTGTTAACGAACTTGAACGTAGAACAACTATGCTCTTCATTCGTTGCCTTGCCTCAAAACCGCTAAACTCTCGCTGAGTGACTAAATGTTTATACTGATTGGTATTATAAGTGATCCCAAGAGATATTGGACACAATGCGACAGGTATCGCAGCGGAAATGGAACATATCCAATAAAGGTTCATCGAGTAACCACTCTTTACTGCCACATTTTGGGCACGGACGTTGCTTTTCAACTGCTAAGCTTTCGCCGCCAACGCGGTACAAATAGTAATAGGTCGGTATTTTCGTTAAGTATTCGACTCTGCCACGCAAGTCCCAGCCACGCCTAAATAGGTCGCTTTGGTGGCTAGTTAACTCTTCCAGTGCGGCAAATTCAGCTTTTGTTGCTGCCGCCATCTGTAATTCATCACAGGCTTGCCATTCTGTTTGCCAGCGGATCATCCGTTTATGGTCGCCATTGGCTGTCGCTGGAATTTGGTAAAGTGGAATAGGCTGTAAAGTATCACCGTTTCTTAAAGGTGAGCACATATGTACATAACTGGTATAAAGCAGCTGCCAACTTGGTGTGTCTTGGCTAGAAACCTCAGAATTAATATCTTGGCCGATATATTTTTCACGTGGCGCCAGCAGTTTTGCTTCCGTTAATTCTTCTAGTGCGCTATTGACCCAAGGGCTATTAAAACGCTTAGAAAGGCTGCTTTTTTCTGGTGTTAGCATGCGCGCTTTAAATTCACCATCGTTAAAAGCTACGGCAAATTCGCGCCCTAAAACCTGACCATTGGCTCGATAAGCTTCGAGTAATCCATTAATGGCTTTTTCTGCTGCAGTAATTGTGGTGTTATCAAAGCATTCGAATCTTAATTCTACAACATGCATTATTTTTCGGACCTTTCAGAGGTTATGTGAGTCTGTTTAAACTGATCAAACTGCTGTTTGAGTGTACTAAGTTCAGCTTTTAATTCACTAAGCTCATTTTCAAGCTGTACCAGTTTATCAGCATGAGCTGTAGAGGTGCTATTTGCTTGGCTTAGCGTTGCTGGGCTCGATATTGTACTTGATATAGCTTGCTTATCTTGTTCGCTTAACGATTTAAATTGCTGCAAACCTTGAATTAATACCCGCATAGGAATGCTATTACCTAATTTGGTTTTAATGAGCGCTAAACTCGGCTCTTTGCCGTCGTCATATAGCTTTTTGGCCGCAGCTAGCACTTGTTCTAATGGGCTCATGATTAGTTAAATTCCTTACTCATTGGTGTTTTTCATTATTGTAATCCAAACAGAACATAAGATAATAAAAATAAACCTATTAAAACAATGGCTTACTGTCTGGTATGTTATTTGCTTTTCAATTGAAACTAAAAACAAAATGATTACAGGGCGTTAAAATGAAAAATAAATTATTAGGTTTAGCATTTTTCGGGATTGCAAGCTTAGGGCTAACGGGGTGTGTGGTCAATGTTGGTGATGGAGAATCTGATTGGGATAATAATGGGGCTTGGGAAAAAGTTCAGGATAAAAATCGTGACAATTTGGCAAGGATCGCCTTAGGCATGTCAAAAGATCAGGTGGTTACTTTAATGGGAACGGCTGATTTTAATGAAGCTTATATCCAACAAGATAAAGAAGTTTACGTGCTTTTCTACCGCACTCAGCGTACCCATGGTGATGGTAAGACCACAAAGGATGAATGTACTCCTGTGGTGATAAGCAATAACTCAGTTGTTGGTTGGGGTGAGATGGCTTACAGCAAAATCTAGTTCTGCTAGATATAAAGCATAAGATTATGCTCTTCTTAATAAGGTGTCCAGCTGGTCAATAACTTCGGTCCACTGGGCATCTTCACTCAACGACTCCGCTAAAAAATGTTTTTGCGACGCCGTCCAGAACGGCGCTTGTTGTAGCAATATATTACTGGGTAACTGATGCCCGCTAATAAACCTTTCGATAGCCTCATCGTCATTCGCGAGTCCCAGTTGTAAAAACAGGTGTGATAGATCTTGGGGAGTTGTATCCATAATAGCGCTCTACATAATGACGTTATTTAAGTATGGCTGATAAATGCTGTTTTCATCAGACAAACTTAGCTTGCTAACTTGGTGACAGCTAAATACCGGATTCTAACATATGGCTGATTGTTTCTGATTATTTAATATTGGTTATTAATTGCACTTTCTAACATTCTTGTTACATTGGTGTTGTGTGATCTTGGTTAAGGATAATAACAATGCAAAAACAAGCCATGGAAGATTGTCGTGCGGTATACCTAACTGCTGAAGATTTACGTATTGCGGCCTCGATTTTATATAACGCTTATCATGATGATCCGTTCTTTAGAGAAACACTGTTTACTGGGGATCAAGCACAGTACGAACAAAAGTTACGTGGTGCAATTCGAGAGGAACTTAATGAGCTTTGGCAGCAAGAGCAGGCGCTTATTGGCGTTTTCGCTGAAAAACGCATGGTGGGTGTAGCTTGTATTGTCACCCAGCAAGTGCCATTGGGCGAAGCGCGGTATTGGCATTGGCGATTAAAGATGTTGTTAAGTGCCGGTTGGCACTCTACTCAAGCCCTGATTAAAAAAGAACATCAAATTATTGAAAACTTACCTAGCAGCCAGTGTGGCATATTACAATTTATTGCTATTGCGAATGTAGAGCAGCGAAAAGGTTATGGCGGACAACTCATTACCGCGGTACAGAGTTGGTGTGACGAGCAACCACATCTTGATGGTGTTGGTGTTTTTGTCAATTTACCTGCTCATATTGGATTATTTCGTCGGCATCACTTTGAAATAGTAGAATCGCTGAAAATTGGTAATGTAGACGGGGAACTATTGTTTTATCGGGGGATTGTCAATGAATAAGCGTTATGCCTCTTTTACCGAATTCTATCCGTTCTACTTGTCCCAACATCAAGATAAAACCTGTAGAGGTCTACACTATATAGGCAGTACATTAGTCTTGGTGATAGGCATCGCAATTTTGTTTACCCAGCAATGGATCATGCTGTTGTTATTACCTGTTATTGGTTATGGCTTTGCTTGGGTTGGCCACTTCCTTTTTGAGAAAAATCGTCCAGCCACATTTCAATACCCACTATATAGCTTTATGGCTGATTGGGTAATGCTATTTAAGGCGTTAACTAACAGAGATTAATGGCAAATTGGTTTTCGGATACTTTCTTTGTAAGAGATCTCTCACGTTACTGTGAGATATGAATATTCACAAGTTGCAGACTTTATTGCATTACCTCTTTAAGTCTATATTTATCAGCTGTTTGTGGTGTTGCTACATTGTTTCTCTTTGGTTTGCTTTATGTGTCCTTACTCTTTTGGGCAGTATTTTCTCCATCGTAGGGATAAAATGGCTACCAGAAACTGAAGAGCGCTGAAAGGATCTGGTTTAAATCAGTTTTTTATTACTGACTATGATTATCTTGAGTTAAATGCTTTATGGATAAAGCGAATGTTAGCTGAAAATATTCAAGTGGTAATAATTTGCAGGATGCAAATAGGACAACCTCAGGATGGGGATTTTAGCTTAGGATAAGCTAATGAAAGGATTCAGTATGTTTACATACAAGGACATAAAAGGATTTACAAGGAAGAAGCAGGAAGCAAGTTAACCAAGGATGATGCAGGGATCGCATATATATAGCGGGAAAGCTAAAATAAAGCTGTACTGAGGCGCACCAATAGGTGCGCCTCTTCCGTATTGGCACTTTTTAGATTATTAGCTTATAACTTTGTGAGAGATCTCTTACAAGCGCGTAAGATATTTATCCAAAAAATACAGAAATAATCTGCTTTTTTATTATTTTTCAATAAAAACCAGCTAGTTGGGTGAACATTGGTGCGAATCGCTTTATAAGTGGTATGTTAAATAAATGTTTGGTGCCACCTTTGGGTGAGATTTTAGATTATTATTTAATTGTGCAAGGAAGCATGGTTAAAGGAAGATTTAGGGACAAAGATGATTGTCGATGGAGCGACGATTAAAGGGACGACTATCAAGGAAGAGGCAATCAAGGATTGATTGTCAATACGACTAGGGACTAGCCGGATAATCCAGGATGGACGTTTTGTTACCTAGGAAGGTGGCATACTATGGATAGTATATGAATGGATGCTCAAGGAAGACGCTGGACACACTCAGGATAGAGTAAGCTTGATAAATGGATTATCAAGAGAATGGATTCGTATCGTAAGGTACAGGGATTAAAAGGACAAGGACGAAGCAAGGAGCTAAGTTACGCATGGATGGTGCAGGGAGCACTCGCATAGCAGGATGAGCTTACACAATGACAGAAAAGGCACGACCCCTAGTGGGCCGTGCCTTTACTTCTTTAAGGGCTGCTTATTTTATGCTTTAGTTTGGTATGCCGACTATCGCCGGCACACTTTTAATACCTACTTACAGCTCCCCGAGCTACAGTTACCGCGAGAACGGCCACCACAACCTCCACCAACAGAACCTTTAGCTTCAGGTGCTTCATGCCACTCAGGTTCGGGGAAGATTGGCCATTGAATCTTTTGGATCTTTTTACCGTGCATCCATAGGCTTCCGCGATATTGATTGATACCGTCGGTACTGAATTCAAACAGGTACTTTACTTTCCAAGTTAAACCACTGCTGCCACCTAAGCTAGGTTTTGCCGACTCTTGAGCAATAGCGAGCAGTTGTACTTTTTGCTTTTTGCATTCTTTATTGGTGAATATTCGGCTTAGTTCTGCCATTTGTCTTAATTGCCAGAAAAAAGCAGCGATCATTATCACTAAGGCAATTATTAAAAAATCTGTCATCATCCTTTCGTTACCTTGAATAATCCACCAATAGCAGCTGCTAATTCTGCACTGCGATCAGGGTTTCGCAATTGGCTAAGTAGCTGGGTGCGAATTAATGGAATAGCCACAATATCAGCAAAAATCTGGTTAAAGAAGTGCTGCGGTTGTTTTGCTAAGGCTTCTAAGTAGATAGTGAGAGTTTGCTCATCTTTTAAGACTGACCAGTTACGGGCCGCAATGGTAATTAGCATTTCAGCTGATAATTGGCCTGCAACGTCTAATTCAGCAACCGCTTGTTGGCCTAGTTTTGGTTGAGATGCGATTCCACGAAGAAAATAAGGTTTGTGGGTCAGTTGTGCAATTTGCAGTTGCTGGAGTACTTTTTCTGCTAGCGAGTCTTCAATATTTAAGTGCTCTAAACACTGACACACGGCTATTTTGACTTCTAATGCCCAATTATTAAAACCATCAACTAAAATGCTTTGGTGATCTAGCTCCTGACTTCTTACACAAACATCGGCAATTCCCTGTAAGCCAATATTTTGCCATTGTTCACTTGGGTGCTGACCAGATAAGTATTGATAAGCGAACTCATATTGCGGCGATGCTTTTTCACCAAGCTGCTTTCTCACTAAGGCATTAAAGACCGCGAGTTTCTCTTGCGTAGGTTTGAAATTAAATGGGTGATTAGCCATCTGTTCTTGTTGTTGCTCAGTGAGTGGCTGAGTTGGATCGCGACCAAGGGCTTCAACAATCATCTTAATAAACTGGGTACGTGGGGCTGGCGATAATAGTCCCCGTTCATCGAGGGGGAGTTTTATAAACCAAATATAGTGCTGCTGGCTGGCATCCCAAAATACAATTGCAAACTGTGCATGACCTTGAATAGGTGAAGGATAAGGGCAATGCAGTTCTTCTATCTGATGAAAAGCCATCATATCGATATGTTGTACTCGACGCCCCATGTCATAAACTTGGAATTGAGTATTAGCAGTTTTTAAAAAGTCGCTTAGGGTCGTTATCTGTGTCATATCGTTATCGAGTGTAG
This sequence comes from Shewanella sairae, assembly GCF_023283535.1. Taxonomy (GTDB): domain Bacteria; phylum Pseudomonadota; class Gammaproteobacteria; order Enterobacterales; family Shewanellaceae; genus Shewanella; species Shewanella sairae. Next base: position 1,552 of record NZ_JAKILT010000047.1, on the reverse strand, counting down.
GAAAATTAGCGCATATTATAGGGATAAGTCTGCTGAGATGGTATCATCGCGCGTTAATTTTCCAGCGCCAATAATAGTCGCTGTAAGCCGCAGCAAGAGAGGGCAGTTTGATAACAGTAAAAGCAAAAGACAAGTTGCTGGCTTTAGAGGTTGAGCTGGGTAAGCAAGGTTTATTAAGTGATACGCCGCCAAGCGAGCGAGCACTCGCAAGTACAACGCCATTTGCCTGTGATGTTATGCCGTTTGAGCAGTGGTTACAGTTTATATTTTTACCCAGACTGCATCAGATTTTAGATAATAATATGCCATTACCTACTGCAATGAATATTGCACCAATGGCCGAACATGTTTGGGCAAAGCAAACTGATTATCGTCATATTATTTCTATTCTTACAGAGCTAGATAGACTAGTTAGTAAGGCGTAATAACAGGCTTACAAGAGAGTTTTCAATGAGTGATACAACCCAAAAAATAAGCGAACAATCAGAAGAGCCCTTATTTGAACAAGCGCCTTTAGATGAGTCTGTTGCCGAAGAAGAGCAAGAGATTGCACCGCATATAGAAGTACTGTTTGAAGATGACGACATTGTGGTGATCCACAAGCCTGCAGGTCTTTTAGTGCACCGCAGTTATCTTGCTCGCCGAGAGCGTTTTTTTGCCATGCAATTAACCCGTGATCTTGTTGGTTGTCATGTGTTTCCGGTGCATCGTTTAGATCGCCCTACATCGGGTATTTTGTTGTTTGCTAAAAGCAGTGAGATGGCTAATGCACTGTGTGAGCAGTTTGCTGCACACTCGGTTGACAAAGAGTATCTTGCACTGGTTCGTGGCAATATGCATGAAGCTGCCACACTTGATTACCCGCTTAAAGAAGAGCTCGACGATTTAGGTGATAAAGATGTTGATCCTAACAAAGCGGCTCAAGACGCTGTAACGTCATACAAGCCATTACTAAACAGTGAGATCCCATTTCCATCTGGGCGCTATGCTACGAGCCGTTACGGTTTAGTTCACCTCTCTCCGCATACCGGTCGCAAACACCAACTTAGGCGTCATATGGCGCATTTACGTCACCCAATTCTTGGTGATACGACCCATGGTGACGGTAAGCAAAATAAGTTTTTCCGCACTCATTTTGGCGTTAACCGTTTGTGGCTCATCGCTAAAAAGTTGTCTTTTAATCATCCTCGTACTGGCGAGCGTATGAGTGTTGAGACAGAGCTTGAACAAGAATGGTTAGATTTATTTGCCGGGCTTGGCTGGCATGATGAACAATTAGCCAACGATAAATTATCCTTGGATATTGCTTGAATAAAGCCTAATACCGTTAAAACAAAAAAGCCGTAGCATTGATTGTGTTACGGCTTTTTTGTTTTATTAAAATTTATATAAACGATGGATTATGACTTTTTGGGTTTGGCTGACGCAGTGCCACTAAAGTTGTTGGTAAGTGCGCTAGTATTTGTAGTGGTCAAGTAAAACTGGACACGGACTTGTACGTATTCCAAAATCTTCGTTCAGATTCATTTGGGGTCAAGCCGCCATTATAACT
>NZ_JAKILT010000046.1 GCF_023283535.1 Shewanella sairae | reverse complement strand
TGCCAAGCTTACGTAGCTCATTGCTTGTTCTGTGTTGGCCATGTGCTGGATAGTCTGTGGCATATTTTATGACTGATTGTTCCGTTGCTTCATCGACTCTATTTTTTAGATTGGGCGTTCTTCGGGTCTTTTCGATTAACCCATCGAGTCCACCGTCCTCAACCAGTTCTTGATAACGGTAAAATGTATCTCTTGATACACCCATGACTTTACAAGCTCTAGAAACGTTACCGAGTTCTTCAGCTAAATTAAGTAAACCAGCTTTGTGTTTAATGATTGGATTGTTAGTATGCAACATGAGAGTTACCTTTTTTGTTTTGATTAAAGATTCGACACCTTCTATCAAAACGGGTAACTCTCAACTAATCAAGTTGAAATGTCAGATCTAGTCGGGACTAATACAGATTATGGATATACCGGTCACCATTTCAATGGAAGTTGGCCGTAGTTTTATCAATATCCGAAATTTACTGCAACTAAATCAGGGCTCTGTCGTAGAGCTTGATCGTGTTGCTGGTGAGCCTTTAGATGTAATGGTTAATGGCACCTTGATTGCCCATGGTGAAGTGGTTGTGGTTAACGATAAATTTGGTATCCGTTTAACTGATGTCATTAGCCAAACTGAGCGAATTAAAAAGCTAAAATAATAGGGATTGTTGATGAGCGTTAATTGGGTTTTGGCCAGCATTGCTGGCACGCAGGCGCAAGTTGATACTGCGACCAATGTCACTAGTACTGCGGGAAGTTCGGCATCTAGCATAGCAACACTTTCTAGTATGGTCGGCGGACTTATTGTTGTTTTGGTGCTTATTTTTTTCCTCGCGTACTTGGTAAAGCGTTTTAATTTAGTGCCGAGTAGTCAAGGCGTATTAAAAACAATAGCAGTAACACCACTTGGGCAAAAAGAGAAACTAGTGCTAATTGAAGTCGACGGGCAGCAGTATTTGCTTGGCGTGACACCACAACAAATTAGCTTAGTCGATAAACTCGCTCAACCGGTTGAGATTGCAACAGAATCTTTTGCAACCCGCCTACGTCAAGCCAAGGCATCACAATGATAAAATGGATGTTTATTCTTGCAGGACTGTCACTGTTTTTTGTTGCTCCTGCATTTGCTGAAAATGGAATTTTACCTGCGGTAACGGTTTCAACCGGTGCCGATGGCTCGACACAATATTCGGTGACGATGCAAATTTTGCTGTTAATGACAGCACTGAGTTTCATTCCGGCGATGGTTATTATGTTAACCTCGTTTACACGGATTATCGTTGTATTGTCTATTTTGCGCCAAGCCATTGGCCTACAGCAAACGCCGTCAAACCAAGTGTTGATCGGCATTAGCATGTTTTTGACATTTTTTATTATGTCGCCAGTGTTCGACAAAATTTATGACCAAGCGGTACAGCCCTATATTGAACAGGGGATGCCGTTGCAAGACGCCTTTACCTCAGGTCAAGGGCCATTAAAAGAATTTATGTTGGCTCAAACGCGATTAACAGATCTAAATACCTTCATTGAAATTTCGGGCTATCAAGGTATTAATGAGCCAGAAGATGCACCTATGACGGTGATTATTCCAGCGTTTATTACCAGCGAGCTAAAAACAGCCTTTCAAATCGGCTTTATGTTATTTGTGCCATTTTTAGTACTCGATCTAGTGGTAGCCAGTATTTTGATGGCGATGGGTATGATGATGCTGTCACCGATGATTGTCTCGCTACCCTTTAAGATCATGCTTTTTGTTCTCGTTGACGGCTGGAGTTTAGTCATGGGTACATTAGCCAACAGTTTCGGATTGTAGGTAAGTTATGAGTCCAGAGGCCTTAATTGATATTTTCCGTGAAGCGCTCGCTGTTATCGTTATCATTGTATCGATGATTATTGTGCCAGGTCTTATCATTGGTCTTATTGTGGCAGTGTTTCAAGCTGCGACATCAATTAACGAGCAGACGTTGAGCTTTCTACCACGCCTGTTAACGACACTATTAGCATTAATGTTGATGGGGCACATGTTGGTACAAATGATGATGGACTTCTTTTATCAAATGGTAGACATGATCCCACAGGTTATCGGTTAACTTATGATAAAACTGGGCTAATCATGGAGATTTTGCTTGGTACCATTATGGATGGTATCGCGGGTTATCTTTGGCCGTTAACTCGGATCTCCAGCATGTTTATGGTGATGGCTGTTTTTGGCGCCAACACCACGCCAACCCGCGTCCGCCTATTGTTATCTGTAACGGTCACCGCAGCCGTCGCACCAGTATTACCGGCTATGCCTAGCCTTGATTTGTTCTCTCTTACCGCCGCATTTGTCACTGCGCAGCAAATTGTTATCGGTGCTGCAATGGGGTTTGCTACCCTGTTGTTGATGCAGACATTTGTGTTAACCGGTCAAATTATTGGTATGCAGACCAGTTTAGGTTTTGCTTCTATGGTAGATCCAAGTTCTGGTCAACAAACACCGGTAATTAGTAACTTCTTCTTATTATTAACCACAATGATTTTTTTAGCAGTAGATGGTCACTTGCTGATGATTAAAATGGTTATTTCTAGCTTTGACTCTATACCCGTTTCAATACAGGGGTTGAGTTTAACGAGCTACCGTCTCTTTACAGAATTTGTTGGTTATATGTTTACCGCTGCATTAACCATGTCATTATCGGCAATTGTTGCACTTCTTACTATAAACCTGGCATTTGGGGTAATGACGCGAGCTTCTCCTCAGCTGAACATTTTTGCTGTTGGTTTTCCAGTGACCATGGTTGCAGGTTTATTTATTTTGTGGCTCACTCTATCGCCGATTATGGCGCACTTTGATGAGGTTTGGCGCGAAGTGCAGATCTTGCTTTGCGATGTGTTAGCACTCCAATGCAAAATTGATGGTGGTTTGGATTAATGTTCAATTATATCAAACAGTATCAGCTAACTAAGCTCACATTGTCGCTCTCAACCATGGGAGGCTCAGTATAAATGTCTGAGAATGATAGTAGCCAAGAAAAAACAGAGGAAGCCACCTCCAGAAAGTTGCAACAGGCCAAAGACAAAGGGCAGGTTGCACGCTCGAAAGAACTTGGCACTTCTGCTGTATTGATTGCAGCGTCAGTCGGGATCTTAATGACAGGTCCAAATATCGCTCAAGCATTGCATAACATTATGAGCAAAATGTTTATTTTGAGTCGTGATGAGATTTTCGATAGCAACCAAATGATGAATGTTTGGGGTATGGTAGGAACTGAGCTTGCTGTGCCTTTAATGGGATTTATTCTGTTTCTAGCGATGATTGCTTTTGCTGGTAATGTTGCCTTAGGAGGCATGTCGTTTTCGGTAAAGGCCTTTATGCCTAAAGCCAGTAAAATGAGTCCAATGGCTGGTTTTAAACGAATGTTCGGGGTGCAAGCACTTGTTGAACTGACCAAAGGTATCGCTAAGTTTTCAGTGGTTGCTATTAGTGCTTACTTATTGCTAACCCTATATTTGAACGACATTTTACTGCTATCTCAAGAGCATTTTCCGGGCAATGTTTATCATGCGCTTGATATTATCGTATGGATTTTCATTTTGTTATGTGCGTCGACATTTTTGATTGTGGTGATCGATGTGCCATTTCAAATTTGGAATCACGCCAAGCAGCTAAAGATGACCAAACAGGAAGTCAAAGACGAATATAAAGACACTGAAGGTAAGCCTGAGGTGAAAGGACGTATTCGTCAGTTGCAGCATGAGATGTCTCAAAGGCGCATGATGGGAGAGGTGCCCAATGCCGATGTTATCGTGGTCAACCCAGAGCATTACGCAGTCGCGGTTAAATATGATGCAGCCCGTTCTACTGCACCTTTTGTCGTTGCTAAAGGCGTGGATGAAGTCGCCTTTAAAATCCGAGAAATAGCCAGAGAACATGATGTGGCTATCGTATCGGCTCCACCTTTAGCGAGAGCCATTTTTCATACCACTAAGATAGATCAAGAGATCCCCGAAGGCTTATTTACAGCTGTAGCCCAAGTGCTGGCTTATGTTTTTCAGTTGAGGCAATTCCAAAAAGGCAAAGGTCGACGCCCTAATCCCATCCCTGTTAAGCAACCTATTCCAGACGATCTGAAGCATTAATAGCTACAAGTAAAGACCAAAAATTCACCACTTAGATGATTGCATATTCTTTGCAGGTGACTTTCGGGGTATAGTCCTGAAATTGCGATAAAAATAATTGGTACAGTATTTGCTGTAATAGACGCTAGACGTCAAATATCGGACACAGGGTGAATGGAATTTAAAGCAAGTCTAGGCCAATTAAAACAGATTAAGCCTGCACATTTAAAAGGTATTGGTACGCCGTTATTGGTTTTAGCCGCTCTGGCTATGATCATCTTGCCTATGCCTGCATTTCTGCTTGATATCCTATTTACATTCAATATCGCGTTAGCATTGGTTGTTCTATTGGTCGCTATTTATAGCGATAGACCGCTTGATTTTGCGGCATTTCCAACAGTGTTATTGGTGGCAACCTTATTACGGCTTGCGCTAAACGTTGCCTCTACTCGAGTGGTATTACTTGAGGGGCATAATGGCGGTGATGCGGCTGGTAAAGTGATTGAAGCCTTTGGCTCTGTGGTTATTGGCGGCAATTACGCCGTGGGTTTGGTGGTGTTCCTAATCCTTATCATTATTAACTTTGCTGTTGTAACCAAAGGTGCTGGTCGTATTTCAGAGGTAAGTGCTCGCTTTACACTTGACGCCATGCCTGGTAAGCAAATGGCGATTGACGCCGACCTTAATGCTGGGTTGTTAACCCAAGAAGAAGCTCGCTCTCGCCGTGCGGAAGTGACCCGTGAAGCAGACTTTTATGGTGCGATGGACGGTGCGTCAAAGTTTGTAAAAGGTGATGCTATCGCCGGTATATTAATTCTAGTGATCAACATTGTTGGTGGCTTTATTATTGGTATTGCTCAGCATGATTTAGACTTCGCTTCAGCTGTTGAAATTTATACCTTACTGACCATTGGTGATGGTTTGGTTGCACAAATCCCAGGCCTGTTATTATCTATTGCTGCAGCTTTAATGGTGACTCGTCAAAATGAATCGGGTGACATGGGTGAGATGGTGATGGGGCAGATGTTTGATAGCCCTAAAGCATTAACCATTGCTGCTGGGGTTATGTTTGTAATGGGTATCGTGCCTGGTATGCCGCACTTTGTATTTCTTTCATGTGCACTTATGGCGGGGGCTGGAGCTTATTTCATTAAGAAAAAACAACAAGCAGATCGTGAAAGAGCGCTGGAAGTGGCGAAAGCTGGCCCAACAGAGCCAAGAGATACACAACCAAAAGAGCTTAGCTGGGACGACGTACAACATGTTGACACTATTGGACTCGAGGTTGGTTATCGCCTCATTCCACTGGTCGATAAAGGTCAAGGTGGCGAACTGCTTGGACGTATCAAAGGTGTACGTAAAAAGTTGTCACAGGAACTGGGTTTTTTAATTCCTGCTGTGCATATTCGCGATAACTTAGACTTGTCTCCAAATGCCTACCGTATATCGTTAATGGGCGTTGCTTCTGGTGAAGCGGATATCCGTCATGACTGTGAGCTGGCGATTAATCCCGGCCAGGTTTATGGCAAGCTTGATGGTATTGAAACTAAAGATCCTGCTTTTGGGCTTGATGCCGTTTGGATCGCGCCAGAAATGCGTGAGCACGCGCAAACGCTGGGTTATACCGTGGTTGATGCCTCAACTGTAGTGGCGACTCATATTAGTCAACTACTCAGTAATAATGCCGCTAAATTATTAGGTTATGAAGAAGTTCAACAGCTACTGGAAATGCTAGGTAAGCACTCGCCAAAGTTGGTTGATGGATTTATTCCTGATGTGATGCCACTGGGTACCGTTGTTAAAGTGATGCAAAACTTGCTTAATGAAGGCGTGTCTATTCGTGATATGAAGACGATAGTACAGACCTTACTTGAATATGGTCCAAAGAGTGGTGATACCGAAGTGCTAACTGCTGCGGTGCGTATCGCGTTAAAACGCATGATAGTGCAAGAGATCAGTGGACCAGAACTTGAAATACCTGTCATAACTTTGGCGCCAGAGTTGGAACAAATGTTGCATCAGTCTATGCAGTCGACGGGAGGCGAAGGGCCAAATATTGAACCAAGCCTTGCAGAACGTATGCAGAAGTCATTGGTAGACGCCACACAGCGTCAAGAAATGGTTGGACAGCCGGCAATTTTATTGACGTCAGGCATGTTACGCTCAACGTTATCCCGCTTTGTTAAGCACACGATTCCTAATTTACGGGTAATTTCGTACCAAGAAATTCCTGATGAGAAGCAAATACGCATCGTTTCGGCAGTGGGTCAGTAGAGGTCGAATAATTGAAGATTAAAAGATTTTTAGCAAAAGACATGCGCTCGGCCTTAGCCCAGGTTAAAGAGACCTTGGGCTCAGATGCCGTTATTATGTCTAATAAGAAAGTGACTGGTGGCATTGAAATTGTTGCCGCTGTGGATTATGACGAGCCCAAGCCTCAAATTGCTGCAGCTAAGCCACAAGCGGGAATGTTTACTGATCTTGCTGAAGAGAGAGTCACTTTAGGTGTAAAACCAAATGTAAAGGCACAAAGCCAAGCCAAGCCCGCTCCTGCACCTGATTCATTGCAAGCTTTGCTTGAACGTCAGCATAGCCGGATGGCCCAGCAAACACAAAGTACGAAAAGTGAAGAGCTTGATATGCCTGAGTGGGCAAAGGGGCTACAGGCACAAATACCGCAGCGCAACGAGCCTAAAAAAGCTGAATTTACACCCAATCGCACACCTGATAGTTACCCAAATAATAAGGTAAATAGCAGTGCGGAAATGGATGCAATGAAAGAGGAATTGGCTTCTATTCGTAGTTTATTGACCCATCAAGTGAGTAGCTTGATGGTTGAACAGAAAAAAAGAGTCGATCCTGTAGGAGCGATGCTAGAAAGTAAGTTACTTGAAGCTGAATTTTCACCTTCAATTGCCAAAAAACTATCCAGTTTAAGTGAGCATTACACCCCTGCAGAATTAGTTGCATCTTTGCCTCGCAGCTTAGCAAACTTACTTGATAATCAAGGCGATGATATTGTTCGTCAAGGCGGTGTTGTCGCTTTTGTTGGACCGACTGGAGTTGGGAAAACGACAACCGTCGCAAAACTAGCGGCTCGGTTTGCCGCTTACCATGGTTCAGATCAAGTTGCGCTAATTACAACTGATCATTATCGCATTGGAGCCTATGAGCAGCTTGCTACTTATGGCAAAATAATGGGATGTCCTGTAAAACAGGCTCATGATTTTAATGAGTTAGAACAAATCTTGTATCAATTTAGAAATCGTAAGCTGGTTCTTATTGATACAGCAGGCATGGGACAAAGAGATCAACGTTTATTCCAGCAGCTTGATAGTTTGGCTGCAAATAGCAGATTACCTATCCGTAGTTATCTGGTAATGTCTGCAACAGGTCAGCGTCGGGTTTTAGAAGATGCTGTAAAACAGTTTACGCGTATTCCGCTTTCGGGTGCAGTACTAACGAAATTAGACGAATCGATATCATTAGCGCCAGCGTTAAGTGTATTGATTCAAAGTGGGCTACCTTTAAGTTATGTTACTGATGGACAAAGAGTTCCTGAAGATATGCAGGTAGCTGACACTTTATCTTTAGCTAAGCGAGCATTAGCTGCATTAGATAATGAACCCATAGAACCATTAGAAAACAATGAAGGGTCGCAAGAGATGACCTTCGCATTTGAGTGAAACCATGACTTCAGATCAAGCAAGCGGTTTACGTATGATGAATCAGCCAAATAATGAAAAAGTAAAAGTTATCGCCGTATCAGGTGGTAAAGGTGGCGTTGGTAAAACCAGCGTATCAATTAATACCGCTGTAGCGTTAGCCGAAAAAGGTAAGCGTGTATTGGTATTAGATGCTGACTTAGGTCTTGCTAACGTTGATGTGATGCTAGGTTTACGCGCTGAGCGAAATTTATCTCATGTTTTATCGGGCGATGCCGAATTAGATGATGTGATTCTTAGAGGCCCTAAAGGGATCGGTATTATACCCGCTACGTCTGGTACACAGGCGATGGTTGAGTTGACTCAAGCGCAACATGCAGGTCTCATTCGTGCGTTTAGTGAGATGAGAACCCAGTTTGATATTTTGATTGTCGACACCGCGGCTGGTATATCGGATATGGTGCTGAGTTTTTCTCGTGCTTCACAAGATGTATTGATTGTTGTGTGCGACGAACCGACCTCAATTACAGACGCTTATGCGCTGATTAAGATCCTAAGTCGTGAACATGGTGTGTTTCGCTTCAAAATTGTAGCAAATATGGTGCGCAGTTTGCGCGAAGGTATGGAACTTTTTGCAAAGTTGAGTAAAGTGACGGATAGATTCTTGGATGTTGCTTTAGAACTTGTTGCAACAGTGCCATTTGATGAAAACCTGCGCAAATCAGTACGTAAGCAGAAGTTGATTGTTGAAGCGTTTCCAAAATCACCAGCAGCGATTGCTTACCAAGGTCTAGCCAATAAAATTATGAGTTGGCCAGTTCCTTCTCAGCCTGGCGGTCATTTGGAGTTTTTTGTTGAACGCCTTGTGCAACGTCCTAATTATCAAGAGGACAAATCGGGTGAATAAAGCGGCTGCGTATACTCGTTTTGATAATAAGACGTCTATCGTTGAACAGTATGCACCGCTTGTAAAAAGAATAGCCCATCATCTGTTGGCTCGTTTACCTGCATCTGTTCAGCTAGATGATCTACTGCAGGCTGGGATGATGGGGTTGCTTGAAGCGTCATCAAACTTTGATGGCAGTAAAGGCGCTAAGTTCGAAACTTTTGCCGGGATTCGAATTCGAGGCTCGATGTTAGATGAGATAAGACGTGGTGATTGGGTACCTCGTTCAGTGCATCGAAACCAGCGTAGAGTCGCTCAAGTGATTGATGAACTTGAGCAAGAGCTAGGGCGTGATGCTAAAGACGTTGAAATAGCTGAACGTTTGGATGTACCGCTCGAAGAGTATTATACAATTCTGAACGATGTTTCCGTTGGAAAGGTTGTTGGGATTGAAGATTTAGTTGTTGCAGTCGAAGGCGTGAGTTCTGATGACGGCTACACCGACGATGCATTTGAATCACTTGCAGAAGTAGAGTTTCAAAGTGCACTCGTTACAGCGATAAAATTATTACCAGAGCGTGACGCTTTGGTATTGTCGCTCTATTATGATGAAGCATTAAATTTAAAAGAAATTGGGGCCATTCTTGAGGTCAGTGAGTCTAGAGTTAGCCAGATCCTTAGTCAGGCAATGTTAAGACTTAAAGGTAAGCTCAAGCATTGGACGCAAGAATAAAATCAATAATATTTGATAGCACTTTTACACGCGCATGTTAAGCGCGCTCCGCGGAGGAAACCTTGGACAAGAATATGAAAATTCTTGTTGTTGATGACTTTTCAACAATGAGACGTATCATTAAGAACTTGTTACGTGACTTGGGATTTAACAATACCCAAGAAGCTGATGACGGTTCAACAGCCTTACCTATGCTACAAAAAGGTGATTTTGATTTTGTCGTAACTGATTGGAACATGCCTGGTATGCAAGGCATTGACCTATTGAAAGCCATTCGTGCTGATGACAATCTTAAACACCTTCCTGTGCTTATGGTTACAGCTGAAGCAAAGCGCGAACAGATTATCGCAGCGGCTCAAGCTGGTGTGAACGGCTATGTTGTTAAGCCTTTTACTGCCGCAACCTTAAAAGAGAAGTTAGATAAAATATTCGAGAGACTCGGCTAAGTAAGGATGAGCAATGCAGCAAGAATCTTTATCGCTGATATCTCTCGAACAAGCAGAGAGGCTAGTTGCACTTCTAATTAAGGGAGAGCAAGAAAAAGCCGATGAGTTGTTTAGAGAAATCGCCGCACCGCTTCAAAAAGATTTATTCGACGAAGTGGGGCGGTTGACACGCCAGCTTCATAGCGCTATTTCCGATTTTCAATTCGATACTCGTTTAGTTGAACTCGCCAATACTGAAATTCCTGATGCCAAGGAACGTTTGACTTATGTTATTGATATGACTGAGCAAGCGGCGAATAAGACGATGGATGCCGTTGAGGAATGCTTACCTCTAGCGAGTGAATTAAACGATAATATCCAAGCGATTAAGCCTGCTTGGGACAAACTGATGCGTCGTGAATTACCGCTGACAGAATTCAAAGCGCTATGTCATGATATTCAAGAGTTTGTTGACAGAAGCGAGTCCGACGCAAGTCGTGTAAAAGAGCTTTTGAATCAAATTTTATTGGCACAAGACTTTCAAGACTTAACCGGACAAATGATCCGTCGAGTTATTGAGCTCGTCAGAGAAGTTGAAAGCAGTTTAGTGTCAATGCTAACAGTATTTGGTGAGCAGCCTGCATCTAGTGCTGATGATAAGCCAAAAGTAAACGTTGAAGCTGAAGGTCCTATTATGAATGCAGAGCACCGCCAGGACGTGGTGACGGGTCAAGACGAAGTTGACGATCTGCTTTCTAGCTTAGGTTTTTAAGGGAGTCAAATTATGTCCTTTGATGTTGATGAAGAGATACTGCAGGACTTTTTGATTGAAGCTGGTGAAATTTTAGAGCTTCTACAGGAACAATTAGTCGCGTTAGAAAATAACCCTGATGATACGGATTTATTAAACGCTATTTTCAGGGGGTTCCATACCGTCAAAGGTGGAGCTGGTTTCCTTGGTTTATCACCAATGGTTGATGTTTGCCATGAAGCTGAAAATACCTTTGATTTGTTGCGTACAGGTAAGCGTAGCGTTTCCGCAAATTTGATGGACGTCATTTTACAAGCGGTCGACTCTATCAACTCAATGTTTGCTGAAACGCAAGCAGGACAGCCTCAATCTCCAGCAGAAGAAGCATTATTAGCGCAGCTTAAAACTCTCAGCGCTGGTGAGCTCTTAGCATCAGAAATGTCTCAGGTTGTCGACAACTCAGCTTCAATACCGGTTTCAGAACCTGTTCAGGAACAGGTTCCTCCTGAGCCTACAGTGGCTATTATTGATAGTGCTGCGACAAATGCAGCTTCTTCAAACGACGAGGCTTCTGCTAGTATCGACGATATTGATGATGCCGAGTTTGAAGCGTTACTTGATGCTCTGCATGGCACCAATAACGGACCTGGTAGTCAAGTTGGCGCGTCTGTTAACGATGTTGCTGCTTCTGCTCCATCATCGGAGGATATAACTGATGATGAGTTTGAATCCTTATTAGATGAATTGCATGGTTCGGGTCAGTTCAAAGTGCAATCAGCGGTGCCTGCCGTCGTTGAATCGAATACTTGTGATGTTGACTCTGATGAAATAACCGATGACGAATTTGAACGTTTACTTGATGAATTACATGGCTCAGGCAGTGGTCCAGGTAAACCTGGTTCTGATGGCGTTATTGCGCCTGCGCCTGCACAGCCTCAACCAGCAGCGGTTAATACGCCAGTTGCCCAAGCGATAACAACATCTCAGCAGGTTCAAGTAGAACCTCAAGTAGCTGTTACCCCACAAGTACAACCTAAAGTCGAAGCAAAACCTGTCGCAAAACCAGCAGCGAAGCCTGCAGGTAATAATATGCCTCAGGCAGAAACGACTGTACGTGTTGATACATCAAGACTTGATCAAATCATGAATATGGTTGGTGAGTTAGTGCTGGTTCGAAATCGTTTGCTTAGTTTAGGTGTCGCCCGTGAAGATGAAGAAATGTCAAAAGCATTGGCAAATCTTGATTTAGTCACGGCAGATCTCCAAGGCGCGGTCATGAAAACCCGTATGCAACCTATCAAGAAAGTGTTTGGTCGCTTCCCACGGGTTGTTCGAGATCTCGCACGTACGCTTAATAAAGAGATAGATCTGGTGATGGTAGGTGAAGATACCGACCTAGATAAAAATCTTGTTGAAGCACTGGCCGATCCACTGGTTCACTTAGTGAGAAACTCTGTCGACCATGGTATTGAAATGCCTGATATACGTGAGTCAAACGGCAAGCAACGTACAGGAACTATCACGTTATCAGCTAGCCAAGAAGGCGATCATATCTTACTTAAGATTGAAGATGATGGCGCTGGAATGGATCCTGAAAAGCTAAAATCGATTGCAATTACCCGTGGTGTTCTTGATGAAGACGCTGCGGCACGTATGACTGATGAGGAAGCTTATAACCTTATTTTTGCGCCAGGCTTCTCTACCAAAGTTGAAATTTCTGATATTTCAGGACGTGGTGTGGGTATGGATGTGGTTAAGACCCGCATTACTCAGCTTAATGGTTCTGTTTATATTGACTCACAACAAGGTAAGGGCACCCGCCTTGAAATTAAGGTGCCGCTGACCTTAGCCATTATGCCAACGCTAATGGTAGAAGTAACAGAGCAGGTCTTTGCACTACCGTTATCGAGTGTGAATGAGATTTTCCACCTTGATTTGACGAAAACCAATGTTGTTGATGGTCAGTTGACTGTTATCGTACGCGATAAAGCGGTACCGCTGTTTTATCTTGAGCAATGGTTATCTCGTAAAGCACTTGATTTTAATCATGGTGATAAACAACACGGTCATGTGGTTATTGTGCAGTTAGGCACAATTCAAATTGGCTTTGTGGTTGATTCATTAATTGGTCAAGAAGAAGTGGTGATTAAGCCTTTAGGTACTTTACTACACGGTACACCAGGTATGGCAGGTGCGACTATCACATCAGATGGTGGTATTGCACTTATTTTAGACGTACCAGGCTTGCTAAAGTACTACGCTCGCAATAAAAGCTAATGAAACAATTGAGGAATAACAATGCTGGGGCATTGTTATTCCTTTTACGTAAAGCCAAGCACTATTTTGAGATGCCGTATAGGAAAATTAATGGGCATAAAAGTTTTAGTCGTTGATGATTCAAGTTTTTTTAGACGACGCGTAAGTGAAATTGTTAATCAAGATCCAGAACTAGAAGTGATTGGAACAGCTAACAATGGTGCTGAAGCCATCAAAATGGCTGCAGAACTTAACCCACAAGTGATCACCATGGACATTGAAATGCCTGTGATGAACGGGATCACTGCGGTTAAAGAGATCATGGCGAGTAAGCCGATCCCAATCTTAATGTTTTCATCGCTGACTCATGACGGCGCCACTGCGACGTTAGAGGCGTTAGAAGCTGGCGCTTTAGATTTTCTGCCTAAACGCTTTGAAGATATTGCCAGTAATAAAGATGACGCAGTGGCATTACTTCAACAAAGGATCCGTGCATTAGGGCGTCGACGTTTATTTAGGCCTATTAGCAGGCCGGTGCTAGGCAGTGATAGAGCGAAAACGCCGACAGAGCGGACTCGCGCGAGTGCTGGCTTATCAAGAGTAAATGCGCAGGTCACTCATGCACCAGCAACGGATAAACCAGTAACTCGAAGTGGTGCAATCACTCGTGGGAGCGGCAAGAAATATAAAGCCTTGTTAATCGGCACCTCAACAGGTGGTCCAGTGGCATTGCAAAAAGTGTTGACTCAATTACCAGCCAACTACCCGCACCCTATTTTGTTGGTCCAGCATATGCCGGCAGCTTTTACGCCTACCTTTGCCACAAGGCTTAACAGTCTTTGCAAGATTGAAGTTAAAGAAGCACAAACCGGTGATTTACTAAAACCAGGTTGTGCTTACTTAGCGCCAGGTGGTATGCAAATGATGCTAGAGCGCACAGGTGCGCTGGGGCGGATAAAAGTGATAGCTGGTAATGCTGATATGAATTACAAGCCAAGTGTTGATATTACCTTTGCTTCAGCGTCTAAGGTATTAGGCGGCGATGTACTTGCGGTTGTATTAACGGGCATGGGGGCTGATGGGCGTGAAGGAGCGAGAATGCTGAAAAGTGTTGGCGCGACGATTTGGGCCCAAGATGAAGCGAGTTGTGTTGTGTATGGTATGCCACAAGCTGTGACGTCAGCAGGTATTGCGACCAAATCTTTGTCTTTAGACCATATCGCAGAGTCGATACTTAAAGAAACTAGCCATGGCTGATGCTGTCAGCCTTCAAGGTAAGCAGCAAGGGGCAATGAGTACCTTGTCTTTGTTGTTACTGTTTTTATTAAGCATTACCAGTTTTGCTTTTGGTTCCTTGTATTTTGAAGCTCAGCATAAAGTTAAATTATTATCGGCTGAGGTCAAACAGCTTCAAAGCTCACAAGTTCTACTTATGGTGGCAGATGAGCAAGCTGAAGTTGTAGCTAAGTGGATGCAAAATAATCCGCATTTCGTACAACCCGCTATCGATAAAGCAAAACAAGGGGGATCACAGGCTTTAGCTATAGGTCCAGGGGTTACTGAACGACCCCCAATAATACCTAATACAGTTAGTATAGCTCAGGGAGGTGATAACCCTAAAGTTGCCCCTGTGCCAGTGAAAGCTATAGCACGTGAAGCTGATGTTGTGGAAAATCACAAAAAACGCCCCTTAAAAGAAAAGCCTGTTAACCAAGCGCCAGTTCGTCCTAAAAGCGCGGTGACATTAGAGGAAACGGATGATGGCGTTAAGCTGATTAGTTTGCCTCATGGTGGTGTTAGGGTAACAACACGGGATCCGTAGTTAATATAAATAAACGTTATTAGGTGTTTTCTTGGGTGAGTAAATCAAGGGGTATGCTTTGAAAATTTGGACCATTGCAAACCAAAAAGGTGGGGTCGGCAAAACCACTACCGTTGCAAGTCTTGCAGGCTCGCTGGTTAAACGTGGCTTTCGGGTGCTCATGGTAGATACTGACCCGCATGCATCGCTAGGATATTACCTTGGCATTGATAGTGAGCAGTTGCCTTGTTCTTTATATAATTTATTTCTAAATAATAAAACGTTAACTCAAGATGGCGTGCAAATGCACATAGTGCCAACCAATGTAGAAAAGTTGGATTTACTTCCCTCAACAATGGCGCTTGCTACATTAGATCGCAGTTTAGGTCATCAAGAAGGCATGGGGCTGATATTAAAAAAGGCATTGCACCTAGTTGAAGACAGGTATGATTTTGTACTGGTCGATTGCCCGCCTGTTTTGGGTGTTTTGATGGTTAATGCGCTAGCGGCAAGTGAACATATTATAGTGCCAGTACAGACAGAATTTTTAGCACTGAAAGGCTTAGACAGGATGGTGAAAACCATGCTGCTAATGGGGCGGTCAAAGAATATTCAATACAGCTATACAATTGTGCCTACCATGTACGATAAACGAACTCGAGCGAGTTCCGCGGCCTTAGTGCAACTAAAGCAAGATTATAATGATGAATTGTGGAACGATGTGATCGCAGTAGATACTAAATTTAGAGATGCGAGTTTAAGCCACCTCCCCGCATCTCATTATGCGCCACGTAGTCGTGGTGTACTCGCTTACAATCGGCTTCTGGATTACTTGACCGCAAGGGAACTGTCTCATGTCAAAATTAGTTGATGATGCAGTTTGTGATTACTTTTCTTTGTTGCTTAGTGAACCCGTAAATCAGCAGAGTGCTAGCAAAAATAGCTTAACCCTAGCAACACTGAATATTGATGAGCTGACTCGTAAAACTGATGAAAAGTTGACTCGACAGTCGTTAGAAGAATTGTTTGCAAATTCAGCTCGAAACAAACAACAACCTGAATATGAGGTTGTGCAAGCAATCAAGTCTGACATCGTAGTGGCAAGTGATAGCCAAATCCCGAGTGAGGCTGACGTTGATACGAGTCAGATAAATACAAGTCACTCTGCTAGCACTTCCATAAATGAACAAGCAATGATTGTTGCTGAAGTGACTTCTGAGAAGCAATCGCACACTAGCGTAAGCCAAGAGGGGGACTTAGTGTCCACCCAAACGCTTTTGGAACGTTTAGATGAAGAATTCCAAGTATTGTTTTTTAAAGTCGCAGGATTAACTTTAGCTGTACCGTTAGTTAGCCTAGGGGGGATTATCAACCTAGAGAAGCTTACGCCATTAATCGGTCGCCCGAAATGGTACATGGGCGCCCAACAGCACCGTGGAAGCCAGTTAAATGTTGTTGACACATGTGCCTGGGTAATGCCTGAAAAGTACACGAATGCGTTAGCTGAGCAAGTTACATATCAATATGTGGTTGCACTGGAAAATAGCCAATGGGGGTTAAGCTGCGAAGCGCTTGTCGATACCATCACGGTTAAGAAGTCTGAAGTAAACTGGCGAAATCATGCAGGAAAACGCCCTTGGCTAGCAGGCGTAGTGAAAAAGCAGATGTGTGGGATCCTTAACGTCGACGCGTTAATCCAAATGTTGAGTGCAGGTTTGGGTTATCAAGATACGATTCCAGAGCAACCTAGATAGGCTTTTTAAGTCATTAGATGTGATGCAGTTTATAAAGAAAGCATCAAACTGGTCGTTATAACTAATAGTAAACAAAAGAGTATTGGCTGTAAGGCGATACAGAGCTATCCTTACTAGCAATAGAATAAAGTGCATTGGAATTTAACCTGCACATAGATACAGGTTAAGTTTCGGAACAATGGTTTGCCAGATAGCCGCAGAGCTATTGATTGAGGGATTTATGACAAGTTCAAACAGTGTGGCCGCTGCGGCGGGTAATAATGAAGACGTCGTTTTACAATGGGTAACGTTCAAGCTAGATAATGAAACTTATGGTATTAACGTTATGCAGGTACAAGAAGTATTGCGTTATACTGAAATTGCACCTGTGCCAGGCGCGCCGCATTATGTGCTAGGTATCATTAACCTTCGCGGTAATGTTGTAACCGTTATTGATACCCGTTCACGCTTTGGTTTGGCTTCGGCTGATGTTAATGATTCTACCCGTATCGTGATTATCGAAGCAGAAAAGCAGGTTATCGGTATTTTAGTCGATAGCGTTGCAGAAGTGGTTTACCTTCGTCGCTCCGAAATCGATAATGCGCCTAATGTGGGTACAGAAGAAAGCGCTAAGTTTATTCAAGGGGTCAGTAACCGCGATAATGAACTTCTTATCTTAGTTGATCTTGATAAACTACTTTCAGATGAAGAGTGGATGGAGTTAACTCAAATATAAGCAATGAGTACTAACTAAAATAAATGATGAGGTTATATTGAACATGTGTCTATATAGCCTCTTGTTAGCTTAGTATATAGTTGTTTTTTCTTAGCGACATTCCCCCTAAGTATCAATGTTACTTACTGAAATTAATTAATGAGTTAATCATGATTGTTGAAGAAATTTTTATCGCCGCTGCACTGATATTTGTAGTCGCCTGTCTTGCTTTGGTATTTTACTTACAAAAGCAAATGGTTAAGTTGCGCTTAAAAGTTGATGCATTAACTTTATTAGTCAAAGAAAACGATAAGCATAGAGAGACCATAAAACGAGAGCTACATGAACTAAGAAGTGGCACTATTGGTGTTGGTCGTCGTATGTTAGAGCTTGAGAAAAAGCTCATCCAACAAGATGCGAAACTGGAAGAGGGCAGTCAACAAGATCCGCAGGCAAGGTTATACACTCGAGCGATGAAGATGGTTGCGCTAGGGGCAGGGGTTCAAGAGTTGATCGAAGAGTGTGAACTGCCTAAAGCCGAAGCTGAGTTGCTTATTCGCTTGCATGGTAAAGGTTAAGCTAGCAACAACATCTCATTTTTAATGCCTTACCTTTATTTTAAACTTGCTCCATTATCTTTTGGTGCATATTGTCCCATTTTTCTGGAAACCTCCCGTCTAGCACGTAAACAAAAGCAATGAGCTCAGCGACCAGTAGATAAAGTTCCTGAGGTATTTCATCACCGACTTCTAGCTTTTGTAAAAAATCACATAAATACTCATCACTGTGTATATGAACCCCAGCTTGCTCTGCGATAGCGATCATTTCTTTTGCAATTAGATCTTCACCTTTGGCGATAACCACAGGTGCGTTACTGTTTTTATAACTGAGTGCAACAGCCTGCTTTACTTGATTATTTGGCATTGTTCGACCTTATTATATTTTTACCTTAACCAGATAGTGCTCTCCGGGCAAAATGCTAGCCGCAACCGCTTCACATTGCGTTTTAATATTAACCTGCCCAAATCCTAATGCTTTGAGCTTGTGCCTTAGAGCCGGTGCTAATAGCTGCATCTTATTGATGAGGGCATCATTGCTCGTGACCAAGCTAAGGCTAAGTGGTGAACTTGGCTCTGGTAAGCCAGAGAGGGGCATTTTAGCTCTAATTAGCAAGGGGCCTACAGAAAGGTTGAATTTAAGTTGTAAATTCCAATATCGCTCTGCTTGCTTATCCTCTACTTTCTCTTTGAAGATATGTCCTTCAAGTTGCTCCTGATAATGATTGATTGAATAAGGCAGTGCAAAGTAATAATGAATGGAGTCAGGAGTTTTAGTAGAAGCTTGCTGATATAGAGCAAGGTTATTTAATAGTGCTTCAAAACTATCAATTTTTATGGCTGACTCAATTAATGCAAACAATGGCTCAGGTAAGCCTAAGTGCAGTTGTAGGCGAGATAGTCTTTCGGTTAAAGCTGGGGAAATCTCATGGGGTGTTTGCCGTGCTAGTAGCAGTTGCATCAACAACCCAAGAGTCTGGATATGATTTGTTACCGGGGCGTCCCAGTCATTGGGTGACGGCCATAAAGCGCTGGTGGCGGCAAGCGAGCCTTTTAGTTGTTGCGGTTGACTGAGTTCTGTTAATTGTTCCGGTCTAACAGACGGAATGGCATTCAGCAATGCACCAAAGAGACTTTGTTTTGGGTCGACTATCGCTGTTTTTTTTGCCGGCAATCCACCTGCTTTTTCAATAGCGCCAATAAGCATCTTGTTTGCTTTGCGACTTTGGGGGATCACCGTGTTCGCTGTTACTTCGATTGCTGATTGGCTATGTAGAAGTTCACTTGAAAGAGGCTTTACAAGCGTAGTGCTTTCTAATTGTTTAAATAAACTTTTATAAATAAAACTGATATCAGATTTTGCAATGGCTAGATCACTTAGTTTATTGGTCGAATCCGTTTCCTTTGGAGTAATATCATTGTTGCTGACTAATTCATCAAGTGCTTGCGGTGCAGTGGACTGGCTAAGCAATGTAACGGGCTCACTAAATATAATTGGAGTTAAGGTCAGGTTGAGTTGCCCATGATTACTGGTAATAGAAGCCGTATAATCACCATTGGATACAGACGCGAGTGCAGCTAACTTTATGCTGGGACCGCTTTCAAAATTTAACTCACTATTCTTGATATGAACATTGGGCAGTCGATAACCTTGTTTTCGTTTGGCTAAAACCTGAAGCTTTTTAGCTTGTTCAGTCCCTTGAGTCATAACCGATAACAAAGCAGGTGGCAATGTGAGCCTAAGAGATTGTCCTAAACCTATCAGGTTAGTTTGACTATGCACTATATTTAATAAAAAGCTTTGACTAAGTTTTATTTGTTGTAGGGCTAATTTTTGCTGGGGTTTTACTAGGTAGGGCTGACCTAATAGGTTGCCATGTATCATGTTTTCTATCAGGCGAAGTGAAATAGGAAGTAGTGAGTTTCCTGACGAGCTAGGTGATTTACTTGAGGTTGGAACTTGTGTTGGGAGAATGTTGCTATCTGCTCTAATCATCAAGGCTAACCCGCGTTGTAATAAAATGCTTCAAGTGACTTTTAGATATGTTTATTAACAAATTAATATTTGCTCTATAAGCCCAAATAAGTATCCTTAGCCGTCATTTGTCGATAAAAGCTATATTCCTCTGTGGATAGTCACAGTTATGGTTCAATAATGGCTAATATAGCT
The DNA here is from genome assembly GCF_023283535.1 of Shewanella sairae. Classification (GTDB taxonomy): domain Bacteria; phylum Pseudomonadota; class Gammaproteobacteria; order Enterobacterales; family Shewanellaceae; genus Shewanella; species Shewanella sairae. Next base: position 24,785 of record NZ_JAKILT010000046.1, on the reverse strand, counting down.
TATATCGACAGATAAGCTGTAAGACTTTAGCGAAAATTTAGTGATAAAGGGATGCTTAAACGAAAGCAAAAGCTTAAATTCTGATTTACCTGGTTTTATCCAATTTTTTGTAAGCGTTTGACTTGATGTTAGGATTTTCATAAAGAGACAATGATGAAGTTTAAATGGATTGTGCTTTCTCTAACGATATTTGCTTTACCTTCGGTAAATGCCGCTGAAGATGCGGTGGATGAAGATAAACAAATTACTGTAACTTACAATGACCCACGCGACCCCATTGAAGGGTTTAACCGCACCATGTGGGATTTTAACTATCTGTTTATGGATAGGTATTTCTATCGCCCAGTCGCTCATGGTTATAATGATTATGTGCCTCGCCCTGTTAAAACAGGTATCAACAATTTTGTGCTTAATTTGGAAGAGCCCTCTAGCCTAGTAAATAATACGTTGCAGGGAAAGTGGGTTTGGGCCGCAAATGCAGGTGGCCGCTTCACCGTCAATACAACCCTCGGTTTGCTTGGAGTTATTGATGTCGCTGAAATGATGGGGATGACGCGTAAGCAAGATGCTTTTAATGAGGTGCTTGGTTATTATGGCGTCCCTAATGGCCCTTATTTTATGGCGCCTTTTATCGGTCCTTATGTCACTAGAGAGCTAGCGACCGATTGGGTAGATGATCTATACTTCCCTCTATCAGAGCTGACATTTTGGCAGTCAGCATTAAAGTGGGGGCTTAAAAGTCTGCATACTCGTGCATCCGCAATTGATCAGGAGCGATTAGTTGATAATGCACTTGATCCATATACTTTTGTAAAAGATGCATATTTTCAACATATGGATTACAAAGTTTATGATGGTGATATTCCGCAAAGTGACGATGATGATGAGTTACTCGATGAGTATATGCAGGAGTTAGAATAAAAAATTGAGTAGTGGTCCAGGATAAGGAGCTACTTAATACGTAAACTAAAACAAGGATGTGTGTTTACGATATTGTCATTTAAGGACAGTTATGGCGCTATCTAAGTTAACGATTCTATTGGTGGAAGACGACCCTGTTTTTCGCAAGCTCGTAGCCTCTTTTCTGGAGCGCAGGGGCGCAAAAGTTTTTGAGGCTGAAAATGGAGAGCAAGGACTCGAAGCCTATAAGTCACATTCTTTCGATATTGTGATTGCAGATTTAAGCATGCCTAAACTAGGTGGTTTAGGCATGCTTAAAGCGCTACGACATTACAATCCGAATATTCCTGTTATTATTGTCTCTGGTAATCAAGGCATGTCTGATGTGGTAGAGTCATTAAGAAATGGCGCTAGCGATTACCTAGTAAAGCCGATAGCCGATTTATACCTGATTGAAAATGCGATTCATGAGAGTTTAAACCATACCCTCGAAGACGCGTTGACCATTGATGAGCGAGAGTCGCTCTCCTACCAAGAATTGACACAAAATTTAGCCCTGCTTGAGCAAAATAGTGCAGCAGCTAAAGGTGTTCAACAGCAGTTGTTTCCGCCTAGTCGCGTCGAATATAGTAATGTCACTATCGATTATAGCTTGTTTAATAATAACGAGGTAAGTGCTCACTTCATCGATACTGCGATGATAGGTGATAAACATATTATTGTGTATATGGCGCACTTTCAGCCCCATGATAACCGCGCCGCCTTTGCATCTGTGCTACTAAAAAGCTTTGTTAATCAAAAAATATCTGACTTTCAAAGTGAGATCTCAAGTTCGATTATTGAACCATTCAACATGTTGGTTTATTTGAATGACCGCATGAGTCACTCAGGATTAGAGATCCTCGTTGATATGACTTATATCGTATTGGAGTTAAATCACTATAGAGCGGCAATCGCCCAATCAGGCAGTGAGTTTCGTTGTTATCTAAAAAGTGGAGAAAGCCATCAGCTATCTCCGTTAGCGTTACCGGAATCCCTACAGCTAGGCATAAGCAGTTGGTGTAAGCCAAGTGTGCAGTTTAGGACGCTTTTGTTAGGCGAGAAACTGTGTATTGCAACCCATACTGAAGAGCATAAGCAGCAGTTGATTGCTAATCAGTTTCATGGATTGATCCACAACCAAACTATTACGCCAGGCGGCTTCATACAGCTTTCAATTCATTAGTGTTATGTAAAATTGAGCATCAAGCCGTTTATTGAGCGAGTGTAGGGGGGAGGACTACCTTGAACATTGTTTGGCTATTAGCAACAAAAAATGCTTCGTATTTCTACGAAGCATTTTACTTTTTAGAGCTTAGAGCTTAGAGCTTAGAGCTTAGAGCTTAGAGCTTATCTTTTGATCGCTTCGTGCTCAGCAGTAACTGCAATCTCTTCTTCTAAGGCTTGCTCTTCAGTATGGTGAGTACTGTCTTCTGCACCATGCATCCAGTCAACAAGCTTGTCAGCCATGAAGTAAAGGATAATACCTGAAACAGCTGCTGTAATAGCAATACCCGCAAAGATAGACATTGCGTTAGCAAGTTGTTCTTCTTTGCCGCCACCGTGGCCGATCAACGAACCAACGATACCACCAATCTTGTTTGCTGCAGCAATAAATAGGAACCATGCGCCCATCATTAACGAAGCAATACGCAGTGGAGCAAGCTTAGTTACCATTGATAGACCAATAGGTGATAAACATAATTCACCCATAGTATGGAAGAAGTATGCACCGACTAACCACCACATGCTTGACTTAGCATTAGCGTCACCGCCCATCTCTAAAACAGCACCAATCATGAATAGGAAACCAATACCAAGCAGGATTAGGCCTAATGCAAATTTCACTGGTGAATTCGGCTCATTTTTACCTAAGCGGATCCAAATAGAGGCAATTACAGGAGCAAAAATAACGATAAACATAGCGTTTAGAGACTGGAACCAAGTGGTAGGTACTTCCCAGCCGCCAATCATACGGTCAGTAAAATCATTAGTGAAAATATTCATCAAACCACCGGCCTGCTCGAAACCAGCCCAGAAGATGATAGTGAATAGACCCATGATCATAATAACTTTAATACGGTCACGTTCGATCTTAGTCAGTGGTTCTTTACGCACTTCACCGCTAGCAGCAGCTTTTTCTTTTTCAAGCTGAGCAGCTGGAACACGACCAATATCACCAAGTAATTTTTGCGCATATACGAACTGGATGATAAGAGACAGTACCATACCGATACCGGCACAGATAAAGCCTGCTTGGAAGTTACCGTCATAATAGGCAACAACTGAACCTACGATAATACCTGATAAGAAAGCACCAACGTTGATACCCATATAGAAGATAGTAAACGCGCCGTCACGACGGTGATCGCCTTCTTCATATAAGTCACCAACCATAGTAGAGATATTTGGCTTGAATAAACCATTACCAAGGATCAATACACCTAAACCGACATAAAAGACTTCGACTTCCATGCCCGGAACCCAAGCATGAGGGGTACCGAGAATAAATTGACCTGCGGCCATCAATGCGCCACCGATCATAATTGCACGGCGTTGACCTAGGTAAGTGTCAGCTAACCAACCACCAATAAGTGGTGTTAAATAAACTAAACCAGTAAATGTACCGTAAAGAGAAAGTGCATCAGCTTGGGTCCAACCCAGACCGTGACCACCCTGAGATTGTACTGCGTCAACTAGGTATAAAACCAAAATTGCGCGCATCGCGTAATAACTAAAACGTTCCCATAACTCTGTTGTAAACAACAGGAACAGTCCCTTAGGATGCCCGAGCATCGTCCCCTGGGGTTTTGCTGCGTTCATGTATTCTTCCACCTTCGCTTGTGATTGCCTGTAGCTCAATTTTTGCTACAGAAATTTATTTGCTTAAATTATTTCAACTAAACGTGAATCTAACTCACTCCGACTTGTTAAGGTCGAGGTGTTTTTGTTACGCGTTTTGCTGTTTTATTGTGGGTTTGTATTCTAATTTTTTTAATTCGGCGCTAAAAATAGCGTCAAATGCGATAAAGCCCACCTTATATACACTTTATGGGCGGTTAAAGTCAATTTTGGCAGGTTAAGCGGTTGCAATTTGAGCAGTGAGAAGAGGCTTGATTTTTACGATGTTAGTTTTTATTTAATCCATATAGTTCGTCAATAAGGCTGACGTAGTATTAGTCTATTCTAATCATTAACTTTAGTTTTTACTGTATAGCCATTGATATAGAATTAAAATTGCGACAGCTGTTAACTTTTAACCAAGTTAAATATGTATATCTTTGTATCGGGGTAATGTTAATGCTTGGTTGATTATGTGTGTCTAGTTAGAGTTGTAAATTCAACATCAATCATCATGAGATGATAGTTCTAATGTTCTACTGTACTGGATCTTATAATGCAGTATAATCTAGCCCAAAATTTTAATTGTTATTCTTCTGCTTTGTTATTTAGAAAGTGTTCTGATTAGGCAAAAAGAAAGCAATGATTCAGTCACTATAGCCTTTGATTATTATCTATATTAAAAATTGGTAATCAGGTTTATGTCTTTGTCTTTATTACAATAAAAGAGTTAATGTCGGCTCTTGATATGGAATCTCGGAGAGTGTGGTGCTTTTAAAAGTTAAAAAGTTTTTTATCGCCAGCATGGGTTTAGTGTGCTTAATAAGTGGTTCAGCACATGCTGTTACGCCATCACCGCAAATGATTGAACAATTCAAGACATTACCGCAGGCTGAGCAGGAAAGACTGGCAAAGCAGTATGGTTTTGATCCTGAACTGCTGAATGCTGGTGCTACGAGTTCTCAACAGCCGTTTGAAAATCAAGCCATCATAAATCCGAGAGCGGTAGAAGACGAAGAACTAAAAGAACTAAAAGAACAACAGATTATTGTTGATGAAGTGACACAGTTTCTAAAAGACCAGAAAGATAAAGATACTAAAAAGCTTCAACCATATGGCTACAATTTGTTTGAAGGTGAACCCATTACTTTCGCTCCTGTTACTGATATTCCTGTACCTGGCGAGTATCTCGTAGGCCCAGGAGATAACATCAAGGTTCAGCTGTATGGTAAGGAAAACAAAGAGTACGATTTAGTCATTAGCCGCGATGGTAACATTCAATTCCCTGAGCTAGGACCAATATCTGTTTCAGGTCTTAAATTTGAAGATCTGCGCAAAACAGTTTCAGCTCGAATCAAGCAACAAATGATTGGTGTTGAGTCTAATATCACCATGGGTGAACTACGCTCAATTCGTATTTTTATTGCCGGTGATGCTTATAAGCCAGGTTCATATACGGTTTCGAGCTTATCTACCATCACTCAAGCCCTATTTGTAGCCGGCGGTATTGCTGAAATTGGTTCATTACGTAACATTCAGTTAAAGCGTAAAGGTAAGTTGATTGGTACCTTAGATTTATATGATTTATTAATGCGCGGAGACGCCTCGAATGACCTACGTCTACGATCTGGAGATGTGGTATTTATTCCTTCAGTCGGTGGATTAGTTTCAGTAGACGGGGAAGTTCGTCGCCCAGCGATTTATGAGCTTAAAGGCCGTGAAACCATGGGTGATGTAATGGTGATGGCTGGCGGATTAAAAGGTGGAGCCTACCCAAGAAGTAGCAGCATTGAGAGATACAATAAGCAAGGTTTAAAGACAATTAAAAATGTCGATTTAACAACAGCGGAAGGTCGTGCCGCAGAAGCTAAGCCAGGTGATATTGTACAGATAAAGACGGCCACTTCGCAGTTTGAAGACGCTATTACTGTTGTTGGCGCTGTAGTGCGCCCTGGTAAATATCAATGGTACCAAGGTCAAAAAGTTAATGATCTACTTCCTTCAATATGGGGAGACTTTCAGCCATCAGCAGATCTAAACTATGCCATTATTGTAAGAGAAACGAATAAGCAAGGTGATATAGAAGTACATCAGTTTTCACCATCAAAAGCCATCTTAGAAACAACTCACGTTGATAATCTCTCGCTGCAACCTAGAGATACTATTATGGTATTTAACTTTAGCGATGACGCTCAAAACCGATTTGAGCTGAACAAACTCGTTAGAGAAAGGGTTGAAAAAGTTGTTCAGCTTGTAGGCGATAGCTCGTTATCTAAGGATTTATTTAAAGCAGGCTTCTCTCAATTAGAAAATCAAAAGTTAAGCAATAGAAGTCAGTTAGGCGGAGTCGTTGTTGCAAAAGAGCAGCTTGAGGATGATGAAGCGCTAGCCATTAAAGGCGAAGTTAATCGTATGATGGCGAACCTGTTTGAGGACCCTGAGTTAATAGCTTTAAGTGGTTTAATGAACAGAAGCGAGTTGCTTTATCCAATCATTATGAAGTTGAATCACCAGAGTCGTTCGGGCACTGGAGTTAAAGTTGTAGCGGTTAAAGGGCAAGTTTATAACGAAGGTATTTACCCATTAGCCGTTAATGCGCGCGTTGCAGACATTGTTAGCGCCGCGGGTGGGTTAAAAGAAGGCGCGTATACTGCTAGAGCTGAGTTAACTCGAACCGTCACAGTTGCAGATGGCTCAAGTATTAGTCATCAGAATATCGATTTATTATCTGCACTTGAAGGAATGGCAGATGCTAACATCGTTTTAAAGGGCAGGGATATTCTGACTGTGATGACAACGCCAGAGTGGCAAGAGAATAAATCAGTCGAAATTCGTGGTGAGGTTCGCTTCCCTGGTGTTTACAACATCCGCCGTGGCGAAACTTTAGAAAGTGTTATTCAAAGAGCGGGCGGGTTCACTCAATTTGCTTACCTGCCATCTTCAGTTTTTGTACGAGAGTCAGTTCGCTTACAAGAACAGCTTGAAATTAAAAAACTGGCTGATCAGCTTCGACGCGACATCGCTACCCGTGGTGTATCTAAAGACGGGGACGTTGTTAATTATACTGATGCACAAATGATGTTAACTGATTTGGAAAACATCGAAGCAGTAGGGCGTCTAGTGGTAGATCTTTCAGCTATCTCTGTCGGTATTAAGCAGGCTGATTTGCAGCTCGAAGATGAAGATGTTTTGTACGTTCCATCAACAAAACAAACCATTGCTGTTATGGGCGAAGTGCAACATGCAGCAACCCATCGATATAAAGAAGGTCTTACGGTCGAAGAATATTTGAATATGTCGGGCGGCGTGCGAGAGCGTGCGGATGACGATCGTACTTATGTTATTAAAGCTAACGGTTCTGTAATGTTACCAAGTAAATCATTTTGGTTTTCAACCCAGGACAAACTGCAACCAGGTGATACGATCATCGTACCGCTTGATACAGAGTATAAAGACAACTTAACTCTTTGGACCCAGGTTACAAGTATTATCTACAATACTGCGGTGGCGTTTGCTACGGTAGCGAAACTTTAGTGAACTGATAATCTTCAGTTTTAATTAGTTTACGAATAAGAGTGGCGGTCACAAGCCTTCACTCTTTATTAAGTTATTTTTTTAAAAGTAGATATTTGAATTAAGAATTAATGAGTGCGGTGATTGAATGGATTTTATGGTAGATAGAAAAATCGAGAGTGGTGAGCCTGGCGAGGCCTTACAGAAGCCCGTCACGCGTATTATATCCAAAGGGAGCGCACTTACTCAAAAAGTAATCTATGTCTATTGTCCAAGTGAGCGTGAAAGTGAAATAAAGCAGATAGTAGAAAGCTACCCGTTTGAAACTATAGTTAATGATTATGCGCTTAATACTTATGAAAAAAAGGTTATTTGTCATTTTGAAAGCGCAAGCTTAACTAAGGAGCAAAGACAATATTTAGTTAAAGCGACTGAGTTAGGAGCTTGGGTTGAGCCTTTAGTGAGTTACTTAGATCATCGACTTGGATATACAGAAGTTAAGTTACTTCACAGCGGTTACTTTTTGCATCAAAAAGCATTTTCAATTTTGTCGACAAAAAGAACACAGTTATCGAAAAGATTCGTCGATATTACAGCTGCAGTCTGTTTAGCAATTATTTCATTGCCTGTATGTATTGTAACCGCATTGGCAATAAAATTAGAAAGTAAAGGTCCTATTTTATATAGGCAAAAGCGAGTAGGACAATATAACGAAGAATTTGAAGTTATTAAGTTTCGTTCAATGGGTACCGATGCTGAAAAGTCCGGCGCACAATGGGCTATTCAGAATGATTCTAGAGTAACTAAAGTCGGTAAATTTATTCGTAAAACTCGAATCGATGAATTACCGCAAATTTTGAATATTCTTAAGGGAGAAATGTCCATTGTCGGACCGCGTCCAGAACGTGAGGTTTTCATTTCGGAGCTTGAGAAAACAATCCCTTACTACCGTTTTAGACATGCAGTAAAGCCAGGAGTAACCGGTCTTGCTCAAGTAAGCTATCCATATGGTGCATCAGTTGAGGATGCAGTTTGGAAGCATAAGTATGATATTTACTATATAAAACATCACAGTACGTTATTAGATATTAAAGTGCTTTTAAAAACCGTAAAGGTAGTGTTGTTCGGTGCAGGGCGTTAGTTGTTCCAGCTAAACACTATGCTGAGTTAGTTTTAAGGTATGATAGAGCTTACTTTTTGACAAAAGTAAGCTGTCTTTTCTGAGCGATTACGCTCACAGTTCAGTAGAAAATATAAAGATGCAAAAGCAAGAAATTGAAATCGATATTAAAGAGTTATTCTCTTCTTTATTGCAGCAAAAGTGGTTGATTATTATCGTAACAGGGATATTTGCTATCGCTTCAATTTTGTTTGCAATATCTCAGCCTAATATTTACCAAGCAGAGGTGCTTTTAGCCCCAGTGGCAGAAGAGTCTCAGATGTCCGGCGCAGCAAGCCAACTTGGCGGCATTGCGGCTATCGCGGGTATTAATATTGGTGGTGGACAAGGAGCTACGCGAGTAGACCTTGCATTAGAAACATTGAAGTCTCGTACTTTTACAAACCATTTTATTGAAGAAAGAAACATCTTGGTTCCATTGATGGCGACCGAAGAGTGGAACAAAACAAGTGGTAAAGTAATTATTGACCCTACGTTATATGACGAAGCGACAAGTACATGGGTTCGTACTGTTGAAGAAGGAAAGTCAATCGTTCCGACAGCTTGGGAAGCGTATAAAGAGTTTACTTTGATTGTTGATTTTGAACAGGACAAAACCAATGGTTTCATTCGTTTAACTGTTCAATCTCAATCGCCTATACTTGCGCAAGAATGGGCTAGTTGGTTAGTTGACGATATTAACTTATGGATTAAGAAAGAAGATATTAGAGAGTTTAAAGCCAATATCTCTTATATTCAGAAGAAATTGATTGAGACTAATATTTCAGAAATGCAAAAAGTTTTCTATCAGCTTATTGAAGAACAAACAAAGAAGCTGATGTTAGCTGAAGTGCAAGAAGAGTACGTTTTTAAAACAATAGATCCAGCAGTAATACCTGAAGAAAAAAGCGAACCAAGCCGAGCTCTTATTTGTATTTTGGGTACATTCTTGGGTGGTTTCTTCGCGTTATTTATAGCTCTAATTCGTCATATTTTGCTTAGAAAGTAAATGAGCGCATTAGGTTATTTATCACAGAGAAGTCTGCTCTCTGGCTTTGTGATTTTTTTCCTCATCATGGGGCCATTTTCGATTACTGCGATGAACAAAATCAATGTTTTGATTTTGTTCGTTTTTTCTTCTTGCACCCTTTTTTTGAGTTTTCTTATAGGCAAAAAAATACGTTTTTGGCGTATATCTTCTATCCCTAGCTCACTCTATATTTCGAGTTTTATTATTTCCTTGTTCGCCATATTACTAACACGTGACTCTCTCACTGGAGAGTTCGTCAGTTCAGTCATATTTGGACGATTGTTTACTTTTTTAACTGTGGTTTTCATTGTCATTCTAGTCAATATGTGGCTTTCACAAGTGGCATTAAGTGAATTACAACGAGCACTCAAAATAGCCTTTGGCGTGGCCTTGTTCTTCGTGTTGTTAGGACATTGGCAATTTATAGGCAACCTTGTCGGTATTCCATTTTTTATAGAAACACGCGATTGGATGCATGGTGTCCCTAGTGCAATAAGATCCGTTGTACCTAGACGGTTAACTTCTATTGCTGAAGAACCCAACTTTTTGTCCCCCCTACTAATTGAGTACATTATTCTGGCAAGTTTGGTTATTGCGGGTAAAAAAACTAAATTGATTGCTTACGGGTTAGGCATATTTGTCATCATATTTTCATTTTCTGGCGGTGTGTACATAAATGCTCTCTTACTGGTGACATGCTTCGGGTTTCTGTCGTTATACCGGAGCCTGGTGAGTGGTCGTTTAAAAGGACAAGATTTAGTCTTTTTATTTTTAGTACTACTCGGTCTGAGCATTCTGTTATCTATTGGAGATATTTTGCTCGACTTCTTGTACTACAAGTTCCAAGGAGAGGCAGCAGGGCAGTCAGCAAGAAGTCAATTCCTGTCATCACTGGCGATGCTGATATCACAGAGCAAAGCGATGGAGCTCACTTTTGGGCATGGCATGGCAACAATGTCCGTTCTTACCGATTTTGGTTTGGCAAAAGAAGAGTTTTTATTCAGAATTACCAATAATTTTTACCTTGATATGATTTGGGAAGGTGGTTTTTTAGGCTTGACATGCGTGCTGCTATTTTTTGGTTATTTATTGTTTATAGGCTTTAGGCACTATTTAGACAATAAGTATTTTGAAGCTGGTCTGTTGTTAACCATTCATATGATGATTACATGTCTATATCGCTCAGAATACTTAAGTTCACACTTTCTGTGGGTAGTGACGCTTATATTTATATGCTACAAGCTGGGCTCTATGGCTGACTCTAACAATAGGGTCCAACGCTCCAACTTAGATACTCCTATTTCAAATTTGAAGGTACATTCATGAAGTTAGTCAGTGTATATTTGATTACACAAAACAGAAGCGCGTTATTAAAAAGAGCCTTAAAGTCGCTTTTTGTACAAGATTACCCAGAAATTGAAGTGATAGTTGTTGATGATGCCTCTAGCGATGATACAAGCGAAGTCGTGTCTGCATTACAACAGGAGTATGATTTTACCTATCTAAGAAACGACACCGTTTCAGGAGCGTGTTTCTCTCGAAACAGAGCTATCAATAGCGCCAAGGGCTATTATGTTACCGGTCTTGATGATGATGATTACTTTTGCGTTAGCAGAGTTTCAGAGTTAGTTGCAGCCTACGATGACCGGTATGCCTTTGTTTGCGCAAATGTACAAGAACTGATGGGCAATGGGGACCTTATTGGTCGCAACTTTGGTTTTCAGTCCGGTGAGTTTGGCCTTGAACAAATGCTAAATCATAACCTCGCAGGTAATCAAATTCTTACTACAAAAGCAAAGCTTCTCGCGATTGGAGGTTTTGACGTAGACATGCCAGCCTTTCAAGACTATGACACATGGGTTCGATTATTGCGGGTCACTCCATTAGCATTAAAGATTTCATCAAGAAGTTATGTACTTGAAACTGACCATGGCGGCGTGCGGATCTCATCGAGTAATAATAAAAAGCTGGCAGGTTACGAAAGGTTTATCAGTAAAAACATGGATATTATTTCGCCAAGCCAGCTTAAGTCAATGCATATAATGAAGTGTAAAGTATCAGGCGAAAAGTTCAGTTTTTCTGACTTGCTCAGTTATACACACAAGCAAAACTATAAATCTGCAATTAATTTATACATAGTACGTAATATGCCTTGGTTGAAACGCAGCTTAGATAGCTTAAAAAAAATGATAAGAAGTTGAGTATGAAAAGTAAAACGCTAACGGTTTTAATCGCGACTTATAATGAGCGAATTAAGCTATTGCATCGCGTTTTTGTCGAGGCGCATCCGTATATACGCTATATCGTAGTTCATCAAGTCGATGATGCACAAAACTATGACGATGTAGCTGAACAAATGTGCCAAGGTCGCAATGACATTGACTATGTACAATCTAAAACGACAGGCGTCACTAAAAGCCGTAACATAGCTTTGTCTTTGGTATGTAGTGATTACGCGGTTTTTATGGATGATGATGTGCGACTTGCTGATAATTTTTACGATACTATTATTGCAAGCTTTCAGTCATCGCCGGAATCGAGCGTATTAACTTTCCAAGCTGCCGATATTGAAGAGGGTGATTTACTGAAAAATTACCTGACAAAACAAAAGACTCATAATCGGATTTCAATTTTAAAGGTAGGGACTATTGAGGTCGCTTTTGACGTTAAAGCGGTCAAAAGTAGTGGTGCGACTTTCCCTGAGTATTTAGGCGCGGGAACCCCTTTACCTGCATGTGATGAGCCGGTTTTTCTTGCTCGAGTTATGTCAAAGGGACATGTTCTGACCTACGTTCCAGAAGTGATCGTTTTTCACCCTAAGCTATCATCAGGTAAAGAGTTTACAACAGCAAACTCATTGATATGTCGAGGGGTTGCTTTTAAAGATATTTTTGGAAGTGTTGTTTCAATTCCAATGATAGTTCTTTTTTACCTTAAAAATCGTTCTAAGTTTAAGTTAACAAACCAGTCTGCATTTTTAGCATTGTTTAAAGGATACTTTAAGTCTCAATTTAATGAGACTTTGTAATTAGTTAATATGAATAGTCCTCTCGTTTCAATTATAACGCCAGCTTATAATTGCAGTAACTCTATCGCGAAAACAATAGATTCAGTTCTAAATCAGACTTACCAAAATTGGGAAATGTTGATTTCGGACGACTGTTCTAGCGACGACTCTAGCAACAAAATTCAACAGTTTGCTGAGCTCGATAGTCGAATTAAGCTTATTCGTCGGAGTTGGAATGCCGGCCCTGCGGTCACACGTAATAGAGCGATCAGCGAAGCCAAAGGTCGTTATATCGCTTTTTTAGATGCAGATGACACTTGGTATCCTTCTAAGCTAGAGAAGCAAATCGCGTTTATGCAATCGAAGAAGATTGCCTTATCTTATACAGGTTATCGTCGCGTACATGAAGATGGTCGTGAACTCGGATTTGTTAATGTTCCTTCCAGTGTCAACTATACCGATATTCTTAAAACGAACAGTATAGGTTGCCTAACAGCATGTTATGACAGCGATATGCTTGGCAAGGTATATATGCCAAATATTGCGAAACGCCAAGATTTGGGCCTTTGGTTAAGAATTCTTAAGAAGGTTGAGGCAGCTTACGCACTAGAAGAGTGTTTAGCGGACTATTATGTTGGCGTATCAAGCGTTTCTGCAAATAAAGTTGTTGCGGCAAAATATCAGTGGCGGATATATAGAGATATTGAACGTTTATCTGTAGATAAATCGCTGTTTTATTTTATTGCTTACGCAACTAACGCGATACGTAACCGTATGTAATGTGTTTAAATTTGGTGTCTCGTAGACCAAATTGTATACCGATAATTAATATCCTATCTACTTTAGTAATAGTTGAGAGCCAAATCTTTACCTTAGAGTTGCTGTAAGGCCGTCAACATTGCTAATATCGGCATCAAAATTTTTTTAGGTAGTTACAAATGAAGCAAACTAAAAAGAACGGTTTCACACTTATTGAATTACTGATTGTTATTGTGATTTTGGGCTTACTCATGTCACTTGTTGCGCCAACAATGTTTTCTAAAGTGGGTTCAACTAAGACAAAAACCGCTGCTGTGCAGATGGAGATGATTGCGACTGCATTAGATACATACCGATTAGACATGGGGGATTACCCAAGCACTTTAAGTGAATTAAGAAGATCGGATAAGCCGCAGTGGGATGGTCCATACTTACCTAAAGATGTACCAATGGATCCTTGGAGCAACCCATATATTTATGCGGTCCCAGGTGAAAATGGCAACCCTTATACTATGAAGTCATACGGTAAAAATGGTGTCGCAGGTGGCGAAGGCGAAGATGCGGACGTAATTCACCAATGATAGACGTTAGACAGCTATTTCTAGAAGAGTTTAATGTCTCGTTAATTGACTTAGACAAAGCGGTCATATTCCAGAAAAAGTATGGCGGTCGGCTTGAACATATTTTAGTGAATATGGGCGCGCTGTCAGAAGACATGCTACCTGAATATTACGCTAAAGTATTAGGTGTTCAGTTACTCAGTAATGAACGTCTGCAAAGCATAGATATCGCGGAGTTAAAAAAGCTTAACGTTAATGAGGCTTTTATAAACTTCAACTGGTTTGCTATAGCCCAAACAAACAATGAGCAAGATTACTTGGTCATTGCTAGCGATCCTTTTTCTGCTGAAGCAAATGAATACATAAGTCAAAATGAACTTAACATCGAGTTGTTGGTTGCTTCTGAAGAACAAATTCAAGCGTTAAAGCAACAATACGTGCAACTCGGTACAGAATCGCTAGTATCTAGCGAAGAGCTGTCAGATGTCGAAGAAGATAGACTGAGAGAGTTAGCGGGAGAAGCACCTACGGTGAATCTACTTAACTCCCTTATATCTAGAGCGCTGAAGGCGCGCGCATCAGATATGCACCTTGAACCTATCGGTAATCGTTATAGAGTTCGCTTTCGTATTGACGGCGTCTTAAAAGAAGCCGACTGGATCCCGCCAAGAATGCGCTTACCCGTAGCCTCTAGACTGAAAATTCTATCGGGTATGGATATTGCCGAAAAACGACGTCCTCAAGATGGTAAAATCGGAATGAAAATTTCGAATGAAGATCTTGATATTCGTGTTTCAGTTTTGCCGCTACACGATGGCGAAAGTATTGTAATGCGTTTTCTAAGACAAGACGCAATCAGTTACAGTATGGAGATGCTCGGGCTATCTAAAGATATTGAAAAAAATATTCGAGAAGATATCGAGAAAACAGCCGGCGTGATTTTATTAACGGGTCCAACAGGTTCAGGTAAAACCACCAGTCTTTACACTTTCTTAAATGCTATCAATGATGAAACCGTTAAGATTATTACGCTAGAAGATCCTGTTGAATATCAGTTAGAGGGAATTAACCAGGTTCAAATTCAATCTAGCATTGGTTTCGACTTCTCTGCGGGTCTACGTAGTATCGTTCGTCAAGATCCAGACGTCATCATGCTCGGTGAAATTCGAGACAAAGAGACCGCCCAGATCGCCATGCAATCAGCATTAACCGGTCACCTAGTATTCTCAACAGTGCATACTAATGATGCATCCAGTGCCTATACGCGATTACTGGATTTAGGGGCTGAAGAGTATTTGCTTAATGCGGCAATTGTGTCAATTATTGCCCAGCGTTTGGTGCGCAAACTCTGTCCACATTGCAGTCAACCAGATGAAAACCAACAGCAATCTATCGCCAAATATGGATTACAAGCGTTAGCAGACGCCTATGGTACAGATATCCAGCTACATAAAGCGGTAGGTTGTGACCAGTGCTCAAATACAGGTTACCGTGGCCGCGTTGGTATCATTGAATACTTACGATGTGATGATGCCATTAAAGCGTTACCCAAGGATGAAAACTTTCCAAGTCATGCTGTACGCTTAAATCAACAGCGAGGCGGGCGCACACTGATGCAAGATGGATTTATAAAAGCAATCAATGGGCAAACCACTGTTGAAGAAGTGATACGGGTTGCAGGCTAATGGGGTTGTTTGAGTATAAGGCTTACGATAATACCGGAGCCGCAGTGAATAGCGAATTGAGTAGTCAATCTTTAGATTCAGCTAAAAAAGAATTGGCAGCCGAAGGTTTGCACGTTATCTCGATTAAAGAGAAAAGTGCGCAAGCGTCGCTGTCGTTATTTCAGTCTCAAAAGCTGAGCTTAGATGAACTTGAATTTATTACTTCTGAGCTATCATTACTTTTGCGCAGTGGTGTAAAAATTGATAAAAGTTTGCACATACTTAGCAAAGGTAAAGCCAATACGCCTTCTGGAAAGTTGCTCAACGAGTTATCGCAATCGGTTAAACGCGGTGAGTCGCTAGCAGAGGCGTTATCCAAGCACCCAGATTTTGACACGCTTTATGTTAACTTAGTCAAAATGGGCGAAGAAAGTGGCGAATTAAGTAAAGTGTTTGCTGGGCTCGCTCAAGATTTAATTTTTCGTAAAGAGCTAAAAAGCAAAATCTTACAAGCACTCACCTATCCGAGTGTTATTTTAGTGGTGTGTATATTAGCAATTGTGTTTGTATTTAACTTTATCGTGCCACAAATGGGCGGTTTATTTGAAGGCAATGACAATTTACCGATTTATACCCAGATATTGATTGATGCAAGTAAGTGGATGCAGGCATATCAGTGGTATCTTTTTGGTGGCATCATCGCTTTTATTATCGCTGTTAAAGTCGCCATTCAAAAAGGGCTTATTAACGACCTGTTAGATGAAACGTTAATTAAGCTGCCACTGTTTAAGTCAGCTATTCAGCAAATTGAGCGAATTCGATTTAATACCAGCATGGCATTAATGTTAGATGCGGGAGTTCAGCTTGATAAAGCGATTGAACTGGCTGCAGGTACAGTAAAAAATAAGTATCTTCGTGACGGCTTATTGTCAGCGAAAGCTAAAATTAAGCGCGGCGTTAGCCTCACTGAAGCCTTGAGTGCCAGCCCAATTTATCCTGATTTCTTTGTTTCTTTGCTTGAAGTGGGTGAAGAAAGTGGTCAGCTTACGCCGGTATTTGAAGAGATTGCTAATCGAAGTCGCAATGACTTTGGTAGCTGGACAACCAAAGTCACCAGCCTGTTAGAACCGTTAATGATATTAATGATGGGGGGGGTTGTCGGCTCTGTGGTCGTAGTCATGCTACTCAGTATTATGTCTGTCAATGATGGGTTTTAGATGGTAATTCGGTATAGGCGTTGTAATGCTATTTGTGTAAAACCAAAAGCTCAATCAGGGGTCACTTTGATTGAGCTTTTGGTCGCTATAGTCTTATTAGGTGTGGCAATCGCCTTAGTGGGTCCGTTTACGGTTAAACAGGTCGATAGTGCCAAAGCGCGTAACGAGCAGTTACAGCTACAACGCTGGATTCAGAAACAAAGCTCAAATGCTTTTACCAGTGAAAGCCCTATATTTCTTAGGTTTGACGGCAAAGCTGTTTTTCGCACGCTGTTGCCTGGCTCATCACTTTATAACCAAGAGGTTTTAGGTCAAGGCTCTGAGGTTGAAGGTTATGCAACTGACAGTGCCGATTACGGTACCGGCTATGGTGTGCAGTATGTGGCTGACGACAATAACGGTCGGCCAGCATTTGCTAATTTTGAGGAATTTTTAAATTACCAAGAAGGCGCAAATACAGGGTCTCACGTGACAGTGCCGCCAACGCTACTATTTAATCACCTCTTTTTTGAGCCACAAACACTAACCGTTAATAGTCATGGTTACATTGATGTGCAGTTTATCGAATATAACTATCGCGGTGTTCACAGAATAATCGATATTAATCAGCTTTTAGCCGGAGGGGAAAAGTGAGTCGTCGGCAAACGGGCTTTACCTTGATCGAAGTGCTGATCGCCGCAACGATTCTATTTGCGGTGATAGGCGTTGTCAGTCAAACCTATCGTGGAGCAACAATTTCCAGCGCTAAAGCGACTCGAAGCGCGGAGTTATTAGGTATCACGCCTTTGCTGCTGGATACCATTCGTTTTCGATTAAAGATGGAACCCAAGCTGCGAGCGGTTGAAGACGAAGGCGTCTTAAATGAGTTCGTATTTAACTGGCGAGCGCAAGTGACTCAAAATGGTGCGCCACCATCGCGTTTAAGCCCCGAAGATGGCGGGATGGTTTCCTTTGATAACAAGTTTTATTTATGGGATGTCGAATTAACCATAAGCAAAGATGATTACAGCCAAACTTTTCAGTTCCAAGAGCTGACATGGGGTACACAGTGAACCGTCTAAATGCTCACACTAAAGGTTTTACCTTAATCGAAATCCTAATTGCCATGTTGCTATTAAGCATGGTGATGTTTATTGGTAGCTTGAGCTTTTCGACTTTTAGTCAGCAATGGCAAAAAGATATGGGCACCTTCACAGAAGAAGTTGCCAATGCTAAAAACCTAGTGTTATTACAAAAAGCCATTAACGGTATCGCGAACTACATTGTTAAAGATACCGACGATGACCCAGCCTATTTCTTTAAAGGTAATGATAAGTACCTTGTGTTTATCACTAATAAGCCAGTATTTAGTGTGGGCCAACAAGCGCTAGTTAGATTAAGTGTCGCGGTTAATCAAGACGGCTCACAGCAACTTGTCTATGAAGAGTCGCCATTTGACCGCAACCCTTTGCTACGTATCGATGAGCTACCTCAATCAAGATTTATGCAAGTGTTGTTAACCGATGAACAGATCCGTTTTAACTATTATGGCTGGCAGGATCAACAACAACGATCTGCTTATTACGAAGGGGAGCCCACTTCACCTAAATGGATTAGCGAATACTTTGGTGAGAATAGCGGCATGCTACCTTATGCAATAAATATAACTTGGGGCAATAATGAACCCATTATTTTCCCCGTGCCAAACGATAATGCATACCAAATCATGTACACCAGTGAAAAAAGCACCGATGCCTAAATTTTTAAGCCTTCAAGACCACAGTTTGCAGAGAGTTCAGCATGTTGAATAGATATTGTCAGCACGGTGTTGCATTAATCCAAGTGTTACTCTTGACCGCTATTCTATCCATGATGGCTTTGCAGTTCACCTTATCGAGTCGTCAACAAGTCACCACAGCGACTGACTTGCAAAACAAGATGCAAGCCGAGGTTAAGCTACGCACGCTTGAGAGTAAGCTATTGTTTAAGCTATTAACGTTATCACGTAATGATGTCGATGATATTAGTAAACAGGACGAAATAGGCAAACTGTGGAATTTTTATGGTAAACCTTTTAGCGTAGGCTCAGGTGAAACCGTTACCATACAAGACGTCAATGGCTTGTTATCTGTGTACGGCGGCAGTAATGCTGCAGAGTTAGAAGCTTATTTAGTTTTGGTTGGGGCATCACCACAGCAAGCTAAGTCAATAGTGTCCAATATCAAATATTGGCAAGGCTTAGATCGCGACCAATACACCACTCAAACCGGTAATACCGTCAGGGGTAATTACCTATTAAACGTGGCTGAGTTAAACAGCATTACGGGTATTGATGATGCGCTTTACCAAAAGCTTGCCCCTGTGGTTACAACGTTACAAAATATTTTGTTTAACCCAATTACTGCCCCCTTACCTGTATTGCAAGTGCAATTAGCGCCGAATGTATATGAAGAGGTCGCGAGTTTAAGAAGCCAAGGATTGCTAACCAAACAAAGGTTTACAGAATTAACTCAAATTGAAGAAAACGACAGCATTACCTTTGTACCAGGAAGACGACTCAATATAGAAATTACCGCAAGTGTTGGCTCATCAGTGGCTAAGCGGGAGTTTACCGTTTATTTACGTCCTGAAAATCAGTTCCCCGTAGTTTGGTTCCAATAGCGAAACTAATTTGTAATCTGGGTCAATAAGCGAGTTGAATTTGCTGATCTTGGCTCACGAATCATGGATTTAATCTTCCTTTAACCGCATTTTGTTTTAATGCATGCTCTGTTGCTGGTAGTATGTGCCGTTATGTCAAAAAAATGCTATTAACCGAAAGCTAATTTAGCATTTGTTGCCAGCTTATGTGGCAATAAAGTTGATTTATTGGGCTGGGGTGGCGTTGCAATATTTAAATTAACTCGTTTGTCTAAATGATTTTTACTCGATACTTATAAAAAGAATTAATGATGCAAAGCGCAGCACAAAAACTGATTAGTAAGATTAAAACAACGGCCTTAAAGCAAGTCGTTTATGTTGATAACGCACACTATCATTTTCAAGTAAATGATAGTGTGCATGCTGATGATGCTGGTTTTTCACTTGTCACAGCAACCAGCAAGGCTGGTGAGCATCAACAGCGCAGTGAGACTGAGCAAGTAAGTAAGGCTAAGGTTGCCATTTTAAGCCGCAATTGTTACCGCGAAAAAATCGAATGGTATCCGATAACCAAAAAAATCGATTTGTTAAAGCTAGTAAAATTACAGGTTGAAAACGCACCAGCCAAAGTGCTGTTTATTATTGGAAAGTCGCAAAATGGCAAAACGCCAGTGACTTACTATCAACTTAATCAACTTTGTGATGGCATTAAAAGCTGGCTTTTATTACCTGAAACTTACTTAATTGCCCAGCAAAGTGGCACCGAAACCTTATGGAGCTATCAGACCCCATTTGCTCAAAATACTGTTTTTGTGGCTAAAGGCTTAGCGACTCCCGTGTCTGCAATAAAAGGCGGCATGATCCAAACGGTACAACAGTTCGCTTTGTCACAAGGGCTCGCCGCTGAACAAGTGCTGTCATTAAGCGCAGAACAACATGCAACAGCTCTGTATCAACAGCTGTCAAAGCTTTATCAAATGCCATTTATTGGCTTAATTAATAAAGCTAACTTTAAAGCTCAAAATAACAGCGCGCGATTAAAAAAGTTTGTATTGCCATCACTGGTGGTGGTCAGTGGCTATTTATTGTTAGCGGTGCAAATATCAGCTTACGAAGCACAAAGCGCCAAGCAAGCACTACAGCTGGCAACCAAAGAAGCGAACGTAGTGTTAAATCAATATAAAGATATCAATCAAATGATTGAGCGTTATCAACAGCTTGAGGGAAATACACCGCAAAGTACCGAGCTACTGGCAGTGTGGCAAGTGTTAGCGCCTATGTATGATCAGGGCGTTATTTTTAATGACGTGCAGCAAACCCAAAACCAAGTGACGATAAGGATCTCGGCAGAGTCGGCATCGCAAACATTGCAAATGTTATTAGGGCAGCCTGGAGTCGGCAGCGCTGAGTTTATTGGTTCTGTGCGTCGTCAAAGGGGGCTTGATGCTGCCACTATTCAATTTGCTATTTCACCTTTGGTATTGACGGATAACAATATTGATATCGCACAAACTCCCGCTAATGCCAACAAGGAGGTTTTATAATGCAAGATTTACTTAAGTATAAGCATTATTTAATCATGATTGGCATTCTGGTATTGGCTAAATTTGTCTGGGTGCCACTTTGGGACACCAAAGAGCAAAATTGGCAGCAGCAAGCGAGCACGCAACAAAACCTCAATAAAACACTGGCTTTATTATCGCTTAAAGATGAAATGGCGAAAAAACAGCGACAAATGGCTAACAGCTTACAATTAACAGAATCCAAGTTTGCCGATACCACAGATGTCACCAGTTATAAGCTGACGGCGCAATCAGAACTGGAGTCTTTGTTTAAGCACAATCAACTGGTGATTAGCTCGTCTAATTGGCGCGATGGTATTGCAAACGATGACATTCAAACTTTGCTATTAGACATTCGCTTCACCGGTGAGTTGAAAGCATACTTGCAGTTTTTACAGCAACTAAAAGCCAAACCTGAATTAAGCAACGTTAGCCTTGAGTCAAATCAATTGACTATTCGTGGCCAAACTAAACATAAATTGGGCTCTGTTAACGGTCAGATTTCATTAAAGCTAGCTGTCAAATTGTTAACTGAGGAGGCTGCATAATGTCAACGACAACGATTAGCCCTAACAGCAAATTAACCTCACTATTGGCAGGTAAGTTTACACTCTTTAGCTATTGTTTGATTTTTCTTCTGTTAATGGTTATCAGTGACTATTTATTTTATAAGTCTTCCGGTCAGTTAAAAGAGTCCAACCTGCTGCCACAGTTACCACAGGTTAATCAGTCTGTATCAACTGCCCACAGCGGTTTAGACGTACTTAGCTTGTACAGTCAATTTGACCAGCCTAAAGCGGAAGTCGTTGAAGTGGTGGACGATAAGTCCAATCAAATTGAAGAGCAGAGCATGTCGCTTGAACTGCAAAACCAGCAAAGCGGTCTGCTTGATAAACTCTATATCGGCGATGCCATATATCGATTAAGTGGTATTGTGCAGACAGATAAATATAAAGCAGCACTGAGCGTTCGTTATCTGCAACAAGCTGGCGAAGCATCTGCTAATCCGATTGGAAAGCTCGATGTAGCGGAGTTAGATTCAACTGGCGCCAATGTGGCTAAAGGTAGCCAGCATATGAGCTTATATGTAGGAGGCAAGCTTGCCCACTACCAGGTTGAATCGATTGATAGTAAACGCTTAGTGTTAAACGATAATGGCCGCCGACTATGGTTACAGCTGTTTGTGCCAACTCGCATCAACAAAGAAGCCGAGCCAAAGGCAGGAGGGGTGCTGAGTGACAGTCAGTAATACTCAATATATCAGCTAAAGCTGCTTAAGCTGCAATTTGCTAACAGCATATTAAGTTAGCTCTATATATAAACTAGCGCTCGATAAATTAATCTAAGTTGATAGCGCTAGTCATCAACATATAACAATCGACAGTTAACAGCAGGTGCTTAACGAGTCACCGCTGGTGATGAAAAGTCGAAAATCGATAGTTGGAAATTTGAATGATTCAGCAAAAACAAATGCCGCAAAATAAAATGCCGCAAAATAAACAATTTAGTGGCGGACTTAGCCCGATAATTACCGGTATTGAAAAGTCGACTGCAGTAATTCAGTCGTCAAAGTTAACTAGGCTGTCTATTACGACTGCCGCATGTGTCGGCATGATGCTGTTGAGTGGTTGTGCAAGCTTAGAGTCAAGGCAAGATAAAAACCGCAAAAATATTGAGCCATCCTACTTAATCAATACTAGTGTCACAGAGCAAACTGCTGACAACACACTGGCTGAAGCCGATAACGGTATGCCAGTCATGCCTGGACAAACATCGCTGACTCGGGTGCCATCACTGGCTAAAGCGCAAGTGGGCTTTAATAATGATGATGCCATCGCAGATGGATTTTCAGCTACGCCAAGTTTGACCATTGCCGCCGACAACATGCCGTTAACGGATTTTCTGCACTACACTTTTGGTGATTTATTACAATCGAGTTACGTGCTTGGCGGCGAACTTTCAGATTTATCAAGTACTGTAACCTTAAATATTCAAAATGAGATTAGCCCTAAAAAACTCTATAGTTTAACTGAAAAGCTACTTTTAGAGCGCGGTGTTGGCATTATGCGTCAAAACGATGTGCTCTATATCAGTTTAATAACTAAAGAGGGAAGCGATTCAATTGCTGTTGGCTATGGTCGTAAACCCAGCACTGTACCTAACGCACTAAATGTACAGCAAATTGTTCCACTTCGGTATACGATTAACAACACGACAATTAAAACCTTACGTGATATTGCTGGTGTTAAAGCGACAGCAGATATCAGACAAGGTGTTATGTTTATTTCTGGGCGTAGAGAACAAGTTATTCGAGCTTTAGATCTGCTGTCAATTTTAGATGCACCCGGCAGCCGAAGCGGCAATATTGGGTTTTTGAAATTAACATTTATTGATACCGATACTTTTATCGACTCTATTACAAATATTTTAGTTAATGAAGGGATCATGACGGGGGCTAATACCGCGGACAATCGTGTGTCTTTGGTGCCTATATCGCAACTTGGTGCAGTGGCAGTATTTGCCAGTGAGCCTGATTTTATTCAGCGCATTGAGTTTTGGGCGAAACAGTTAGACCAGCCTGCAAAAGGTAATGAAAAGCAGTACTTTGTTTATACACCTAAGTTTGCTCGGGCTTCAGATCTGGGCGAAAGTGTTTCAGCGTTAATTTCAGGGCGCAGTGCATCGACGCAAAAAGCAGAGAGGGCCAGTACCGATAAAGCGGCGGCAATTGAGAACCGTGCACCTAGTACAACGGGCACATCTAGCGCCAGCAATGAAAATATTAATATGGTGGTTGATGAGCGCTCAAATGCATTGATTTTTTACTCATCAGGCCCAGAGTATCAGGCGATATTGCCATTGGTTGCAAGACTTGATGTGATGCCAAAGCAGGTGATTTTAGAAGTGTCTATTGCCGAAGTCACCTTGACCGATGAATTCAAGTTTGGCGTGGATATGGCGTTTAGCTCAGGCAAGTTTAGCTTTAGTAATACCCATGGCGCCGCAGATATTGGTGGCAGCGTATTAAGCTGGGCATCAGGCGGTAACAAAATCGACGCCCAGGCATTTGAAAGTAATAAGTGGGTTAACGTGTTATCTAAGCCAAGCTTATTAGTCCGTGATGGTGTTGCGGCCAGTATTCAGGTCGGCACCGATATTCCGGTAGTGGGTAAAACAACAACTGATCCGGTAAACGGTGTCACTAAATCGATTGATTACCGTAAAACCGGTATCGATGTCACTGTGACACCGACGATTAACGCCCAGGGCGTAGTGATTATGACGATTCAGCAAAATAACTCGAATCAAGTTGATGGCGGCGCAGATGTTGAAGGTAACCCACAAATTTTTGAGCGCAGCATCGACACCGAAGTGGTGGCAGAAAGCGGGCAAACCGTGATTTTAGGCGGTTTAATCAGTGAAAACGCCACCGATAATCAAGCCGGTTTACCATGGGTAAGCAAGTTACCATTAATTGGCGCACTGTTTGGTACCACAACCCAAAACACCGTTAGAACCGAATTGGTTATTATGGTAACGCCGAAAGTCATTACCCGCACCGACGAGTGGGATGATATAAAAAGCAGCTTAACCCAAGGCCTTAAATACTTAGAGCTTAACTAAGCCGCGGTAAAGTTAGGTTAAGTTAGCTGAAGCTCAGCCTATTCAATTTGCAAAGCCCAACCTGTATATAACATTATGTAGGTTGGGCTTTAGCCCGACAACAGCCACACTAATCTAAATCCCACGTTCATCAACGCTGCATATTGTCGGTATAAATGCCGACCTGCGAATAACCCATATACCAATAACGCGCATATCCTTGTAGGTCGGGCTTTAGCCCGACACC
Source organism: Shewanella sairae (assembly GCF_023283535.1). Lineage (GTDB taxonomy): Bacteria > Pseudomonadota > Gammaproteobacteria > Enterobacterales > Shewanellaceae > Shewanella > Shewanella sairae. Next base: position 65 of record NZ_JAKILT010000046.1, on the reverse strand, counting down.
CATATTAAATCGAACAGTGTAGGTCGGGCTTTAGCCCGTCAATAGCTACGCAAATCTAAATTAAT
>NZ_JAKILT010000045.1 GCF_023283535.1 Shewanella sairae | reverse complement strand
TTATGCCGACAGTTATCGAATACCTTTATGGTTTGATGGGCTAAAGCCCAACCTACATCGGACGTAGCGCGTACTTGGGCAAGAGTGATAGCAGTGTTCGGCATTGTTCATATGTAGGTCGGCATTTATGCCGAAAATTACTAAATATTTATCCCGACAATTATTGAATATTTATGCCGACAGTTATCGAATACCTTTATGGTTTGATGGGCTAAAGCCCAACCTACATCGGACGTAGCGCGTACTTGGGCAAGAGTGATAGCAGTGTTCGGCATTGTTCATATGTAGGTCGGCATTTATGCCGACAATTACTGGATATTCATGCCGACAATTATTGAATATTCATGCCGACAGTTATCGAGTACCTTTATGGTTTGATGGGCTAAAGCCCAACCTACAGGAGCTTGTCGCCATAGAATATCTGTGTTGTTTAGCGTTGTTTATATCGTAGAAAGGTATTCATGACGACTATGATTGTACGCCGACAGCTTGCTCCTTTATCCCTTCTTTTGTTAAATGTCTTTCTAATGCACAAAATGCATCTTCTGCCTCATTGCTCCAAAAAAGCTGTTCGACCTGTTGGTAGTGAGTTTGATATTGCTGCTTTTGTTGCACTATGGCTTGTGGCTGCAGTTGTGCGAGTAGCTCTGCAAAATGGATGCACTGTGGTGCAATTGTTGGCAGTGTTTGGGTATATGGATATAGATCACGGCATTGCTGCATATAATGCGCTTCATCAAATCGGTAAAAACACACTGGAATGCCTAATGGCATGGCGTCGATAAATAACGATGAATAATCGGTGATGAGCAGATCGACTTGACCGAGCAGTTCATACACATCTTCAAAATCAGAGATATTAATGATGTTTGGCAGGGCGGTGAAGTCCTTGGCTAACTGCGCTTCATTTGGGTGTAATCGGACTAAGAACAGTTGATTATGTTTTACTAAATGGCTTGATAACTGCTGCCAGTCAAAAGCTTGCGTGTAAGGGTTAGCCGTTTGATGGCTGTCTCGCCAAGAGGGCACATAAAGGATGACGCTCGGGTTAGTTTGATTTTTGGTGGGCTTAAATGCTAGTTGCTCAATGATTGGCTTGTGCTGCTGTGATTGAGTACGGTCTTGATGGCAATAAAAGTCGGTACGTGGGAAACCTGCACGTAAAATTTGCTTAGATTGCAGCTTAAAAGCACTACTAAAGAGCTTATCGATAAGCGGGCTTGGGCTGAGCATAAGATCGGGTTTGATGTATTGCTGGTGGGCAAATAGTTTTTGCTTAAAATGTGCAAAGCTGCCCTGTGGGTTAAAGACTTCCGCCATAGGCCCATGTTCAATATCAAACTCAATTTTCTTCATCGGTAAACCATGCCATAGGTTTACCTTTAATGCTCCGTTAGCAAACCATTGGTTGATGTCGCCTATATAGCTGTTGTAGAAGAAGTATTGCGAGGTCAAACTGTGAAACATGCCTTTTACAGACCAACGGTAATAGGCTTCTCTGTTTTGCGTTTGTAATTGTTTAACTAGCTCTTTATTGCCACTAATCCAGATACAGCGAATAAACTCGGTTTGTAGCCAGTGCAGGTATAGGTATTTGCTGTTATCGCAAAATTGATCTTTATAGCTACCAAAAACCGCTTTTTTATTGCTACGTGGGGCAATAGCTGACAGCAGGTAAACTAACTTTCTTACACTGGCTTTTATCCAAGTAAACCCTGAGTATGTCATTTCTTTCCCGTTCTTTTTATTGGGGAGTCAGTCCGGCGACCAGTTCGTACCTTGGTTGGATCTTTTTCGTCTGCTACAGAGCTCGGCACAGCGAGGTTATTTTTAATCTCAGTTGTTGAGATCTCACCGGTGCGTGTTAAATAAACAACTTCACATAGCAGCGACAATTCGTCAAATTCACCTTGCCAGTCATCACCCATACCGAAGGTTGAGATATCATATTTACAGATGTCTTGAGCTTTTTGATCCCAGCGAGACTCTGGGATGACCATATCGACATATTGGCAAGCCTCGACGATTTCAGCGCGTTGTAAATAACTGAAAAAGGCGGCTTTACCTTTTTTGGCATTAAACTCATCGGTAGATACCGCCACAATTAACTTATCTCCTAATGCTCTTAAGCGTTTGAATAAGCGTACATGACCATAATGAAATAGATCGAATGTTCCATAAGTAATGATAGTCTTCATAGTGCTTCTCCCACCAAATTAGATCCATAGAGTGTTAAATCGAACTAGATTTGCTCTTTGTTGAATTGTTTATCCAAATGTTGACCGTGGTGATTCATTGCTTGCCAAATAAGTCGCCAATACTTTCTATGCTGCTGATTGTTGATGAATTCAGCCTCTATTAACTGCATCTCTTCATTGGGCATGGTGTTGCCGAGTAATTGGACTGGACCATAAACACCATATGCAGACTTAGAGGTTGGAGTTAATAGTGTTAGCAGTTCAGGCATGCTGTCTTTGTTTGGTTTATCACTTTTTGCGGTAGCTGTGCTGCCGGAGCGCTGCTGCGGTGAGGTGTCAGCGCAGATAAAAGGGTTGCAGCCAAATAGATTTAGCTTGCCCGTGATGACGAGGAAAAGTTGTGGTAGTCGGCTAAAAAACAGTGAGTTAAGGTTCCAACGCCAGCTGCTGTAGCTTTGATTGTTAACCGTCACTTTGTCTTTGATTACACATCTTTTTTGTTTAATGTTTAGAGACATTAGCAATAGGATTGGCGCAAGGATGATACCGAGAGCAAACAGCAATAAAGCGGATAGTCTGTCGCTAAATGCCACCTTGTTATCATTCGCAACAGGCGCATTTAAGGCGATGATGCTGTTATCGTCTAAGGTAATACTCGCTCCCGTAGCGGGTGTTAATAGTTGGTTTTTACAGATGATTGCAGCGTTGACGTCTAATGCTTGACCAACATAAGAGTTGTCGAGGATAAGGCAGTTTGTTAACCGGCATTGGGCGTCGATGATACAGTTTTTACCCAGAATAACGCTTTGCTGCATTTCTACGCTGTCATCTACCCATGAGTTATCGCCAATTGCTCCCCAAGCAGGTTGTAATTGTAGCTGGCCTGTTTGCGCACCCGCTCCCAGAAAAAAGCCGTTATTTTTATCGGCGCTGCCATAAAATCGACCAGGTGGAGTCAGTCCGGTGACCTTTGCACTTGCTACAGCTTGATTCGCTGTCATGTAGTCGGCAAGACTTGATAGCATAAAGCACTCACCGTGGAGAATTTGGGTTACCGATTGATTTTGTGTTGTGTCATTGTTTATTTGGTTTTGAGTACTGTTACTTTGTAATGGCCAGTTTAGGGCTTCTGTATATGGCGCTGCAGCAGGTAGCATCATTAACCCTGCATTTAGGTTGTTGATTTTTGCAATAACCAGGCTGTGTTTCATCTGTTGACTGAATTCTACAAAAGATTGAATACAAGGACTTCTTAATATATCTCCTCTAGCAAGTAAGATAGATTCATCCTTATTAAGTGCCAATCTCGGCAGTACTTTTGAAGCATCTTCTTGTTCACGGCTAAGGAAATAATCCACTTGCAAGCCCCAGGCTTCACCTTGCTTTATAAGCGCTTTGAGTTCGCAAATATGGCTTGATACGACTAATTTAACTTGCGTGACTCCTGCGGCTGATAAGTCTTCTAAGGTGTACTCAATAACGCTCTTATTGCTAACGGGCAATAATGCAGGGCAATACTCTCTATTTAGCGGAGAGAGTTCATTACCATGGCGATTTACAAAGACAATTGCTTGCATATAGAGCTCCTTAGTAAGCGCCGCGGGCAAAAATAACCGCTGGGATGGTTTTTATCAGTAACCAAAGATCGGCGGTAAATGATTGCTGATAGATATAATCAATATCGAGCTCAACTTGACGTTCAAATGGGATTGTTGACCGACCTGAGACCTGCCAAATACAGGTAATGCCGGGTTTTACCGCTAGGCGTCCTCTGTGGTACTGGCTGTATTGCTTAACTTCACTCGATAACGCAGGTCTTGGTCCGACTAAGGACATATCACCACGTAACACGTTCCATAATTGTGGAAGCTCATCAATTGACGTTTTGCGAATAAAGCGACCAATACAAGTGATCCTAGGATCTTGCTGTATTTTAAAGATCATGCCGCCTGCCATTTCGTTATTGAGGTTAAGTTCGGCCAACCTTTGTTCGGCATCTTGGTACATGGAGCGAAACTTCCACATGGTGAATGAACGATTATTTAGACCGGCGCGAACTTGTGAGAATAAAGCTGCACCAGGGGATTCAATCCGGATCAATAAGCTTGTTAGCAGTAAGAGTGGTGAAAGCAGTACCAATAATACTGACGATACCAATATATCGAGCATGCGCTTACATGCGTACTGGAGCTTTAAGGCTAAGTTGAATTTTGCCCGGCGCACATTAGCCTGTTTGCTGTTAAACATTGGCAGTGACTGCTTAAGTGTTTGGCTTTTATTCAGTGCTAACAGTAACTGTTGCTTTGACAATGTTGGGGTGGCTCTTGCAAACAAACGGCGTTCTCGTTTGGCTAATTGGCGGTTTTCTAAATAGACCTTAAGTAAGAAACTAGGGTTGCCAATAATATAGCGTTTCCACATTCTTTTAGGTTCTTGCAGTAACCGGTAAGTCCACTCAAGCCCCATTTGTCTAAGCCATAATGGTGCGCGTTTGATCCGCTGGGCATAAAAATCAAATAAGCCACCAACGCCAATACCGACTTTGCATGTTAGCGCTGCTTTATTGGCTTCGAGCCACAACTCCTGCTTGGGTGCACCCATGGCAACTAATAGGATATCGGCACCAGATTGATTGATTTTTTCAATCACATCTTGATTTGCCTGAGTGTGAGTTTGGCTGTCAAAAAAGCCTGAATGACAGCCTGCAATGCTAAGTTGTGGGTATTTAGATTGCATATTTTCAGCGGCTTGTTGTGCTACGCCGTCACTGGCACCCAATAAATAAATTGACAAGTTGTTGGCTGCCGCGAGTTGACATAAACGAGGAAACATATCGGTACCATTAAGGTTATCTTTAAGCACCGCACCTTTACTTGAGCAGGCTAAACGTACGCCAATTCCGTCGGCAAACACCTGCTGATTTTTAAGTAAGCATTGACGATATTGAGCATTGCGAGTGCTGATATTGAGGCAATCTGCATTAACAAAACTATATTGCCGCATAGGAGCTTGAGGTGTACTTGCTTGACTGTGGATCTCTGCAAGCAGTTGCTCCATGCTCCAGTTAGTAAGGTTGATGCCAAATACCGAGGTCTGTGAATGACGTACTTGGCTTTTTTTGCAGAAAATACCTGTGGTCATGCTAACCATTAGGTTTCTCAATAAGGCGAAGAGATAACGAATTAAGCTTGAATGGGCTCGGGTAAGAGAGATTGTGCTTTGCTCGAAGTTAAGTCCCGTTGCCGAGTTAAGTTGCTCAATAGATATTAAGCCAGGATTGGCAATGTAATGTGCTTGGCTCACTATCTCTTTACTACGGTCTTTACTATGGCTCGTCGCCGGGACTACATAAACAATGGCACTACCCAATAGCGACACTTGCCCATGTAATAGGTTAAATAACATGGGTAATTTTTGAAATCGACCAGAGTAGCTAAACTGTTTTAACGCCACTTGTTCACCATCGCTGCTTGCGGTGTAAACAAGTTCAATGATTTGCTCTTTTGCCATCCAACTGCGGATAAATCCGTAAAGCATAAATGGACTCGTTAAGATCAGCAGAGTAACCGCCACACAAAAATCGAAGCAACGAATGCTTAAACAGGAGCGGATAGCGTAATGGCTGTTTGCTTTGTTCATAATCAACTCCCGTTTATTGTTATTTAAATTCGCTAGTTAACCTTTCAAAAGCATAATCAATGCCAATATTTTTAGTTGTTTTATTTTAGTCACTTAGGCAGTTTTGGTTGCAAAGGGGGGGGCTAGGTTAGTTGAGTCTTTTACGGTTATTTGCAACATGCAATGCATGCTGCAATGGCTTGAATCTTAATGGGGTAGCTTGATCTGGGGCGGGCTAAGAGGGCTGGGGTTAGGTAGGAGTATGAGTTTTAAGGGGGACATTTGCCCACCAGCCGCACTGCAAATGATACCCGCTAAAGATATTATTTGCAGTGCGGCGAATACTCAGTTGTTACTTCGCTTCATTTAACCATACAGCGCTAACACCATCACGACTAATTTTTAGACTTTGCAGTCGACCTAGTACATTTTGAGCTAGGTTTTCACAGCAACAATATAGCCTTTTGGGCAGCAGAGCTAATAGGTATGCTGCGGCAGCGGTTGATACAGTACGGGCAGTCTCAAAGTAGATAATACTCGGCGAGGTTGCCAATGCTTGATGTAAGTGTTTGATTGCTTGCTTACCCTCTTTATTACGAATAGCTTGCCTTGCTATATATCTGAGTTGATAGGCTCTAGCTCTATTTTCATGTTGGGCCAATAGTTCTGGAGCAAAGCTTTTTGCTTTCTCGATCATCTTGTTCCAAGAGCCATATTGTTTGCTTAAATCTGAAGACAGCCCTTGGTTGTTTAAGCGATAAAAAGTCAGGGGAGCAGGGAGCCCTTCTATCTGCCAATGTGTGGTGGTGACTATTCTTAACCAGCACTCAATATCTTCTGATTGGCGAAAGTTCTCATCGAAATAGCATGTATGTTTTTGCCGTTTATTACTGGCTTGGTAGCTGATATCGGCGAGTGTTTCACTGCGTATGACAGGGGCTGAGCCATTACCCACCGGATTTCGACATAGCAAGTCTACAGCCGTGATCCCGTTAAGTTGTGGCATTTGGTATATATTGAGCACTTTACCTGCATAGGACATAAACACAGATCTAGAAAAGCTAATGCCGACTTCCGGCGCGCCATCTAAATGTTGTACATGTCGCTCCAGCTTTTCTTTGTGCCACATATCATCAGAATCAATAAACGCGACATATTGGCCAAGCGCATGCCTAATTCCGGTATTACGCGCAGAAGATAAGCCCTGATTATGCTGGTGGCTGATGATTTTTATTCTAGCGTCATTGTAGCGCTGACATAACGCAAGGCTATTATCTTTTGAGTAGTCATTGATAATAATAAGCTCAAAATTTTCAAAGCTTTGGTCCAATACCGATTGAATGGCATCTTCAACAAATAGTGCAACATTGTATACAGGCATGACGACAGACACCTTAGGAGGGCGAATTTGATTATTACTTGAAATAGGATTCATAGTTGCACCTCTGAGGCGTTAATTGTTGAATGAGTGCTGGGTTGAGTCAGTTTTAGGTAAAGAGTAAAGCTCGGCATAACCAGCAGGTGGAGTAGCAGAATCGCTAGGGCAACAGCTTGTAAGCCCCATGCACTTGAGAATGCAATACAAGCTGTAAGCATTAAGGTGAATACGCTATTACAAATTAGGTTTGCACGGCTTCTATTGACGCTAATGAGATATTGGCTGGCAGCCTCGCCCAAAGGCCTTACAAGCCCGCTTAAGCAAAGCAGTATAAATACGGGCAATGCGCCAGCTTCCATCCATTTTTGACCGTAAACCCATGGCACATAGAAGGGGGCCAGCACAGTTTGCAGCCCTATGATAGGCACAGTTAATAGCATGATGAACTTTAAGGATTGGCTGTACTTTTGCTCTCGTGAAATGGCTTGGCAAGTATGATCAGATTGCTTTTGGCATAAATGGGAATAGAGTGCGGTTCCATAGCTTTGTACTAAACCTAAGCTAATGCCAAGGCTAGCGTTAAAGGCAAAAAAGTATACCCCGAGAGCTTCGATCCCTAAGAAGTAACCTACCAGTAAGTAATCAATGTTTTGTCTTAGTGCGATAGCCAGATCACTTAATCCGACTTGAATACCAAACCTGAGTAATTGCTTAGCTTTTGTTGTAAGCATTATCTGCGCTGCTATGGGGCGGGGGGAGTCGCTAGGGTGGTTTGGATTGAAAAAAGCCTCGGGCAAGGGATTATGGTATCTATGAACCCCAATCCAAATAAATACCACAATGACTTTAGGCAAAATAATTGCCCAAATGCCTAGCCCGAGAAAAGCGAATACTGCGGTGATCGTTGCATCGGCAATGGTTTGCCAAAGCACAGCTCGACCTACTACCCTCATCTTGTTTGCTCTAAGATTAATCGCTGCATGTAGCATGCCTAAGGGTAATAATAAATAGCTTGTTGCCATAAGTATCATGGGTAGAATTAGCTGCAAGTCATCATAGTAGATTGCAAGCGGCCAGCTGAGTAAGCTCATGGCAACGAAGGCGATAATTGCCGCGAACCAGTTAACTTGATTCGCGGCAGGTAAAGCTTGGTTTAGTTGGTTTTCCGTCATGTTGATCAGGGCGGCAGACGAAATTCTGCGAGTGGGTGTGCAGATCAATTCAAATAGAGTGAGAATAATCGCAACTTGACCGAATATTTCAGGAGTCAATAGGCGGGCAATGATGATACTTGAGGCTAGGCGGACAACACGTCCCAGTACTTGAGCGGAACCCAGCCAAAATAGGCTTTTACCTAAAGCACTATTGCATGCCATTACTAGCTTGTTATTAATGAGTGCGATGCTTTGCATGTCACCACCTACTGTGTGTTGTCACTGACGATATTAAATAATTGGTTGTTTTAAATTCGGTTGTATTGTTATCTCTAACCATAGTGAATACAGGGTTTATGCCAAGTTTTATGTCTGATCTAAATATTTTTCAAAGCATTGTTAAATATGTATTTTATTGTGTTCGGGAACGAGAGGAATTTAGGTTTATGTCTCTTTTTGCAAATTGCGAATCACTTTGAAGAGCTTATGCGGTATACAGGCTTAAATGATGATTGGCTAAGCGATTGCTAGCGAATTCACGCCACGGGATTGAAATGGATAATAGATAAGGACACAAGCTGGTGGAATGAGTGCTAACTAATACTTCACTGGATTATAGAAGTCTGCGTGGATCGTACTTTAGTTTATATGCTCAGGTAATATAATTTTTGCAGGCTGTTGCACCGCTGTATTGCTTTCTGTCGTTGCGGTATTTGAGCGTTTATGGGCAATACCTATTATTATCAGACCCGGCCAAAACAAATAGGCTAAAATTTCTAAATTTTCGCCAAAGGTATAAAGAAATAATTGCAATAAAACCGCCACTGCAGCTGCAGCCAGCTTAGAGCTGAATATATGAGCAATTAAGCAAAGCAGGCTGACTAGCATTGGTAACGCTAAAGCAATGGCGCCAACTATGCCCTTAACAAATAATAATCCGTACCAAGTATGATGCGATCCAATAGGCATATATTCAACAAGATGTGGACCGCACTCCACTATGCCATGTCCCCAGACCACAGCCTCATTTAACCAGCGTTCAATGGCGATGTTAGCGAGTTCTTGTCTTACTCTTGTTGAGCCAGCTCTTGCGCTCTTAAAGGTGGCGATACTTTGTTGAATTTTTTCTAATAATTCGATTCCGAAAAAACCGCTTAGCAATAAGCTTGGAGTGGCAAAGAAATAGATATAAGGCGAACGACAAAAACGAAGGAATATGAAATAGCCAACCAGCAAAATATAACAGACCAACGCTAAGCGAGATTGAGATAGCAGCACCATAGACAAGCTACCGAAAATACCATAAAGCTGATAATATTTTGATTTTTCTTGCATTGCAAAAATATAGAACAGGTTACCAACCATGCCGATTGCTGGTGCCCATGGCGTAAATAGGCGCCATCTTGGTAAGCCACTTGCTGGATCGATTTCATATAAACTGACGTTGAAAAACTCAGGCCCTGGACCGCCAATGATACTTAAAGGTGAAGTATATAACGTGCTTGGTAGTCCAACGGCCCATGCGCCAATGAATATGGGCAACAGCAATAAGGTATGTTTACAGACGATACAGCAAGCGCGATATATGAGCTCAGGACGAATGTTGAGTGAGCCGATTAACGGAAAGATTGCCAGTAGCGCCCAGCCTTTTGCCCAGCCGATACTGGATTTAATCAGTTTTGCTAAACCTAGCTCATTGGTGAGGTGGCCAATAATGAGTGCTAATAGCATGACAGCCATGGCAACAAGCCAGAAGACTTGTGCCTTGCTAATCGAGTAAGCCACCTTGTCGACAAGATTACGCTTAAACATTCTTAGCAATAAAACCCATGCGATCACTGGCGCTACCACATACATGGCACCTAATAACCAAAATAGGTAGGTGCCGGTGATGGCACGCCAAATGATTACTTCGTCAGAATTTTCTGGAGTATAGGTTTGCGGATCCATAGCATTCCCATCCCTGCAATTAATGAAATTGACGCTGCTAATCCGCCGACAATGGTTAGCAGTATTAATAAATTATCAGGCTCTGACGCTAAACTCGGTGACGCCATTAGCTGCAGCATTGGATACGCCGCGTAGATATCTGCTTTACCTATATCCATTTTAGCTAGCGCAGAAGTATATACTGCTGTCGCGACCTGATGTTCACGCTGCAGATCTTCTAGCTTAGCAGCATCATCATTACTGTCAGTAAATCTATGGTCCCAATCGTGAATTTGCATGGTAAGGGTATCGATTTGGTGCCTTAGCCCTTCCGCTTCCGTATTTAGGGTTAATAACTGCTGCATAAGTTGAGCTCGGCCATCCAAATCATCGGCCGATAGCATTAGCATTAAGCGCTTGTCTGTATATCCCAGCAAGGTTTTACAACGCTGACTAAGGGCTCGCAGTATTGATGCTTGTTCATCCCGATAAGTGACCACTCTTGGGTGACGCTTACCGAAGCGACTGCGGTATTCCACAAGTGATGCCGTTACTTGGGTATAGCTCATCAATAATTGCTGGAATAATTGATCATTTTTTAGGGTTAACAGTCCTGCAGCTTGTTTAGGTGTTAGTGATAAGTGTAACTCTAAGGTTTTTTGGCTAGCACGAACACCTTGTAACTCAGAGACCAAATTGACCTTACTGTGTCTTAGCCTTTCCATGGTCAACGCAACTTCTTTAAATTGATCTAAAGAAACTAATCCGTGCTCTGATTGGAATTTAAGTAATTTTTCCTGTGTATGGTTAACCTTGTTGGCAAAGCTTGCCATACCGACTCTGATCGCATCTTCTCTTTGTTCTATCTCATCGGTTCTAAGCTGGGCCAAAATCCCTTGCAGGCTGTGGTAGTGGGCCCAAGCCTTTTCTTGAGCAAGTTTTGCCGAGCTGCCTTTTATGCTTAATTGGATAATACCTGTTTGGTTGGGGAGTTTGAGCTTTGGTGTACCATACTCGCCAGCTTTTAATTGTAGTGATTCTGCCGCTTTATTGATAAGTGATTTGCTGGTTGCAATTGCTTTGTAGTTAATTCTTGGATCAATAGCACTGCTGGCGTAGGGCGAGATGGTAGAGCTATTGGCTTGCCCGACACTGTCTAGAGTGACATTTGCTCCCACTCCGGAACCTGGAAGGATAACGGTCCACTGGCTTACGTAGCGATTAGGGCTGATTAAAATCATTAGGATGACCATTAGCCAGATCAGCGCTATCAAAGCAAACGTTAGCTTGATGTAAGCTTGTTTTCTTTGCTTTGTTGATAGCTGACTACCATTAACAAAGTAGCGCTGTATCCATAATAATGGCCATTGGCTTTTTTTTGAGGTCATCATATCTCCTGCGGTTGCTAAAGCAACTCTAGTAATGTGGCAGGAACTAATACTTCAGTAATTGCGCGTGCGATCTCACGGATATTAGTGACACGGGAGTCGTAGCAAGCTATGCCATCTCCAGGCATTAAAATCGGGTTCATTCCCGTCTCCCATGAGTGCCTGATAAGTTCATCCATTGAGCGCTCTACTACATCAACCTGCGCAGTTAAGGGATTTTTTGTGATCAGCAATAAATGTCTGCTGGCATTGGTTGATTGAGCGCCACCAACACAGTTAGCTGCAATTGCACCATTTAAAAGGCGGGTACCGTAAGGAAATCGAGTCGCGTCAGTATCGACTGCTGACTGAGAGTTGCTGCTAGCCGGTTGGGTTAGATTAGACAAAAACACTCTAATACCTGGCGCGGTTATTTGTGATGGACGAGCTAGAGCATCATCAAAATAGTCATGTTGGGGAACGTGAATATGATCGCCAGACATAAGCGTCATAGAGGGGACAGGGTAGCCATGAATCACGCCTGATAGATCTAAGGTAAAGCTGTGTTGTCCACGTATGACCATTACTTCAGCAATGTTGGCATCGGGGCGCACGCCTCCTGAAGAGCGCAGCGCTGCAGCAATATTTCGTTGAGATGCTTGGTCACCGCTGTGGTCGCCGTCATCATCGATAATTTCGAGATCTGATTTTTTATTGATTTGGTGTTGTCCGGGCTCAAACACGCCGCCAGAAACTGTGATATCTACTGGCGCCCATTTTAGAGGTGTGATGGTTAGCCTAACCGTGTTTTTAAGCATAAATTGCTCTTGCACAAGGTGTTGCTTGATTTTTCCTGATAGCTCTTGCACATCGAGGCCTTTAGCATGGATTGGCGCTAGATAGGGTAAGTAAATATAGCCGTCATTATTCACTTCAACGTTACCACTAAACTCTTGGCCGTTTAAAATTTGTATATTGAGTCTGTCACCAACAGATAAGCGAATATTTTGTGGTAAGTGCAGTGCTTGCTGAGCTTGACCTGCGTACATTAGGTAGGTGTGTCCCATGCTACTTGTTTGTGGTAGCGCTTTGTTTCTCTGAGCGCCGATTTTACTGCGCATATAAGGCGTATGACGATCGTAAAAGTGACATTGTGTCATGTCATCATTCTCACCAGAGCAAATGGCTTTTTGCTCTGGTGCATTTGGCGTCACACACGCTGAAAGTAGGCATAATAATATCAGCACTGTGACTACATTTAGGATGCTTTGATTGGGGTTCATAGCGTTATCCTCTGATTGGCTTTTTTAGCGATAAACTCTTCGCTAAATTGAAAGCGACTCTTCAAATGATTCATTGCAGATATATTCGATGGCTGCTTGTTCATCTTCATAGATTGCGAATACTTGGTGTAAACGGGTTAACTCAATTAACGAACGTACACCAGCTGTAGGGGAGAGCAGCACGATATCGCCATTGACTTGTTCTAATTTCTTTAATGCGGAAATCAACACTGAAAGGCCGCTTGAGTCGATGTAATCGACTTTATGTAGATCGATAATAAGCTGGGTCATGCCGGAGTTTATCTGCTGTAATATGGCTGCTCGAAGAGTTGGGGTATGCGCCATAACGACTTCTGCAGGAAGAACCACTTTACATGCATTGCTTTGGGGTAATTGTGAGAAAGTCATATTGTCATCCTTAAAATGCTATTTTGCATTCTGTGTTATTTGGCTAATTGAGGCTGCCCCGTCATGGAGCGTTAGTTAATAACTAGCAATTAAGGTGCCATTGTTTATGTGTCTGATTCTATAGGTTTTATTTTGTTTTCTGGTAACGGTGGCTCGAGAGTTCTTAATATGCAAAGCAAAATGAAGCAGTTTGGTTATGGAGAGATGCAAGCAAAAATAAGCGCCTGTAATGGCTTCCTTGATACGATATCTATTCATTGAAGTTTTGATAACTTTCACCCAGATAGCGTACGAGCAGCTGGACACGGAGCTGGAACATAAACTGCCGTATCAAAATCAGTTGGCTTTGAATGATAGAGTTGCTATTGGCTAAACAGCTAACGTTAATTGTAAGTGTGTGCCAGCAACTGTTTTTTGGGTTCTTACCGTATCCATCCAATTATTGAGGATCCACAAGCCTCGCCCTGATAACGAGTGGGCTGGTGGACATTGAACCTCTGTCTCAAAGTCACTTGCTTTAGAATTATCCAGTAGGTCAACGGTCACTTTATCTTTGTCACAATGCAAGATCACAATCATGTGATTTAAGGGGGGATTTGCATGGGTAAACACGTTAGCAATGGCTTCCAGTGTGCAGGTGATAATTTTGAAACGATTGCTATCAGGCACGTGGTTTTGCAGCATGAACTGGTCAATTTCTTTGCTAATTGAGTGCTGCTGAAAAACATGTCGATTGAGAGTGAATTGTAAACTATTCATTGTAACTCCTTGTGTCTATTATCAACCTTAGTACTTGAGATCAGCATCAGAGAGATATCATCTTGTGCTTGTTTTTCTTGCCACAATTCAGCGCTGTAGCTTAAATAATGCAAAAGTCTGTTGGCAGGTAAACTCTTAGCATTATGGATATTCTTTAACAGTTTATCTTGGCCATAAAAGCCGTATTTACTATGGCGACATTCATACAGACCATCAGAATAAAGTAATAACTCGCAGTTATCTTCAAGCTGGTAAATTTGACTCTGATATTGATGCACCTTACTGATCCCGATAGGCAGCTGGGATTTTAATTGATTATTATCAATAAAATAGGTCCCTAGCGGCCCAACAACAATGGGGGCGGGGTGGCCAGCGCTAATAAGCTCTATTTCAGCGGTGTGCGTATTGGCAATACCTATCAGTAGCGTTGCAAAGCGTCCACATTGCTCAGGATCTTCAAATTTACGGTTAACCTTGTTAACGAGACCGCTAAGGTCATGTTGTTGCCAAGCTTTTTGGCTTGAAGATAGCTGTTGAGCTAAGGTAAAGCTCAGCATCGATGCTGCCGTGCCATGGCCACTGACATCCAATAAATAGAACCCAATATGTTGTGAGTCGATGTTGAAGCATTGGAAAATATCGCCGGCCAACTCTTGGGCTGGCTTAAAGCGTGTGGTCACTTGCCAGCCATTAGTTAGGTCAGCGTTTTTTGGCAATAAAGCCCGCTGAAGCTGTGCAGCACTAGCAAGATCTTGTTGCAAGTCTTTAAGGTATTGCTGCTCTTTACTCAGTAAGGCGTTTAATTGGCTGTTTTGCTGGGCGAGAGCTTGTTGCATTTCAACGATGCGCAAACCTGCCAAAACCCTAACTTTGAGCACACCTACATTAAACGGCTTAGTGACAAAGTCATCTGCTCCAGCTTCAATCCCTTCGATTAAATGACTGTTTTGATTATTACCTGTTAGCAGGATGGTATAAGGCGGGTGCGTCATAGATTTAATTGTCTTACATAAGTCTATGCCGCTTATCTCTGGCATCATCCAGTCAGTGATGACCATATCGATATGTGATTGTTTTAGCGTACAGAGTGCATCTTTAGCATCAGAAAATGCCAGTGTTTGATAGCCCATGCTGTCTAGGAGGCTGGTTAATAGGCATCTTTCAGTGTCACAGTCTTCTACAACCATGATCTTAGGCCGTACTTTTTGCTGTGTTGTTGAAGATAAGGGCAAAGCCATCGACTCACTCCAATAGAAAATAGAGGTTAAATATTGTTAAGCAAGCTTTGGACCAGCTAAGAAACTTATGATTAAGGGTTACTTTTTAAGTGGCTTATATCAGCTTATTACTTGCTCTTGATTGGAGTATCAGCGTTGCTGGAAAAATGAAAAATGAAAAATGAAAAATGAAAAATGAAAAATGAATGGTTGATTTTTTTGGGGTTTATACTTGATGTGATTACTTATTTATTTGAATTACTGAGCATACGATAGCGATATGGCATATACATTGCTAGGTATTTTAAAATTAGTACTTTGTATATATGTTAAATCATAAGGAAGCAGCAAGATGCCTATGAATATGATCCTAAAAAAGCTTGTGGTTTTATTTGGGTTTATCGCTATTTCTTGTTGCAGCCTGCGGGCAGCAGCTGTTGAAACGGCACAAGAAATAACGCCAACAAGATTGGTCTTTGGTGTGGTCCCCCAACAAGCCGCTAGCACCCTCGCCAGAAGCTGGGCTCCAGTACTTGCAGTCTTGTCGCAAAATGCGAAGCTTGATTTGCAATTTGCAACTGCGCCGGACATCCCTACCTTTGAAAGGCGTTTGGCTAGAGGGGACTATGATATTGCCTATATGAACCCTTATCACTTTACTGTATTTAATGTTTCGCCCGGTTATGTTGCATTGGCAAAAGAGCAAGATAAATATTTAACTGGGTTGGTTGTTGTACGTAAAGATTCCCCCATCTCTAAGTTGACAGAACTTGATGACAAGTTACTCGCCTTTCCCGCTCCAGCAGCATTTGCTGCAAGTGTTATCCCCAGGGCTATTTTAAAGCAAAATAATATTACTCATCGCACTCAATATGTAGGTTCTCATGATTCGGTATACCTCGCAGTGGCTCAGGGGCTTGTCGATGCGGGGGGGGGAGTCGGACGTACATTTAATAATATGGATGCAAATGTTACCAAGCAGCTAAAGGTACTTTGGCGTACTCCTGGTTACACCCCTCATGCAATTGCGACCCACCCAAGAGTGTCGGAACTGCAGCGTGATATTTTGCTTGAACAGTTAATGGCACTTTCTAATACACATGAGGGGCAGATGTTACTAAGTGGTTTAGGTTTTAAGGCCATGGAAGCGGCGAGCAGTAGTGACTGGGATGATGTGAGAGCGCTGAAACTAAGTGAACTAGAAAAGCCATTAAAGGAGAAATAACAATGTCTTTTCGTATTAAAACGATTTTTGGGATTGCTGTTATTGAAGGCTTGCTATTAATGTTGCTGGTCTATACCAGTGTGGATTATCTAAAAACGTCTAACCAAGCCGAGATCCAAAAACGTGCAACTTCTACAGCATCACTTTTTGCTGCAGCAGCAAAGGATGCGGTGATAAGCAGTGATCTATCAACCCTCAATGTTCTCGCCGCAGAGCTACTCACCACCTCTCAAGTGCTTTATGTCAATATTTATAATCAAAGTCATTTATTGGTGAGTGCTGGCAGTATGAGTGGTGGCTCGACGCTATCTCAAGAGCCGGCTGATGTAGTTGATGGTATTTTAGATATTGAAAGAGATGTAAAAGAATCAGGTTTTAACTATGGGAGGGTTGAGCTTGGTTTTGACACAGCTAAGCTCGACAGTTTTATTGTTGATGCCAGAACTCGATTTTTGACGATAGCAGCAATAGAAATGTTTTTAGTCGCTCTATTTTCGTGGCTGTTAGGGAATTATTTGACACGTAATTTGGCACTGTTAAAAACCGCATCGCAACGTATATTAAAGGGAGAATCATTGGTCCAGATCCCAGTGAGTAGCGATGATGAAATAGGTGAAACAATGGAGGCTTTTAACCAAATGGTAAAAAAGGTCGCCGATAAAAACCAAGCGCTAGAAAGTGCCAATATTCGCTTAAATGCGATTTTACAAACGGCTGTAGATGGCTTTTTTATTGTTAATACTCAGGGAGTAATAGAGCAAGTCAATCCTGCTGTGAGTTGTTTGTTCGGTTATCGCTCATCAGAGCTCATTGGCTATAATGTATCAATGTTAATGCCGCCGCACGATCAGTACATGCATGATGAGTATATTCGACATTATCTACAAGGAGGTGAAGCTAAGATTATAGGTAAAGGCCGGGAGTTAGTTGCGAAGAAAAAAGACGGTAGCCTTTTCTCTATTGAATTATCTATTTCAAAAATGCGTATCGATGACGAGGTGCTATTTTTAGGATTAGTGAAAGATGTCAGTGATTTGAAGCGTGCTCAAGTTGCCGCCCAGAGAACCGAGTCTATTTTATTGGCAACTTTGGAAGGCAGCAAAGATGCGCTTATTACAATTGATACTAATGGAAACATTCAAGAAGCAAACGATTCTGCATGCTTGCTATTTAAGCTAGGTATTCGTCAGATGGTAGGTTATTCAATAGCGAGTACCCTTTTTCAAGGCAAGGACCGACAGCTTTTTTTGAATATCCTGAAAGAGTATATTGCAACAGGCCAAGGTTCTGCTATTAAGCATTCAACCCAGATGAATGCGGTACGTTCAGACGGCGAACTCGTCTCTATTGAGCTGACCCTTATTCCAGTGCAACTCGGGCAGGAGATGCTATTAACGGCTTTTATTCGAGATATTTCACGTCGAATAGAATACGAATCACAGCTGAAACTTGCCAAAGAGCAGGCAGAGCAAGGAAGTGAAGCGAAATCTCGATTTTTAGCGACTATGAGTCATGAGATCCGCAGTCCGTTGAATGCTGTTTTAGGCAGTGTCGATTTAATATTGGACTCGAGTTTGAATAAAGAGCAGAGGATTTACGCCAACACAGCTAAGGAAGCTGGGACAGCACTATTAAGTACTATTAATGATATTTTAGATTTCTCTAAAATTGAAGCGGGACAAATGGTGCTGGAAGAAAGCGCATTTTCTCCGGCCAAACTCGCTGCCCAAGTTTTACAGGTTCTTTCTGCAAAAGCACAAGACAAAGGGGTTGTATTAGCTATTTGTATTAACCCAAATGTGCCAGAAAGTTTGATTGGCGATGGGCAAAGGGTAAGGCAGGTTCTGCACAACCTAATCGATAATGCGATTAAGTTCTCCTCTGGTGGCTGTGTCGCTATTGAGATGTGGTTACCAGCAGCGGTTTCGGCTGAAGCTAGGCTATGTTGTAAAGTGTCGGATCAAGGGATAGGCATTACCGAAGAAGCGCAGTCAACATTATTTGAAGAGTTTAGCCAAGTGCATGATACGCATAATACTCATTACAGTGGTACAGGTCTTGGCCTAGCGATTTGCTCTGAGCTGATTCAACAAATGGGAGGACAAATAAGTGTTGATAGTGAGCAGGGCGTCGGCAGTTGTTTTTGTTTTGATGTAGTTCTTAAGCTAGATAAGAATGCCAAAACTAGAGATGTTAAGGTTCCACCCAATTCTAGGGTTTTGCTGGTGCACCCGAATGATATTTATCGTCAGTTAGCACAAAAGCAGTATCGTCAATATGGGGTTTCGGTTGTTGCTGTTGATAGTATTAAAAGCGTTTTTAGTACCCTAAAAAATCAGGACCAGTTTAATCTAATTATGATTGATGAACATTGTTTGTTTGATTTGAACGAGCAGCAGGCAACGAGTCTCAAGCAAGACTTTTTGTGTGAACAAGGGTTAATGGCAGCCCTAATGACGGTTGTTGTGCCTGAGGCGGCAAGATTATTGCGTGAGGTAGCTATAGAGCAGGTTGTCAATAAGCCTCTGAGCCGAGACATGATGTTGAGCGTGCTGAGTGGTGATCGGGAGCTTGAAGTTGAAGATGTCCGCTGCCAGCCCATCGAGCTTGCAAACAACCAAGTTCACCTACCTATTTTATTGGCTGAAGACAGTCCTGCTAACCAAATTGTTGCCAGTGCACTGTTAACCAAAGCAGGCTTTAGGGTAGAAATCGCGAATAATGGTGTTGAAGCTGTAGACATGGCAAGTAAATGTCATTACGGGCTCATCTTGATGGACATGAGAATGCCTGAGATGGATGGTATTGAAGCAACACAGAAAATATTACAGCGAAATCCAGATCAAGTAATCGTCGCGATGACGGCAAATGTGCAAAAAGAAGATGTAGAGCTGTGCATGAATGCCGGAATGAAAGATTTTGTGCCAAAACCTGTTAATCGCGAGGTTTTGGCTCATGTTGTTAATAAGTGGATTGTTTTTGTTGACCAAGGGGCTATAGTAAAGTCAGCAGTTGGTGCAGAGTTGAGCGAAGAAATACTTGTAGTAGACCTTGAAAGTAAAGATACAATGGTTAGTCAATTGGCTACAACTCAACCCGTCGAATATAAAGAACCTAGTTGTTTAACCCTAGGAGTTGGCACCGGAGATAATAATGAAATGATGAGTATTATTGATGAGTCGACGCTAGATGAGCTAAGCCATACCCTAGGTGAAGATGCTATGGCGAGGATGTTCGGTGTGTTTTTAACTGAGGCGAGTGAGCGGTTGCAATTATTAAAGCAAATAGCTGCGTCATATCAAAATGGAAGTGAGTTGGATTTTTCTGAAATTGACATACAGGCTCATACACTAAAGAGTAGTGCAGGTAGTTTTGGGGCTGAGGCTCTATCTGTTGCTGCACAAAATCTAGAGCAGAGTGCGAAAGTAAAAGATGAACCTCAAGTCGCCAAGCAGTTGAATGAGATGATAGATATTGGTGAGCAAACCTTGGCTGAGTTTAGGCTACGATTAAAACTCACTCTTTGAGCGAGTGTTTTAATATTTTGGATGTTAACAAAGCATTTCTTACTAGGATATAACGGCGAGTAAATGTTTAGTTTGTTGTATTTTAACGATTTATTTTATATATAGGCTGGTTTATATGGATATAGCAAGCACCTTTACTACATTACTTGTAGAAGACAGTATGTCTCTTGGGGCCTTATATACTGAATATTTACGTGCCGATGGTGCTCGAGTGACTCATGTTAACCACGGCGAGGATGCGTTAAATGAACTTAAGCAGTGGCAACCCGACTTGCTGGTGCTTGATATCCAACTTCCTGATATGTCCGGTATGGATATTTTAGAAACCGTACAACAAAGCTACCCCGATATTACAGTCATCATGATCACTGCTCATGGCACGATTGATATCGCTGTCGACGCTATGCGCTCTGGCGCTTTTGATTTTTTAGTTAAACCGTTTTACGCTAAACGTCTTTCTATTACCGTTCGCAATGCATTAAAACAACGTCAGCTAGTAAGCCTTGTCGCCAAGTATGAAAGCAGTCTGCCAAAGCCTAATTTTATGGGATTTATTGGTGAATCATTAGCCATGCAGACTGTTTATAAAACGATAGATTGTGTGGCGAATAGCAAAGCGTCAGCGTTTATTATTGGTGAGAGCGGCACAGGTAAAGAAGTTTGCGCCAATGCGATTCACCATGCGGGGAGCCGTTGTGATGGACCTTTTGTGGCACTTAATTGTGCTTCTATTCCTAAAGATTTGATTGAAAGTGAAATATTCGGTCATACCAAAGGGGCATTTACTGGCGCGATAGCTAACAGAGATGGGGCTGCGACTCGTGCCCACAATGGCACTTTATTCCTTGATGAAATATGTGAAATGGACCTTGAGTTGCAAAGCAAGTTATTGCGCTTTATTCAAACGGGTGTGTTTCAGCGAGTTGGCGGGACCAAAGAGGAAAAGGTTGATGTACGTTTTGTGAGTGCGACTAACCGGATCCCTTGGGATGAAGTTAAAGCCGGGCGTTTTAGAGAAGATCTGTTTTATCGTTTGCATGTTATTCCGATTGAGCTGCCTCCTTTGAGGACTCGGGATAAAGACATTTTATTGTTAGCTTCTACTTTACTTAAAGAATATAACAAGGAAGAAGGTAAGAAATTTAAATGCTTTAGCCCGGAGGCAAAGCAATGCCTTAAATCATACTCATGGCCGGGAAATGTACGTCAGTTGCAGAATGTCGTTCGTCAAATAGTCGTTCTTAATGATAGTGATACGGTAGAGCTTGATATGCTACCGATTCAATTGAATTCACAGTCGCCAGTCAGCAATAAGCCAAAACATTATCAACGAGCTGAAGATGTGAGTGCACAAGCTATAGACACCAAGGCATTTATAGGAGAAATAGGTCAGGTCGCTGCCTTAGCAGATACAGAAGATGTAGCTCCTCAGCATGCTGTTAAAGTGGACGATGATTCGATTGAACCTTTATGGCTTTCGGAAAAACGGACCATCGAAAAAGCGATAGCATTATGCGATGGCAACGTTCCCAAGGCCGCAGCATTACTCGATATTAGTGCATCCACCATTTACCGTAAGCGCCAAACCTGGGAAGAGTTGCAGAGCAGTTTAAGCCACTCATGATAAGGCTGCTAAGTTATTGGCATTGTTTTTAGAGATAGAGCTATCTAAGCGAAAAGAGTAGACTTATTGTCTACTCTTTTTTGTTTTGAGCAATGAGATAACTATGAAATACCTTGTTGATACCCATACTCATACCGTAGCTTCAACTCACGCTTACAGTACACTGCAAGAATATATTGTGATGGCAAAACAAAAAGGGTTGAAGCTGTTTGCCACAACCGATCATGGTCCAGATATGGCTGATGCGCCGCACTTTTGGCATTTCGTTAACCTTAGAGTTGTCCCTCGGATTGTTGATGGAGTCGGCATACTAAGAGGAATTGAAGCTAATATAAAAAATGAGACCGGAGAAATTGACTTTTTTGGGGATTATCTTGCTCAGTTGGATATCGTACTCGCCGGTTTTCATCAACCTGTTTTAGCTCCATCGGATATGGCAAGCCACACGCTTGCAATGGTGAACAGTATTAAGAGTGGTAAGGTCGACATTATTACGCATCCTGGCAATCCAGCTTACCCTATCGATATCAAGGCGGTGGCGGCTGCCGCTGCGGAGCATAATGTTGCGCTTGAAATCAATAATTCATCATTCTTAGCTTCTAGAAAAGGCAGTGAGCATAATTGCTTGGCTATCGCGCTAGCGGTGAAAGAAGCGGGTGGCTTATTAGTCATGGGCTCTGATTCACATATCGCATATAGCCTAGGTGATTTTACTGAGGCAGAGAAAATTATTGCACAAGCTAACTTTCCAATTGAACGTTTGCTAAATCGTTCCCCTGAAGCCTTGCTTGCCTTTTTATCATCTAGAGGTCATGGCGCGATGGATGAATATTCGGCGGTTATTGAGGGTGACTTATCGTGCGCATATTGATAACTGGCGCTAAAGGTCAACTTGCGCAGTCATTGGCTTTGGTTGCAGTTAGCGCTCATGCGAACGTGTATTTTCCAAAGGATCTCGACAAGCTAAAAAATGACGTTCGATCGACGGATTTTGCAAAAGACTGGACGAAACCAAGTGGATATAGCGAGGATTTTAGCGCAGCGTTTGCAAACCCAATGGCTCAAGATGCTTTAATCGAGTTATTACCGGAACTCATCGTTTGTTTAAGTCATGATGATGAGGTGATTTTGCTTTCTAGGCAAGAGCTTAATATTTGCGATAACAGCGAAGTTGAGCGCGCTTTTAATGTTTTTTCACCTGATATTGTCATCAATTGCGCTGCCTTCACCGCGGTTGATGCTGCAGAAGTTGATAGGCTGTTGGCATTTGAGCTGAATGTGACAGGTCCCAAGTTAATTGCTAATGCGTGCCGTACCCAAGGCATAAAAATGCTCCACATTTCAACTGATTTTGTATTTGATGGTCTGGCGAGTACGGCTTATAAGGAAGCTTGTCAGCCTAAGCCGTTGTCTCAATATGGTTTGAGTAAATTGTCGGGCGAGCAATGGGTGAGTGATATTTTAGGTAAAGATGTCACCATAGTGCGTACTGCTTGGCTATATAGCTGTTGGGGGAATAATTTTGTTAAAACGATGCAGCGATTCTTTAGCGTAAAACAGAATTTATCGGTTGTTGCGGATCAACATGGATCGCCTACTTGGGGAGAAGCATTGGCGGTGGTACTTTTTCTGCTTTGTCGTAAGCCTGATACGAGTGCTAAGACATCTCTGTACCACTATGCTGCGGCAGGTTGCTGCTCTTGGTTTGAGTTTGCCTGTGAGATTCAATCTGAACTGCAACCCGATATTGGTAACAGCCAAGTAGAACAATGCACAATAGCGCCTATTTCGAGTGCTAACTGGCAAGCATTGCATGTTAACCAGTTGGCGAAGCGACCGCCAAGAAGTGAGTTATGCTGCGATAAAATATATGCAGAACTTAAGCTTAATCAATCGAGTTTACTCGTTGCTTCGTGGCAACAGCAACTCGCGGCAATGCTGCAATTTTAATCATTAGACGCTAAATAAAAAAGGCAAAAGCATTATGTGCTTTTGCCTTTAAGGGCTTAGTTAGCCATAGAGATAAAGTTTGGCTAACTTAATGCTTATCTACAAGGGTACAGGCTTAAAAGCGACGTTCCCAGCCTGCATAAATCGTACTATCCCAGTCATTACCACCAGAAGTCATATATTGACTGTAACCGAGTGTGCCGCCTACCTTTAATGTGCCTTGGTAGAATGGTCTATGATAGCTAGTGTCAAATTGATAAACACGTTCATATTCGCCTGGTGATACTGGGTTGCCCCCCTCTGGGCGTCCTGTATCGGTACCATCGGTGTTGAGCCTTAACCAACGGAACTTGTTGGTGATATTTTGGCCTCCACCTAATTGGGTTATACCGCCAACGACGAACGTGGTTGCGTCATTGTCATAGGTACTACCTAAACTTTTTCCGTAATAACGGTAACCGCTTTGGTAGAAGCCATGCTCATAGAGACAGTTATAGGCATTAGAATCTATGCCACAGGCTACTTGAGTATCTGAGTACTCAACAAATACTCGAGTATTTATGTCTGCTAAAACAAAATCAATACCACCCATATTGGCTGAGTTGATCAGTTTGTTTTTGCCATTATGGTAGTCTTCATGAATGCGCTCATAGTAAATACCATAAGGGATCCCAAATGCTGTATCTGACCAACGGAAATCGTATCCGGCCAGCATATTTTCTTGGCCATTCTTAATATCTCCTTCGGTCATGCCGCCGTTAAACAAGCCATCCCACCAGTCGCCTAAACTATTGCCATAGCCTTCACCACCCCATTGCATGGTCCATGAGAAGCCGACCTCCAGCTTAGAGATAGGCCTTAACGTTCCGCGAGCGCCCCAATGCTTGGTTTCTGGTACATAACGGTCGCTTTCCATTTGGCTAAATGCCGTAGTAAAGGTCCATGGGCCAATCCAGTTTAGCCACTTACTTTCAAATGCTTGGCTATTATTGCGCGAAAAAGTAATGCCTGGCATAGGCCTAGCATTCGTGGTTTGAATGAGGCCACTATCCCAGCCAGGTCCCCAGTATTTCTGCTGCGCACCAGCGCTGACCACCCAGTTGCCTAGCATGACTGCGGCAAAGCTATTATCTAAGCGAGTACTATTGCCATCAATTGGATCATAGTGATAGCTCGTTGATAAACGTCCGCTAAACCAATCTTTGGTGACTTCAACTGAGGCTTCTGCTTCGGCTTTATCTCGGTAATCTTGACCAAAGCCAATAAAGCGAGTGGTATCGGATCCGCCAGCAAGTTTTATTTTAGCACTCATACCGCGATGATCTTGCTCGTAAGCTCGGTTAACTCTATCGAATGCATCGCGTTGTGTGCTTGATAATTGAGTTTGATCAGCCTTGTCCATATCTTGCTTTAGGCCGTCCCACATTAAAGGGTATGTAGTGATTGGCTGAACAATGACACCTGTATCAGATAAAAGTTGAATATCAGCTCTCAGTGGCAAATCTGTAGGCTCAACCCACCATGCTGCTTGCGTCTGTGTACAAACAAACAGTAGTACACCAGATAAAAATTTGAGTTTCATTATGATCCCTTTTGTCGTTGCGCGCATTTTAGAGGATTTCACTGCAGGCGGATAGCATCAAACCAAGCTATATAGGTATTTTGCACAAAATGTGACATATCTAAGTGATGATGTTAAAGCAATTAAATCTACAATAGGTAATTAAAAAGTGGATGAAAATTCAGTATTTTTATGCGAATTAGTCTAGTTTGTTCTACTTTTTATTTAAGTGTCTTTTTGAATGCACAATATTGATAAATATTTCTCAGTATTTCCGTAGCTTATATAGGAAGTGTTAGCCATTTTGGGGGTATTTATACTAAATTTGTTTTATTAACTATCTACAGGGAGTGTTGGTATGTTAACCGCCTTTTTATCTAAGCTAAGTATCAGCTCATATACTGCCAAACGTTTATTGCTCATCTCTTTAATGGTTATCTTTGGTTGCTCAACAACCTCAAAACCTGCTGATAGTTCTGAGGAGATTAATGCCGTTTGGCCTCAGTTATCTATGGATATGAAGCCTAGTGATGATATTGAGCAACAAGTTGCTGAACTTATTGCTGAGATGACGTTAGCTCAGAAGGTTGCGCAGATGATCCAGCCGGAGATTGGTTCTTTTACCCTTGATGATATGCGTGAGTATGGCTTTGGCTCATACCTTAATGGTGGCGGTTCATTTCCTAATAAAGATAAGTACGCGGCCGTTAGTGATTGGGTTTCTTTCGCTGATGCGATGTATCAAGCCTCGATAGATGATTCGTTAGATGGCGCAATTATCCCGACCATGTGGGGGACTGATGCCGTACATGGCCATAATAACGTTATAGGTGCGACGCTATTTCCTCATAATATCGGCCTTGGAGCTGCCCATAACCCTTCTCTGATAGAACAAATTGCACAAGTAACCGCAAAGGAGGTGAGTGCTACTGGTATCGATTGGGTGTTTGCTCCTACTGTTGCAGTTGCTCGGGATGATAGGTGGGGGCGTACTTATGAGAGTTACTCTGAAAACCCTGACGTTGTAAAGTCGTATGCAGCGTCAATCGTGAGCGGGCTCCAAGGTCAGGTCGGGAGCCACTTTCTAACCGAAGATCATGTTATTGCCACCACCAAGCATTTTATTGGTGATGGTGGAACGACTATGGGGATCGATCAAGGTGATACCGATGTGGCGGAACAGCTGTTATTTGATATTCATGGGCAAGGCTATGTTGCTGGCTTATCGGCGGGCGCGCAGACGGTTATGGCGTCGTTCAATAGTTGGCAGGGGAAAAAGGTTCATGGCAGCTACTATTTACTCACCCAAGTTTTAAAGCAACGTCTTGGCTTTGATGGCTTTGTCGTTGGCGATTGGAATGGTCACGGTCAAATTCCAGGTTGTTCGATTGAAAGTTGTCCTGAGGCAGTAAATGCGGGGTTGGATGTTTATATGGTGCCGACAGCGGCGTGGAAGCCCCTTTTTAACAACTTAATAGAACAAGTTGAAAATGGTGATATCCCTATCGCAAGAATCAATGATGCGGTAAGCCGAATTTTAAGGGTTAAGCTACGTGCCGGACTATTTACTAAGCCAAGCCCTGCGATGAGAACGAATGCAGGAAAAAGTGATGTTATTGGGTCTGCGAGCCATAGAGAACTGGCTAAGCAGGCAGTGAGAGAATCTTTAGTCTTGCTTAAAAATAATAATAACTTACTGCCTTTATCAGCAAATCAAATTGTGATGGTGGCTGGAGATGGCGCGAATAATATTTCGAAGCAGACAGGGGGCTGGACGTTAAGTTGGCAGGGGACTGGTAATCAAAATAGTGATTTTCCTGGTGCGACCTCGATATTTTCAGGTATCAAAACGCAAGTGAATCAAGCTGGTGGTAAGGCGTTTTTCAGCGAAAATGGTCGTTATGCGATAAAACCCGATGTTGCTGTAGTTGTGTTTGGTGAAGAGCCTTATGCAGAGGGATATGGCGATCTTGATAACCTTGAGTATCAAAGAGGAAATAAACGGGATCTTAGTTTACTTAAGCGTTTAAAAGCGGCAGGGATCCCGGCTGTATCCGTTTTTATTAGCGGGCGTCCGTTATGGGTTAATGCTGAGCTGAATGCATCTGATGCGTTTGTGGCTAGCTGGCTGCCTGGTAGTGAAGGTGCCGGTATTGCTGAAGTGTTATTTCGTGATAGCAACAATCAATTACAGTATGACTTTTCTGGGAAACTGTCGTTTTCTTGGCCAAGCGGTCCTGAGCAAGTCAACTTAAATTATCAAGACGCTAATTATCAACCACTTTTTCCGTATGGATTCGGGCTTAGCTACGCCGATATGGTGAATCTTCCCCAGTTAGGTGAAGTGGCTGCAAAAATGCCTAGCGAAGCGCACATTTTAGCTATTTACGATTCCGGTGTACAAAAAACATGGAAAATAAGCACCAGTGGTAAAGCGGCGCTGGTTAGCAATTTACAGTTAGACAGATTTGAAGCAAATCTTGTACGTAGCGAAACACTTCAATTGAGTTTTAAGGATAAAACCAAAGGTGAGGTCAGTCTAAACAGTGCATTTCCAAGAGATTTAACCGATTTTGCTGAGCAAGCATCCATGCTGTCTATGCTAGTCAATATTGTTACGCCACCTAATCGGCAGGTCCAATTGACTATGAAAAGTAATAAAGCGGGGAAGAAGCATCTCGATATAAGCAAGCAACTTAAACAAATGTATGGGCAGGGATGGCAGATACTTAACGTAGAGCTATCTTAGTTTTACTAAGCAAGGAATTGAGCTGTCAGAGCTTATCTCGCCTTTTTCAATTTTAACTGAAGGGGCTATGGACTTGGGCATTGCTGAAATGACATTTGCTCCAAGTGATGCCGCGACAATAACGTGCCACTAATGCAATACGCGAAACTCGGCTGTTATTGGCTGTGTATTGTATTCACTGCAGCCTGCGAAAATGGATTACCCATTGCGCCTGAGGCTCATCAAGCTTCGACCATAGCAACATCATGGGAGTTAGTTTGGCAAGATGAATTCAACGGTATTGAAATAGATAAGAGCAAGTGGAGCTTCGAATATAATTGTTATGGTGGTGGCAATAGTGAGCAGCAATGTTATACCGACAGGAATGAAAATGCCTTTGTTCAACAGGGACTATTACACATTGTTGCGAGGCTGGAGGACTATGCTGGACCGGCACTCAAAGATGACCATGCAGATTATAGCCGTGCAGATACTTCTACCGTTAAGCCTTTTACATCCGCTAGATTAAGAAGCGTCTTTAAAGGTGACTGGCTTTATGGTCGTTTTGAGGTTCGCGCTAAATTCCCTAAGGGACAAGGTACGTGGGGGGCTGTATGGATGTTACCATCGGACTGGGTTTATGGGGATTGGTCTAGCTCAGGCGAAATTGATATTGTGGAGGCTATAAACTTAGGCGCGCGATCTGATAGGCAAGGGGCTGTGGAGGGGGAATTAGAAACGCGGATCCACGGGACGTTACATTATGGTCAATCTTGGCCTGATAATGTTTATAGCGGCCGTTCTTATCGTTTACCCTCAGAGCTGAGTCCTGCCGATGATTTTTACCGTTATGCAATTGAATGGGAACCAAACGAGATCCGTTGGTATGTTGATGGCATCCATTACGCTACACAAACATCTGATAATTGGTACAGCCTGTATTCTTCGGATGATGAATTGCGTTTAGCTAAAGGTAGTGCACCTTTTGATCAAAGGTTTCATCTTTTATTAAATTTGGCTGTTGGGGGGACATGGGTAGAAAATGCAAATAATCAAGACATTGATTACTCTGTGTTCCCGCAAGTTTTTCTGATTGATTACGTGCGAGTATATAAAAATAGCAGTCAGTCTTAGTTTGTTTTATGCAAAAAGCTAACAATTGGTTATTAATTTAATTGCCGCTACGCTGGCATAATAAAGAGATAGCGATCAGTTAATTATAGAGATTTTAATTTTGAGTACTTTATTTCAGCATGGCTGGCTAGCTCCGCTTGTGGGCATAGCAAAAGAAGCGGGTGAAGCCATTATGGCTATTTACGCCAAAGATGATTTTGGTGTGGTGACTAAATCAGATGACAGCCCTGTCACTGCCGCGGATCTTGCTAGCCATAAGGTCATTGTGCAACAGCTTATGGCGCTAACACCCGATGTCCCGATTATCTCTGAAGAGTCAGCTGATATTTCTTGGCAAGAAAGGCAAGAGTGGCAAGCATACTGGCTAATTGACCCTCTTGATGGCACCAAAGAATTTATCAAGCGAAATGGTGAATTTACCGTAAATATTGCTTTTGTGTATGAGGGGAGAGCGGTAGCGGGAGTTGTTTATGCGCCTGTACTTGATAAATGTTTTTACGGGTCATTAAATTCAGGGGCTTGGCTTCAGTGTGCGGATTCTGAGATTGCTTTACCTCAAGTTGATAGCGTTACCGAAGTGCCCAGAATTGTCGGGAGTCGCTCGCATGTTACCCCAGAGCTTGAAGCATATTTACAGCGATTTGGCGAACATGAAATGAAGAGTGTAGGTAGCTCACTTAAGTTTTGTTTATTGGCCGAAGGACAAGCTGATATTTACCCTCGTTTAGGCCCAACATGTGAATGGGATACGGCTGCTGCACAAGCCGTTTTAGAAAGTGCTGGTGGACGAGTGCTCAATTATGATTCGCGTGGCCCTCTTAGTTATAATCAGAAAGAAGATTATTTAAATCCGTACTTTATTGCCTATGCGCCTAACTGGGAAGAAGGTAAACTGGCTTAAATAAATGCCATTTTAAAATCTAGTTTTGGTTAAAGTCATATTTTGAAGTTGGGATAGTTCAATAGGGATAGTTCAATAGGGAGAGTGAACATGTTACGGATTGGTATTGATCTTGGTGGAACAAAAATTGAAATTGTTGCACTCAATCAGCAAGGAGATGAGCTTTTTCGTAAACGTGTCCCGACTCCAAAGCAATATGAACAGACCTTGGACGCAATTGAAGCATTAGTGTGTGAGGCGGAAGATAAGCTAGCACAAAAAGCAACTGTAGGCGTTGGGATCCCAGGCGTTGTTTCGCCTTATTCTGGTTTGGTTAAAAACGCTAATTCTACTTGGATTAACGGTTACCCTTTAGATATTGACCTCGGCAAACGTTTAAAGCGAGAAGTTAGGGTTGCCAATGATGCCAATTGTTTTGCTATTTCAGAAGCCATTGATGGTGCTGCTGCAGGTGAAATGATTGTTTTTGGTATCATCCTTGGAACTGGTTGCGGTGCAGGTATTGCTATTAATGGCCAAATTCACAGTGGCAAAAATCGGATAGCAGGCGAATGGGGACATAACCCTCTTCCATGGATGAGCAAAGAGGAAACACATTCGACTGAGTGTTTTTGTGGTAATAAAGATTGTATTGAAACCTTTATTTCAGGTACGGGTTTGATCCGAGATTATAAACTTGTTGGTGGTAAAGCGACTACCGGTGAAGAGTTTGCAATAAAGGTGGCTGAAGGTGAAGTGCTAGCAGGACAAACCTTTGATCGCTATATCGACAGGCTAGCCCGTTCTCTTGCGCATGTTATCAATACACTCGATCCTGATATGATTGTGCTTGGCGGTGGCATTTCAAGCATAGGTGATATTTATACGCAACTTCCGCGAGTATTACCTAGGTATGTGTTAGGAGGAGAATGCCGGACTCCCGTGGTGCAAAATATGTATGGCGCTTCTTCAGGGGTGCGCGGGGCTGCTTGGCTGTGGAGTTAATTTAGGTATATTGGACTCTTCTAAGTAACTAATAACAAGTATTGCTTACTCGTTCATTTTTAATAAGACATACTACACTCTGTTTACGCTTTCTTTGCTAGGTTCAAACAGTATGTTTTGGTTAAAAAAAGTTATTTCTCAGTTTTTCATGCCAGTTCCACTCGTGTTAATTCTTCTATTTGCTGCGATATTTTTTGCCCGAAATTATCAGCGTACAAGAAAGTTACTTTTCTTGGCTGTAACCCTATTAATTGTGTTAGGAAGCAGTTGGGGTAGCAATACATTAATCATGCATTTAGAAAATCAATATCCTGTGAATAATATGGCTATTACTGAGAGCTGTTTGGTACTTGTGCTTGGAAATAGCCACGACGAAAACCCTAATTTAACTGCTGTTCAGCAGCTATCTAGTCCTGCTTTAGCACGGTTAATGGAAGGTGTTAGGCAGATGTCACTTGGAAAAAACTGTAAGCTGATTGTTAGTGGCTGGGCTGGTGGTGTATCCACACGCTCTCATGCTGATGTCATGTTTGATGCGGCGGTAGAGCTTGGAGTCGATTCGAATAACATTATAAAATTCCCTTTAGCAAAAGATACTATCGAAGAAGCACAGTTTATGTTTTGGGAAGTTGAAAGTGCCCGCTTTAGGCTTGTGACTTCAGCAAGCCATATGCCAAGAGCAATGACTATATTTAATCATGCTGGGCTGAATGCGTCAGCAGCTCCTACTGATTTTGCGCAAGGCAAAGGCCATTGGTGGCAAATTGAGACGAAAAATTTACTTAATTCTCAACGGGCAATTCATGAGTATTTGGGAATGTTGTGGTTTAAACTGAGATACTAAAATGCAAAGGTTGATGAGTGTATAGGGCGCTGGTGCAAAAAAAATTAAAAAAATATAAGATTGCTTCGTCAGAAAATGTCATTTTTTTGCTTTAAAAATGGTTTAAATTTAGTGATTAAATAAAGAGAATATCCCGTTGAATGATAAAACTGTATTGGTTAAGCCTGTTATTAAACGAAATGGAATCACATTAACATTATTAGGCTTTATTGCGCTCATTATTGGGATTGCTTTCTTCTTGAATGGTAGCCACTTGTTTGCCGTTGGCATTGTTTTTTTTGCGCTTGGCGCTATTTCTACAGTGCTAGGTATATCAAAACTAATTGAGCCAGAAGTCACCATTAAGCTAACCGCTGAAGGGCTTACATATTTTCATCGACGAGGTCAACTTTTTGTATCATGGAATAATATTCAACGCTTTGATCAGCCTAGGGTTGTCAATGGTCTGGATATGATTTCTTTACCTTATATTGGTATTAAGCTTAAGCTTATTGCTCCTATTTTAGACTCAATATCTTTACGATTAGCAGCAGGTTTACTCACAGAGCAGCGACCATTGCTGATGACGGCTTCAACCCAAGATGAGGACTTATCGACATTAGAAAATCAGATGAGTGCAGAGTTTACGCCTTTTATTGAAGAAGGAGACAGGTATAAGGGGGTATTAGCTATGTTTGGTCACCGCACTCGATTATTAGGCAGCCATTTAGGCTATCATATTTACATTTCAACAGATGCTTTAGATCGTTCAGGTGATGAGTTTATTAGCCTATTAAATGCATTTAGAAAGGCTCAAAACTAACTTATTGAGCCTTTAGCACAGACTTGTGCAGTTATACCAATCAGTATAAGAATTTGATCTACTCAGAGCGATTTTTGGCAAACTAATTCAAGGCGAATAGCTGCAAGAATGGTTGTTCCCTTATAAAGCTAATCAACGCAGAAGTAGGCAGCCAAAAACGCTCCAGAATGGCGAGTTTTAGCGATTCTGATGCAGTGTTAACGAGCTCGAACGTAGAACAACTATGCTCTTTACTCGTTGCCTTGCCTCAAAACCGCTAAACTCTCGCTGAGTGACTAAATGTTTATACTGATTGGTATTAGTTTGCAGTTAGCTCTGCTTCTTCAATATCACTAGCGTCAATCGGTTTATGAATTGGCTTTTTGTTATCATTTTGGGAAGGTAAAAAAGCAATATCATCTCTTACTCGCATGCCTATGAATTGGCCGCCTTCAAAGATCTCCATTGATTGACAGTTAACCTCGCCATCAACTAAACCTGTACTGGTAATATTGAGTTTTTCGCAAGTGAGCTTACCTTTAAATGTGCCTGAAACTCGTAATTCACTGCAATGGAGTTTGCCATCAATTAATCCATCTTGTTCAATCGAAATATTATGGCTTGAATGGACGTTTCCAATTAGTTTACCTGCAATAAGCGCTTCAGCGGTAAACTCGGTATCGCCGGTAAATTTCGAGCTTTGTGCAATAAAGGTAAGCCCGCCATTTCTTTTATTTCCAAACATTATGCTGTTATTCTCATTGGATCAAGTTGCGTTGATGTTACCTTGATTTTTTAAAGAACAAAACCACTTTAAATTGGCGGGTATATGCCATAATTTTGGCACTGTTAAAGGTGGGGGAAGCTAGTACATTTTCAGTATTTAGTGGTAACTTGTGATTTGCTAAACAATTAATAAATTATATATTTTTCGCTATTATCGTTATTCAGAATAATTTAGATAAGCTTATTAAAGGTTAGATGTATGCTAGATGAATTTTGATATGGTTTGATGACAATTAAAGTG
This sequence comes from Shewanella sairae, assembly GCF_023283535.1. GTDB lineage: Bacteria > Pseudomonadota > Gammaproteobacteria > Enterobacterales > Shewanellaceae > Shewanella > Shewanella sairae. Next base: position 11,335 of record NZ_JAKILT010000045.1, on the reverse strand, counting down.
GTTAGTTGGTTTCTTTAATCACAATTGCATTACTTGGGCAAGGGGCAACACAGGCGCCACATCCTGTACAAGCATCTATATTAATGTCGGGAAGAGGAGCCTTACCTATCGCTAAGGTAAAGTTAATTGCTCGGCTATCACAAGCGTCTTTACAGCTTTGGCACCAAATACCTTGGTATGCCATGCAGCTTTCTAGGATATGAGCTTTTATTTGCCAAGCTTGGCTGCTGAGTGGAGTAAAAAGAGGTTCTTCACAGGCATCAACGCATCGATGACAGAAGGTACATTCATCAATGGAAAAGTCGACTTCTGGAAACCCGCCGTCGCCTTTAATTAGAATTTGTGTTTCGCATGCCTGTATACATTTGTCACAGCGAGTACAAAGGTCAGTAAATTCAATATCAGGGTCAGCCCATGGAAGGCGCACGGCTTGGCGTTTATTACGCCTAAAAAGACGTCTTCTACTCTGATTGATACTACTCATCTAATGGATCCTTTTAAATTAGTACTCTAAGGGCTAATTAACAGATATTAGCGCCTTAGAGTCTAATAGCTAGCTGGAATAGGCTCTATGCTTTATAACCGTTAGGGTTTTTAGACTGCCACTGCCAGCTACTTTGAGCCATATCATCGATAGTATGGTTCGCTTGCCAGCCTAATTCCTGTTGCGCTTTATTTGGGTTTGCATAACAAGCGGCAATATCTCCAGGTCTTCTATCCACTAACTGGTATTTTATTTGCGTACCACTGGCTTTTTCAAATGCAGCAACCATTTCTAACACACTATAACCTTGGCCTGTTCCCAAATTATACGTGACTAAGCCACATTGAGTTTGAAGCTTATCTAGTGCTCTTAAATGGCCAATAGCAAGATCAACCACATGAATATAGTCTCTAACCCCTGTACCATCAATCGTATTGTAATCACCACCAAATACGCTTAATTGCTCGCGCTTACCTACGGCCACTTGAGTAATAAAGGGCATTAGATTATTTGGGATATCATTGGGATCTTCACCGATTAAACCACTTTGGTGGGCTCCAACAGGATTAAAATAGCGTAGCCGAGCAATATTCCAGCTGTTATCCGAGTGATAAAGATCGCTAAGAATATGCTCAACCATTAATTTAGATTGGCCGTAAGGATTCGTGGCACCTGTTGGGAAGTCTTCTGTAATAGGCAGACTAGCTGGATCGCCATATACTGTTGCTGATGAGCTAAATACTAGGTTTTTAACATTAAATTCTGCCATGACTTCACATAGCACAATCGTACCTGTGACATTGTTCTCATAGTAACGCAGTGGTTGCTCAACAGATTCACCAACAGCTTTTAAACCTGCAAAGTGAATCACGGATTGAATATCGTGATCACTAAATAACTTTTGCAAGAATGCGCGATTAAGAATATCCCCTTGATAAAAGGTAACGCTTTTGCCTGTAATCTTCTCTACTCGCTCAAGGGCTGCAACGCAAGAGTTACTGAGGTTATCTAAAATAATAACCTCGTTGCCGTTGTTTAGTAGCTCTACCACTGTATGGGTGCCAATATAGCCTGCACCGCCGGTCACTAAGATAGTCATGTCTATGTCCTATAATTTGCTCGAATTTAAAAGGGCTAGTTAAGTGTTTTAACAATCGCTTTTAAATATTCTGCGAACTCATCGCCAATTTCCTTATGGCGAAGTGCATGCTCTACGTTAGCTTGCATATAGCCTAATTTATTACCGCAATCATGGCTTTTACCTTGCATGTAATAGGCATTAACCGTTTGGTTTTCCATTAGCATGGCAATTGCATCTGTCAGTTGTATTTCATCACCGGCACCAGCAGGAGTTTTTGCTAAGTAGCCCCAAATATCCGCAGGCAGCACATAGCGACCAACAACGGCTAAATTAGACGGTGCATCTTCAATTTTTGGTTTTTCTACGAGCTGAGTTAAAGGAAGAGAGCCGCCTGGTTGCAATGCTTCACCATTGATATCAGCTATACCGTATTGGTTAACCATTTCATGTGGTACACCTTCAACCATAATCTGACCTACTTCAGTTTCATCATACAGTTTGACCATTTCGGCAAGGTTTTCTTTGGTTAGATCGCTGCTCGCATCATCAATAAGTACATCTGGAAGCAAAACGGCAAATGGCGCATCACCAATAATGCTTTTTGCACATAAAATTGCGTGGCCTAAACCTTTTGCTTGTGATTGGCGCACACTGATAATGGTGACATCCTCTGGGCAGATAGCTTGAACTTCAGCGAGCAATTGACGTTTTACTCGACGTTCAAGTTGAGTCTCTAATTCAAAGCTGGTATCGAAATGGTTTTCTACTGAGTTTTTACTCGCGTGAGTAACTAATACAATCTCTTTTATCCCAGCTGCAATCGCTTCTTTCACAACATATTGAATAAGCGGTTTGTCCATCACTGGCAACATTTCTTTAGGAATCGCTTTTGTAGCAGGAAGCATACGCGTTCCTAGGCCGGCCACTGGGATGACAGCTTTGCGAATTTTATGTTGTTTCATTCTGGTCCTATTGGTTCTAATCGAGAGGTTGACGCTTATAGTTATATTCTATACCGAAATAAGGCTAGGTTGGTGAAGATTTCTATCATAGGCGGTGTTAATCGTCTTTTTTAATCCACTTTGATGATAATTCGTGCGTTTAAAGGCTTAGGTTGAATTGTGCTGACCTTGAAAGAAGCTTGTTTGACTCGATGTTGGTTAAGAAAACTTGGAACTAATTTCTGCTAAAAATACTTAACTTGTTCAATTGGAGTGAATTTATAACATCAGTTTGATGTAAATGTGGTGATACATATTTTTATTAATTTTTTTATGCCTTTAGGTTTATTTGGGTTATCTTGTGTAAGCAATACGTTACGATTTTACTGGTCTAGCTGATGAATAATAAAACGTGATCTACTTAACATTTTTTATGTCGTGGTTAACTATGGAAACAGAAGTTAATTCCCATATTTAGGATGATAGTTAGCAATTATGAATACACCACAAAATTACGTAGCTCACATACCTGATGCTAATGGGGCTATTAATTACCCTAAGACTGAAAATGATGTTTGGTCTGAATTATATGCTAGACAGCTAGTTAACTTGCCGGGGCGTGCTTGCCCTGAATACTTACAAGGTCTAGATAAACTGGCTTTGCCTACAGATAGAATTCCACAATTACCTGAAATCGATAATGTATTATTGCAAGCAACGGGTTGGAAAACCGCTGCTGTTCCAGCATTGATATCTTTTGGTAAATTCTTTGAGTTATTAGCAAACAAGTCATTCCCGGTGGCGACTTTTATTCGCAGTCGTGAAGAGTTCGACTATTTACAAGAGCCAGATATATTTCATGAAGTATTTGGTCATTGCCCTTTGTTGACCAATCCTTCTTTTGCACATTTCTCCCACTTGTATGGGCAATTAGGCTTAGCAGCGACCAAAGAACAACGGGTGTTTTTGGCAAGGCTTTATTGGTTTACGGTGGAGTTTGGTGTATTGCGAACTAAGCAGAATGAACTCAGCATTTATGGCGGCGGTATTTTAAGTTCTCCTGGTGAAACTTTATATGTAATGGGCGATGAACCAGAAATTAGACCATTTGATTTGGTTGATGTACTGAGAACGCCATACCGTATTGATATTATGCAACCTATCTATTATGCCATTGAAAATATTGGTCAATTGGATGAGATTGCTGAAATGGACATTATGGGATCTGTGCACAAAGCACAGCAACTAGGTTTATTTGAAGCTGCATTTCCCGCAAAAGCGGGTTAATGAGTAATGATAAAGGTCGGTAGCAATTTAACGCTTACCGACTTAATAATGAGTAGAAACGTTAAGTTAAGGAATTAGACATGACAGAGTTAGCGCAAATGACCTGCGAAGCTTGCCAAGCCGATGCACCAAAAGTCAGTGATGCAGAGCTAGCACAGCTGATTAAGATGCTCCCTGATTGGGGCGTTGAAGTGCGTGATGGCATTATGCAATTAGAGCGGGTTTACAAGTTTAAGAACTTTAAGTTAGCGATGGAGTTCACCAATAAATTGGCTGAACTTGCTGAAGCGGACTTTCACCACCCAGGAATATTAACGGAATGGGGAAAGGTCACGGTAACTTGGTGGTCTCATTCTATCAAAGGGTTACATAAAAACGATTTTATTATGGCAGCTAAGACTGACACGCTTTACAACTAGTCACTAGTTTTATGCTTTTTCTGATATCAATAACAGCATTGCTGCTGATTTTCTCTATGAGTTAATAGTGGATTAAACTGCTTTGCTTAAGCGTGTTGGCGCGACTAACACGCTTTTATTTTCTTTATGTTACAAATCCCCTGTAAACAACCCTTGCCACAACCAAGATAAACTTCTAACGTATAGGCAAATTACAGAACCTGGGTTTACGCTCACTTATTATTTGATGAGCTAGCTCGTTTCTGTTGATTGTTTTATCCCAATAACGAGTATCTAAAAAAGGGAACTGCAATAGTATGCGCTTGGAAGTCAGCTGTTTGGACCGTGTAGGTCTGGCTAAAGATATCTTATTGATTATGGAAGACTACGGTATTAATTTGTTTGCGATTGATGCCAGTAATCAAGGCTTTCTCTACTTACAATTTGCCGAGGTAAGCTTTGACACCTTGAGTGAGTTGCTACCACTTATTCGTAAAGTTGAAGGTGTACATGATGTACGGACTGTGTCATTTATGCCTTCAGAGCAAGAGCATTATGCTCTAAAGACACTGTTAAAGACGTTGCCGGATTCAGTATTTTCGATTGATGTAAAAGGACGTGTGCGGATCGTCAATGAGTCAGCATTGCATACTGTGGGTATGAGTGAGCATGAGATCATTGATGAATCCATAAATCATTGGGTGCAAGGATTTAACTTTAGTCGCTGGCTAAGTGAATCGACAGTGTTGGCGCAAGCCACACGAGTTAATATTGGCGAAAACGAATACTTGGCCGAAATGCTACCTATATACTTGCCAGATAGTGGCAGTGACACGCCTATCTTAACTGGGGCAGTTGTGTCACTTAAGTCACCGGCACGCTTAGGAAAACAGTTTAATGCATTGCAAAGCCAATCAAGCGGTTTTGAAAATGTACTGGCAACTAGTGACAAGATGAAAGAGGTTTTGGCACAAGCGCGCAGAATGGCGCAACTCGATGCGCCATTGTTAATCACCGGTGAAACCGGAACCGGAAAAGAATTGATGTCTCGCGCATGCCATGACGCAAGTATGCGACGTGAGCAACCCTTTATTGCCATTAACTGTGCAGCCATGCCTGATAGTGCTGCAGAAGAAGAGCTTTTTGGCTATGTGAACAATGGCGATGTAGTCAAACGCGGTTTCATTGAAGAAGCTAAAGGTGGCACGATCTTTCTTGATGAAGTTGCAGAAATGTCAAAGTCAGCCCAAGTTAAGTTATTACGTTTCTTGCAAGATGGAACATTCAGGCGAGTTGGCGGTGATGAAGAGATCCGCAGTGATGTGCGTATTATCTGTTCAACCCAAAAGAATCTCGCAGAACTATGTCAAAGTGGTGAGTTTAGAGAAGATCTCTATTACCGCATCCATGTATTGAGCTTCCATGTGCCTTCTTTACGTGAACGCAAAGTTGACATTATCCCGCTAACTGAAATGTTTTTAGAGCATTATAGCCAGCAATTATCTATTCCTATTCGCCGTATTTCAGGTGAGTGCCGTGAACATCTATTAGGTTACGCGTGGCCGGGCAACGTTCGTCAATTGAAGAATGCCATTTTTAGGGCTGTTTCTATGTGGGATGGCAGTGCAGAACTTACGGTTGAACAATTAAAGCTGCCTTCATATGCCGAAGGTTTTGGTTATTTTGATCATCAGTTTGAAGGCAGCCTTGAGCAAGCTATGAAACAGTTTGAGTCGAGTTTGCTACGTCGTCTTTATCCAGCTTATCCGAGTACTAGACAGTTAGCTAAAAAGCTAGGTGTGTCTCATACCGCTATTGCCAACAAACTGCGTGAATACAAGATAAGTAAACAAAAAGAGGTGTAAAACTAGCTTGCCGTTAGTTGCCGCTTAGTTCGGCAAGTTTAAACGCTAAACGGCACTAAATAGTCTGCAGTAGCAGACTGTAATTTTATCTTTACAGTTTACGTGTTGCTATGGGTAAGTGTGATTTATCTCACGCTATTTCACATCTGACCTAGTGATGTCATTCTATGGAAAATTTAGGGTGAGATATCTGTGCTGTCAGAGTAAAACAACATGAATATTAAAGTGATAGCTAGGTTATAATCGATTTAGGAGTCAGTATGAAGTTAGCAAGTTATGATAATGGTCGTCGTGACGGCCAATTAATGTTGGTAAGCAAAGACTTAACGAAAGCAGTTGCTGTTCCTGCGATTGCTCATACTATGCAGCAACTTATTGATGCATGGGATCTACTTAATCCACAATTAGTAGAGCTTTATGATGCGCTAAATAAAGGCTTAATGGATAACGCTGTCGATTTTGAGGAAGCGAAATGTCTATCGCCATTACCTAGAGCTTATCAATGGGCTGATGGCAGTGCCTATGTTAACCATGTGGAGCTTGTGCGTAAGGCTCGTGGCGCAGAGATGCCTGAAACATTTTGGACAGACCCGCTGGTATATCAAGGCGGTTCAGATTGCTTTATAGCGCCTAAAGCCGATATTCCGTTAGCAAGCGAAGAGTGGGGCATTGATTTCGAATCTGAAATAGCGGTGATTACTGATGATGTGCCAATGGGCGTTAGTGCTGATAATGCCGAAAAGCATATTAAGTTATTGATGCTAGTTAACGATGTATCGTTACGTAACCTTATTCCTGGTGAGTTGGCAAAAGGCTTTGGTTTTTTCCAAGCCAAACCATCAAGCAGTTTTTCTCCTGTGGCTGTAACACCGGATGAGTTAAACGATAAGTGGCAAGATAGCAAAGTACACCTGCCTTTAATTACTCACCTTAATAGTGAGTTATTTGGCCGTCCAAATGCTGGGGTTGATATGACATTCAATTTTAGTCAGTTGGTATCTCATGTGGCTAAAACACGTCCATTGGGTGCTGGCGCAATTATAGGTTCAGGCACAATTTCTAACTATGATCGCAGCGCTGGTTCAAGTTGCCTTGCAGAAACACGTATGCTTGAGACAATTGCGGATGGTAAGCCATCTACATCCTTTATGCGTTTTGGCGACCGTGTGCGTATTGAAATGCTTGATGATGACAATAACAGTATTTTTGGTTCAATCGATCAGCAAGTTGTCGAATATAAAGGCTAATTAATGATTGTTTAGTGATAAGGCCGATCTTAAGGGATCGGCTTTTTTGTTAGCATTTTGCTTTGCTAGACAATGGCAAAGGGCTGAATGACGAAAGGGCACAAGGAGATATTTAATGGCAACGACTAACACTCAGCTTTTTGGCTATTGGCGTTCAAGTGCTGCTTATCGGGTACGCATTGCAATGAACTTAAAATCGCTAGTCGCGGAGCAGGTTTCAGTGCACTTAGTTAAAGACGGTGGCGAGCAGCATAGCGATGCATACGTAAGCCTTAATGCACAAGAGTTAGTGCCGAGCTTAGTGATAAACCAGGCTGGAAAACAAAGAGTACTAACGCAGTCACTCGCAATTATTGAATATCTTGATGAGGCATACCCTGATGTTGCGCTATTACCAGCAGACTTATTCGATAAATCAATTGTTCGAGCGATGGCTATGCTGATAGCGTGTGAAGTTCACCCTCTAAATAACTTAAAAGTGCTGCAGTATTTAACTGGCGAACTAAACGTAGATAATGATAATAAGCAAGCTTGGTATCATCATTGGTTAAATGAAGGGTTTAGTGCGCTAGAAAAGCAGCTAGAGCAACATAGTGGCACTTTTTGCTTCGGTGATAGCCCAACCCTTGCTGATATCTGTTTAGTGCCCCAGGTGTACAATGCTAAGCGATTTGAGTTAGATATGAGTCCATATCCGAATATAGAGCGTGTTAATGCTCATTGCTTAACTTTACCGGCATTTATCAATGCGGTTCCTGAGAATCAAGCTGATGCAGTTTAATCGCTCAGCAAGGTGATTTGATTTAGGCTGAGCTGTTTATTTTCCCTTTTATCAAAGAGGCAATAAACAGCATAGGCTTAGTTAACATATAGAGCATTCAAGCTGTATGTTTGCTTTCTAGCTAGCGGTTATGCATAAGAAATTCAACAAACGCTTTGTCTGCTTGACTGATGGGGCGTTGCTTTTTCCAAGCGATGTGTAAATCTAAAAAAATGGGTGGTTCGAAAGGTTTTGCACAAATATTATCGTGTTTTTCTATCACCATTTCTAACACACTTGTGATGCCGTATTCTTGGGCTACGACCTGTTTAATTAAATTGATTAGGTTCGTTTCAAATGCAATGTTAGCCGTTAGTCCAAGCTTCTCTGCTTGTTCAAGCATCCAATCTCGATGAAAATATCCAGGTTTAAAAAATACCAGTTCATGCTGGAAGAATGCCTCTAATGAAACGGCGTCAACTTGGGATAATGGATGCTCCTTGCCAACTGCCACCACCATTTGCTCTTGTAATAAAAGGTGGCTATCAAATTCGTCGGTAAGATCATTGGCTGTAATAATGGCAATATCGACATCTTCATTGTGGAGCATTCTGAGGGTATCGCGGGTACCACCTTCAAATAGAGATAATTTAAGCTGTGGGTGCTGATGTCTAAAGGCCATTAATCGTCTTGGCAAATAATAAGAACCCAGCATTCCTGGCACAGCGACCCTGACTTCTCCTTTGGTCAAATTTGCCATCGACTTAATGTGCGCTTCTGCTTGGGTCATTTTTTTTATAATGAGTTTGGCGTGTTGGTGCAGTGCTTCGCCTTCTGCTGTCAATGAAAGCGATTTACTGCTTTTGTTGGCACCTCTATCCACCAATATGACACCAAGCTCTTGCTCAAGTCGTTTTATGCTTTGACTTAATGCTGGTTGTGCCATATTGAGCTGCCCGGCAGCTTTGGTGAAACTCCCTGCTGTTATCAGAGCATCTAAATATTTTAATTGTCGTATATCCATGTCGATTGCTTCTTAATTTAATGTATCGCAGGGGAGGGTTAGCAAGGCACATCATAGATTTTGTCTTAATCCACAGCCTGTCGTATCGTTTTATCTATTTTGAAAGCTTACAGTAAATTGGCCATAACAAAAAACAATAACTTTTTCATTTTTTAGTTGTTATTCTTATGTTTAGGTGATTGATATGCTATCTGTATTAAAACACTTTGAGTTATGTGCAATGAGTACTAGCAATGTCTGTGGGCAAGATACCAATGAGCTCCGCTTGATATTGAGTTTGTCTTTTGCGTCTATGGTTATCTTTATCAATCTGTATTTAGTTCAAGGTATGTTGCCGCTGATCGCAGATGCTTTTTCGGTTACCAAAAGTCATGCAACGCTACTGTTATCAGTGACTAGTTTTACCATGGCCTTTTCACTATTGTTGTTTGCAGTGCTTTCTGATCGTGTCGGGCGTAAAAAACCTATCCTAGTCAGTTTATACCTGTTAGTTATTTTGGATTTTTGCGCATTATTCATTACGGAATTCAGCCAGCTTGTTATGTTGAGAATGTTACAGGGCGCTTTACTTGCTTCTGTACCAGCTATGGCGATGGCTTACTTTAAAGATGAACTGGGTAATAATGCCTTGTTAAAGGCCGGTGCGATTTATATTGCTGCCAACAGTGTAGGTGGGATTGCTGGGCGGTTGCTTGGTGGTGCTATGGCGCAGTATTTAGATTGGCAGCAAGCGATGGCATTGCTTACTGGGGTCTCATTGATTGGCACGTTGATCGTGAGTTACTTGTTGCCAAAGAGTCACTTTCTCAAGCCGGAATTAGAGCTTGGCAAGTGGCCGCTTAAAAAATCAGACTTTAAGGGTTTTTGTTACCATCTCGCAGACCCTAAATTACGACTTATGTACTTGGTTGGCGGCCTTGCATTTATGGTGATGGTTAATCAGTTTAGTTATATTCAGCTACATCTGATGGACAGCCCGTTTAATTTGGGGCGGTTTGAAGTGACACTGATTTTCCTTTGTTACCTAAGTGGTACTTACGCATCGTATCGTTCGGCTAAATGGGTGGCAAAACAGGGGGTAAAGCGAGTGTTTATATATTCGGTATTAGCTTTGCTTGCAGGTACGTTACTCACGCTAGCCGATCATTTGACCGCTATCTTTATGGGGTTTTTAATTTCAGCATTTGGCTTTTTTCTTATCCATAGTAGCTGCAATGCTTGGGTTGCTTACCGCGCAAAAGAACATAGAGCAAAAGCGACAGCTTTGTATTTATGTAGCTATTACTTAGGGGCGGCAATGGGGGGGCCTTACTTATTGCCATTCTGGAATTTATGGGGATGGCAAGGCGTAGTGTTGGGCTCTGTCATTGCCTTAACGATCCTTGCATTAGTGGTGTTGAAACTGGTGAACTCTAAATCTCAATCAGGGCAATTAGCGCTAGAGTCTTAAATGGTAAAAGCGTACGGAGAACTGATTATTGCTTAAGGGCACTAGATTGGCAACGCCACGCCTTTGATGCTGGACTCCTAATAAACAAGAGTGAGCTTGAACTTAGTTTAATTATGTTCTTCACTCGTTGCCTTGTCTCAGTGCCGCTAATTTCTCGCTGAGCGACCAAACCTTTATACTAATTGGTATAATCCCTGAGTTATTAACTCACTCTATTTATTAGGATTGATCACCTGCATAACGTGATCACTAGGAAGTAACTCAAGCTGGCCGTGCTCATCAAAGTACCAACCTGTGATAAAACCTTTTTGACGCATTTTTACCAAGTTTTGCATTACGGATTTTGCTTCGACAAGTGCAGTCTCTTGATCATACTGGTAGGTAAGCTTTAAGTAGGCTGTAATGCTTGCTAATGAAGCTGATTGACTGACATCTGCCATGAGATTTACTCAGCTATAAGTGATTCTAAAAGAATAGTTGAGACAGTCTGGAGTGGCAAAGATCCGCAAAATTAAATGGTGCTTGAAATCTAGATAAATCGTGATGAAGCTATATCTATATGGATTGAATAGGTACAAAAGGGGAGGGTGAAACAAAAGAATGGTGGTCGATACTGGGCTCGAACCAGTGACCCCCTCCTTGTAAGGGAGGTGCTCTCCCAGCTGAGCTAATCGACCTGGGATTTCATAATGTTTTAATTCTTTATGAAAAGAATGGTGGTCGATACTGGGCTCGAACCAGTGACCCCCTCCTTGTAAGGGAGGTGCTCTCCCAGCTGAGCTAATCGACCTGGGATTT
>NZ_JAKILT010000044.1 GCF_023283535.1 Shewanella sairae | reverse complement strand
GTTTTGATTTACGGGTCATTTGTTCACCTTGTGTTTAGATGGGGATTATACCCCTTACATCTTGGTGTCCAAATTCACTATGCCACTACAAACACGATGCCTTAGTAGATGAAACAATTATATACGCTGCACATTCAGACGAAGACGTTCCTAAAAATTACCAACAACTTTTCACTTGGATGCAAAACAAGCAAGATTTGGCAGGGGTTTCTCTCTCAGGAGGGAGTTACTGGATGGTGTCTGCCGTTGTCATTAACAGCTATAACGAGCAGTGGGTGGTTAATGTAAAGAATTCACTGATTGAGTCGGTTGATTATTGGGTTTTCGGTGATGATGGCAGTGTCCAGTTTTCTCATAGTGGCTATTATGCGCCTTATGAGTTTTTGTTTGATTATGGCAGAAGCGTGAAAATGACTGCGGGCGTTGATTATTGGTTAGTTGCTCGAGTGGAAAGTCGTTACTTCTCGTCTCAACCCAAGATACAAGTACAAACATTTGATGAGCATAAGCGAGGGACCGATGTTTATGCATTATTTATTATCTTGTGTTTGGGTGGATTGTTGTTTATTGCTCTTTATAATTGGTTGATTTACGCCTCGATAGGCGATAAAGCATTTCTTTACTACGGTTGCTATGTTTCATGTTATTTCATCGGTTGGGCACTGACATTTCATTTGCCTGCTCATCTATTTGATTTGCATGGTTTGCAGGTTCATCATTTGTTTTTTATCAGTTTACCGATATTTAATATTCTATTTTATAAGCACTTTCTGCAGCTTCCAGAACAGTCACCTAAACTCTGGCGCTTAAGTTTAGGCTTAATGTGGTTATGTATTATTGCTTTGCCTACCAGTATCTTTCTACTTTCTTATACCGCTATTATCGCCTCTGTGTTAATTATGTTATGGATTGCATTGGCTATGGTGTGCGGTAATGTTTGCTTGTTAAAGGGATTTCATCCAGCACGATATTTCTTACTTGCTTTTACTTGCCTGTTGTTACCGGCAGTTTTGATATTACCGGGCAATATGGGGTTAACCCCTGATTTTTTTGATAATGCAGAGCTGGCAACTTTGGTTGGTGGTACAGTTGATGCGTTATTATTGTCATTTGCACTAGCCTATAAAATACGGCTGCTTTCAGAGGAAAAAGAGCGTCATATTGAAAGGCTAGAAAAGGCTAGAAAAAACGCTCGAACAGATAAACTCACAGGGTTACTTAATCGATTTGCATTTGATGAAGTTATGGTAAGTACCCCATCGTCAGAGGCCTCTGCAGCGATACCACTTTGTTTGATGGTTATAAATGTTGAAGGGCTTGTGCAATTAATTAAAAAGCTGGGCCATAACGAAGTTGATAAGTTGATTTGTGGTATTGCCACAGCAATTGACATGAGTGAAGAAAATGCGGGGTCAACGAATGGGCTTGTGGGTAGCTATCGTTTATCAGACAGCAGTTTTGCATTGGTATTCGAAGCTTCTAAACTTCAGCATATGCAGGAGAAAATCAATTGGCTACAGTCGGTTTATCTCAGTGAAAATTATACTGACGTTAGTATTCACTCTGGATACAGTTTAAAAGGCGATACTTTTGATCCTCGGCAGTGGTTAAGGCAAGCTGAGCATCAGTTATACAGCAATAAAAGTGACAAGCGTAAAGAGCTATACACAAAAAACTATATTCCAAGCATGTAGCCAACAATGTACTCAGGGGGTAGAGATTATCTAGCCCCTGATAAATGTTTTGTCAGGCTGTTCAATCTAGATAGTCATTGACATACTGGTTCATTGGAAGCTCGGTCGCCACACGCTTATGGTGATTTCGCTGTAATCTGCGGCGCTGCTTCAAGCGTTTATCTTTGCTTGAGGCATTTGAGTCAAAGGTTTGGTTTTCATGCCAGCTATCATCCTGAGTTAAGTCATCACGGTTTCTCATGCTTTCGTTCCAATCTTGTTAGTGCCTATTAAGTCTGAATCGTTTTATTTCGGTTAGAGTTAAATCGCACGGGTTAGCTTGCCGCTTGTTAAGCGAGTGGCTAAAACTCTGAATAAAACGATAAACGCTTTGTGTAGAAGTGTAGGAACAGAAAGTGACAGCAAAATGACAATAATTTGAAGCAAAAACGCCATCAGGTTGATGGCGTTTTTTGTGTTATACAGATAAGAAGTGAGTTAACTAGCGTTTAATCATCTTAGCAACGAACATACCGTCACTATTCGCATTTTGTGGCCAGATAGTTAGCATATCGACTTGCGCACCTGTAAATGGGTGAGTTAAAACTTGCAGTTCAAACTCTGGGTTAACCGCTAAAAAAGCGTTAACCACTTGTTCATTCTCGATTGGCGATAATGAACAGGTTGCATAGACTAATTGGCCTTGTAATTTAACCGCTTTTGCACTGCGAGTTAAGATATCGAGTTGCAATTCATGTTTATCAATAACCACATCTTTATCATCTAGCCAGCGCATATCTGGGTTGCGTCGCCAAGTGCCTGTGCAGCTACATGGGGCATCAACGAGCACACCATCAAAGCTTTCAGCTTCAACAGGTAAGGCATCTGATCTCCAAGGTGCGACGCTAATACCGCTAAAGCCCGCGCGTTTAGCACGTTTTACAAGCTCTTCAAGGGGCTTACGACGAATATCTGATGAAGTAATGCTGCCACTTGCTGTAGCCTCTTGTCTAAGCATAAGCGAGCGTAATTGTAAGGTTTTACCGCCCGCGCCACTGCAGGTATCCCACCATTTTTCATCGGCAGTTGGCGCACATATTTGACCAATCACCTGTGAGCCCAAATCTTGGATCTCTAACTCACCACGCTGGTAAGCACCAATCGCATTTAAGTTAATACTTTTAAAGCCAAGGCTTACTGCATCATCAAAAAATTCGCTAACAGTTGCTTCCACATCATCTTTTAACAGTGAATTGATCAGCTGTTGTTGGCTCAGAGTTTGCGCGCGCGCCCAAATAGGGGGACGTGAACACATGGCTTCAACAATCGCGAGTTGCTGTGATTGCTCGACTTGGGTAACTTGCCAAAACCAGTCTGGTAATAGCTGAGTTTCAGTTAAATCAGTTTGCTTAAGCTGTTGCTGCAGGTAGTGGCATTTGTCTGTCACCGAAGTGAGTGCTTGCTCTGCAGCGCTTAAGTTAAATTGTTCGGATTGATTGGCAAATTCGCGCCATGATCCACTAAATTGGGTCCATTTATGGCTTTCTAATTCCGCCACAATCGCCAAACAGGCAAACCAAGTTTCATCTTGCTGACCACTTGTGTGGATTTGCTTAAGCCAGCCCCACCAACGAAAGAGGGCAAATAGGCTCTCTCTAATCACGCGTCTGTCTTTAGAGCCATGTTTTTTATTGGTTCTAAAGTATTCTCCAACAATGCGATCAGCTGGTAGCTTTTCGCTCATCACGCTCGAAAAAAGCTGGTATACGGTATTGCTATAGCTTAATGCGCGTTTTTGCGCTGGAGATTGAGCTTGAAAAGCGTCTTGGGGAGATGTTGAAGGTTCTACCATTACAATGTGCCTGAAGCAGCCGATTTAAGGCTGGAAATAAAAACTGGCGCAATTGTAGCAGTTTTTATGCTTTGGTGCAGAGGCGCTTATGATTCTTTAACCAAAGACAAGTTTTGGGCTTTAGCTTACTTAAGAGCAATAGGCTAACGTAATACAGTGCCACAAAATCGCTTGTTTTTTGCCGCTGTATTACGTCTATCGTATTGAATGATTTTAGTGTTGATTAATAATCGAGATCTAATGCGAAGCAGAGATAGCGCATAAGTTGCTGGCAAGCGGCAAACTCCTGTGCGCATAACTCGACAAAGTCAGCGCTGTAAACTTGCTCAATCGTCAGTGGTTTTATGGCAATAAAGTCCTTTCGTTTTAACTCATCAAGCATTGGGTGGGCTTTATCATAGCCCTTAGGTGGACGAATAAGTTGACTCCCTTGCATTTCAAACCCTTGCGCGGTTAATTCGCGTAGTGCTTTTTTATAGCTATTAGGGTTTTCATCAATACAAGTACGGATGGCATTTAACGCCTTAGATTCAGGATGCCAAATTCCGGCACCCAGAAAGCAACCATCGTTAGCTATATGCAAATATAAACCTGGTGCATGAACATCCTTACCTTGAAAGTGCCGAAACTGAATACCTACGTTAGTTTTATAAGGCATTTTATCTTTACTAAAGCGACTGTCGCGTTGCGGGCGCATCATACTGCCACCGACTTTTTTAGGCACGGCCGTTAATCGAGGCGATAGCGCAGTAATGTGTGGTTGCATAGCCTCGATAAATTTCAGAGCAGGAGTGCGTACATTGTCTTCATAGCGGGCTTGATTGGCTTTAAACCACTCTCGCTCGTTATTGACTGACAGCTCATTTAAAAAATTAAAACTTTGGCGAGTAAAGGGGCTCATAGACATAACGACCTAAATTTGAGGAGGAATAATCAATGTCACTAAATCTTATCTTAATCAACGCTTATCTTGCTACTCATTGCGTCGGCAAAGCTGTTAAAATAGGGCGATATTTAAGATTTGATTGCGTCACCTAAAATAATACCAATTGGTATTTAAGTACGCACTTGCCATAGTTGGAGTAATAATGAAAGTTTGGGTTGACGCAGATGCCTGTCCTGGTGTGATTAAAGAGATCTTATTTCGTGTTGCCGATAGAGCTAAAGTTGAAGTGACGCTAGTGGCTAACCACTGGATGCGTATTCCGCCATCACCGTTTATTAACTTAAAAACTGTATCTTCAGGTTTTGATGTTGCTGACGATGAAATCGTCAAGCTGCTAACCGCAGGTGACTTAGTGATTACAGCGGACATTCCACTGGCTTCAGAGGTGATAGATAAAGGTGGCGTAGCATTAAACCCACGTGGCGAGTTGTATACTGAGCAAAATATTAAATCGATTCTGAACATGCGCGACTTTATGGATACCATGCGCGCAAGCGGCGTCCAAACAGGTGGACCAGCAGCCATCGGTGCAAGTGAGAAGCAAGCCTTTGGCAATCAGTTAGACAGGTATATTACCAAGCACCATAAGCCTTAAGTCGTCAACGTCCCTGTATGTGCATAGGTTATAACGCTATGCACGTGTTGCTATTTTGCGATAACAGGGTAACGGCTAACTTATCGCTGTTTACCCATCTTGGTGCGCTCATCAACAAGTCTATCTTACGGGGCTCGTTGTGGTGACGAAAGCTGAGTAAAATGCTGCTTTTAAGATTTGAAACATATACAATCCTGTTCCTTTTTTCTCGCGCTATTTCCAATGAAAACCCTGCACATGACTCGGCAGTTACAACGCTGTAAGAATAAGCGTTTTTTGGAAGCAAATTGCAACCCATTACACCTTTTGAACGTATTTTTAGCTTGTCAGCGGTCATTTAATTCTACTGATTGCGATTCGGTTTGGTCTTGCCGATATCGAGATTCAGCTATAATAGTAAGACAATGTGTTAGCGCATAAGTGGAGTATGACTATGGCTGAGATCAAAGTTGAAGCGATTGGCGAAGGTTTAGGGTTAAGGTTACCAAGTGAAATTGTAGAACAATTACACGTGCAGGCTGGTGACCGCATCAGCCTAGAAAAAATGCCCCACGGCAGTTATCGTTTAGTCACAATTGAAGATAAGCTTGCTGAGCAGATGACAATGATTGAAGATTTTATGCATGAAGAAGATGCGTAACCAAGCGACATTGGCTTAGCTGCTAAAACTTAGCTATTACAAATTAGCTACTGCTGCTTAGCTACTTTGGTATACGCACCCTGTTAATATTTTTCTGCTTAATTAGCCTATTCGAGTCATTTCATTCACAGTAAAACTAGCCACCGCGCCTTTCGTCGCTGCTTGATAGTCAGCTAAATGCTGTGCCCGCATATGGTCTTGCCAGAGTTCTCTAGAGGACCAATTTTCAAAAAAGACAAAATGTGCAGGATTTTCATTATCTTGGTGTAAATCATACTGGATACATCCCGCTTCTGTACGAGTAATGTCAATTAGCTTGATCAGTTCTGCTTTCACTTGTTCCACACTGTCTTCGTTAGCAATGATGTTCGCGACAATTGTTAATTTAGCCATGTTTGAGCTCCTAGATTGTGTCGATGCAGCTATATTAAGTTGTGCCTTATTCATAATAAACTGGCTTTTGCTTGATTGATTATCAAAATAAAACTGTTAATCGAGAGGGCAAGGGAATTTGAAAGTGCTTGGTGCTCACTGGCAGCTTATAACGATTGTGGCGCGTTATATGCTAGCTCCCCTTCTCTTGTGCTAGTTTTAATAACTGCTGGGTATCTTGTTGTTAATATTTACATCTTTACAATGTTTACCTATTGGTTTTTTATTCTTGTTATTTTGCTTTTTGTCTTGTCGCACCTAAAACAAAGTTATATGTTGAATGTGTCAGCTGTTTATCACCAGCGAGTAGGAAATTCTATTTATTTCATTGGAGTAAAATATAATGCCTCTTCATGCGAAAGATTCTGTGCGAGACGACCTGCTAGATGATATTTACTCATCGACAGATTTAGCGCTATCTATGCCCAAATATAAAATGCCTGAGCAAGAAAATAATCCGCGCCATGCTTACCAAATTGTCCATGACGAGCTCATGATGGACGGCAATTCACGCCAAAACCTTGCTACTTTTTGTCAAACTTGGGTTGAAGAAGAAGTCCATAAATTAATGGACGAATGTATCGACAAGAACATGATTGACAAGGATGAGTATCCCCAGACTGCAGAGCTTGAAGCCCGTTGTGTGCATATGCTTGCAGATCTATGGAACTCTCCTGATGCTGAAAATACCTTAGGTTGCTCTACCACAGGCTCAAGCGAGGCGGCTATGCTTGGCGGCATGGCGCTGAAATGGGCTTGGCGCAAGAAGATGAAAGCACTGGGAAAACCGACGGATAAACCTAACATGGTCTGTGGTCCAGTACAGGTATGTTGGCATAAGTTTGCTCGATACTGGGATATTGAGTTACGCGAGATCCCGATGGAAGGGGATCGCTTAATAATGAATGCTGAAGAAGTCATTAAGCGCTGTGATGAAAACACCATTGGTGTGGTACCCACTTTAGGGGTGACATTTACCTGTCAATACGAGCCTGTAAAAGCGGTACATGAAGCACTTGATAAACTTGAGCAAGACACTGGTCTGGATATCCCTATCCATGTTGATGCCGCTAGTGGTGGTTTTTTAGCGCCATTTTGCCAACCAGAACTGGAATGGGACTTTTCATTGCCGCGAGTGAAATCCATTAACGCATCTGGGCATAAATTTGGTTTAAGCCCTCTGGGTGTGGGTTGGGTTATTTGGCGAGATGCTGCTGCGTTAGATGAAGATTTGATTTTCAATGTGAATTATTTAGGCGGCAATATGCCAACATTTGCACTGAACTTTTCTCGTCCAGGTGGCCAAATTGTTGCACAGTACTACAACTTTTTACGCTTAGGTAAAGAGGGCTACAGAAAGATCCATCAAGCCTGCTATGACACAGCGCAGTACCTTTCAAGTGAGATAGAAAAGCTGGGCATGTTCGACATTATTTATGATGGACATGGTGGGATCCCCGCTATGAGCTGGTCATTGAAAGAGGGCGTTGATCCTGGGTTTAACTTATTTGACCTCTCTGATCGCATCCGCTCACGAGGCTGGCAAATTGCAGCTTATGCAATGCCACCTAAAAGGGAGGATTTAGTGATAATGCGTATTTTGGTACGCCACGGCTTTAGTCGTGACCAAGCTGATTTATTGGTTGCCGACTTAAAGCACTGTGTCGACTTTTTCGCTGAACATCCGGTTTCACATGGTAGTGATTCAAAAGAGTCTTCAGGTTTTAATCACGGTTAATGGGTAAAAGGCCATCTTTATAGGTGGCCTTTTTTTATCAACTTAGTTTGAGACATGATGATGAATATTTCTGAATTTTTTGGTTTTGTATTTGGTTACATTGCTCATAACCCCTTTGTATTTTTGTTTTTAGCCATTGCGATTGGTTACCCGCTTGGAAAGGTATCAATCAAAGGAATATCTTTAGGCTCCACCGCTGGAACGCTAGTGGCTGGTGTGGCTATCGCGTTAACCGCTTTCTCTGTTTATGGTCTTAAGATTGAAGAGCCTGGGTTGGTATCTGATATTTTCCTGATGATGTTTATGTATGCAATTGGCATGAAAGTCGGTCCGCAGTTTTTCTCTGGCCTGGCAAGAGGCGGGTTGGATTTTGTCGTTATTGGTTTAATTGTTGTATTTAGTAATTTTCTTATCGTGTATTTTGGTGCGAAATTACTCGACTTAGCACCGGGCTATGCTGCTGGAATTATATCGGGAAGCTACACGGTAACAGCGGTAATGGGCGTTGCACAATCGGCAATATCCTCAGGCGCATTTAAAGCACCTGCAGGCATGACCCTAGATCAAGTTAGCGCAAATATTGCCGCGGGCTATGCCATTAGTTACATTTTATCTAGTGTATTTATTATTTTATTAATTAAGTATTTACCTGCAATGTTTGGCATTGACCCGGTTAAAGCGGGTAAAGACGCTGAGGCAGAGTTTGGCGTGGGTGATGACATTGAAGCACTTCCAAGTACTAATGGTTTTTCAAATATTGGTGTATTGCCTTTAGACATTAGGGCTTACAAAGTCGAGCATCAAGAGCTAGTAGGTCAGAGCATTGAATCACTATTTCAGCGTTTTCCTCATACCGCTATCTTAAAAGTCGTGCGCGGTGATGATGTTTTTGATGCGGCTGACAACCCTAAACTGCAGTTGGGGGATGTGATTGGTATGCGGGGCGATTATCATGTTTTGATTGACGATGCGGCTTTTGTTGGCGAAGAAGTGGATGAGCCTAGGGCGCGAAATGTCGATATTGAAGTGGCTGATATCCATCTTGGTAAATCGGATTTCAGCGGTAAAAGTATTAATGAAATCAGTGAAAAAGTGGGTTTTGGTGTTTACATTAAAGCCTTATTTCGTCAAGGGCATCAGTTACCTGTGACCGGGCAAGCCGTAGTCGAAGTAGGCGATGTGCTGCGCGTTGCAGGATCTGACTGGTGCGTGCAACAAGTGGCTAAAAAGTTAAATAGCACACCGATTGTGGAAAGCACATTAACCGAAACATTCTATCTGGCACTGTCACTATTGATTGGTTATATATGCGGCCACTTTAGTGTCACTTTAGGCGGTATTCCTTTTGCATTAGGTACGTCGGCAGGCTGTATGCTAACCGGTATTATTTTCTCTTTCTTAAGAACGCGTAACCCAACCTTTGGTGGCCCCATGAGTGAGGGGGCAAGAAGCTTTCTACAAGACATTGGTTTAAGTCTCTTTGTTGCAGTACTTGCAGCCACTGTGGGGCCTAAAATCTTAGCTTCATTCCAAGGCATTGTAGTGATAAAAATAGCGGCGCTAGGGTTAACGGCTGCACTTGTTCCTCCTTTGTTAGCTTGGATATATGGCTTGTATTTCCGCAAGATGAATCCGGCTATATTGGCGGGTGCATGTGCTGGCGGGCGTAATAGCACTCCAGCAATGAAAGGTGCGCAAGATGTTTGTCAAAGTGACATGCCAGCGGTCGGCTACCCTGTCCCTTATGCACTGACGTCGATGATCGTGCTGGTACTGGGTTACTTAACTATGGTGATTTAACTTAAACAATCATGACTAATATCGAGTAGTTCTCAATAGTCATGATTGATGGATACCCATGGCCAATATGGTATGGGTATCCGCTTTCCCCTGTATTACCGCTAGAATATTTTACTGACAATCTCTTTCGTTCACTACTATTCAGTCGTGGTGATTTTCTGCTTTATCAGTGCTTTTTATTTGAATGATGAGCGCAATTAAATTCTAGTCTTGCTCACAAATTCTCTCTTTTTAATCAGTTTCTCTTGAATATTTAATCTAATAAGCATACTCTTGCGTCAAGTTTAAACTAAAGTTTGGTATCCAAACAAATGTTTGTTTGGCCGTGTCGACTGGATAATAATAATGACAGAACGCGAACTCGAGATACTATCACTACTTAAACAAGACCCACTGATCCCTCAGCAAAGTATTGCAGATCAGCTAGGCATTAGTCGTTCAGCTGTGGCTGGACATATAATGAATTTGACCCATAAAGGCGTGATTAAAGGTAAAGGTTATATCCTAGCCGAATCTCGCTATGCCATCGTGATCGGTGGTGCCAATATGGATATTCTTGGCCGTCCCCTTAATACCCTACAGGTTGGTGACTCAAACCCTGGTAGTGTTAGCTGCTCTCCAGGTGGTGTTGGCCGTAATATCGCCGAGAACTTAGCGCGCCTTGGTTCTAACACCCATCTAATTAGTGCATTAGGTAAAGACACCTATGGACAAATGATCATGAGCCAGTGCCAACAAGCTGGCATTGATATGAAAGCCTGTATCCACCTTGATGAGTTTGCAACCTCTACCTACTTGTCTGTGCTTGATGGCGATAGCGATATGCATGTTGCTATTAATGATATGGCCATTCTAGATAGACTCAGCGTTGCAGTACTTAGAAGCCATGAAGAAGTATTAAGACGAGCAGATCTGATAGTCGTCGATGCTAACCTTTCTGCTGAATCACTAGAATATATTTTAAGTAACTTCTCAGACAGACCTATTTTTGTCGACACAGTGTCATGTGCTAAAGCGAAAAAAATCGCACCATTCCTAAGTTCAATTCACACTCTAAAGCCAAACTTAAAAGAAGCTGAGCAATTATCAGGGATCAGTATCAGTCATTATGACGAACTGCCTGAGCTTGCTAACTGGTTCCATAAGCAAGGTGTTAAGCGCATTTTCTTGAGCTTGGGAAGTGATGGTGTGTTTTACAGTGATGATGGATCTCAGGCATTAGTACCCGCTATTCCAGTTGCGATGGTAAATGCAAATGGCGCAGGCGATGCTTATCTTGCGGGCTTAGCTCATGGCTGGATCCAAGAATGGAATACCGAACAATCAAATAAATTTGCTATGGGAGCCGCGGTTGTTGCCTTGTCTCACTTAGCCACAATCAACCCTAATATGTCAGAAATCACCGTTAAGCGTGTTATCAAGGAGTCGTTATGTTAGAGCAGTACCTAGATATTAATCCTGAAGTTGCAGCAGCATTAGCAGCAGGTAAGCCAGTCGTTGCATTGGAATCGACCATTATTTCTCACGGTATGCCATATCCGCAAAACGTAGAAACGGCGCTTAAAGTAGAACAAATTATTCGTGACAACGGTGCAGTACCAGCAACAATCGCAATCTTAAAAGGTCGCTTAAAAGTGGGTATGACTCACGAAGAGATTGAATATTTAGGTAAAGCTGGTCTTGATGTTATTAAGACTAGCCGCCGTGATATTCCATTTATTGTTGCTAAAGGTGTTGATGGCGCAACGACTGTTGCATCAACCATGATTTTAGCGCAAATGGCGGGTATTAAAGTGTTTGCAACGGGCGGTATTGGTGGTGTTCACCGCGGTGCTCAACAAACTTTTGATATTTCAGCGGACTTACAAGAGCTAGCCAATACTGATGTAACAGTTGTTTGTGCAGGTGCTAAGTCAATTCTAGATATCGGCTTAACGCTAGAGTACCTAGAAACTCAAGGTGTACCCGTTATTGGTTACCAAACTAGCACACTACCAGCATTCTACACCCGTGAGAGCGAGTTTGGTGTTGATTATCAACTTGATACGCCAGCGCAAATTGCTGCAGCAATGAAAGCTAAGTGGGATATGGATCTTAAAGGCGGCATCGTAGTTGCTAACCCTATTCCTGAAGCGCACCAGTTAGATCGTGCGATGATCGATCAAGTGATTGCTGACGCAGTTGCAGAAATGGACAGCAAAGGCATTTTCGGTAAGGCTTCTACGCCATTCTTATTGGCTAAAGTGGCTGAAACCACTAAAGGCGTTAGCTTAGCGGCAAACATTGAGCTTGTGTTCAATAACGCTAAATTGGCTGCTAACATTGCGGTTGAATACGCAAAATAAAAGCGATTTTTGTCTGAATTTAAAAGGGGAGCTGAATAGCTCCCCTTTTTATTTGACTCGTAGTAAAACTAAATTAGTTTTGTACGATAGTCGCCATGTTACCGTAACCACCAGTTTGGGTGATGGTTGCATTATCAGCTGTACCGAATTGACTGATAGAAGCTGAGTTAAGTGCTACTGCAGTACCAAATCCATCTTGGTTAATTGTTGCAGTGTTTTCATCACCAACTTGTAGCACTGTTGCTTCGTTATATGCACCGCCAAGTTGATTGACGAAAGCATCGTTATCAAAGCCTGTTTGGTCAATATCTGCAGCACCAAACTCACCAAATTGTTGTACATTAGCCATGTTCAGCGTGTTAGTTTGCATTACGTCTGCAACGTTCGCTTCACCTTGTTGAGCTACAGTCGCATTTAAATCAATACCTTCTTGATTAACTGTAGCTGAACCACCCGTTGTCCCAGTTTGAGTAACAGAGGCGGTAAGTGAAGAACCATTTTTTTGGTTTATTGTTGTGTAGCTTCCAGTAGAGCCTGTTTGGGTTACTGACGCAGAAAGTAACGAGCCATTCTCTTGGCTAATTGTTGTGTTGTCATCAGTAGAGTTTGTTTGGTTTACTGAAGCAGAAAGTGAAGAACCGTTTTTCTGCTCAATATCTGTAATCGAACCATTAACAGCTGACTGTTCAACGTATATTACAGAGTCTACAGCCGCATCTTGCAGTGCTTTAACATTGCCAGCTTCACTTAGGGCGATCTGCTTTACAGTCACTTTAGAGTTATCTGACTCATTCACTTGGTCAATATCAACAACATTGCTGTTGCCATCTTGAGTCACTGTCGCTTCAGCCATATAAGATGTGTCTTGGTTGATATTGACATCGTTTAAGTTACCTGCAGAGGTAATTGATGCAGAGGCAGGTTCATGCCAGCCAAACCCATATTGACGGATCACAGTCGTGTTGCTGTCACCCGTTGCTGAGATAAACGCGGTGCTATCATTTACATGTTCTTGGTTTACAGAGCCTGTGTTGCCGTTACCAGCTTGGGTCACATCGATGTTTGAATCTTTAGCGTGCTCTTGGTAAACAGTCATGCTGTTATTGCTGCCATCTTGGCTGATTAGAGCGGTAGAGCGATCTGTATTATCAGTTTGTTCAGCAGTAATACTATTGAATGAACCGTTTGATTGACTTGCTTCAATAGACGAGTCAGAGCCATTATTTTGTAAAGTATCAATTAGTGAGTCACGTGAATTATTTTGCGAAGCCGTTACTGACGCATTATCAGTTGTTTGTTCAACATAAATGTTTGAGTTTACAGAACCATTGGTTTGATCTACATCTGCAAAGTTACCTTCACCTGTTTGAGCTACTGTGGTGAGTGCGTCGGTAGAAGTGTCTTGGTTCGTAGAAGCGTTGTTACTAGAGCCAATTTGAGTAATTGTTGCCCCAGCTGGATTATGAATGCCATAACCGTTCTGACGAATGTCTGCAGTGTTTAGGTCGCCAGTTTGACTAACGATAGCGCTACTATCATTGACATGTAATTGGTTAACCGTTGATGTATTACTCTCACCGTCTTGGCTCACTTCAGCATTAGTTCGGTAAGTATGATCTTGCGTGATTGCCGCTGAATTAGGCCCTAGACCTGTCTGCACTAGAGTAACAGTAGAGTCTGCTCCGTAACCAATTTGGTCAACAGTTGCAGTTTGATTTGCACCTGATTGAGTCGCAGTGGTTGTGTTGTTATTTCCGGCTTGGGTAACTGTTGCTGTTTGACTGGCATCAGACTGGGTGACACTTGCAGTATTGGCAAAACCTGCTTGATTGATTGTTGTTACTTGCCCTGTACCAGACTGAGTAGCATTAGCGATGTTAGCGTTGTCATTTTGGTTAATCGTTGCTTTGTGGCCAGCATCAACTTGAGATGTTGTTGCTTGGTTTGTTCCGCCAGTTTGATTAACGGTTGCGTTGTGACCCACCCCGTCTTGAGTAGCAGTTACTGTATTACCGTTACCATTTTGATTCACTTCAGCAGTTTGAGTATCACCAGTTTGGGTAACTGCGGCGCCATTACTATTGCCAACTTGTGTCGTTTTTGCGTTTTGAGCTGAACCAGATTGGGTTGTTTGTGCTGTATTTGAATTACCATCTTGATTAATTTCGGCATCGTTGGCTAAGGCTAGCGCTGGATTTAGAGCAATAGCGACAGCGGCAGCAATAGGAAGTAACTTTCTCATGTGTATTATCCTTTATACATTAAGTTTAACGTGTAGGTTTGTCTTAATTTCTAATTTAAGTTTTAACTAGCACCCGCTTTAAATACTGCTGTTTAAATTTAATTGGATACTTTTAGTTATTTGAAAATATGTCATAACCTAGCGATGAGAGCGCAACAGCAATCTCAGATACAGGCTTATTTTATTCATCTTCAGTGCGTACTGAATGCGGAAGATTATGGCGGGAGATAATTTATGTATCGTCCAGCAATGGTATTAAAGGCTGGATTCTTAGCTACTAATTAAATTTACTTAGCTAGCCCTTTTGTATCGAGCGTTTTTTTGAGGAATGGCTATTTACTTGTTATTTATTATTTACTTATGTCTGTTTTGTTGTTGTTTTTTACATGTGTCGCTATTTAATCTTTGTCAGGATAATGGTTTACTCTGTCTGATACCTTGTACTGCTATAGATTTCTGAAACTTCTAAGCCCAATTGAGTTTTTCGAAAGTTCATTGAAATGATATTTACTCTATCTTTATGATAGTGTGGTTATATTGTTGGCTTATAGGGCTTTATTGATTATGTTCACTGCAATATATTCGGACTGTAATCGATGAAGGTGTTTCCACTTTAAGCTGCTTGTTTTAACCATTTATATTTAGGGAAGAGTAAAATGTTATGGAACCACATTTAATTGAAATTAAAGATTTCGTTTCTTTTACTTTAGCGATTATCGCGCTATTTATTGGTAAAAGTATTATTTCTCGATATGAACTACTGAGAAAGTACAGTATTCCAGAGCCTGTTGTCGGTGGTTTTGCCTGTGCTGCAATTGTCGGTATTCTTTACTACGCTTTTGATATTCAAATTGAGTTCAATCTTGAAGTGCGCGACGTCCTGTTACTTTATTTCTTTGCTGGTATTGGTTTAAAGGCCGATTTTGCTACCTTGTTAAAAGGCGGTAAGCCACTACTTATTTTGATTGTCCTAGCTAGTGTGTTCATTTTCTTGCAAAATTTTACCGGTGTGACCATCGCGTCCTTATTTGGTTTAGACCCCAAGGCTGGCTTGATGTCAGGTTCTATCGCATTGATTGGTGGTGTCGGCACAGCTATGGCCTGGACGCCAACTTTTGTCGAAGAGCTTGGCATTGTTAATGCCAGTGAGTTAGGGATAGCCTCTAATACATTGGGGCTTATTTCAGCCTGTGTGATTGGTGGTCCTATTGCCGCATATTTGATGAAGCGCCATAAAGTGCAAGCTAATCATGACTCAGAACTGGATATTGGTACTAGCCATCAGGCGGGCTCATCACATATTAAGGTCGACTACTTTGGCGTATTGCGAGCTTGGCTTTGGTTAAACGTCACCTTAATTATTGGCTACTTTATTGATTTAGCCTTGCAAGAAGCTGGGGTTAAATTACCTATGTTTGTCGCCTGCTTATTGGCCGGTATTATTATCGGTAATATTGGCAGAATGATCCTCAATCGTCGTGAGATTAAAGACAGAGCCTATTTAGATGATGCCTCACAAGGTTTATCGCTTATTCAAGATATCTGTTTGGGGATGTTCCTGACCATGGCACTAATGAGTCTTAAAGTATGGGAGCTAGAAGGTAGCCTGCTTTATATCTCGGTGGTGATGGCAGTACAGGTCTTGTTATCGATAGTGTTTACCATCTTTGTGGTATTTAGAATGATGGGCAAAGACTACGAGGCTGCCGTCATTTGCTCAGGTTTTGGTGGTGTCACTTTAGGCTCTACCGCAACGGCTATTGTGAATATGACTGCGGTGACTCAGCAGTACGGTGCAGCCCATAGGGCCTTTATCATCGTGCCGCTAGTCTGTGGTTTCTTTATCGATATTATCAATGCAATGATCATTAACTTATTTGTCTATTTTTAACTTCTCTTTTTAGTACTGACTTTTAGGCTTAACAGGCAATAGTGGTGAGTAGAAGGGAGCAAAGGCTCCCTTTTTATTTTTCACATACTTCATGGAAAACAGTTAAAGAAAAGGCGCCTGAACAGAAAATAGTGTGAACCTTTTCAGCTGTAGTATCGTCTTTATTAAAAACAACCTTGGGAGAGCCTTATTAGCATACAACAAGCACAAGTTGAGCTATGGGTATTAGAGGCGCAATCAGGCGATAGCAAAGCATTTTCTGAACTGTGCCAACACTTTTACCCGAGTGCTATTAGTTTTTCGATCAAACTCTGTGGCGACATTTATCTTGCAGAAGATGCGGTACAAAGTGCTTTGCTGAAGTTATCAAAGACGATAAGTAAGCTGCGAGATCCCGCAGCGATAAATACTTGGGTATTTAAACTAGTGCGCTGGCAAGTGCTGTATATGCTTAAGCTGCAAAATCGCTATCGTTCGATGGAGGATACTGAGCCACTTTATAGTGAGGATCAGCTTGAGCAATATGATTTAGCTAAGGCGATTGCTGCGCTGCCGGATATTGAGGGGCAAGTTATTTGTCTATTTTACTTAGCGCAGTTGGAGCTTAATGAGGTGGCTGCAGTGCTTGAAATCCCAACGGGCACAGTAAAGTCGAGATTATTTCGTGCGAGGGCGCGCTTAAAGCAAGCGTTACAAACATAAGAGTAGGAGAGGTTATGGATATCGATGACAAAATTCGTCGGCAGTTGAGTAAAGAGGCAGAAGCCATCAATCATCAGATTAAGCGCGATCCAAGCTTATTTTCCATGCTTGGCGATGCTTATAAGGGGCGACTTGGGGGCTGGATGATCCTAGTGAGTATCATTGCCTTTATGCTGAGCCTGTTGATGCTCTGGTCTGGTTATCAGTTCTTTTTTGTGGCGGTAAGCCCGGTAGCATTGATTAAGTGGGGCGTGACACTACTGTTAGCCAGTATGATGCAAATAGCCATAAAAATGTGGATCTATAACGAGATGAATCGCAATGCCACAGTGCGGGAGATAAAGCGCTTAGAGTTAGCGATTGCCAAGCTTCAGACCAAGGCTGGACCCTAATCAAAAGGGATAGCTGTAATAAGAGCGTGAATGGGTTAATTCACGCTCTGTGGCGCTAACGCTAAAGTTTTACGACTAAAATTTATCGACTAAAGTTTAACGACTATGATTTTACGAATATAGCTTAGCTATGCAGAGTTAAGCTGCTTATAAAAGCTCGGCAACAATCTGCTTTAATAAAAAGGTTTCTCGCTCAATCGACATACCTTTCTTAGGACTATTGGCAATGGTGTGCTCATTGTGAGCAATGGCTTGATGGATGTTGATCCAAACTGGCGTCATACCGTTTTGTATTTCATGGGCTTCCAATTTGGTTTCACCAAGCTCGGCATGAATATCACAAACAAAGCAGAATGAATCCATATGTACCACTTCAAAACCACCTCTATTCCAAGGGCGAAACTCTTCATAGCGGCCAAATTCACTGATGATTTCGATATGCTGTGCACCCGTTTCCTCTTCGAGCTCACGTATGAGCCCTGTGTGAATATCTTCACCTTCATCGACGCCACCACCAGGAATACTGTAGTCATGGTAGCGCTCGGTATAGAGCATTAAGATCTCCTCACCCTTTAAAATAATCCCGCGTGCCGCTTGGCGGTGGAAGCTTTTAGCCGCCAGTTCACTTGCTGTTAGGTGGACGATATCGGTATGAACCGTTGATTTTAATAGACGCATTAGAAACTCATAATTGGATGAGAAGATAGTTGCAAATAAACCGTGATGCGGTGTTAGCGCGGTACTGTGCTGCTTGGTATTAGGCTTTGATAATCCATCATCACTCGCTCGATAAAAGCCAGTTCAGTTTGCTGAGTAATAGGCTGAGTAATAGATAGCGGAGCTTTTGCTAAACCGTCGGCAATTCGCTGATAATGTTCTAGGGTATTACGCAAATAGTCTTGGTGTTGTTCACGCTCAAAGTCCCACATGATACTGCCGACAGAACTTAAGGGGATTTGGCTTTGGTTGGATAAATGCAGTACTTCGTAAAAGCGCCCATTTTCTTGCATCAAATGCTCATCGACTAAGCCTAGACCAAGCTGGTGCATTGCCGAGCGTACTTTATAGATATGATGCACGGGGCACAAAATAAACTCTAGTTTATGCTCTGGATGACGTTCAACAATCTGTTTAACTAACTCTATGGTTAGATCGCCGCCCACACCTGCAATAATCACTAATTGTCGCTGGTTTTTTTCTGCAAGATTGAGTTGGCCCACATCTAAACAGTGAACTTGCCATTGGCTGTTATTACTATGGTTATTGAGTGATGGAGGATAGAAACGCTGCAGTTTCTTTTCTAGCTCAAGCATTAGGCTTGGCACGACATCGACAAAATGGATCTGTTTAGCTGCATGCCGCTTTAGCAGAGCTGCGCCTAGAAGACCATGATCGCAGCAACAATCCCAAATATGCTCATATTGGCGGTTAATCATGGCATTAATGTGTTGCAGACGCTGGCTTATCTTCAAGGTGTGACTCAATAGCAATAAAAATAGGCGGCTATTCTAATTGATGCCCTAGGTGTTAAGTCAATAGGTATTAAGTCAATTGCGACTAAGCCAATAGTTGCTTCGCCATAAGCTGCTGTAAGTTATCACAACTGATATCATCGGCGCCTTATAGATGGTGTTAAGCGCTTAGCATTTCCGCGTTCGACACTAATGTGACCCGTTGAGTGGCTGAAAACTCAGGATCTTGGGCTGAAATAGCATAGGCCATCATAGCTGCGGCAACTTGCTCTGCTGCTATCGGACGATATTGAAATAGTCGTCCCACAAAAAGCGGCGACATAACACCCGATAGCTTTTGTCCCAAATCTTCTAATGTTCGGCTTTCATTGCGGTGCCCTAATAGTAAGCTAGGCTGAAAAAGCCAGAGACGTTTAGGGCATGATGCTTGTTGGCTTTGTGCTAAAACCTTGCTTAACTCCTCTTGGGTTTCGCCTTTTACTCGGTTATAAAAGCTCCTAGATTGGCTATTGGCACCAAGCGCAGTGACCACAAAATTGGCTTGGGCCTGACATGCTCCGATAAAATCGATACAGGCAGTTTTATCAACGGCAATAAATGCTTGTTGGCTACCAGCTTGCTTGATGGTTGTGCCTAAGCAACAAAACGCATGATCAATATTAAAGGGCAGTTCTAGGGCGGAAAATTCGTTTAGTTGGCACTGAATAAAGGTTATTTGGGTTGCGTCAGCTTCTTGGTAAAGCGGCTGCTTTCGACCTATGAGTAAAATGTTTTCATAACAGCCGGTGTCGATAAGTTTTTGTAAAAGCAGTTGACCAATTAGCCCGGTTGCGCCGATGAGTGCAGCGTTCATGTCATAACTCAATATTAAAGTTGTCGTTAGCGTAAGTTTAGAGAGCTAAAGGTGGGAAGCAAATACTTTTTATGGGGGTAGCAGAATTGATGTCGTTAATAGCGATGAAGTAATTAGCAGTAACAGACCTAAATAATAAGTCTGTTACTGCTCAAAATGTGGCTTATCTGTTGTGGATTGCCGTCAGTTTTGCGATTTCAATAATGGTTTGGCTTGCTTGTTCCATGGATTCTAAACAAACATATTCATGTTTACCGTGGAAGTTGTGGCCGCCGGTAAAGATATTAGGGCAAGGTAGACCCATGTAAGATAAGCGCGATCCATCGGTACCGCCACGAATAGGCTTAACAATAGGCTCAATGCCTAAATTTAGCATCGCTTGTTTGGCAATATCGATAATATGCGGGTGTGGCAGGACTTGTTGTTTCATATTCAAGTATGAATCTTGAATATCAATGCTCAAGCGGCCAATAGTCAGCTCTGCGTTATACTTCTCAACCAGCTCGGTCAACCAATGTTTTCTCTGCTGAAACAGCTCAAAATCGAAATCACGGATGATGTAAGTGAGGGTCGCTTTTTCTGTCACGCCTTCCATGCTCATCAAATGGAAAAAACCGTCATAATCTTTACTGCACTCAGGTGTATCTTTCAGTGGCATTTTTGCATGAAAGCGTGCCGCAATGGTTTGTGCGTTAACCATAACGCCATAAGCGGTACCCGGGTGGCAGTTGTTACCTGTTGCGGTAATCACGGCTGTGGCGGCATTGAAGTTTTCATATTCAAGCTCACCAAGTTGGCCACCATCGACAGTGTAAGCCCACTGTGCACCAAAGCCTTCAACATCAAAATGATCGGCGCCGCGGCCAATCTCTTCGTCTGGAGTAAAGCAAAGTCTAATTTTTCCGTGGGGGATTTCTGGGTGAGTCAATAAGTGATGCAATGCACTGATGATCTCGGCAATACCCGCTTTGTCATCACCACCTAACAAACTGGTTCCGTCAGTGGTGATCAGTGTTTGCCCAAGGTATTGGTTTAGGCTAGTAAATTGGTTTGGTGAGAGTTGCTCTTCAAGACCCAGTTGTATCTCTTTGCCGTCATAGTTTTCAATAATCTGTGGCTTCACATTTTCACCGCTGAAATCTGGTGCGGTATCTAAGTGGGCAATAAAACCAATGCAGGGCGCATCCGCAACGTTACCCGGTACTGTTGCGGTTAGATAACCCTTATCTGACAGCTTTACATCGTCAAAACCTAAATGGATAAGCTCTTGACGAAGAAATTGGGCAAATACAAATTGATTGTCAGTGCTAGGAACACTTTGGCTGTTGTCGTTAGATTGGGTATTAAAGCTGACGTAGCTTAAGAACCGTTCAAGTAACTGTTGCTTCATAATCGTGTTGTCTAAAATAGCAAAATGTGCAGGGAGTCTAACAAGGCAAACTTAGGATTCATTAGACATTGATCAAGTTTTTCTAAAAAGTTGCTTAGTTTATTAGCTTGCCGTGTATTTGGGATTTGCTATTAACTCAGTGCGGGTTTGGTTATATTAGGCTGGGTATGAACGATAGAGATAGTGATAAATGGATATAGGTTGGCTGCAGTTAAGTCTGTTTATGCTGGTGTTATTGGTGCCTTTAGCCATAGGGCAATATTTTAAATTAGCATTGAACCGCGATATGTTATCTGCGGTTTTACGCATGACGATTCAGCTCATTCTTGTGGGCCTTTACCTGCAGTATTTATTTGTGCTCAATAACCCATGGGTTAATCTCGCTTGGCTAGTCGTTATGTTACTTGTTGGCGCGAGCTCGATTATAAGTAAGGCGAAACTGCCGAAAAAGTTTCTCTATGCACCGGTTCTTTTGGGCCTAGCTTTAGGTCTGTTTCCGGTGTTGTGGTTAATGGTGGTATTTTTATTGGCACCAGAGCCCTTGTATACCGCGCAGTATTTAATTCCAACCGCAGGCATGCTGCTCGGCAATTGCTTAAGCGGTAACATTGTTGCGCTACAAAGGTTATTTGGCGCATTTAATGACAGAAAAGCTGAGTATCAAGGAGCGCTTGCGTTAGGGGCGTCACCTGCTCAAGCAAGTTTGCCTTTTGTGCAAACCGCAATGCAGCAATCTTTTGCGCCCATAATGGCATCGATGGCGACAATGGGAGTCGTCACGCTTCCAGGTATGATGACAGGGCAAATATTAGGTGGGGTCGATCCCCTTATTGCGATTAAATATCAGTTGGTGATTTCAGTCGCTATTTTTGTGACTTTATCTGTGTCAGTAACCACCACGCTTGTTTTATGTGTGCGACGTGGCATTAGTGAAACTGGTAGAGTTAAGGTCAAGCTTTAGCGCAAGGAATTATAGACGCTTAAAAGCAAAACGGCTGCCAAAGAATACCTTGGCAGCCGTTGATAAAACTTGTCAGCTTGAGTTAAACAACCAGTTCCATATCAAGTTCAATATCAGTACAACCCTTCTTACAGCAGATGCCTGACACACTTTCTTCTTGGCCTTTTACAGGTAGCTTCATTTGCAGTGCTTGGTTGCACACAGGGCACAGAACAGTGTTACCTTTAAAAACGCGCTTGATAAGGTTTTTCTGTTCATTAAAAGATTTTGCTGTGGTGTCATTAATCACCGAGAAATCCATTTTTGCCATAGATAGTCTTTGCCTTTGTATTTGCTATTCACAATATTGATTGTGTCTTCTTAGGCCGAGTATATCTAGGCTTTTAGCGCTAATAAAGATTTTTAATTACTCTAATTTCTGGCCCGTATGTGGTTTGTTAATTGAGGCATGGCAACTCTCTGAGTATACTAATATATCTTTTAGATAAGCTGCTAAGGTCAGAAGTTAAACTGCATGAGTGACAATAAACCTGTAAGTGAGTTAGATAGCGCCCCTGAAGAAATTAAGCTCGCAGTCGATCTTATTTTTTTATTAGAGAGTCATCAGATTGATGTCGAAGTGGTATTGGCTGCCATTGAAATAGTTAAACAAGATTTACTCGCTAAGCGCTAAATTAATCTGCAGCGCGATAAATGTCCCGGTTTTGTTGGCTGCGACTTTCTTTTATTAACGTTATTTATATGGTTGTTTTATCATGGGATCACACATGAGCATCTCGCTACTCGATCTGGTTGCACCTTTTTGTTTTATCGTGAGCTGGGTTGGTTATACTTATTTTGCAAAACGTAAAGCCAAAACAACGAATTGTATTGCTCGCTGTTTACATCAGCACCGTATTCATTGGATGCACGAGTTAATTGGCCGTGAGGTGCGAGTGGGCGAGGCTGCATTACTCGCTAACCTAGAACGCAATATTGCTTTTTTTGCGTCGACAACATTACTGGTATTAGCCGGTGTGTTAACCCTATTTGCTCAGGTCGAACGTTTAGAGGCGGTCATCGCATCCATTCCATTTGCCGCCGAGCCTAACCATGCTTTGGTACAGGTAAAGCTAGGCATGCTGACATTTATCTTCATCATGGCATTTTTTCAGTTTACTTGGTCAATGCGCCAATACGGTTTTTTAAATGTCATGGTGGGGGCGGCGCCGGTTGATAAAACGGGCAAAAATGAAAATTTACGCCGTTACGCTAAACAAATGGCCACAGTGCAAGATCAAGCTACCCACTCTTATAATTATGGTCTGCGTTCTTACTACTTTTCGATGGCCGCTTTATGCTGGTTTTTCCATCCAGTGGCATTTATTGCGGCAAGTTTATTCGTGGTGGTGACTTTATATCGCCGTGAGTTTAAATCTAAGGCGGTACTGGCAATTACCGCAGGTCAATAGTTGTTAAAAGCCGAGCGCGATAGCCATAACCTTACTACTGATAACAGCCCCGCAGCAGAGAGTCGCTAACAAGCTTAAGCAGCTGCGGCCAAGCATTTGATGAAAGCCGCTGTTAGGCGAGCTGTTTATCTAGCGGTTGTTCTGGCTCATTGAGGCTAAAGCGATTAAACAGGCACTTTACGTCAATTTGAGCATTTAATTTTGAGGCCAGTAAATACATACCTGCCAGTTTACGGTGGATAAAAATCGCATCCACAGGCGGCGTATGCCATTTATCGGCCTCAGAACTCATTGCCATACCCGCTTGTTTTATTCGCTGAGCAAGGTTGCTCGAGCCAAAATCATAGGCGGTTTCACTTCTAAGTGGCTCACAGGCTTGATAGAAAATATCCAAGATCAGTTCTTTTTGTTGTGGTTCAATTGCATCCCTAAAAAAGCCAATCGCCTGAGCTGCAGCTTCCATCTTTAATCTGTCGTTATTAATAGCTGCTTGCATCAGTTGCTGATATTGCCAAGACAGGTTTTCTGGGATCTCACGGGTTGCACCAAAATCAAGTAACACAATTTTCTGGGTCTTAGCCTGATATTGAAAATTAGCAAAATTGGGATCGGATTGAATTAGCTTAAATTCAAACAACTCTCTAAAGAATAACTGCAGCATTTGGCTGGCAATGGTATTGCGAGTGTGTTGATCTAACTCGGCGGCAGATTCAATACTGTCAGCTGCAATATAGTCCATGACTAAAATATCGTCGGTGCATAAGCTTTCGATAGGCGAAGGCAGAATAAACGTATCGTCTTGCGCTAAAACTTCGCGATATCGCTTTAACATATCCAGTTCAATTTGGTAGTTGGCTTCAGTATGTAACTGCTTTTTTGCGTCCGTTAATAATTGATCAAATTGGACATTTTTCGGCACCAATTTCGAGACCCGCAGCAGCGCCGCGACATTATCGATATCACTATCGATACTGTTACGGATCCCGGGATATTGCACCTTAACTGCTAATTGCTGACCATTGGCTAACGTAGCTTGATGGACCTGGCCGATAGATGCTGCAGCAAAAGGACGCAGTTCAAAGTGGGCAAAAGGCGCTAACCAGTCTTCGCCCCAGTTACGCTTGAGGATATCGATAAGCTGCTTGTGGGGCATGGTCTTGGCGTCATCTCTCAAGCGTGCAAGCAGCTCGCTCAGCTCTTTTGGCATTAACTCTCCAGAGTCCATCGACAGCATTTGGCCGACTTTCATTGCAGCGCCACGCATTTGCGCCAGTTTATCTGCCACATGGCTGATATTTTTAGGCGTAAGCATTAAGTCTTGTAACTTGGGTGACTGGCCTTGGCTAAGTTTTTTAGCCCCTTCTAGCATCACATTACTTGCCAAACGGGTTGCTAAACCACCGAGAGAAGAAAATCGAGAGAGTCGACTAGTCGGAACTTTTGCTGCTTGATCTTTTTTCATTTAGCACCTTAATAAGTGGCAATAATGGACTGCTTTAATATCAAACTCATCTTTCAATACGCGAGTTTGTATATACGGATCAGTCCTAATACCAATTGCAATAGTAATGTAATCAATTCAGAAGCGCTCAGGCTTTTCAATTCAAGGCGCATGGACGATAGAATGGTTATTCCCTTGTGAGGCCACGCAAAGCAGAAGTGGAATGCTTGAGCGCTTCCCTCTGGGTGGCTGATATTTAAAGCAAATGGCAAAGCACGCTGCGCCAGAAACTCTCGATATAGAATAACTATTAGCTTCAAGTTCCCAGCTTGCCTTCAGTGCTTTGAATTCCCACTGAATGAACAGATTATTAATGTAATTGGTATCAGCTTACATAAGGTCAATAACCGATAATATAGGAATGATGATGTATATTTTTATCATTCGATTCAATCCTTTCTATATTTAGCTTGCTGATGCCCGCGTTTAGCAGGAGCTTGCCTGTTAACTGACTGCCTCACTCTGTGTTGTTGTGGCCTGCTTTGAATTTGCTTAGGCTTAGCCGCCGGGCTTCTATAAGCTTTGCTAACATTATGAGCTTGCTTATTATATGAAGGCTGAACTTGCTTGTTGTGCGAGTATTTAGCAGGCTTTGCCGAACGCGTCTTAAGCTGGTTATGAGCCTTGCTATGGGTCGGCTTACTATAAGCACTAGCGTTAGGTTTAAGCTTATTGCGAATCGTTTGCTCTCGGGTGTAAGCCCGCTGTTTGCTGGTATTTGGGCCTACAACTTTACTTCGTGTGTACTTTGGCTGGTGGCGATTATATTTGTGCCTAAGTGCACCGCTGCTGTATGCCACACCGCGCCTATGTTGTGGTTTATGCGCCCAGCGTTTGGCACCGTGACTGGTGACAATACGGCCGCGGTGACGGTATCGATGCGAGTTATGGTGATGCACTACAACCACATGGCGTTTATGCCAATGGAATGCACTAAAGTAATAGTTAAAGCTAATGTGCACGCCGGCGCGCCAATAAAAATGACCATAACTGGGTCTAACATAACCAGGGTAAACCGCCCAGTACACTGGCGGGTAGCGATACCAGCGCCAGTAACCATAAACGGTTCTTGGGTCATAGTAGGGTACATATACAATTTCTTTGCGTACCGGCTCAATAATGATCTGATTACTGACGCGAGTGACTTGCATGTTTTCCATCTGCTCAAGGCTATTAGCATTGTCAGCCTCTTGTCTCAGGGTTTGAATACTGGCAAGCACTTGAGTTTCATCTTGTAAAAAGGCATCACCTAATGACTGAGTCCAATCAAGATCTTCACTGAGTTTTTGCAATACATTGGGAAACGCAATCAGCGCCACCACACTTGGGTCCCAATCTTTATCCTGGGCTTTATCGATTTGTTTCTGGGTCGATAAGTGTTGTTTTGATTGTTGCCAACGATGTGCCTGAACCACTTCAAGCGGGTAGGTCGCTGCAATCAAAATATGGGTCAGTAAACTATCGGGATAAAGGGCGATAGGTGCCAGCATTTGTGCGAGTTGTCCCTCACTATATTGAGTTTGCTCAAGCTGGCTTGCGTCGGCGTTGACTGCGGTCACTGGCATTATCAAAGGCATAGCGATAACAAGTGACAGGCAACACCATTTTTTGAGTCTGTTCATGTGAACTCCTGACCTTTTTATACGTTAGCTGCAGTATAGAAAAGCCAAGATGAACAGAAGCTGAAAGTGAAAAACACACTGTAGGTAATCTAAAACTAATAAGCTAGTTAGTGTTTAAAGCTAAGCTGAAACTTAGCGCCGCTGAGAGTTGTTGAGCGGCCAACCGTTAATTGGCCTTGATAGCTGTCGACTAAGTCGCGCACAATCGCTAGACCTATGCCGTGACCTTGTTGATAAGTATCTGCGCGAATGCCACGTTCAAATATTTGTGCATGCAGCGCTTCATCGATTCCCATACCGTCATCTTCAACGGTGATGATAAGCTGAGCATGCACGATTTTTACCTGAAACAGCACTTGGGCGTTTGCTGCTTTGCAGGCGTTATCTAATAGGTTGCCAAGGATCTCGGTTAAGTCGCTTGCATCACCTTTGAAAACCGCATTTCTATCGACATCTTCCGTGATGGTTATTGCTGGCTGGCAGTATATTTTGGGCAAGTTACGCACTAGCTTGTCTGAGACCTCAACCACAGCAACGCCCAAGTGCCATGC
The DNA here is from genome assembly GCF_023283535.1 of Shewanella sairae. Taxonomy (GTDB): domain Bacteria; phylum Pseudomonadota; class Gammaproteobacteria; order Enterobacterales; family Shewanellaceae; genus Shewanella; species Shewanella sairae. Next base: position 18,128 of record NZ_JAKILT010000044.1, on the reverse strand, counting down.
TGCCCCTGCTGCTGATTGTGCGCGCTTAAGCTGATGGCCGATAATTCGATTAATATGGCTAACTTGGTCAAACGACTGTGGACTTAAGTCTTTTTGACTTTGAATCACCGCTAAAGGTGTTTTCAAACTGTGGGCGAGATCAGCTAAGGCGTTTCGATAACGTTTACGTTGATTTTGTTCGGTATTGAGCAAGGTATTAAGCTGTTTCGCCACCGCGTTAAGCTCAGTCGGGTAGTGCTCATCTAATTTATTGGCTTGGCCGTTTTCAATAGCAGCTAATTCGCGTTGTAACCGAGTCAGTGGTTTTAACGTCCACCATAGCCACAATATTTGAATCGTGAGTAGAGCGGTCATTAAAATCAGTAACCAGCGCCAAAGCTGCTGATTAAATGCCTGTACCTGCAGCTGATAATCTTGTTGGTCTTTGATGATATAAACCGTAAAGGGAAAGCGTGTCAGTTGCGGTTCGCCCAATTTGTTGAGCTGCTCAGTTTCAAAGCTGGCACTAAAGCCGTAAACCAAATGCGGCTCACCGTTAAGTATAATCTCACTAAACTGACCTTGGCCTTTTTCCGGCTGTGGAAATATTGCCGCGGTATGCACTGCAGTTGTAATCGCAGCAGATAAATCGATACCAAGTAGAGAGTTTGAGCGCCATGCGATTTTACGGGCATCTCTATTGTTCACGTTGGCTTGTTGGACGAGCGTTATAGGCTGGTTCTCGACAGACTTGTTTTCAACAGAGCGATTTTCTACAAAGTTACTTTCGATAGAGCGATTTTTGACAGAGTTATTCTCGATAAACTTTGCCGCAAAGTCATCCGCTGCATCAGCTGGTGGAGCTACGCTTGGCTTTACTGGAACCGTGATTAGCGCATATAAACCGGATTGAATCACATTGAACTGATTCTCTAATAGCACTTCAGGCATTAATAGCTGTTGGTTGTCGACTTCTGTCACCGCCAAAATGGAATAAACATAGGCTTTTAACTCTTTGACTGAAGCGCTTTTGACTTGCAGTTTAAAGGCATCATTTAGGGTGATGCCAACAATGGGCAATAACACTAACACCAGCAGCATTGCACTGATTATAAGGCGCGCCTTTAATGAATGCATAAGTTGAGGCAAACGCTTAAGTCGATGCATTGGTTAACTACTGTGATTGCTAAGAGAGACAAGGCGATAGCCCTGACCACGAAGGGTTTCAATTAGGCCGAGTTGATTATCAGGATCAAGTTTTTTACGCAAACGGCGAATAAACACCTCAATCACGTTGGAATCTAAATCAAAATCTTGATCGTAAATATGCTCAGTTAGCACGGTTTTTGATTTCACCTCGCCAATATGCAGCATTAAATATTCAAACAGTTTGTACTCAGAGCCACTCAAATTTATGGTCTCGCCAGACTTAGTGATCTCCATGCTACTGGTATTTAGGCTAAAGGGGCCATTAGTAATAATCGGGCTAGCTTTACCCGCAGAGCGGCGAATGAGTGCTTTTAAGCGCGCAACTAATTCTTCTGGGTGAAATGGCTTAGTCAGGTAGTCGTCAGCACCCGCATCTAAGCCTTCAACCTTGTCTTGCCAGCTATCACGAGCGGTTAAAATAAGAATAGGAAAACTAATCTCTAGTGCCCTAAGCTGAGTAATAAGCGCGATGCCATCAAGCTTAGGCAGGCCAACATCAATAATGGCGGCATCGTAGTTATACTCACGGCCTTGAAACAGGCCTATTTCGCCATCATCGGCGGTATCGACGGTGTAATTGGCATCGACAAGATGTTGCTTTAAATTAGATTGCAGCTCTAAATCATCTTCAACTAATAACAATCTCATGCTCTGGTTCCTTGTTGTACGGCGCGATAATAAAGCGTTGCAAGCAATAGCCTAGTGTTAGTTGCGAGAAACACGACCCGTTTTGGCATCGACTTTGACATAAAACACCACACCGTCATTCGACAGTAGCTTTACGCTATAACCAGGATTGCCATTAACTCGGCTCGACTGCACTTTCAGCACCTTGCCGCGATACTGGCGTTTCGCCAATTGTACAGCCTGCTCTTTACTGCTGACCTTTAATTTGTGCTGCTGTTTGTTTGCATTCATAGCCACTGCTGACAGCGCTGTATAACCATGCACACTAGCCGCCATGACAGGGGAGGCTGTGCAAAGTGAAAGTGCGACCAAGATAGTAAATAAAGCAGTTTTCATTAACGCTACCAAAGAGTTGAGATTCAGCCAGTTTAAAAGATCCTATTCGATTAGTCATTAGCTTGCGAATGCCTAGCGGGTAGATAGGTTATACATAAGGTTAGATGAACGTTGGCTGAATATAGTTAGTTCGGTTGTAGGTAGTTTATGGAATGAGCTTTGAGGTCGCACAGAAAAGGCAACGGCTCACAGTTGAACCTTAATACAAGTTCACCTGTCACTACTTCTGTGGGACGCTATAAAGCCATCCTTGGCCGCTCTGCGGTTTCCAATAGCATCCCTGCTAAAAAGCCAGTTCGGCATCCTGCCTCTCGCTCGAGGAGTATTTCTTTGAGATACCTCACCCTGAAACCGAAGCCCACAGGCGTACCGACATCTGATTATTCAGCTCATGAGTTAATTAGCTACGACCCCTTTATGCCAGCTTGATAAACCGTCTGAGGAAAATCAAGCACCAGCCCTTTACTAATTGCATATTTATTAAAAACAAACTCTTTAACCGCATCTTCATCATTTCTTGGTATCGTTGTATCTGCAATATAGATTTTATTAGAAGCTTCTAATTCTTTAGGGTCTACGATCCCTATCTTCCCCCTAAATTTAGAAATAAATTCAGAATTTTTAACACTTTCATATTGAGGAGATTGATCGTTAATCAACAGCCTTGTCTGTCCATTATTACTATCTACTACAAATGCACCATCAATCGCATTTTTATGTATAGAGAAGAGGCTATGGTAAAAGTAATAACACCATACAGCTTGATTTGAGTCTGAATCGACATCTATTATACTTTTTCGGCCATAAAATGTAGACTCAAATTGTTTAACCTGTGTTGATGGATTCACACCACTTGTAACAATAAAAAGAAAGCAGTATTTGCTTTTCGTATTCGATTTTTGAGCTTTTAATTGCTTAATCCCTTTAGTAATAACATTTGAAATACTATTCCAATAACCCGTTGTATGCGTTCTTTGAAAAATATCTCCTTTAGTCAAAGTAAATTCTTGTGTTTCATGCTCAATATCGGTATCGAACTTTTCCTTCAATTCGATTAATACATTATCCTCTCCACGAACAATAAAGTCGGGGGTTTTCTCTTTTTTCTCTTTTATTTTTTCAGCTATGACATCAAATTTTGATAGGTAACCAATAACTGTATTTTCGATATTGTTACTAGGCATGATGACTCCATTGGCTATAGTCGGTTGTTATATGTGCCGTATTCATGAGGAATAACGACTTTCTTCATATATCTTTTCTTTTTCCACTTTAGACTTCTTTATTAGGTTATAATCTTTCTTGGCATCATCTAATTTAAATGGAATCTCTCTGCGACAAGAAGCAAACCATGCTTTACGATAAACAGAATAAAAATCCTTACCTACTTTTGCCCATCTATGATTTTTATTATCTATATATTTCGTATTTCTTTTCCATGCACATGATTTACTTATTTTATAATCTAAACTTTGGTGGCTACTCCCCAAAACTTTAATTGTGTCATTTCTTATTAAGAGTCCATTTTCGATTCCATCAATTAAAGCAGCAAGAACAAAGTCTATGTTGTACCACAGATTTCCATCTATAATTAAGTCTATATTAAGCAGGTTAATATATTTTTGCGTCATTTCCAAACTACCGGATATGTAATGTTGTGCTTTCTTAGCTGCAATGAGTTTTGAAGTATGTTCATTTGATTCTTGTACAAGTGACTCGTTAATTTTTGTACAAGACTCTGTCTTACAACTAATAGGCGGTAAGTTTGTGGAAAAATGTTTTACACCACTTTCATCAATCCATTGGTGAACTTCTTGGCTAATTGCATTCGATGTTTGCAACATCATGATTACAATAATGAATTGGAAAAACCGATACACAATGCCTCCGTAGCATATAACGCTTAAAAGAAAGGTTATTTATAATACCTCTCGAAGCGAAAATAAATAATCCTTTGATTTCCCTAGTTATCTGTCAGTAAGAGCCTTAGCTCGCTTTGACTGCGAATCAAAAAATACGGAAGAAACGGTACGGATAGGATATTCGCTACCTTAAGATAATCGCTATGTCTGATTGCGAAGAACCACGCACTCTTCCAACAGCCTAGCGATTGCTTTAAGGGGTAGAAATGAGCATCGTCCCGTCAAGTTCCTTTATTAGATTTTACTGTGTAACCTATAATATATAGGCTCCGTGTTTTTCTGGCACGATAACGCCGCATTAAGCGGACTAAAATTGTGGGTTAAACTGTGGAGCGAAGCGGAACGTAACCCACTGTTTTAGTTCCGTTTAAATGCCTTGCTAGCAAGTTCATCTACCTCTGAACTTACGTAAGTTTTTCTTGAAATCTAGCTTCAAATTCAAAATATTGCGCTCAACACGACATAAAGCGTTATGTCTTTCGTCCCCTTTTAGCTCATATGCATTTGTTATATCACTAATGATTTCATGAACTTTTGTATCGAAGTTACTATATGTGTATTCAAAATCTTTTATTTCTTCAGCCAAAAGTAAAGATTGTACAAAATCAACATCTATGCGATATCGCTCTTTAGACTCCCAAAAGATATCAAGGCTTTCTCTTCTTGCAAGATTATGATCATTGTAATGGCAAGGTGTTGTAGCAGGGAAATGTTCATCTTTATAAACGCCCCAATACTTTTCAATCGCACCTATACAATCGAAGCCTATCCCTTCTAGTTTTTTAAAAGCTTTGAATCGTTCAGCGTGACTAAACTGATGCATCCATGTATGTAAAGCAGCACTTGCAATAACTGCCGTCAGCAAAGTACCTATACCGGCGATAATACCAAAAACTTTATAAAGCGCATCTAGAGTCATCGAGTCGGTATTAATATTGATACCGACGATCATCCCTATGAAAAGCAATGCAAAACAACAAAACCAAATAACTCTATCATTCACGTATTAATTCCTACCAATTTCGGGTGACATTGCTTGCTAACAGCTTATTATCCAGAGTCTCGGATAAATCCCTGTTATTTATTAAAAGAACGTCAAGCTAACAATGTAAGTCCTTGATGTAGATAGGTTAATATACTGACGTTTAAAGAAAAGTTGAATGTACTACCCCAATAAAGTAATGCAGAACATTTATCGGGTCTCTTGTTAGCTGAAGGCTAAAACTTAACTAGCTGATAAGTAAATTTTATTTTAGAGATTAAAAATTTATCGATGCAATTATTTCACTTCCTAGCATCGATAAATCCAAAATAGCTATTACTCCGAATCAGCAGAATTATGCTTGTCTAACTCAGTGTAGATACGGCCGTGACCGTCCATGACATGGACGTCATGGCCGAGCTTACAGGGATGTATTCATAGCGTGTCACGGCAGTGTCTGCACATACCCCCGCTGGAGGCGATTAGCAACCATAAAGCTAAAATGCAGAACATACTTTCCCGTAGCTGCTGCTTAGAGAAAAATGTAACCAACCTTCATTCGAAGGTTAGTCAATTTTTGACGTTCAGCTTGTGTTCACACTCAGTGGACTCTAATGGCCTCATTAAGCAAGTATTTCGAGGTGAAGATGAACACAAAACACAATCATAAGCTCCACACGGGTAATCAAAATAGCAGGTTAATGCGAGCGCTGAGTGTTGGCTTGTTAACACTCTCAATGGGGGCCGTTCTGCCAGCGAGTGCTAATTCGGATATGAGTTTGCTTTTGCAGCCGCAAAGCATCTCAGTTTCGCAAACAGTTATTAGTAATCAGCAAAGTGCTCAACCGGCTCAATATGGCAATACTTTATCTGAGCAACAAATCAGTAAGCTTGAGCAGCAAAGGCTTTTGCAAGCTAAGGGGCTTGACAGCAATGAGGCACTGCCTACAAAACTCACTCGTGAGCAGGTCATGCAAATCCATATTGATAAGGCGTTAAAGACTCAACAGCTTACTGAGAAAAATAATGCCAATCTGCAGTTTGCTAATGGCGTCTACCGAGATTTTTATATTTACGATGCTTATAGCCGTTTATTTGTCGATAACGATTACGACGGTTTTTATCAGACCTTTAGTGTGACGTTCGATGCTGACGTTGATGGCTATTATGCGAATGAACGTGCCGATGTGTTTGCTGAGCTTTATTTGAGTCGTAATGGCGGACCTTGGGAGCATTATTACACCACAGATATCTTCAGTATTTTTGGCAATGCAACCGATGACGACTTTGAAGTGTTGACCACCTTAGATTTTGGTTACCGCAGCGATCATTATGATGTGCTGATTGACTTATATGAAGTGGGTTATGGCGACATAGTGGCGACGGTGAGCTCAAATGAATTTGATAGTTTATATGCGCTGCCATTAGAGAGTAGCGATAGAGATGATGTGTATATTGAAGAGGAGTACCACGGCGGCAGTGTATCACTATGGTTTACTTTATTTTTATTGATGGCGTTGCTAGTGAGAAAGTTTGCAATGACAAATCACTAACCCTCAACCTCACTTTCAAAGAGCCATTATTGAGCGCATCTTACAATAACTTTATGCAAGAGCTTGATAAAAAGGCTAACAATTAACCATTGATCTCTTGTTTGCTACGGTTAAAAATAGTCGTCGGTAACAGGAGATTGATGGCAGTGAGGCTGTAAAATGGAATTAACGGATCAGGTTGAGCCAGTGGCAAAGGTCAATATTCAAGGAAATAGCGCCGACACAGTATTGTGGATGTGGGAGCATTTAGTGCCTTTTTATGCAGCTCCTACTAGCTTGCAAGGCGAGATCATTAGAGTGTTAGAGTTGCTAGCTTGGGAGGCGCAAGCTAATAGTAATTTAAACTGGGATGACAGTTTTGATGAGATGCTGATTTTCTTAAGAAAAGCGTTTATTTCGGCTGAGTTTCCGTTAGCACAACACTTTAGTATTGAAACCAGACTCTCTATAGAGGCTGATATTAATCGCTTAGCCAATTTTGTACTGCCAACAGAGCTAGACAGCCGTATTTTCAGTGAAGAACAACCCTACATTAAAGATGATCTTTATGACCGCTTAGCGGGGTATTTAGTTGATTATTGCCGCGCTTATCCGCAAATTATTCCCTACCACAATGTCAGTGGTTAATCTTTTAAGGCGTTAATGCCCTGCAGTGATTGCTTGCATTTTGGGTTTAGGAGATGCAATCAATCGCTTTCACATCCGCTAGCTTTTTGTTCTACTTCTATCTTCAAACTAGTTGAAGATAGAAGTCTTAAGTATAGGTGCTTGTTATTATTGAATGTGATCTAAGTCACGTATCTTGTTGGTTTGTAACAACTAGTTGTGAATTTACATTGTAAACAATTTAAATAAAATTAAACAAAAACAATCACAAACGAAATGCAAATGTATCAGATTTGAAACAGGTGTTGCTTTGTTAATGAGAATCGTTATCATCCTGCCGCATAATACTAAAGTGGGGTTAATTGATGAAACATTTTCGCTATTCAATGTTAGCAATTGCATGCGCATCGACATTTTTACCAGCGATGGCTTACGCAGAAGAAGCAGAGCAGGGACTAGATAATGTAGAGCGTATTACGGTTTATGGTCGCCAGAATCAGGTGGTGATGAATTCAGGTTTGGCGACTAAATCAGATATGTCGCTAATGGAGACGCCAGCAGCAGTTGTGGTGGTCGATCAAGAGCTTATTCAAGCGCAGGCAGTCACTAACCTGCAAGATCTTGTGCGTAATATCAGTGGTGTCACCCAAGCGGGTAATAACTATGGTATTGGCGATAACTTAGTTATTCGTGGCTTAGGCGCAAACTATACTTACGATGGCATGTATGGTGGTGCGGGGCTTGGCAACACATTTAACCCGACTCGTTCACTAACAAACGTTGAATCAGTTGAAGTGCTAAAAGGTCCAGCAACAGGGCTTTATGGTATGGGCAGCGCTGGTGGTGTAATTAACCTTATTGAAAAGAAACCCCAGTTTGAGTCTAAACATGCGTTTACCGCGGAAGTGGGTCAATGGGACACTTACTCACTTGAAGCCGATAGCACTGCGGCCATTACCGATAACCTTGCTTACCGCGTAGTGGCTAAAACCGCACGTAGTGATGGTTACCGAGAAATAGGCACTGACCGTGATGAAATCTATACTTCGCTTAAGTATGTTATGGCGGATAACCAAGATGTCATGCTGTCGGCCAGTTACATTAAAGATGCCATTGCTGTTGACTCGATTGGTCATCCTATTCGTATTTTTAACGCAGAATCTGTAGGGGGCAAAACGGCGGGTGACGTGACTTGGGAGGATTTAATTAATGATCCTAACAATAACGGCATTCAGCTAACAGAAGCGCAGCGTAAACAGCTTGCAGATTCGTTGGCATCAAGCGATGGGTTAACCCCTTATGCATTTGGTAATGCAGGTATTATCTCGCCAATGGCTAAAGATAATGAAGGCGAAGAGCTGCGCTTTAAGTTAACTCACAATATCTATTTCACCGATAACCTGTTTTTAAACCAGCAGCTGCAATACCGTGATTATACTTCAGGCTTTGCTCGTCAAACCGGTGCTTATAACTATGTTTATTGGGATCGTCGTGGCGCTATTAATGCTGACCCACGCGCTCCCTTGGTTGAAGATGACGTACTTTATCCGTTTGCGGCTCGTCGCCAAGAATACCGTAAAGTGGATGCTGATGAGTCATCTTGGCAGTATTTTGCCGATCTTCGTTATGACTTCCAAATAGGCGATATTGATAACGAATTATTGATAAATGCCAACTACGAAGATAGAGATATCGCCTTCAAACAATACTCTATTTACGATGCCGATAAAGTCATTAAAGACAAAGCTGGCAATACTATTTACCAAGGTAGCCTGCCATACATTTACGATATCCGTAATCCTAACTGGGGTGAAGGCAGCTTTGAAGATTATGACCCGTTACTTACTAGCAACTATGACAAAAAAGTCAGTGCATGGGGCGTTGGCGTGCAGCATGTGGGTTATTTAGGTTATGGGTTTACATCGCGCATTGGTGTGGCGTTTAACCAAATTAAGCAGACCTATGAGCACTTAGGTGTTGATCCGCGTTATAGCTCAAGCCGAGCAGCGCCAACACCAGAGGCGGATACCACAGATGACGGCATTACCTACAACTTAGGTTTGACTTACATGCCAACTGACGACTTGTCATTCTTTATTAACCACTCTAAAGGACGCACTGCCTATAGCATTCTTGGCAGTATTGCCGGCAATGATACCGATAGAGATGACAGTGAATCAGTGAGTGATGATTTGGGCATGCGCTTTAAAGCTTTTGATGACCAAATGTTGGCATCATTAGTGTTGTTTAAGAGTTCACGTACTAACTTGCAATACACTAACCCAGATTACGATGAAGGTGTTTCTGGTCCGAGTGTACCTCAGTACTATTACAACGGTAGTGAAGAAACTACAGGTGTTGAGTTTGACATGAACGCGCACCTTAATGAGCAGTGGATGGTTAATGTTAATGCGGTTTACCAAGATGCCCGCGACAAGAAAGATCCAAATCGCTCAAGCTACGATACGCGCCAAAAAGGTGTGCCTTATGTAACAGCAAGTGCATGGGTGACTTATGGCGCAGACTGGTTCTCGCTTGCCAGCCCTATCAATATTAGCCTAGGTGCAAATTATGTTGATGACAGAAGCACTAACTCAAGCTCTTTCGGTATTCCAGACGGTTATGTACCAAGCTACACAGTGCTAGATACGGCTATTAGCTATGATGTTGATAACTGGAAATTGCAGTTAAACGTGAATAACTTATTTGACGAAGAGTACTACAGTAAAGCTATGTTCTTAGGTGGTATGCCTGGTGAAGAGCGTAACGCTAAGCTGACTTTGACTTATCGTTTATAGATGGTTGTTGGCTGTTAGCAAGAATGATGACAGCGATATAAGTAAATAAAAAATGCAGCCTTTGGCTGCATTTTTTATGTTTAAACTGTGACTTACTGAGTTTAGAACTGGTAGTTCACGCTCACGTTGAAGTAACGACCAGGTTGAGTGAAGTCTTCTTTATCTAGGTTCATGCTTGCACCAAGCAAGAATACTGACTGACCAGCAACATCGGCATAATCGATATACTCTTTGTCAAACAGGTTATAAACACCGGCTCTTAACTTCCAGTTATCGTCAATGCGTAGACCAAAGGTTAAGTCCATCACCGCATAACCGCTTGTGCCGTAAACTTCGTTAAACTTCTCTTTAGGAATACACATACCCATGGCACAAATGTCATCAGCTGCTAGCTCGATATCATTAGTACGTGACATGTCATCTGCCCAGCGAACCACTGCGCCAAAGTCTGCTTCCATATCGGCAATATCAGTATACCAGTTCACACCCGCATTACCTTTTAGCGGGCTCACACTGTTAAGGTAGTCGCCGTTTTCATCTTCGCCATAGGTGTAAGAGATATTACCCCAAAGCTCAACGCTATCAGTTAACCAATGGTTAATCTGTGCTTCAGCGCCGTATAAGATCACTTCATCACGGTTGTAATATTGGTACTTAAACTCCATTGGCTTCATAACTGGAGGCCAACCTGGAACAATTACAGGCGGTTTAAAGCTTACATATTGCCAGTCGATAAAATCTTTTGCCTGAGTGTAGAAAGCGGTTAGTTCATAGTTAGTGTCGCTATGATTACCGCGAACGCCGATTTCCCAAGTATGCGACTGCTCAGATTCTAGGTCATAGTTTGCCTGAATAAGTACGTCAGTCATTGAACCTGCATCAACTTCCAACTCGCCCCACTTTTGGTCTGGGGTTGGCATTTTGTAGCCATAAGCGTATTGACCATAAACGCTAACAGAGTCTGACAATTGGTAAACTAGCCCAAGTTTTGGTGACCAGAAGTTGTCGCTCATTGTTTGGAAGTCAGCTGGATCTTTACCTGCATCTATCGCTTGCTGTTGATCTGGCGTATTACGGAAGTAGTCGTAACGTAGACCTGCGATTAGGTTTAAATCGCCATCAAGTAAAGTAACATCGTCTTGCACAAACACACCAAGGCGTTGGCTGTCGGTTGTGGCAAAAGTAAATGGCGTATTAACTTCACCTGTAAGTGAGTTATTGACCACACGATGACGTGACATAGTCGAGAACTCATAGTCTAAGCCATAAGTGATCTGGTGCCCGTAGTTATCACCACCAACATATTTACTAAAGGTACTGTTAATACCAATACGTTGATCTTCAAAACTGTAATCACGGAATTCGCTTAAACCATAAACATTCTCAGGTTTAGCATCGTTCCACTCAAAGTAGTCTCTATGTTCAAGCTGCTCGGTTTGACCAAAGTAAGCGGTAACGGTCAAAGTGTCGTGCATTTGGGTTGGCTTACTTGATACTAGCTGCAGCGCGCCGTTAATGACTTGGGTATCGCGATCGGTATCGATATTTTCCTCAAGTGCATTGTCGTTATCAAATTCATATTCCCAGCGCTTTAGGGTTTGCTCTAGGTAATCTAAAGTCAGTTGCACTGAGGTGTATTCGTTGAAGTGATACTTGCTCTTAAATAGCAGGCTGTCCTGTACAAGATCACTGTCTGGCTGGCTGTCGTAGTAGTTAGGTAGTTCTTCACCTGTGCGGTGCTGGTAAGTCAGTAGATTTTCAAAATCACCGTAAGCCGCAGCGCTAGTAAAACCTGCGCTGTATTCGTTGTTAATGCCGGCATAGCCCGCGTTAACTGAAACATAATAATCATCACCATTTAGGTAGTCGCTAGCGTCTTTAGTACGCATTACTACAACACCACCTAGAGCATCTGAACCGTACATGGTTGATGCAGCAGCTTTAACGACTTCAACTTGCTTTAGGCTTTGTACTTCGGTTAAGCCACGACCTGTGCCTTCAGCGCCAGGACCAAGTGGAGAAGCGTATTGGTTGTTAACGCGAACGCCATCTTTAACCATCATTACACGGTTGCCACCGATACCACGAATAGTTATCGATGTTGGTTTACCTGCGCCACCTTTAACAGCAACCGCAGACTCGTTTCTAAACAAGCTGCCAAAGTCATTACTCATGCTTTTTTCAATGGCGTCTTCATCAATGACCATAATTGAGCCAGCGACTTGTTCAATTTCTTGTTCCATACGTGAACCAGAAATAACAATGACCTCGTGCGGTTGTGCACTGGCTTGTTGGTTTGATTGAGTCTCGACCTCGGCTGCTTGAGCCTGAGCATGGAGCACTGTACTTACGGCTAACGCCAGTACACTAACTTTGAGCTTGTTCATTACGCACCTTAACTTCTTAACCAAATGAGAATTATTCTCTTTTTTAACGCGCGTTATCTTATACGCAAATTAAAATAGGATCCCGCTTAGAAAGCGTCTATTCATAAGGTTTAAGCGATTAAAAAACAAATATTGAAAGCGGATCACATTTCTTTATTGTTGCAAAAGACCTGCTGCATTTTATTTAAGCTACGCATCGATATTATTTTACAGATGCAACCAAATGTAACCTTAAGGGGGACTAAAAAACGAATATGTTCTAATGGTTTAATTGCTACAAAGTCATAACCTTGGCTTTACAAGGTAGTGTGCTGTGTTAGCTTAGATGGCAGATATTATTCGCTCTAAATAAAGAGGCATGCAACATGAGAACACCGATACTCTCCTCCCTAGCGCTGTTAATTAGCTGCTCGCTAAGTGCATCATGTTTTGCGACAGATTTAGCTGAATCGACAGCCGACAAAATGCCTCAGCTTGAAGCGTTATATTTGCATTTGCATCAACATCCAGAACTTTCTTATAAAGAACAGGCGAGTAGTGCGCGCATGGCGAAGGAGCTTGCCAGCTTAGGCTTTGAGGTGACGGAAAAAGTTGGTGGTTATGGCGTAGTAGGTTTGCTTAAGAATGGCGAGGGGCCAACAGTGATGATCCGTGCCGATATGGATGCGCTGCCTATAACAGAAGAAACCGGTAAACCTTATGCCTCAAAGGTTAAAACGTTAACTGCCAATAACCAAGAGGTGGGCGTGATGCATGGCTGTGGTCATGATATTCATATGACCAGTCTTATCGGCACGGCGCAGCAGTTAGTTGCCAATAAAGATAACTGGCAAGGCACATTAATGATGGTGGCACAGCCGGCAGAAGAAGTGGGCGGCGGCGCGAAAGCTATGTTAAAACAAGGTTTGTTTACTGACTTTGCCACGCCAGATTATGTACTTGGCCTGCATGTCAGTGCTTCAATCCCTGCTGGTAAAGTTGGAATAACGCCGGGTTATGCGTTAGCTAATGTGGATTCGGTTGATATCACGGTTAAAGGTGAGGGCGGACATGGTGCTTACCCACATTTAACTAAAGATCCGGTTGTGTTGGCATCACGCATTGTTGTTGCCTTACAGACGATTACCAGCCGCGAACTTTCGCCTTTAGAGCCAAGTGTAATTACCGTAGGCTCAATTCATGGTGGTTCAAAACATAATATTATTTCAAATGAAGTGAAGTTACAGCTAACACTGCGTTCCTATAACCCTGATGTGCGTCTTGCACAAATTGCCGCTTTAAAACGGCTGACTAAAGGCATTGCGATAAGTGCTGGGCTTGATGAACCTTTGTATCCTGAGGTGTATGTACACGAAGATGAGCGGATCCCCTCAACCTATAACGATCCAGTGTTAACCAGTAAAGTACAAACCAGTATTACCGCAGAAATCGGTGCCGAAAACGTGGTAAAAGCGGATGCGGTTATGGCCGGTGAGGATTTTGGCTTATACGGTTTGACGGCTGAAAAGCTCCCTATCAGCCTGTTTTGGCTAGGAGCTGTGTCGCCGAGTGATTATCAGCGCAGCATTGAAACCGGTGAGCCTTTGCCATCGTTACATTCAAGCAAGTTTGCGCCTGATTACCCAGCAACAATTAACACAGGTGTTAGAGTCATGAGTCAATCTGCTATGGACCTCTTTAATCAATAACAGGGCATAACGCTGAGCTATTCAAATCAAGGTTAGCGTTTATCTTCAATTTTAGATAATAAGGCAAAGGTCTGCTGATGAAGTTGAGTGAGCTTTTTTTGGCTAACAATAACAACTGACTGGCTTACAGCGTCGTAGGCTTGTCGGTAGTTATGTTCAATAAACTCAAGCTCAGCAAGCTTGTTTAATGCACTAACTTGATCGACCGCTGAGCCTGACCTTTGAAGATAATCGATTGCATACTGATATTGAGTACGAGCCTGAGCATAACGATTAAGGCGCTGGTTAATATGCCCTGACCAATTTGCGATATAGCCTAAATATAACCAGTCCTGACTCTTGGCGGCAAAGCTCCTTGCTTGAGACAATAAACTTAATGCTAACTCTAATTGTTCGTTCTCAAGTTTGACTTGCGCCTCAATAAACTTGAGTCTGGCAAACTGACGAAAATGACTCGATTCTACCTGTTCAGCTGCTTGTTCTAGCCGTTTTGATGCTTGCTTGAGCAGTTGCTTCTTCAACTCTATTTGTGCCAATAACCGACTGGCGACAATGTTATTGGGGTCTGTGTTTAACAAGGTTGTTAGCTTTGCTTCAGCAACATCAACTTGATTATATTGAATGGCTTTAAGTGCTTGAACCAGCGTTTTTGTAAACCAGTTTTGGTCGGTGGTTTGGGTAAATGGGTTAGTCGTGAATTGTTTTATTTGTTCAATTAGCTTGGCTTGGAGCTGTTCAACTGAATCAGCTTGCAACACTCCTTGGTCAATTTTATTTTGGCTGATAAGGCGATAATTGAGCTGTAAGTTTGGGGCGGTTGTAAGAGAGGATTCAATCATTAAAGCTGCACCGGAAACAACCAATAAACGGGTTAGATCTATCGGTTGCTGATCGCCAATAAAGCTGGATGTTTGAGTCAGTAAAGCGATGACATCTTCTGCAAGTAATACCGGGGAGTTAGCTGATGTCCCCAGTTGGTTTATCACCTGCTCCATGCGTGTATAGGACTGCCAATCTAATTCATTGCTTGGCTCAGTTTGGACAATCGGCAAGATAATGATTGTGCCATCAGCAAGTTTTGGTTGCTTTGAGAGTGAGAGCATCACAACAACAGTGATGACTAACAGGCTGACCACTAGCGCAGATAGCACTGTTTTTGGCGATTCACGGACTAACTTTTTGATAGATAAAGACATAAAATTCCTTTTCATTTGAGTTAAGTATAAACAACTCAAATAAATAAGGTAGTGCTTAACTGTTACTTTAACTGTGAGCTTAGGGGGAGTTAGTTGAGAGAGTCTGCTTAGGGAATTAGATGAAGAGTAAAGATAGGAAGAAAGCGATTTTCGTTCTGGCAAGTAATGCCAGAACGAATCGATAAGTGAAAGTACTATTTACTTGTTTAGCTTAGACTTTGAAAAAGCCCAAGGATCTTGCGGCAATGAGCTATTATCCGCTTCTGAGCGAGGCGCCGCTTTAGCGTCTGTCGCCGCAGGTTTGTGGTTACGATAGTCATTATGATTGTCATTACGACTGTCATTACTGCGCTGCTTAGGCTTACTATCGCGTGCAGGTTTTGCTCGGTCAGTGCGTGGCTTTTTATCACCACTTGGAGCAGGTTTGTTTTTAGGCTTATAGTTTAAAATTGAAATAGGCACTTCTTTACGTGGTGCAAAGCCTTCAATTTCACGACGCTCAATTAAATGGCCTAAACGGCTCTCAATCATACATAGGTTTTTAAAGTCATCTTTTGAAACAAGTGCAACAGCTTCACCGGTAGCGCCAGCACGACCGGTACGGCCGATACGGTGAATATATTCATCAGCCGGGTAAGGTAAATCGTAGTTAATCACCAATGGTAATTCATCAATATCTAAGCCGCGAGCCGCAATGCCTGTGGCGATAAGTAAGCCGATTTTGCCTGACTTAAAGTCTGCCAGAATTTGTTCACGAATTTCTTGGCTACGGCCACCGTGAATACATTCAGCGGTAATGCCACGCTTTTCAAGCTGACTAACCAGTTTTGCTGCGCCTTGCTTGGTTTCAATGAAAATAAGCGCCTGTTGCCAGTTATTCTCTTGAATTAAATGGCTCAGTAGCGCTGATTTCTTGTCTTTATCAACGGTAACTAACCACTGCTCAATCTTAGGTTTATTGTCAGTGTTATGGGTCACTGAAATTTCGATTGGGCGAGTAATAGTGGCTCGAGCTAACTCTTTAACTTGGCGTGAAAGAGTGGCTGAAAACAGTAAACTTTGTCTATCAACAGGCAGTTTTTCAATGATCTTGTTGATGTCTTCAATAAAGCCCATATCCAGCATTCTGTCGGCTTCATCAAGCACTAGAATTTCTAGCTCATCGAAATGAATCGCACGCTGGGTATACATATCGAGTAAGCGACCTGGTGTGGCAACTAGAATATCGACACCTTCAATCAAGCGCTCGCGCTGTGGTTTTGAATCAACGCCACCATACATAGCCATTGAGGTTAGGCTTAAATGCTTACCATATTGACTAATATTATCTTCAACTTGCACAGCAAGCTCGCGAGTTGGCGTTAAAATCAGGGCGCGAATACGCTTTTTGCGTTGGGTTTCCGCTTGACTCAGCATCTCTAAAATTGGCAGCACAAAGCTGGCAGTCTTACCCGTTCCTGTTTGCGCGGCGGCAATTAGGTTACGTTGACTTAATATAACGGGAATAGTCTTAGCTTGAATCGGAGTTGGGCTAGTGTAGCCTTGCTCAGTAACAGCTTTAACGATGGGTGTGCTTAATCCAAGCTTAGAAAACGGCATGCGAGTCTCGATTAGGTATCTGATTTATCTATTGCAGTTATCGGTTTGGCGCAGGTTAGCGCAGATAGACGCTGATAACTGTGTTGCTGTTTGCCATTATAACAGCATGTCGCCAAATACGCTTTAATGATGTTGCTTGCTATCGCAGCAAACATAGTCTGGCATATGCATGCTGCTCGATAGCAAAACTCATAAATTCGCGAGATATTTTTAGTTTGAGTGGGGATATCTAGCAAAAGCGGTTCGAATTACCTGCGGCAGATACTACGCATGGGGGAAATGCCATTTCTACACGAGGTTAGTACAGAGTTATTTTGCGCAATTAGAGCCATAACAAAAGCACTAACTTATTTTTTGGACATAAATTGGTTAGACTGATTACTCTAGAATGCCAATTCCTGATTAGGAAATACTATGGTTAATGCATTGTGCACCTGCCAATGTAGTGGCATGAAGCGCCGTAACATTGGCTCGATGTTGCTAATTATTAGAGTTGGTTGTTCACGAATCGTTTCTCGTCATATTTGGCACCTGGCCTAACATGCCTGACTCCCCAAAATGAAACGTCTCAAGCTGGGCTCGCGGAGTTGAATTGGACTTGATAGAGCTTGTATGCAAAGCATCATCTTTCGTGCTGGCGGCGTAAAGCTGACCTGAGAATGGGATGCTTGTGTCGTAATTTTCAAACCACTCCCCCATAGCTTCCGTTAAGTCTTTATCTGATTTATCTACATGCGCCAAAAATGCGCTATGGTTTGCAAAGAGTCTTAAGTCATGGACTAAATTCGGGGTCTTTTCGTCAGGAAATACAGCGGCCATCAAGATACCAGGGACTTTTTCATACCATAAGTTACATACTGTCTGAAAAGAAGTCCCCAACTCTTTCATCTGGCCCGGTTTAACATAGCGCATTGTAAATCCAAATAATGCAGGGCCCTCTTCTCCTCCTCCATCAGCTTTAATAAAACCAGCCATGGATTTCTTAAAATCGTAACGCACACATGGAATATTCCGAGTCTTAGCAAGAGTATCCTTGTTCCAGCCACCATACACAATCAATGTATCAGGATCTTCTGTTGTACTTTTATAAGTGGCCCATATGTAGTGGTCAAGTAAAACTGGACACGGACTTGTACGTATTCCAAAATCTTCGTTCAGATTCATTTGGGGTCAAGCCGCCATTATA
>NZ_JAKILT010000043.1 GCF_023283535.1 Shewanella sairae | reverse complement strand
AATGAAAACCCCAAACGAGGTGCATGAAAAAGCCAGTTGGGAGTACCAACTGGCTTAATAAAAACCGTCAACCTATTTTAGGACTAGACACGATTTAGCTTAATAAGCTGTTATACCGGGTTCACTATATCAACAAAGTGATGCTCAATTCCGAACTCCTGAGCTAAATGAGCGCCTAGTGCTTGAATGCCATAAAGCTCCGTCGCGTGATGACCAGCGGCGTAATATTGAATCCCCTGCTCTACGGCTAAATGATAAGTGCGCTCAGACACTTCACCGCTAATAAAGGCGTCAATCCCCATGCTCGCTGCAATATCAATATAATCTTGCGCCCCACCAGTGCACCAAGCAACTGTCGACACCATAGCGTTGTCATCACCTAAATGCTGACAACGGCGGTTGAGCTTTTGCGAAATATGCTCATTAAACGCTTTTGCCGTTAATGGCTGAGCTAATTTCCCTTGCCAAATCAAGCCTTGCGCCACACCTTCAATCACTTCAGGCTCAACGATCTCAAGCACTTTAGCAAGCTGGGCATTGTTGCCAACTACAGGGTGCGCATCTAACGGTAAATGGTAACCCAGCAAATTAATGTCATTCATCAATAATGCTTTAATACGTTTTTGCTTCATTCCCACAATAATCTGCGGTTCGCTTTTCCAAAAAAAACCATGATGCACCAAAATCGCATCTGCATTTAATGCAATCGCTTTATCTATCAATGCCTGACAAGCTGTCACTCCGGTCACAATGGTTTTAATCTCTGACTTACCTTCAACCTGCAAGCCGTTGGGCGCATAATCCTTAAAATTGGATATTTGTAAAAAGTCCGCCAGATATTGGCTCAGTTCAGTTCGCGTCATAAATCCGCCAAAAATAGCAAAAAATCCATTTTAACCTATTGTTAGTATAAATAGACAGTTAAGCATCAAGTCACTCGCGGCTTGTACAGATTAACCAATTGAACATTTTTAGTGCGATATTTAACAAAAAATGCCTAAAACATCATAGAAATACAGTCAAATACGGCTAAAATTGGACTTTACAGTACATTAAACGATAAAATCAGTACAAACCTTCAAGTACACACAAAAATAAACAGGTTATTATTATGTCAAAACTGACCAAAGAAGAAGTTATCAGCACACTTGAGGCTGCGCTAACTCAGCGTGATGGCCAAGCTGTTAAAATTGAACAGAAAGGTAGCTGGTACAAAATCGATGGCGGTAAGTCTTTACGCTTTAGTGATTTAGAAGCGATGTTAGCGGAAGTTGGTGGTGAAACAGCGCCTGTTGAAGCTAAAACTGAGAAAAAAGCGGTTGCGGCTAAACCTACAGCAAAAAAGGCGCCAGCTAAGAAAGCTGCTCCGGTTGCTAAAAGTAGTGGTAATCAAGCAGGTAAAACGCCAAAAGAACTTTGGCGTGAAAAGCTTGCCGGTAAAGGGCAATTACCTCGCGGCTTTTAATCTTTATTGATTTAAACCAATCGTATTGAGTGTCCTTAAAGCTCACTCAATAAAAAACTCCGCTACAGCCGTAACGGAGTTTTTTATTTTTAACGGATTAATTTAAAAAACTTAAACCATAGATACTGGTAGTGCCACTCACTTCGTTACCAATGATTAATAAGGGTTCAGCGGTTGGGCTGTCCTTAGCAGCTATAAATTTCATCCCCTCAGGGCCTAAATCACCCGCTAGAGAAGCATCTCCACTCACTTCACCATTATCAGTGTTGATTTCAAAATCTGCTGCATAATTACGATTAACAATATAATCGACAAAACTGACATCAAAAGGGTTACTGATGTCGTAAATCATAAAGCCGCCATTACGCTCTAGGCCAATAAATGCATAACGCTTTCCGGCAATTTCACCGAGTGCGAGAGCTTCAGGCTCGCTCGCTTTGTCATCACTACGACTATCGCCTTTGTTTTCATCATTATTGTTATTAAAATTATCACCTAAAACTGCGGCAGTAATCCTTGAAAAGTCCGAACCAGAATCATAAACCTGATTGCCCTGTTGATCCCAAATCGAAAAAGAGCGGGCGCCATAGCTAATAATCTGGTCGTAATCACCATCCTTATCTAAATCGCCCAAGCTAGTAGTGACTTTTAGGCGACCTAACTGAGTTTTATCTTGTGCGGCTGCTAACTGCGGGTGAGATGCATCTAACAGCAAGTCGTCAGCTCGCGCCTCTTCAGAAAATCCAGTGTAATCTCTGGCATCGCCTTCATTAGCGGTAACAATAAAATTCGCGCCATTCCATTCGAAGCTTTGGATTGTGTCTGGTTGGTACATTCCATAAACATCTTGATAAGCCATTAAATTAACAAGGCCATCTTTATCACTGGCATCTATTTTGTTTTGTGTAAGACCATAATCTTTCAAGCCTAAAGGCAAAATAGACTCAATACTTTTATCGACAAGGTTTATCACCGCAAGTGCATTATTTTCTTGTAAAGACACATAGGCCATGGTGTTATCTTCACTCACCGCAATATATTCTGGCTCCAAATCTTCAGCTACACTCGCTTGAGGGCCATTAATTTTTACCATAGAGCTGAGTTCCGCCGCTCGAGGTCCACCAAGGTTAAAATCCTTAAAGCTCAGTTCTATCGCTTTATCACTTGGTATGCCATCAGTTATCTCTATTAACGAAATACTCCCCTCAGGATCGACATTGTAATCGCCATTAGGCTCACCTTCGTTTGCCACTAACAGCATGCTACCATCTCGATTAAACGTCACATTGTCGGGTAAAAAGCCGACCTCGACTTTGGCGAATAAAACCCCCTCACCGCTTTCATCTAAACGATAAAAGCCAATATAGCCACGACCTTGCTTTGCATTACCTTGACCATCAGCACGCTCTATCGCGACGGCAAGCATATCGTCAAATACGCTTAGGCTATTGACGCCGCCAAGTCCTTCAAGACCTAAATCGACTTGCACATCAATTTCGCTAACTTTGCTTACATTATTTAACGCTAATGCCCCAGCATCAGACACCGCACTATCGACACTTAACTCACTGCCATCTAATACGTCCACTTTTCCACTCTTAGCATTCACTACATATATACGCTTAGATTGACGATGAAAATCGACAATCTCTGCAGCACTTAATCCATAAATACCGCTCTGATAGCGGCCAATTAAGCTCGCTGTTAACTGTCCAGTGGTTTCATTACATAAGTATTTTGTTTGTAGCGCATCAACCTCATCTTCATCGAGTAGATTATTGCCGTTTACATCAAGTCCAGTTTTAATAACTTGACCACCTAGTGGGCAACTCGCAGCACCTATTGCAAGCTGCTCCACATTAATAAGCGCGTTCACGCCATCTGTACCCGCAGCTCCATTGTCACCATCGTCTGAGCATGCTGTCAGTAAACTAGCACTGACCAATATCGAGATAAGCTTAATTTGGTTATTCATTCTGAGTCCCTTTATGCAACACAACAAAGATAACTTGAGTGTTGATTGCATTTTATTATTCAACGTTGCTTTTAAAGGCACCCAAGCTATGACGGCCACAAGACATAAAGATGACAGAAGTGAGACAGTTAGATGACTGGTTTATAACTAGATTTAAGAGCAAATGCTTTTAGTTACAATTTGAACAGATATAGAAGAGTAATAAGCCTGTTTTAACATTGATTAATATGTTTAAAGCGTTAATATATTTGCATCTGACACCATAATCCTTCAACAAGATAATGGCGTTTCTTTCATTCACTAAATAGGGCTCCCTGTTTAGTCCGTAATGCAAGCCACCAGATCAAGTACTAACATCGTTAAGCGCCTATTTGAATCTATCCGCCATCGCATTTTGATGTGATAGCCTTAAGATCAAATGTTGTGCTTTAACACATAAATGACGTCATCCTTGCTACTCAAAGTCGTAGTCTTTAATCATTGAGGTACCGTTGAATAACTCAACCAATAACCAACATTCTCAACAATTTCCTTTTGGTGCCAGCTTAGCGCTACTTATTCCTATGTTGTCAGCCATAGTAGCGATTACGCCCCTAGCCATTGATATGTATTTACCCGCAATGGCAACGCTGGCCACGAGTTTTAATACCGACATCACTCTAGTGCAGCAATCATTAAGTTTATATCTCGGAGGCTATTCTCTAGGGATGCTGTGTTTTGGGCCACTTGCCGATAGATTTGGCCGAAAAAGGCTGGTGATTATTGGTCTAGTAGGCTTCATGCTAGCAAGCTTAGGGTTAGCGTTTGTCACCACAATTGAAAGCTTTTTGGCTTTGCGCTTTATTCAAGCCTTTATTGGTGCAGCTGCCACTGTTGTAGTGCCTGGCTATATAAAAGAACTTTATGGTAAAAATACCGCTAAAGGTATGTCCTATGTCAGCCTGATTATGATGTTAGCGCCGCTTATTGCTCCAAGCATTGGCAGCTTGATTTTAGAACTCGGTGATTGGCATTTAATCTTTTTTATTCTCGCTTTTTATGCGCTCATTTTGTTGATTTTAGTCAGTTTCAAACTCAATATGCCTAGTGACAAAGATAGTACTAGTCGCAGCCAGCAAACCTTTTTCGGTGCGTATGCAACGGTGTTTACCAAAAAAGGTGTAAAGTTTAATATCGCCAGTGGCGTGCTGACCTCATTTGCATTTTTCTGCTATTTAACCGCATCACCGTTTGTTTATATGGAAGTGTTTGGTTTAGACAAATCAGTATTTGCAATTTTATTTAGCATTAATGTGGGTGCATTAATGCTAGCCAATGTCGTCAATAGCCGCATAGTGGGTCGATATGGTTCAAAACGTATGTTAAAAGTGGCTACCTTTTTTGGCGCCATAGCAGGTATTGCTTTACTAACGGTTAACTTATTAGGTCTTAGCTACCTGTTTACTGTGATTATGCTATTGCCGTTAATGGCTTGTTTGGGGGTCATGTCGGTAAATGCTGATGCCATTGTATTGATGAAGTTTCAAAAAGAAACCGGTACCGCAACAGCTGTTATTGGCACGCTTCGTTTTGGGTTTGGCGCGTTAGCAGGACCATTACTTGCTCTATTTTATACGGGCACAGCGGTGCCCTTTTCTGCATTGATGCTGTCAGCGGTTATTCTTGTTGGTCTATGTCAGTTCTTAAGCCGCCATGAGCCGAGTATTACTGCAGATTAACCGGCATGAAATAGGACTTGTCAAAAACGCTTGTTAAAGATGCCGCTTTAAAGCCTAAATAGGCCTTAAAGCGGCGATAATCCACCTAGAAAGACGACTTACATCCTGCATAAGCAAATCACTAACTCAATAGCTTGCTTCCTCTAGGCATATACGTCAGTTTCATTACCGGGTTTTATCTCTCATTCGCTATTATTCTGTTAGCGATAATGAAAATTCTTCAAGCAGAACAACTTTTCAATTAAAGCACTTGTAATAAGCCAAGGTTTTTATATGATGAAAATACATTCAGTTTGAATGCTTGCCGAGCAATTTCATTGCATTGATTAATCTTTACCTAAGATTGTCACGGCACTTGGAGAGCAAAGATTACCGTCTTAGCTTAATTATTAGAGCGATTACCGTCGCTGTATCGAGATACTGCATACCGTCGCGGTAACTTAAGAGGAAGTGCTATGGAGAAGTTATCAGGCGCCAGCATGGTCGTCCGTTCTCTTATTGATGAAGGTGTTAAACATATATTCGGCTATCCAGGCGGTTCCGTTCTGGACATCTACGATGCCTTACATGAAAAATCCACCATTGAACATATTCTAGTGCGCCATGAACAAGCCGCTGTGCATATGGCTGATGGTTATGCCCGTGCCACTGGCGAAGTCGGCGTCGTGCTGGTGACTTCAGGTCCTGGTGCAACCAATACCATTACCGGCATTGCTACCGCTTATATGGATTCTATTCCATTAGTGGTCATTTCAGGCCAGGTTCCAAGCAACCTTATTGGTAATGATGCATTCCAAGAATGTGACATGATAGGTATTTCTCGCCCAGTAGTTAAGCATAGCTTTTTGGTCACAGATCCAAAAGATATCCCCGCTATCCTCAAAAAAGCATTTTATATCGCATCGAGTGGCCGCCCAGGTCCCGTCGTTATCGATATTCCTAAAGATTGCATGAATCCTGCTATTTTACATGATTATCAATATCCTGAAGATATCAGCATGCGCTCGTACAACCCGACGACTTCTGGCCACAAAGGTCAAATCCGCCGCGGTTTACAAGCCCTGCTCAATGCAAAAAAACCGGTACTGTATGTTGGTGGCGGCGCGGTGATTTCCGGTTGTGATGCGCAAATATTGGCGCTTTCAGAAAAGCTAGGGATCCCTGTTGTTAGCACACTCATGGGCTTAGGTGCCTTTCCTGGCACCCATAAAAATAGCGTGGGAATGCTAGGCATGCATGGCTGCTATGAAGCCAATATGGCGATGCATAATAGTGATTTGATTTTTGGTATCGGCGTTCGATTTGATGATCGCACCACCAACAATGTCGAAAAGTACTGCCCTAACGCTAAAATCTTACATATTGATATCGACCCGTCATCGATTTCAAAAACAATTCGGGTAGATATCCCTATTGTTGGTTCTGCAGAGAAGATATTAGACGATATGCTGATGCAGATTGAAGCTAACGACTATGGTATTACCGACGCTGCTGCAAACGATCAGTGGTGGAGTGATATTGCCAAGTGGCGCGCAGTTGATAGTTTAAAATACTCAACTAACGATAAGAAGATTAAGCCACAACAAGTGATTGAGGCCTTACATAAGCTTACCAACGGTGATGCTTATGTCGCCTCTGATGTAGGCCAACATCAAATGTTTGCCGCCCTGTATTATCCCTTTAATAAGCCTCGTCGCTGGATCAACTCAGGTGGACTAGGCACCATGGGGTTTGGTTTGCCCGCTGCATTAGGTGTGAAATTAGCCATGCCCGAAGAAACCGTCATTTGTGTAACTGGCGACGGTTCAATTCAAATGAATATTCAAGAGCTATCAACGGCGCTGCAATATGATATCCCGGTGATTATCGTTAATCTTAACAACCACTTCCTAGGTATGGTTAAACAGTGGCAAGACATGATTTATGCCGGACGTCACTCGCAATCCTATATGGATTCTGTGCCTGATTTTGCAAAAATATCTGAAGCGTATGGCCATGTTGGCATGACAATCAGCAACCCAGCTGAATTAGAAGCCGGTTTAGCAAAAGCACTCAGCATGAAAGACAAGCTAGTGTTTATGGATATTCATGTTGATGAAACCGAACACGTGCACCCAATGCAGATCCGCGGTGGAGCAATGAATGAAATGTGGCTGAGCAAAACGGAGAAAAGCTAATGCGTCGTATTATATGTGTATTACTTGAAAACCAGCCCGGCGCCCTTTCTCGAGTAGTCGGCCTCTTTTCACAGCGTGGTTATAATATTGAGACGTTAACCGTAGCGCCAACCGAGGATATGACGTTATCGCGTTTAACTGTCACCGTGAATGCTGACGAATATGTTTTAGAGCAAATTGAGAAGCAATTACATAAGTTAATTGATGTACTTAAAGTCTCTAACATCACTGAATCTGCCCATGTAGAAAGAGAGCTAGCGTTAATTAAAGTCAAAGCACATGGTGAAAACCGTGAAGAAGTGAAACGATTAGCCGATATTTTCCGTGGTCAAATCGTCGATGTCACTCAAAGTCTCTATACGGTGCAGCTTATCGGCACCACTGAAAAGCTCGATGCTTGTATTGCAGCGCTTGCGGATGTAACCAAAGTTGTGGAGATCTCACGCTCGGGTGTCGTAGGCTTAGCTCGCGGCGAAAAAGCCATGAAAGCCTAACCACTGAAAAGCACTTAACGCCCAATAAGTTAAGTGCCTACGTTATTTAGGATGGGGCAAAGATAGCAAAAGGGAGCCAATTGGCTCCCTTTTTAATTTTGAGTATTAGCTTGCTAAATTAGCGATAAATACATTATTCAGCGTCAAGTAGTCTTGAGGTCGCAATTTCAATCTTTCTTGGTTTCATCGCTTCTGGGATCTCACGTTTAAGATCAATATTCAATAAACCGTTTTCAAGATTGGCGCCAATAACTGTGACGTAGTCTGCAAGCTGGAAGGTACGCTCAAATCCGCGCTCAGCAATACCCTGGTAAAGATATTTACGCGCTTCTTTCTCTTCCGCCTTGGTGCCCTTCACTAATAGCTTGTCACCTTCGCTGGTGATATCGAGTTCATCCATGGTAAAACCGGCAACAGCCATAGTAATACGATAACGATGTTCGTTTATCAATTCGATATTGTAAGGTGGGTAACCTGAGTTACCTTTATTAGATGCCGCATGCTCTGCAAGTTGTGCCAAACGGTCAAATCCAATTGCGCTGCGGTATAGTGGGGTTAAGTCGTAATTTCTCATGGGTATATCCTTGTCTTAAGCAATATATAAAAGTAAGTTGGCCGACGTTTTTCGCACCGATAGTGAAGCGCTATTAACACTTCTTATCTAAATACTGCCCCGAAGGCGCAGAGTTTAGATATCTCGTTAGGTCCTCATTGAGCGACCTTATTAACTATATATGGATGGGCTTTAAGGTTTTCAAGGGAAAAATTAAATTATTTGTATATTCCGATAGAATTCTCCTGACTTATACATTCGAGAATAGGCTTGGTAAAAATAAAAAATCCAGCACAGACAAAGTCAGTACTGGATTTTATAGATCATGGTTTTAGTGGTTAAATTGCTTGATTAATACCAAACGATTTAAGCGTACTCACTATGATTACAGAGCTAAATTACAGAGCTAAATTATTGAACTATTTAGCACAACTGTTAACTTCTGAACCACCACGGAAGAACTTAGGGTGACCGCCATTTGCAGGTGCGTATTCAGCCACTTTAATGCTTGGGTTTTTCTCAAAGTATTCACGTAATACTGATGCATCGCTACGCTGTGTATCGATGTAGTTTGCGTGAGCTGTTACCACAGGGTAATCATCGCCGCCTTTAGCGCTGAAGTTAATCAATGAGAAAGTGTAGTTATCATCTAACTTAAATTCACGACCACCAAGTGATGTAATCTCAACAATGTCTGCTGAAGTTGCATCTGGATTAATTTCTACCGCGTCACAGCTAACGTTCATTTCTAGTGGGTATAGCTGCGCCATACCACCACCAGTTTTAAGAGCGACATTTGCTAGGTAGTCTTGTACTTCTGTACCTGACATAGTGACAAAAGCAACGTCATTAGCAAATGGCTGTACTGTTAGTACATCACGGTAAGAAATAGTGCCTTCAGCGATTGAATCACGGATACCACCAGAGTTCATCACACCAAAATCTACTGTCGCTGCAAAGTTAGCAGAAACCCAATCAGCGTAAGCACGAGTTAATAGCTGGCCTAAGTTTGTTTGCTCCGTACGAACAACATTACGGTCACCTTCAAGCTTACCGTCTGTGCTTGAGATATCAACATCTAACAGCTCTTGACCAAGATCTTGATAGTGCTGCAGCGCATCGATTACTAGTTGGTCTTGTTCAATCTCTTCAGTGATGAAAACAAGCTCTTCTTGCTCATTCTCTTCTTTTAGGTTAATTGGAATTAGCTTATAGCTAGCTAGAGTCAATTCACCATTAATGTATTCAAAGTCTGCACGACCAACATATTTGCCCCACTCATGGGCTTGCATGATGTATGTACCGTTCTTTTGGTCTGGCTTACATTCATCACCTGGTTTGAAGTCAGCATAACCATCGCCTTCCATACAAACTGGATTTTGTGAATGACCACCGATAATCGCTTGCAGTTTACCCTTCGCTACTGACTCAGCAAGTTTAACATCGCCAGGTGCTTCAGTACCGTGCTCACCATTTGCATAGTGACCCATATGAGTCAATGCAAATACCATATCAACAGTTTCGTTAGTTTCAATTTCTGTTAATACTTTTTCGATCTCAACTTGCGGATCAGTAAAGTGCAAGCTTGCTACGTTGTCAGGGCTCACAACCTTTGGTGTATCAACAGTCGTAAAGCCAATGATAGCCACTTTTAAACCATTGATTTCAAAAATGCGGTAAGGTTCAAAATAACGCTCGTCAGTAGGCTGACCTTCACTGTCTTTCTTGTAAATGTTAGCCGCTAACATAGGGAATTTTGCGATGTTAGCCTGCATGTCTAATACAGATAAAGGATTATCAAATTCGTGGTTACCGACAGCCATAGCGTCATAGCCAAGTAAACCCATACCGATAAAGTCAGGTACCGCATCTTGCATGTCAGATTCTGGAACACCTGTGTTGATGTCACCGCCCGAAAGCAAAATCGACTCACCACCTTCACGCTCAACTTCGTCGCGAATATTGTCGATAGCTGTTTTACGCGCAGCCATACCGTATTCGCCATCTTTGTTCTGCCAAAAACGACCATGGTTATCGTTAGTATGAATAACAGTGAAAATAGTACAGGCATCGCCCGCATCAGCACACGCAGCAGAAATGTATGAGTTATCCTTGTCATTGTCGCTACCACATGCTGTTAATGCACTAACAACTGCCGTAGCAACTAACCCTTTAAGTAAAGTCTTTTTCATTACAATCAACCCCTTGATTATTTTTTATAATTCGTTTTATTAATTGTTTAGCAAAAAGCATCATTTCCTTTTGCTGGTCGCCATCTTAGCAAAGCTTAGGCAAAATATGTGTCACATTTATTACACATCGTGTTCTAAACGACTCTTTTATAAACGATTTAACAGATTAACTGTTCATGATTAAGAACATGCTTACAAATGTGCAATAAACATCGTAACCATAAAAATTGAACCGTAGATAAAGACTATTAAAAACCATACAAAATCAGAATATTAAATGTAAATTTAGACTTACTTACGACAAGGCGGGATTGTTTTGATATGAAAACAGGGCGAACTTGGTTTTTCGCCCTTGGAAGAGGAATAATTAGCAATAAATTCACTTTACGTGTGAAAGGACGGCCTGTAACCAGTTGGAGATATCACGAATTTGCTCAGGTACCACGCTATGGCCCATGTTATAAGTTGTCCAACTTGTAGCGAAGCCAGACTTTTTAAGTAGCTCATGTGCAAGAGAGCCTGCGCTTAATGGCACAACCTCATCATCAACACCATGGTGCTGTAAAATAGCGGTTGTTTTATTGGTATCGGCAAGCGCTTCAGGCAAAGCATCGCCACTGGGTAAATAACAAGACAAAGCCATAATACCTGCCAGCTTTTTATCTAATCTCAATGCCGTAAATAAGCTCATTACGCCACCTTGGCTAAAACCTGCCAAAACGATATTTTCACTTGGTATTCCACTCGCAATTTGCTCTGCTATCAGCGTTAGGATCTGTTGCTCACTTTGTAAAACGCCGCTCAAGTCAGCCCTATCATGCAGATCCATACTTTTAATATCGTACCAAGCTCGCATCACGTAACCGCCGTTAATCGTCACGGCTTGCTCTGGAGCATGAGGGAATACAAAGCGGATAGCATGATCTTCGCCTAAACCTAATGCTGGCACGATTGGCGCGAAACCTGCGCCTGAATCTCCTAGTCCGTGTAGCCAGATCACGCACGCTTTGGCGCTAACCTTAGGTTCAATCGTAATACGCTCAAGTGTAGTGTTAGACATTTTTTCTCTTATTATGTAAACAATTTAGATAATAGAATCATACCAGTCGATAACGCTCTAGCCCATACTCTCTAAAAAGTTAACCATAGAATCAGGTTAACTCGTTAGCCCTCCCCCTTTTGCTAACTAACGTGCAAGCCTAAGACTGTCAGCGATAAAAAATACCTGTTCATTCTTCTTTGAACATTTCTCAATTACGCTTAACCTTTGTCCTATCACTTAAAAAAGGAAGCTAGATAATGGGACTTCTTCAGAATGGAAAATGGGTAGAACAGTGGTATTCAACTAAAGAAAGTAATGGTGAATTTCAACGACAGGAATCAAGCTTTAGGCACTGGGTCACGGCAGATGGTAAACCTAAGCGAGCCGGTACTTTGGGTTATAAGGCTGAATCAAACCGTTACCATTTGTATGTCTCCCTCGCCTGTCCTTGGGCTCATAGAACACTTATCATGCGCAGTCTTAAACAATTGGAACAGGTTATTAGTGTGTCAGTGGTTGAGCCGCACATGCTCAGCAATGGTTGGGAGTTCGCAGGAAAAAATCAATAAAAAACGCATCATCGATTACCCTAATCTACAACGATACGTTAAGGCGATTTATCAAACGCCTAGTATTGCGGCTAGCGTTAATTTTGAGCATATTAAACTGCATTACTATTTTAGCCACGACACAATCAGTCCGACTCGTATTGTGCCTGAAGGCCCTAGTCTCGACTTTAACAGCTAGTTAATTAGCCTATACCTAGCTCACCTTTTACCTCTTGTAGCTGTTCGTTTGAATCCAGCTTAATGTTCCAACGAACAGCGCCAGCATCAGCGACTAGCATTAAGGCATCATCATGAAACTTGATGTCATCAACCATTGCGTATAACAGGCAACCATTATCAAGCCGCGCCTGTATTTCAAAGGGTGAAACAATTAACTTACCTGCAGAAAACGCAATAACCATGATTTACCGACTCTGTGTAATACTAATACGTCAATAAAAAGCCCGACATCAGTCGGGCTTAATCAACAACTTGTAAGCGAATTAAGCTTAGTGGTGGTGACCACCTTTACCATGGGCGTGACCATGAGCGATCTCTTCGCTCGTTGCGTCGCGTACATCCATCACTTCTAAGTCAAAAGTCAGTTCACGGCCAGCGAGCGGATGGTTAACATCCACAGTTGCCATAAATTTACCCACTTTTAAGATAGTCACTTGGCGTTGACCTTGATCAGTGCTGATCAGTGCGCGCATGCCCGGCTTCCAAACACTCGCGCCTTGAAGATGTTTAACAGAAACACGCTGCTCAGCATCTTCATTACGTTCACCATAGGTTTCAGTTGCAGGTAAAGTCACTGAAAATTTAGCACCGACTTCTTTGCCAGCCAATGCATCTTCAACGCCAGGCATCATATTGTCATGACCATGAAGATAAGCAATTGGATCTAACCCTTCGTTAGTTTCTAATACTTCGCCCTGCTCATCACGTAATGTGTAGTTAAACTGCACAACTGAATCATCTTTAATATTCATGGTATTCCTTAACTCTAATTTAATGGCTGCAGCTTACCAAAACTCACTGCAAGGCTCTACTTTATATTGTATTTGCTGACGGTTTCGCCCACAAGAGCGATGCTAACTAAGGTTAAACCAGCCTATTTAGGCTTCATGCTTAAGCTTCATGCTGCTAATACTTGGCGCCAGGCACAATCGATAGATGTTCAATTTGCTCAAGTACTGCGTGATTCGCTAAAGCTAATTGGCACACTCCTGAGTTAATCTGATGCTTAGCAGAGCAATCAACGCTCCACTGGCGCAGCAGGTAACCAGCTAATGCCGCTCGGCAGGTTAATTTAAGCTGTTTATCTTGCATCTGATAATCAAGTTCTATTGCCTCTGGATGCGATAACGACGGATGAGCAATCAAGGTTAATTCAACTTCTTGATGCCAATAACTATCCTTATCACTGGCTTCTAGCTCGCCCACCTCCGTCATACTTTCGCTGATTGTTTTAATTCGCGTCGCAACAAAATCAGTGAATATTGAATGACTGCGGTCAAATGCACGAACGTGCCAACGTTGACCATTATTCACCAAAGCATGGGGTACAATTTGTCGACGCTTTTCACCGGAAGACACTGACACATAAGTAATATCAAGTGCTTTATTATCTTGTATCGCGCGCATCAAGGCCGCAATAACAACAGTGTCGGGATGAATCAACTGTAATGCATCAATACACACTTCACTTGGCTGTACAGGATGTGATAATCCATCTCCAAAGCCTTTAGCTAGACCATGTAATATCGATTCGGGTTGATGAGAGAACAAAGGCACAAAAGACGCTAAACGATGATAACTTTTAGTTTGATGGACCAAACGCATGTTGTCCGGTGCCAGTGTTTTATATAACTGAAAGTCTCGCGTCGCAGCGGCAAGTCCAGTGGCAAATTTAGTAATCATATCTTGACGAGAAACCTTGCCAAAGTATTGCAAACTAAAATCGATAAACGCTAGACGCTGTCGCTGTGCATGTGATAAATCGTCCATGTAACTCCTATCAAAATAACCAACAAACGTTAGCTAATTTAAGCGAGCAATAAAAAAGATGCAATCTTTATGATTGCATCTTTTTATCTGTAAACGCGGTGGCTTACCCTATGCCTAATTTGACATCAATGAAGTAAAAGCTAATTGACTTTCAAGGCTTTAAAAGTCGCTTCATCTGGGTAGCCATCGGCCACTAAGCCCTGCGACTTTTGATAAGCTTGTAAGCCTTTCACTGATTTTGAGCCTAAAATACCGTCCGGCTTACCGACATCATAGCCTTGAGCATTAAGCTGTTGTTGTAGCTCTTTGACTCGGGCGCGGCTCAGGTTTGGCATCTTAGGAGGCGCCACATTTAACGCCACGCCACCGTTAATTCTATCGGCAAGGTGACCGACGGCAATCGCATAGAATGTTGAACGATTCCAACGCATGATCACATCGAAATTATCGTAAGCAAGAAATGCTGGACCGGTATGCCCAGACGGCAAATAAAGCGCAGCCTTCATATCAGGCGTACTCAACGGCTGACCATTTGTTTGGGTTATCCCCAACTCAGCCCAACGCGTTAATGGTTGCGCCTGCGCCTTACCTAGGTGCGCATAGGAAAAGTCTGCAGGTAAACTCACTTCTCGCCCCCAGCGTTCATTGCGCTTCCAACCTAAATTTTGTAAAAAGTGCGCCGCTGAAGTTAATGCATCTGTGGTGCTATTCCATAAATCCGCTTTACCATCACCATCGCCGTCTACCGCATACTTAGCATAAGCAGAAGGCATAAACTGGGTATGCCCCATCGCGCCAGCCCACGAACCAACCATGTCACTTTCGGCAAAGTTATAACGCTCTTTAAGCTTTAACGCTTGCATCAACTCTTGGGTAAAGTAAGTGCTACGTCTTGGGTCACACGCTAATGTTGCCAGCGAATCAAGCACTGACATTTTTCCTTTGTAAGAGCCAAAATTTGTTTCAAGCCCCCAAAATGCCAATAAGTACTGCGGCGGAACACCATATTCCTTGGCAAGTTTATGTAAGAGTTGCTTATGCTCTTGATATAATTTTCGGCCTTGGGCCACACGCCATTCTGTTACCCGCTTGGTAAAATAGTTTTCAAAAGACTGACTGAACTCAGGCTGCTTGTTATCAAGCTCAATAACTCTGGGTACATATTTAACTTGTGCCAATGTGGTATCAATGGTGTTTTGCGATAAGCCTTCGGCTTTTGCGGTTTGTTGCAGATCGGCGACACAAGTTGCCCAATTTGGCTGCTCTGTAGCCATTGCAGCAGAACTGCTTAAAAGAAGCGCCGTAGCCAGGGGGATTGATTTAAACAATAGAAGACTCCCAAAAATGATGACTGTAACGTATAAAGTGACTTGAAAGAATTAACCCTACCTTAAACTTACTTAATTTAAAGGTGACCGCCTCTTCAATTAAACATAGGTTCAAGTAAAACTTGATGCTTTCAATATCAATAACCATACTATGATAACTGCATAATATAGCCTAAATTCACTTAAATATTGCGCCTAGATAACCTTTTCGTTGCAACCGCCTAAATTACACTCAAAAGACAGACCATTATCGAATATGCGCCTTTTTGACTTGAGATAAAAACACTAAATGACTTGCTAAAATGCCAAGCCAACTGCAGACTACTAGTCATTGAGTACAGGCTCATTTATATCTAACCAAACAAGAGATTAATCATGACTGAAATGACTCCTGCATTAGAAAACTTCATCAATAACGTAAAGCAATCCCAAGTTGTTTGGGGCCTTCAAGATGAAAGCGGTGAAGGCTGGGTTGTTTGTGACTCTTCTGAATATGAAGCCACTGACGTGATGCCTTTATGGTCTGAAGAAGCTCAAGCAAAAAGCCACTGCACAGAAGAATGGGAAGGCTATTCAGCTGTAGCGATTACCTTAGAAGAATTTCTTGAGTATTGGGTAAGCGACCTAAATGACGACGGCGTGCTTATTGGTGTTGACTGGGTTGCAGAACAAGAATGCCAAGAAGTCGATCCTATCGTGCTTGCCACATCACTAGTCGGCGTTGAAAAAGAATAATCAATAGTAACCTTCATTGGTTACATTACGATTGACTCCAGAGCGTACAATTTAACCCATTGTACGCTCTGTTTTTATATAGCCTTATTGTCTATCCATATTCACACAGTAGTAGCCTTTACTTTAAGGAGTAATGTTTTGCTCGATATAGCGCCATTAATTGATATCCCATTTGACCGCAGACATTGCTGCTGGTTTTGTGGTGAGCCAAGTAATCAAGAGTGGAGTTATATAAAAGAAGCTCATACCCCGCACCCATCCCTCACGGTGCCATGTTGTAAAGAATGCCTTCGTCTCGCTAAGCAACATAAGCTAACTTCTATTTGGGACTGCAATATGGCGGTAAAGGATGAGTTGATGCGCATCTACGAAAAGCATTTAGTCATAGGTATCAACTGGACTAAGCAAGAATTAGAAGAATCTGAGTTTGAAGATAAAGTCTTTGGCGGCTTTAAAAAAAGTGCTTGGATGATGTATGAAATCGCTAGAGACAGAGTCAATTATAGTGGCTGGACACTCAGTTTAAACGGCATCGTCTTAGATGATTATGGTTACAATGCCTCGTTTAGCTTTGATGGGGTTAATTACCGCTCGGTTAGCCAAGCGATTCAATTTTACGCAAAGCAATTCACCCTTGATAAACGCTTTTTGGAAGATGTCATAGCAATCGTTGGTAAGAATAGATTCGGTTATGCAGTGCGCATTGCCCAAATTAATATTGCCGCTGTACCTGAGTTGAAAAAGCAAGTGCTTAGCGATCTGCGCGAAGAGCACGCTAGCTAAACTAGCATGCTCATTACCTTAATTTGATAAGGCTTCTCTCAGCCTATCTTGAACGACCTCAACCAGAAGATCCGGTTGAAATTTAGAAATAAAACGATTACAACCAACCTTCTCAACCATAGCGTTATTAAAGCTGCCACTTAACGAAGTATTTAACGTAATAAATAGATCCGCCATACGTTTATCACTTCTAATTTCGTGTGTCAGTTTATAACCGTCCATTTCCGGCATTTCCGCATCTGTAATCAGCATTAATATGTGATCGGTTATCAATTTTCCTTCATCACACCAGCTTTTAAGCAGATTCAGCGCCATCAAACCGTCGGTTGCTTCAATCACTTCCAAACCTAGCTGTTCAAGTGTTTCACGAACTTGCCTTCTCGCGGTCGCCGAGTCATCAGCGATTAGGACTTTTCTGCCATACATAGCAGGCAATAGCTGTTCATCTAACACCCCTTCCGATAAGCAAATATCATAATGAATGATCTCAGCCAGTACCTTTTCAACATCAATAATTGAAACCAGTTCCTGCTTGTCTTGATACTCAATCCGTGTAATTGCTGTCAGGTAATTATCGCGTCCAACCGTTTTAGGTGGCGGTAATATATCTCCCCAAGTCAGATTGACAATATGCTCCACTTTATCAACCAAAAAACCCTGAACCGAACGGTTATACTCGGTAACAATCAAATTACTTTCAGGGTGAATAACTGACGGTCTAAAACCAATTGCTCTGCGCAAATCAATAACCGGGATTGATAAGCCACGAAGGTTAGCGACGCCAATAATGCTGCCATGGCTTCCTGGCATGGTGCTTAATGGAGGAACTTTAACCACTTCTTTAACTTTAAAAACGTTAATGGCAAATAGTTGAGTGGCACTAATTCGAAACAGTAATAACTCAAGTCGATTTTCACCAACCAGTTTTGTGCGTTGGTCGACACTTGCTAGCATTTGAGTCATCAGGGATCCTTGTTTTTCTCATTCTGGCCTTAGGTTATATTTTTTTAACACATAAATCATGTACCTACCCCACAAATTAGTGCCAAGAACAAGATTAATTTAAAATCAATTGCTGAATTTAGCCTCCAGCTCGCACGAGCAAAACATTCATCATAGATAAACTGATCGAGATGCTTGCGGTTAACGTATCAAGTGATAGTCATTTCTCATAAGAAGTATTATGAAATTACCGCTTTTTCCATTACAGATATGCATCTTGCCCGATGGCTTTACTAAGTTAAGGATTTTCGAGCCGAGATACCAAAGACTCGTAAAAGAGTCATTGAAAAACGATCTTGGCTTTGGTGCTTGTATGCTCGCAGAAGACAGCAAAACACTTCTCCCCGTAGGTACACGCTGCAAAATCATAGACTTTGAAACATTGGAGGACGGCTTACTTGGCGTAACAGTAGTCGGTATCGAAAAGTTTGAATTAGGTACTTATACTATTGAAGATGACGGCCTAAAAAGAGGCAATGTTACTCCAGTCCCTAGCTGGGAAGCTCAGCCCATTACCGAACAACAAGTAAAATACACGTCTATTTTAAAAGACTTGCTTGCAGAGTATCCAGAACACCTAAGCCAATATAAACTTTCGGACTTCACTAACTTGAGCTGGGTTTGTCAACGTTGGATAGAGATCTTGCCACTGACCCCCACTGAAAAACAGCATTGTATTGCTGCCAAAGATCATCAGTTAGCATTAACCATGCTAAATAACGTCTTAAAATAATTTTCAAATAAAATCATCATATTAGAAATATTTTTAAATACCCAATTAAACAATAAGCAAATAAAAATAATGACTTACGCCGTTTGAAAATACATGTTCCTGACATACTGTGCCAAATAGTATAAAAATCAATGGCTCGTCAGGAACCACTTAAAAAAGTTTGTCACTTATCAAAATAACCTGATCCATTTTTTGCTGCTCGGCGTATATAACGATGAATTTGGTGAAAATCACTGCTCACCCCCTTAAAAGAGTGGCAAAAATGGAAAATATTCAATCGCATCGTCGCCGAAGCAGTTATGATAAAGCTTACGTTAGGCAAAATAAGCAATCTATGGATGACAAGAAACAAGACGCACAGTTAGTCGAACTAACCGCGCACCTAGTCAATGTTGCTAATAACCGTGACAAAGCTGCTTACGCGCAATTGTTTAGTTATTTTGCGCCAAAAATATTAAACTTTGCTAACCAAAAGCTGGCAAATCAAGGCTGTGCGATGGATCTTGTGCAGGAAACCATGACCACGGTTTGGACCAAAGCTCATCTGTTTGATGCTGATAAAGGCGCTGTGACAACTTGGGTTTTTACCATCATGCGAAATCGTTGCTTTGACATGTTGCGCAAAGTGCAACACAACAAAGAAGACACCTATGGCGATGATATTTGGCCAGTATTTGAAACACCCGAATCAAACGAGCATGAAGACCACATTCTCACCGCTAAACTTTTAAAGCACGTGGACGCTCTGCCCCCATTACAAAGACAAGTTGTAAAAGGCATTTACTTACAAGAGCTAAGCCAGCAAGAGCTTTCGAGCAAGTTAAGCGTCCCCTTGGGTACAGTCAAATCACGACTTAGATTGGGTCTTGTTAAACTGAGAAGCATTTTGGAGAAACATTATGATTAAATTCCATCCAAAAGACGAAATGCTAGCGCAGCACGTTAACGGACAACTACACCTAGCTCTAGCGACTGCGGTGTCTGCACACTGTGAACTTTGCGCAATATGTCGCGAAAAGGTTGCCAAAATAACCGAACAACAGGCTCAGTCGAGTTTTAATACAGATTTGCATGTAGCTGATAATGACTACGCAAGTATCGACTTTAGTGCCATGTTAAACCAAATTACTAGCTTGGATGCGGTGCAAACCGAAGCCACAGTCAATAGCCGAGCCCTAGTGCAAATTAAAGGCAAGCAATATACATTGCCGCGTGCATTTGCCAAGCAGGCTAATCAGTCATGGAGCGGATTTGGTAAAATAAGTCGCATGCGTCTAGACGCTGATGAAGGTCATGCTAGAGCCAGTTTGTTGCATATAGACGCTAACGGCGAGATCCCTGAGCATACCCATACAGGACGAGAAATAACCTTATTACTTGAAGGTCACTTTGAAGATGAATTTAGCCGTTATGTACCTGGTGACTTTATCGAGCTCGATGCAGACCATCAGCATTCACCAAAAACCTTAGACGGTTGTTTATGTTATACGGTTGTGGATGCGGCACTGCATTTCACCAAAGGGATAAGTAAAATACTCAACCCTATCGGTGAACTGATTTATTAATTTAGCCCGTACACCGATGTTGATACACAACAAACCTGAACCATAGATAAAAATAAAAGGTCGCGATTGCGACCTCTTATTTTGGTATAACCATAGATTTACGTAATCGATAATCTAGGGCTGGGCAGCAGCCACAGGGACGACAGGGACAATACGTGAACCATGTTTGCTAACCACATTCATAATCCCGAAGTGTAGCTCTTCTGATACACGCTGAAACTCAGCAAAGTCCGTAGTACCGATATAAGCAAATACATTTAGCTGTAGCCCATATAAGCCAAAGCCCTTAAATGTAACCCTTAACGGACTTTCCTCTACTTTTTCATGTTGCTCTAGCAAAGCACGAATATCATCAATAATCAGATGAATTTGTTCAGCGCTGGTTTGATAATCCAAGCGAATATCGGTTTTTAAACGGATTTTTTCACGCTCTGAAATGTTTTCAATATCCATTTCAGATAAACGGGCATTGGGCACATTGATTACGCTGCGATCTATGGTTCTTATTCGCGTACACCTTAGACCAATCTCTTCAACTGTGCCGGTTATCGTACCAAAACGGCCGACATTACCCACTTTTATAGGCGCTGAAGAATATAGGGTAATTGTGCCGATAAAGTTTT
Organism: Shewanella sairae; assembly: GCF_023283535.1. Lineage (GTDB taxonomy): Bacteria > Pseudomonadota > Gammaproteobacteria > Enterobacterales > Shewanellaceae > Shewanella > Shewanella sairae. The sequence continues at coordinate 24,521 of NZ_JAKILT010000043.1, read as the reverse complement.
CAATAGACTGCTTTGAGGCCAGCGCCACTGCAATACCACCAATACCAAGGCCAGCCAAAATTGTCGAGGCGTCAAAACCTAGGTGCTCTAACCAAATAAGCACGGCAAGCGCGACCAAAATCACCCGAGTAAAGTTAGCCAACGGTCGTAACAACGAAGCGCTTTGGCTGTTGCCTTGGCTTATCCAACGTAAACGTAAGCTATTTTGAATCACATCAGTCAGAGACCAAATAAACCATACCACTGCAATTAGCAGTAAGAAGCCAGTATTGACTACCGCAATCACATTAGCAGATAGTGTTGTATGAGCCATCCAAGCGCGAACCAGCAGTAATGCCACTAAAAGCCTTGACGGACCAACAACTAAATGAGCAACGTCCGCTTTATACTGGTAGTCCGTTCGTAATATTAGTTTTTTCACGATCCACGTAATGGGGATCACCACCAGCAAAGCCAATAAGAAGTAGCAAACAAGCAAAGCCCATTCCCACAAGTTCAACTTAAACAGGTGCCCTGGTGGAACGTGCTTAACAAACCACTCAACCACAGGTCCATAACCAAGCTCGCTATACAAGAGCGGTACTTTAGCAACTGTGGCATTAGACACCTTCCAAATTGAACCTAACTGCTTATTAGGTACCTTTTGCAGCAATAACGTTATTTCACTTCCCTTCACTTCTACCCGACCAAAAGCGTCACGATAAGTGGGCAGTTGATCGCCACTGGTACCATCAGGAGTGTCGTTTATCTCTTGTAAATTAACCCAAATATTGCGTTCGATAATTGCAATAAGCTGTTTAGCATATTCGGGGCCGCGCTCAGCATCCATATCATCGGGTAAATAGCGTAAATCAAGATATTTAGCCGCTTTGTCGAAGTCCTGCTCAAATGACGCCTCAAATAATCCAGCTAACGCCCCTCTCGGGGTATCCCTAAAAAGGCTATCTTGATAGTTGTAACTTGGTTCTTTAACTTGCGCGATTGGCGCCTCAGTGGCAGAGGCGGTTTTTTCTGCTGCGGTTAAGAGCCCCGTACCATGCGCAGTCTGCGACAATAAGGTCAAAGTGAATAAGCAGAGTAACGAGAAGGTTTTTAACATATGCACTCCATTAACAGGACTTTAGCTTGTCTGCTAAACTTGCACTCCTGCAAGTCTGTTCATTCTAGCAAGGTTTAACTCTATGTTAACATTTGATTGGAATAAAATTTTCACGATAGTTGCAAATAACCTCTTGACAATATTTATCGGGCGCATATAATCCGCTCAGTTTTTAGATAGACCCTTTTAGATAGAACTCACCGCCTTTTTGTAAAATCCACGATTCGTCGTTTGATCCCCACATAAGCGTTATCTCACAGGTTAAATCATCTTTATTGGCAGTCACACCACTGTCATAAGCTTATGCTCTACTATTGAGCAGTTTGTAATAGGTATTTGTATTGTTTTTGCGATCTAGCAAACATATTTATATACATTATTACATTCAAGCCACTTGTATAAGTAGCCAAAGATGAGTAGTCTCAAATAGAACTTAAAATTCATCTTTCGCAAAAATGCTAAGGATATCTTATTGTTATAAAGCACTGCCTTATATTGGGCAGCTTAAAATAGAAGGAGTGTGACCATATGTCATACCTAGTAAATGGACACGAAATTACCGTCAACTTTCCAGTAGATTCAATTTCAGTCAACAAAACATCAATCGCCTTTACCGACAGCCAAGGTAAAAATAAGCAAACTTTTTCAAAACGAATTGAAGCGCTTAATTTTATGAAGTGGCTACTTTCTAGCAATAAATAAGCTAGTAAAAATAGACTTAACAAGTCTGCTAGCAAAAGTAAGCTAGCACAATGGCAACACAATACTGACTCTTCGATACACCTCCTCTCACTCGTATCGAATGTTTGTCTTCATAGGCAAACGAATAGGACTGAAACATCTACTCAGCTATTTAGTCACATTCATTTGGTTAAGGCCGTACCGAAACTCGGTATCACGCCTTACCAAATGGAATCACCCTCTTGCAACAAATTACCCAAACTAGACAACAACCTCTGTTTGTCGCCTATTCTCTTGCACGCTTTTAATCGACTAACACTCAGAGTATTTGCGCTGATATCTAGGCAACATAGTCGCGTTACCTAATAACCCACCCTGATGGATATACAATAATGGCTGAGTAAATTCTTGCTCAAATAAGCTTTCAACACACATCCAACCTAATGGGTCATAGAGTAGTTCAAACTCAATGCCTGTTGCCAAAAGTTTGCAATACATGTCGTAAAAGGGGCGGTAAAGCTTACCAAAATGATACTTCCTGCCTAACTCGATTATGGTTGGATGCATCGACTCGTCGGCAACCAGCTGATTAAACTGTTGCGTTAAATACTGCGCATCACCAACACACGCACATGTGAAAACCTTAATGTGCGGTGCATTTAATACCAAGTATTCATTTAAAAACACAGCCGTTGTACCTGTACCAGAGGGTAGAAATACCGCTAACTGTTCAAGCTTTTGCATTTCAGCCCAGGCAATCACCTCTTTCGCTAGAGTTTGTACACCATGTTTTGCATATTCACAGCGTCCACCTTCTGGTACAAATAAGCTGTCGTCGCGATTCGGTAGCACTTTTTGTTCAATATACTCAATTACACTTAAATTTTGTCTATCATCAACTTTAGATAAGTCAATAACATTAGCACCATTCGCAATCGACTCTGCATAGTTACCAACGCTTGAATTCATTACTTGCTCTGCAATATGATCGACATAAAAATCGAGCTGCACACCTTTTAGCTTTGCTAACGCTGACATTGAATACAGTGAGTTAGCCACTGGCGAGCCATGCCCAATGAGGACCGACTTACCCGGAAACTCATTTTCAAGAAAATAAGCAAATTTACGCGCTTTATTACCTGAAAACGTTTCACTTAATAAATCATCACGTTTCACGAAAACTGTACGACCATTAAATTCAATACTATCAACCGGCGACTCTACAAACATGGGGGGCTCACTCAGTATGGGACCATTAAGTCGGTTAACTCACTCACTTGCCTTTATTGTAAACCCATCGACAAAATAGCGACATCCTAAAGGTGTGAGCGAATCGGCATTTACAGGTTGTATTGCTATTTTTAACCACCATAGTTAACAAAAGCACTAATACATAGTCAATTACACTAATCAGTTTTGTCTCCACTCGAAAAATCTGCGTAATAGCGACTGTTAGCGAGTTGGCATGAAAATCGCTTTATCAATATTTAGAGACTGTCGAAAGGACAGAAATAAAACATAAGGAGCCTTAAATGGCAGTGCTACGTTTAGTATTTAATATTGCTTGGTTTATTCTAGGTGGTTTTGTCATGGGACTGGCTTGGTGGCTAGCTGGCCTACTTTGCTTTATTAGCATTATAGGCATTCCTTTTGGTCGTGCTTGTTTTGTTATTGGCGAAATGGCGTTCTGGCCCTTTGGTCAAGATTCAATGAATCGACGCGCATTAACCGGTAACGAGGACCTTGGCACAGGCGCATTTGGCATGGTGGGTAATATCATTTGGTTCTTGCTGTTTGGTATTTGGTTAGCCATAGGTCACATTGTCCATGCATTTGCTTGCGCAATTACCATTATCGGCATTCCGTTTGCGCTGCAGCATTTAAAGTTGGCGATTCTGAGTCTAACCCCCATTGGGCAAACTGTTGTCGCGAAAGCTTAAAACGCAAAAGATTGCTGTAACGTTACCCTTGCTAGGCTGGCATTTTTAACGCCTAGCAATTCACAGGTTATCGTAAAACCGTCTATTGCATCGACAGTTTGCATGCCCTAATAATTGCATCACACAGTTGATTAGGGCTATCTAAGCTCAAATCATGCCCCGCATCGTCAAATACTAACAACTCCGCGTTATAAGCTTGCGCCAGCTGCATACTGCAACTCGGGCTAACTAAATTATCATTTTTGCCGCAGATCAAGGTGAGTGGAACCTCATCCAGTAAAGGTTTAGCAGGTAACGCTTTTGATGACGGCTCTATTATTGAGGCCGCTTTGGTGTCTCCATTACCAGCTAGATCTCCGTCTTTGACTAACACCTTATATCGGCTACAAGCCAACAACTGGCGAACAATAGACAAAAAACCTGTACGGCAGTCTCTACGATATCGACTCCATAGTGCCATTAAGGCCAAGTCGTTACCAAAGCGCCGGGTAGTTAACTTAATCACGCAGATTTCAATTAAACTTAGCTTGCCAGTGTTTGCCCGATGTTTGAACAACATTGCTACAGCATCCAGCATAGCCTTAATAACAGGTAAAACTTGAAATCGTTGATACCAGGACGATAGGTTTGCTGCGCTGCTATTGATGACAACAGCGCCTTTTATTCTGAGATTCAAACCGTTTTTGACTGCAAGACCATGACTATTTAATTCAAGTTTGGCTTGGCTAACGCAGGCGTTGTTGAGCAGCTCTAGGGTTATCATTCCGCCCATGGACAAACCAACCAAATAAATATCGTCCTCATCTAAAGCCAATAATCGTTGGTTTATATTGGCAGCATAATGTCGAATATCAGTCGGACTCAACTCAGAGGATAATGCACCATTACCTAAGGTGTCGAGCGCAAGCACTTTGTGATCCGTCTCACTAACCAGTGCAATTTTTTTTTGCAACAAACTCAAAAACTCGCCCCAGTGGCGACTATCTCGCATTAATCCCCTTAGTAATACCAGCGTAGCCATTTGCTCACTCCTAGGTTTGTTCGCGATTACGCTATTGTTCATACCATAACTGACGCGCTAAGCGGTCAAACTGCGTCATCTGCTGAGGATTTAGTCGCTCAATACTGCGGCTAGCGGCAAGATCCATAAGAAAATGCATAAATACGGTATGCTTACGCAGTGTTCGGTGATAACGATGAGGCTTTTGTGGGTTAAATAAGCCAGCAAAATTAAATAGCTGCCTAGGGTTTTTCTTAACCCATGCCCATGAGCCCATCTCTAAGGTTAGCGGTATAAAAGGCACATCCCCCTTTGCAGTGTCTGTAACTAAATAGTCCCATATATCCCCATGTGTCCGATAAATAAGGCTCTGCGGTGAAAAGCGGTAGTGATTATGATGGGGAAAACTGGACTCGAACAATTGCTTTAGATGGTAGACTCGACCCAGATCGGCCATTGGCGTTTGCTGATGAGCAAACGGAAACCAAACATGATCCGATAAACCAAAGCCCGAATGCGCATCTAATGCGATGACACTTGAGCTATTATTAATTGCATCGCGCATATAACTAACAAGTGCAGCGGTTTCGCGCTCCATGCCCGCTTTACCGCGGTACCATGGTAACTTGGCACTTATTGTTTGCCCGCCTACCAAAAACGTTACGCCGTCAACCGCCTTAATTGGCGCGTTACGCATAAGATCAACGCCATTGCCATTGCAACGGGTGCCCTTTGCTAAGCCAACAGGATTCAAAATAGGAATAAAACAGACTCTCACCCGATTAAGTAAGGCTTGCAACTGGCTATCCCAAGCTAACCTTGTCAACAAACTGCTCAACAAAGCAAGTTGTACCTGTGTGCCTATCCTTTCAACACCATGTACACCACCAATAAACACAATACAGGGAATGTTTGCCTGCTCACTACCTAGCTCAGCACAAATAACAGGATAGAGTTTGCCGTCCGACTCGACTTCAGTCAGTGTTTTAGCCCGCAATTGCGGGTGAGAAGCAATTAAATGTATTAAAGTATCAAGCTCAAATGGAGATGGGCTCATTAGACGACCTGACTAAAGAAAAGGTGCTAAAAGCCTAGCAATTATAAATATCAAATAGGTGACATATTTGTGGCAAATTAGCGATCATTAGATGCAGACTCAATGGTACTCACTTAGCCATAGAGTCTATAACTATCTGCTGAGCGTCAATTTTAGCTAAACCTTGATTGAATCGCTCACGCCACTTACGACCTTGCTCATTATTTTTAAAAGCAACAAACAACTCTTTGTATGTCAGCAGTTTTTTGTTTAACTGTAATTTACCTTTAAGGTGCTGCATATTCGGTTGAGCTAAGGTGTAAGCAAGCACATGTTCATCAATAATCGCGGCATCAATTCGACCCGATCCGACTTTATTGACATTGTGCAGATCAGAAGCAACCACTTCTGCAGGCTGCGATCCCTGCGCTAACATGGCATCAAACTCCGCCGTATTAATATAATCTTGCACCACACCAATCGTATATTGGTTAAGATCACTCTGCTGAGTCCAACTGATGGGGTGTGCTTTTTGCTCAACGAGACCAAGACCACTGCGTCCCATTGCTTCTGAGAAAATAAACTTTTCTGTTGGGTGGGAATATTCAGGTAGGTAACCCATATATTTGCCATCTTTTCTGGACGCCATACGCACAGCTCGACTCCAAGGGTAAAAATCAACAACCAATGTATGGCCAACAGCGTCAAGCGCCGCACGAGCAACTGCAATATAGACACCCTGCTCTTTTAATTGGCTACCAGAATAAGGCGGCCAATGTAATGAGGTGAGATAAAGCGTTTCAGCTGTAACCACAGGAGAAAAGCCTAATAAATACCAAACACCCACTAAGCTAACCCGTTTTATAAGCTTACGGGGCTTGCTGTTTTTTTCACTATATAAAGCAATAAGCTGAGCTAACATGAGTTAAATCCCAACCTATGTAAATATCGCTTGGTTACCAACATAAAATCAACATGCCGTTTATGTGCCTACCCAATATTTTAGTCAAGCACACAGATAACGCCAAAGTCGTCGCTGTATGAGCTTGGTGAAATCAGCAAGACATCCACCAAGTAATACGCCAATACAAGCTTGCGTTAGTCCTTGTTACAATTATGTCACACCATACAATGCGGTTTGCTTTACACTGGGTTAGCTATCGATTTTTACAAAAACTGACTAACGAACTATTGGCTAACCAAAAGAGGTTGATACCTAACCTCTGGTAACAGACGCAAACAGCAAAGGCTTCGCAATGAGAGCGCGTATGTGAAAGACCAGTATTAAGCCGCTATGACTTAGCAGAGAGTATTAATGATCAGAATAAGGAAATAATATGAAAAAGATATTGATTACAATCATAGGTGGCAGTTTGACTTTAATGGGCGCCCTACTTATCGTCCTTCCTGGTCCGGCTTGGTTACTGCTGCCTATTGGTCTTGCGATATTAAGCTTAGAGTACACATGGGCCAAAAAGTGGTTAAAGAAAAGTCAGGCGCATTTAAGTCAAACAGCTCGCTGGTTAGATCGAAAACTACTTTTAAGACGACTCAAGTAAAAAATAGCGCTACCATTAGGCTGTCAAATTCGCCATAACCTCGATCTCATTAAGCTGTTTAGTCGTAGTAAATTTAGCTCCAGCTCACAATTTAGGCTACCCTACCCAGTATTAGGTACAAATACTGCGACTCAGCTCCCATTTAATTAATCCAAATCCACGATAGTCCTAATCGAAACAAAGCGTTATCTTATTTTGCTCAAGCTTACTATTATGCAGCTATTGATTTAACCCTATATATTGTAATGTTTAATTGAGGCTATTATGAATAAGCTAAGTGCCATCTCTATTGCTCTTCTTTCGATTTTATCGGCTGGTGCAAATGCAGCTAATGAACCTATCGAGGTTATCCCTGCCGCGGTTATCACTAATCCTGAAAAAGTTGAGCTTGGTAAGATGTTGTTCTTTGAACCAAGATTATCTAAATCTGGTTTTATTTCATGTAACTCATGCCACAATATTTCTACAGGCGGCGTCGATGCCTTACCAACTTCAATTGGTCATAACTGGCAGCAAGGGCCGATTAACTCGCCTACCGTACTGAATGCAGAATACGGTTTAGCACAATTTTGGGATGGCCGAGCCAAAGATCTAAAAGAGCAAGCAGCGGGCCCTATTGCTAACCCGAAAGAGATGGGCTTTACTCATGATTTAGCTGTCGATACCGTTCGCTCTATGCCTGCTTATCAAGCACGTTTTGCTGACGTGTATAACTCAAAAGAAATCAATATCGACATGATCACTGACGCTATTGCAGAATTTGAGAAAACCTTAGTTACACCTAACTCACCATTTGATCAATATCTATTAGGTGATAAAGACGCTATTAGCGAACAAGCTAAGTCGGGCTATCAACTATTTAAAGATAAAGGGTGTGTTAGCTGTCACAACGGCCCTGCAGTGGGTGGCACTATGTACATGAAGATGGGCCTAGTTAAGCCATTCCACACAAATAACCCTGCAGAAGGCAGAAAGGGCGTGACCGGCAAAGAAGCTGATAAGTTTGTATTTAAAGTGCCGACGCTGCGTAACATTGAACTCACCTACCCGTACTTCCACGATGGTAGTGTTTGGGAGTTAGAAGAAGCGGTTAACACCATGGCTGATATTCAGTTAGGACAGAAATTATCAGATAAAGAAGTTAAAGAGATGGTTGCTTTCTTAAACTCATTAACCGGTGATCAGCCGCAAATTGTTTTGCCAATCTTACCGCCATCGAATAAGAACACACCACGACCAGTTCCTTTTGCTGACTAGGTTTATGCGGTTAGTGTAAGTAATAAGATCAAAAGAGCCGCACTCAGCGGCTCTTTTTGTATTTGGGAAAATACGTCACATAACAAGGTGAGTTAACATTCAGACAAAGATAATTAAGCAATAGCCGAAGTGCTTATCAGTCGTCTACGCTAGCTAAATCACATCGCTTTTTGATAATACAAGGTTTGAAACCGCTCAATAATAGCCAGTAACACACCTTGGCGACGCATATTACTCAACACGCCAGGGCTAAAACGATCGATGCGTGCCATTGCAGTTAATAATAACTGGCACTCATAAAACGAAGCATCACCGATATACTCAGGGCGGTCGACCATATGGCTGTTTTGATACCACTCATCCCAATTAAAGTCAGCTAGCAGTACGCCAGCAGCATCTAAATCAGCAAAAAGCTCATGCAAACGTGTATCGGACACAAAGCGACTAGTTAGCTTTAAGTCATTAATATATTGCGTATATAACCTTGCAGTAAAGTTTTGTAAGTCCATATTATTCATCTTAAACCTCCAACTAGCATGGCATTGATCAACCTTGCTCCTGCGAGCCTTGCTTGTTCTACTATTCGTTATAGGTAAAGCATAAGCTGTACCAAGTTTTGATGAAGTCATTCTAAGGCACGCCAACTGAACGAAAACTTAACGCCTTTAGTATGCTGTAAGCTGTTAACAATATGGGATTTAAAATCAAAAACTCATGGTGTGCTTTTTGATACCTAGCTTAAGGCGCGACCTTAGAGCTTGCAAAGCGAGCGTTAAGTTTTCGAACTTTTTATACTCGCTTTGCAATATGCGACTGTAAGCAATGCAATTTGGTCAAGACAGCAAGTTTTGAAAATGGACTTAACATCAAGCTTTCTGCTATTCAGTTTTGAAAACAAAAGAAAGCTGCTCGAGGTGAGCCTTTACCACCTGGCTGGCAAAAAAAGTTACGACGTGGAGATAGGTTAACTGATGAGCTTTTCTCTAGAGGAAAAATTAACTCTCCAATTGATGCTAATGGCAACATCGTAATCGATATTGACCACACGCCAATTAAAATCAATAGCATAACCAGAGAGATTATCGATATATTAGTTAAGGGTAATTAGCTTACAACACTCTATATAGCGCGGGCTTAGCTGCTTACTGATGACTTCAATTCTGCGTTAAACTCTTCCATAATAAGATCTGTAAACAAGCGCCCAGCACGGCCAAGCGGCCTTTCCATAGTAGACACAAGCTGTGGGGTAAAGCTATAACGGTTGCCCCCCATAAAATCTACTTCAACTAATTCACCACTTTCTAACTCTGATTCGATTAAAAAATCAGGCATCCAACCAAAACCCAACCCCATGAGCAGGGCATTTTTTTTCATCACGAAGCCCGATAGATAAAAGACTTTATCGCCACCAAACTGCATTTCATCGCGGTAATGCTTGTTTATGGATGAGTCTTCAATCGTTAATTCTACATAACGCTGTAACTCAAATAGGCTCAATTGTTTCTCTGTCGCTAAAGGATGATCTGCGGCAACCACTAATACACTGGTAATTTCGGGTAGTGCTTGGGGGCGATAACTGGGACCGGTGCGGTAATCTTTTACCAACATTAAATCTGCGCTGTCCCGTTCAAACCTTTCTTGAACCCCGCCCAAAAACTCCATGTTAAGTTGGACTTTGGTGGGTATTTGTAACTCTGTAAGACGCTTCAATGCACGCATAATGGGCTTCATTGGCAAAGCATCATCAATCACCAGCTCTAACTTTGGCTCCCAGCCTTCGCTAAACTTACTGGCTAAATGTTCTATATTGGCAAGGTATTGCAACAACCTTTGGCCTTCCGCCAAAATAACTTTACCCTCAGGGGTTAACTCTGCTCGATACTGATCGCGACAAAAAAGGTTTACGCCTAGGTGTTGCTCCAGCTTTTTTACCTGGTAGCTCACAGCAGATTGTGCCTTGTGTAAACGCTCTGCAGCCTTAGCAAAACTGCCCTCTTCGACTAATACTTGCAACACTTTAAACGCATCGACATCAATTCGCATTTGGCTTTCCTTACGTAAACCTCACATTACCATCTAAAATTTAGATAGAGACAAGCGTATTATTATTCTTTTTTTTGTTTATCTAAGCAACTAAATTGGAGGTAGATCACATTAAAACTAAAAACAGCATTGGTCTAAATGCTAAATAAGTAGTTAGTACACCAAAGGAAAACCAATATGCCATTTTATGTGAAGCAAGGAAGTATTCCGACTAAGCGTCATATCACATTCAAAAAAGACAATGGTGAGCTTTATCGTGAAGAGTTGTTTTCAACTCACGGTTTTTCCAATATTTACTCGAACAAGTACCATCATAATATGCCGACCAAAGCATTAGAGGTCAGTCGCTATAACTTGTCCCACGGTGAAGATTGGCAGGACTCTTTGGTTCAAAATTATAAGCTCGATACCAAGCAAGCCGATTGCAACGGCAACTTCTTCAATAGCCGCAATAAAATCTTCTTTAATAATGATGTGGCTATGTATACCGCTAAGGTAACGGAAGACACCGCAGAGTTTTATCGTAATGCCTATGCAGATGAAATCGTGTTTATTCATGAAGGCGAAGGCACACTCTATAGCGAATATGGCGCGTTAGCTGTTAAAAAGTGGGACTACCTTATCGTCCCTCGTGGTACCACTTATCAGCTTAAGTTTGATGATTACAGCAACGTACGCCTGTTTGTCATTGAATCAGCAAGTATGGTCGAGGTACCTAAGCACTTTAGAAACGAATACGGTCAAATGCTAGAGTCTGCCCCCTATTGCGAACGTGATATCCGCACGCCAATACTGCAAGACGCGATTGTCGAGCAAGGCGAGTTTCCTCTTGTAAGTAAGTTTGGTGATAAATATCAGCTCACCACATTAGAGTGGCATCCATTTGATCTCGTTGGCTGGGACGGCTGTGTTTACCCTTGGGCATTTAACATTCAAGAATATGCACCAAAAGTCGGCAAAATCCACCTGCCACCGTCGGATCATATCGTCTTTAGCGCCCACAACTTTGTCGTGTGTAACTTTGTGCCGCGCCCATATGACTTCCATCCACAATCGATACCTGCGCCCTACTACCATAACAACATCGACAGTGACGAAGTGCTTTATTACGTCGATGGTGACTTTATGAGTCGTACTGGTATTGAAGCTGGCTATATGACGCTTCACCAAAAAGGCGTTCCCCACGGGCCGCAACCAGGTCGAACTGAAGCCTCAATTGGTAAAACAGAAACTTATGAATATGCAGTGATGGTCGATACATTCGCCCCACTAAAGCTAACCGAACATGTAAAGCAATGCATGAGCAACGACTACAACCGTTCTTGGATTGAAAACTAGTGCCACGCGCAGTTTAGTTTAAGAAAATAGGCCATCAATAGAATGGCTGGTCTGTAGTAACAAATTGACAGAGGACATTAGAATGGCAAGCGAACAAAACCCACTAGGCCTACTTGGTATCGAATTTACTGAGTTTGCAACGCCTGAACAAGATTACATGCATCAGGTCTTTATTGATTTCGGTTTTTCATTGCTGAAGAAGTCAAAATCAAAAGAGATTTTGTACTACAAGCAAAATGATATTAATTTTCTATTAAATACTGAGCGTAAAGGTTTCTCTTCTGAGTTTGCAAAAAGCCATGGCCCTGCAATTTGCTCAATGGGTTGGCGTGTAGAAGATGCACAGTTTGCTTATGAAGGTGCGATTGCGCGCGGTGCAAAGCCAGCAGACGATGCTGCTAAAGATATGCCATACCCAGCGATTTACGGTATTGGCGACAGCCTTATTTACTTTATCGACACTTTTGGCGACAACGACAACATTTATGCTAAAGATTTCGAAGACTTAGATGAACAAATCATCACTCAAGAAAAAGGCTTTATGGAAGTCGACCACCTAACCAATAATGTCTACAAGGGCACCATGGAGTTTTGGTCAAACTTTTATAAAGATATCTTTGGCTTTACTGAAGTGCGTTACTTTGACATTAAAGGCTCACAAACAGCCCTTATCTCTTATGCACTGCGCTCGCCAGATGGCAGTTTCTGTATTCCAATCAACGAAGGTAAAGGTAACGATAAAAACCAAATTGATGAATATTTACGTGAATACGACGGCCCTGGAGTACAGCATTTAGCGTTCAGAAGCCGCGATATTGTTGGCTCGCTTGATGCGATGGAAGGCTCATCTATTCAGACATTGGATATTATCCCTGAATATTACGACACCATCTTTGAAAAACTGCCGCAAGTGACTGAAGATCGTGAGCGCATTAAACATCACCAAATTTTGGTTGATGGTGATGAAGACGGCTACTTACTGCAAATTTTCACTAAAAACCTATTTGGTCCAATATTCATTGAGATCATTCAACGCAAGAATAATTTAGGTTTTGGTGAGGGTAACTTTACCGCATTATTTGAATCAATTGAGCGCGATCAACAGCGCCGTGGTGTACTTTAATCTACCGCTAAAGTAAAACACCGATTGAATTGATGTCATGTTTACTAAAAACCAGCCTATAGGCTGGTTTTTATGTTCTGGGGCTCTACCCTAAAGCCAAGTAATTCTCTACACTGTGCGTCTTTTCAATTATTAGCTTCATAGACCTCGATTTAATTAACTATGCCAGATTTAGCCCTATTAGCGGTGTTTTTACCGACGTTCTTTTTTGTTTCCATCACGCCAGGTATGTGTATGACACTTGCAATGACATTAGGCATGAGTATCGGTTTTCGCCGCACAATGTGGATGATGCTAGGTGAACTCGTTGGCGTGGCCTTAGTAGCCGTTGCCGCTGTCATGGGTGTCGCAAGCATCATGCTCAACTACCCTGACCTATTCTCCATTCTAAAGTGGGTTGGCGGACTCTACCTTGTCTATATTGGCGTTAACATGTGGCGTTCAAGAGGCAAAATGGCGATTGTAGAGGGTCAACAAACGACGAGTGTCGGTAACCTTGAGCTAATCACCCAAGGCTTTGTGACTGCGATTGCTAACCCTAAAGGCTGGGCATTTATGGTGTCTTTACTGCCACCATTTATTAATGTTGAGCGCGAAGTGGCGCCGCAACTGATGGCGCTAGTCAGCATCATTTTATTTACTGAACTAATTAGCATGATGGCATACGCTGCTGGTGGAAAAAGCTTACGTATATTTTTAAGCCGCGGTGATAACGTCAAATGGATGAATCGCATTGCAGGCAGCTTGATGATTGCAGTCGGTTTTTGGTTGGCATTAGGCTAACAGCTAACAAATTTTAATCGTTACCCAAGAAGGTGCATCAAATGAAGTCGATAAAAATACTACTGCTTTTGCTAGGCAGTTTAGCCCTGTCAGCATGTACATCAACGCCACTAGTCAATTTGAATAATGAGCCTATTGCCACTGATAGTGCTCAATCCATAGAGCAAGCGATTATTCAAGGCTGTAAAGCCAAAGGATGGGTGCCGATTAAAGCTGAAGGTAACAGCATTGATGCTTACATCACTGTGCGGTCTCACAAAGCCCATGTGCGTATTACTTTTGACGATAACTTTTACAATATCAACTATGTCGACAGCACCAATCTAGATTATAACGATGGCAATATTCACCGAAACTATAATAAATGGGTTTACAAGTTATCGGCGTCAATTCAACGCCAACTTGGGACAAAGGCGCAAGCCTATTAATACCATTGAATAAAAAAGCAGAGCCATTAGGCTCTGTTTTTGTAGGGTAACTTCAATGTTAACTGCTGCATGTAAATCTGCATATTCTCTGCTTCCTGCAGAGTAAAGCTTTCAATTGCTTGTCTAAACTCACTATGAGCAATTTCATGATTAGAAAATGTTTCTATCGGCTCAAAGCCCCGCGGAACTTTATGCTCGCCTTGGGCGCCAGCATCAAATACCTGTAAGTTATTGGCAATGCAGTATTCGATACCTTGGTAGTAACAGGCTTCAAAATGTAAACCATCAACCTCAGTCAATGCCCCCCAATACCGGCCATATAAATGTGTCGCTGATTTAAAATAAAGCGCAGCAGCTATAGCTTCGCCAGCGCTATTTTTAACTCGTAATAGCACCACTGACTCGGCCATTGCTGCGCCGAGTCGTTGAAAAAAATCTAAGGTTAAATAACCGCTATGGCCCGAGCGTTTAGCATAAGTCTGTCGATAACATGCGTAAAAGTGCTGCCATAATTGCCGAGTAATTTGCGAGCCTTCGATAAAATCAAAACTCAACCCCGCCTGACCCACTTTTGCTCTTTCTTTTTTTATGTCTTTACGCTTTCTCGATGTTAACGCCGCTAAAAACTGCTCAAAGTCAATGAAACCTTGATTAAACCAATGAAACTGAGTGGTCACCCGTTGTAAGCAGCGTTGCTTGGACAAGCAATCAAACTGCTGCTTTGGTAAAAACAAACAATGCCAACCAGAGAAGCCATATTCGCTTAAGCAAGTATTAAGCGTGTTGCTAATCACCTGCCAAACCTCACTCTGTTGTTGATGATTTAGGCCTTTATCGAGCCCTAGGCGCATGCCCGTAACGGGGGTGAATGGAATAGCGGAAACCAGTTTCGGATAATAAGGCAGCTGATGGCGTTGATAAGCATCAGCCCATGCCCAATCAAAAATGTATTCGCCATAAGAGTGCGCCTTAATGTAAAGCGGCATCACAGCGATGATATGACCAGCCTCCCCGCATTGGTTATTCTTTTCGTTCTTGCTAGCGCTGTTTAGATTGCTTGAGCTTTCTAAATCACTTTGTATAGTTAAATTGCTTGATTGAGTTAAGCCGCCCTCTTTATCCGCGCTCTTGCTGACAACAAGGTGCAGCGGAGTCCAGCCCGCCTGCACAGACACGCAACCACTCAACTCTAAAGCCGCTAAATAAGCATGTTTATTAAAGGGATTATCATCATGCATTAACTTATCCCAAACCTTAGCTGGCACCTTTTCAATGCTATCTATAAGTTCAATCACAAATGAATTTGGTGGCTGATGCTGCTTAACAGATGTTGAGGCGCGATTAACCAACGGCTTCTCCCTGAATTGTCATACCAATCAATATTAAAGTTTGCCTACCCTGTAAGCGACTTGCAATTATCGTTAATAAACGTCACATTGCCTTGAGCAAGTAACCCGTCACAATACCATAACGATTTAACTGCAAACTAAAAATAAAACAAATTAAGCTGATAACAATACAGTAAAGGATTAAAAATGAGTGCTTTTAAGACCTTAGCCTTCTCTCTCTCCATGGTTATTCCATTAGCCGCGATAACAGTTAGCGCTCCGCTACCTGTGGTAGCCAAAGAGGCATCGATATATAGCCACGCAGCTACTGCTCAACCTATTTGGGCTAAACATGGCATGGTTTCGAGCCAAGAAGCATTAGCAACTCAAGCTGGCGTCGAGATTTTAAAGCAAGGCGGTAATGCAGTTGATGCCGCTGTCGCCGTCGGATTTGCTCTAGCCGTCACTTTGCCAAGAGCTGGCAATATTGGTGGCGGCGGATTTATGCTGGTTCACTTAGCCGAGCCTAATAAAACCATCGCTATCGATTATCGTGAAATGGCGCCACAAAAAGCCCATAAAGACATCTTTCTCGATGCGAGTGGTGATCCGGTAAAAAAACTCAGCCGTGAACATGGGCTTGCAGTCGGTGTACCCGGCACTGTTATGGGCATGGAGCTGGCACTCGAAAAATACGGCACCATGACCATGGAGCAAGTCACCCGTGCAGCCATTGATATGGCAAACAAAGGTATTAGTGTAACCCCAGATCTGCAATCTTCGCTGTCAGGCCTAAAGCGCAGAATTTCTCAATGGCCAAGTTCAGCAGAGATATTTTACAAAGCTGACGGTAGCGATTATCAGATAGGGGAATTATTAAAACAGACAGAGCTTGGCCACTCGCTATCACTTATCGCCAAACACGGCAGCAAAGGGTTTTATCAAGGCGAAACTGCAGCGAAGTTGGTTAACGCTATTCAAGACGCTGGTGGGATCATGACCCTAGATGATCTTAGTAACTATAAAGTGATTGAACGTGAGCCAGTGGTTGGCAGTTACCGAGGGTATCAGGTAATTTCAATGCCGCCACCGTCTTCTGGTGGCATTCATATTATTGAAATGCTCAATATGCTTGAAGGTTATCCAATTAGCGATTTGGGACTGAACACAGCTGCAACCTTACACTTAATGACAGAGGCGATGAAACGCGCTTATGCTGATCGCAGTGAATACCTTGGCGACCCCGACTTTTTCGACGTCCCAGTAAACGCCCTCCTCAGCAAAGATTATGCTAAGCAGCTAGCCAAACAAATATCGCTAGATAAAGCCACGCCTAGCAGCGATATCAAACCAGGCAAACTCGCGCCTTATGAGAGTGATCAAACCACTCACTACTCAGTCGTTGATAAATGGGGCAATGCTGTATCCAACACTTATACGCTTAATTTTAGTTATGGCTCAGGGCTCGTTGCTAAAGGCACGGGGATTTTGCTCAATAATGAGATGGATGATTTCTCAGCCAAAGCTGGCACACCAAATGGTTTTGGCTTAATCGGCGGACAAGCGAATGCAGTCGAAGCCAATAAACGCCCATTAAGCTCAATGAGCCCCACCATAGTGATGAAAGAAGGTAAGCCTTATATTGTAACCGGCAGCCCCGGCGGCTCACGCATTATTACCACGACGATGCAGATCATTATGAATGTTATTGATCATGACTTGAACATTGCAGAGGCGACCAACGCCCCTCGTATACACCACCAATGGCTACCCGATGTGCTGCGGGTTGAGCGCAGCCTTAACCGTGATACACAAACCTTGTTAAAAGCCAAAGGGCATGACGTCAAAGTCAATAATGCTATTGGCTCGACACAGTCAATCATGGTCACTGAGCAAGGGATCTTTGGTGCGAGCGATCCACGCCGGGCAGGCAGTGAAACCAGTGGTTATTAAGTAGCCCTCTCAATATTTGCAAACAAGGTCTTATGCTAGTGATAAGGCCTTTTTATTGAATAAAGCAAATGTAAACAATGTATTGAATGGTATGAAAGTGTCACTTAGTCACAGTTTTTGAGTTTGTAACCCTCTAGGATGCTATAAAAAATCGACTTAGTATTTTAATCGTTACTCATTTTTCGGAGTCTAATAATGAGCCCTACTCAACAAATCCAAAAAGTTACCCCTATTATTCTTGACTGCGATCCAGGTCATGACGATGCCATCTCATTGATTTTAGCGATGAGTAGCAACAAACTAAACCCATTGGCTGTAACCACCAGCGCAGGTAACCAAACCCCAGATAAAACCCTCAACAATGCGCTACGCATCCTTACACTACTTGAACGTCACGATGTCCCAGTTGCGGCAGGCGCACCTAAACCTTTAGCACGCGAGCTAATCATCGCCGATAATGTTCACGGTGAAAGCGGCCTAGATGGCCCTAAACTCCCCGATCCAGCATTTGAACCACTCGCTATTTCAGCTATTGAGCTCATGGCGCAAAAGGTACGTGAAAGTGCAGAGCCTGTAACGCTAGTGCCATCAGGGCCGCTGACTAATATTGCCTTATTTTTATCGACCTACCCAGAGCTACACAGCAAAATTGAACGCATCGTATTAATGGGCGGCGCAGCAGAAGCAGGTAACTGGACTCCAGCGGCTGAATTTAATATTTTTGTCGACCCAGAAGCGGCTGACATGGTGTTCAAGTCCGGGGTGCCAATTATCATGTGCGGCCTTGATATTACCCATCAAGCACAGATAATGGATGAAGACATTGAACGTATTCGGGTTATTCCAAACCCAGTCGCCAAGTGCGTCGCCGAGCTGCTCGATTTCTTTATGATCTACCACAGAGATCCAAAATGGGGCTTTGAAGGCGCACCACTGCACGACCCATGTACCATTGCATGGCTACTGAAGCCTGAGCTATTTACATCATACGATTGCTGGGTTGGGGTAGAAACTAAAGGTGAATATACCCAAGGCATGACGGTTGTTGACCGTTATCAACTCACCAGTAACCCACATAACACCCAAGTGCTATGTAAACTCGATAGACAAGGCTTTGTTGATTTGATTGTTGAGTGTTTAGAAGCTTATAACTAATCGGCAAACCTCTACTGTAAAACACTTAACGCTAAGCCACAGCTTTAAGCTGTGGCTTAGCGGCGTTGCCCATCAATATTACCATCCCAGCTAAAGCCGTTACCTTGTTAATTATCGCCACCGAAAATCGTTACTAATAACTGCTGCTAATAACAGAATAAGTAAGGCTTTGCTCCGCCTCTTTCAAGCAAATAGCTTGTAAGCTAATTTATCTACCTAAGATCAAACTTACCTGCACAGTTCAAAGGCCCTATGTTCGTTTCTAAATAATTAAGTGCCTCTTTCGCGAAAGAAATGTTTGCCTTTTCCGTTCTCTATCTCCACATATCACATTTAGATTTCATATTATGAAAATAACAAGCATAACTCTTAGAGCAATAATGTTTAAAAAGAGACTTTACCAAAGCATCAGCCCCTTATTACAAGCAAGTATATATGTCAGCTTAGCCCTATTGCCAACATCAATATTTGCCGCTGAAAAGTCTATTTCGGAATTAGTCGACGCGGTAAATGGCACTCCTGATGCAGCAAGTCGCGAAGCCGGTAAAAAAATAAAGCTGCGCAATCACGCCAAAGGTTTCTGCACATCCGGAACGTTTACACCGGCAGCAAATATTGAAAATCAATTCAACATTCCATTTTTTGAACAACAAGAAATAAGCGTAACTGCTCGCTTCTCACTTGGGGGAACTAATCCACATGCATCGGATAAAGGGGCGGGTCGCTTTATGTCGCTTAAAATTGATGGGGATAAGGAAAGCCTTAATTTTGTCACCACGAATGCACAGCTATTTTTTGCCAGCAACCTAGAAGACTTTTTTACTTTTCAAACTAAAGTAAAACAAGGCGCGGAAGGGAAACAGTGGCTTATAGACAATAAGCCTGATGCAAAGGCTTTTTTTGAATATGTAAGTCAAATGCCCAAAAGCAGCAGTTTTGCCAATAGTCGCTACTTTGGGGTAAACAGTTTCTTATTTGATAAACCAGATAACAGTCAGATCGCTGGGCGCTGGATTTTTGAGCCAGCTGCCGGTCAAACCGCATTGACGCAAGCAGAGCTTGCAACCCGCTCTGATGACTTCCTACAACAGGAATTACTCAATCGAATTGAAACAGCGCCAGCAGTTTGGAACTTATACGTGAAATTGGCCGACAGTGACGATGTGGTAGTTGATCCCACCATTCTATGGCCTGAATCACGTCAACGTATATTAGTTGGACAAATCATTATTGATGGCAAGCGGGACAATGAGAGCAACGTTCAGCAGTGCGATAAGAGTATTTTCAATCCAGTTTTATTGCCCGAAGGCATTGAACCATCAGCTGATCCCATTTTAAATGCGCGCACACCAGCTTATATCAAATCCTTTATTAGACGCTTGTAAGCTATACGGGTTAGCTTATGTAAAACAGCAGTTAACCTAATGGGTTAGCTGCTGCTTGTTAACAGCGATACTACATCTTCCTTTGAACACTCTGTTCCCAAAACTGCTGTGATAAGTGATGTGTTTTAGCCGATAAGCGCAGCACTTGTTCTCCACGCTCTGCCGCATTACGGGTTTGTTCTAAACTTTCTAATGACAATTCACTAATAACTTGTATTGAATGGCTAATTTCATTTGCTACAGTGGTTTGCTGTGTCATCGCACAGGCGTTTTCATCACTCATCACATTCATTTTTACAATTGATGCTCTAAGCGCTTCAAATGACTCATCTACTTGTCTGGCTAAATCAACTGAAAGCAAGGCTTTTTGCTGTCCTGCTTCCATCGCTTTGGCTGCCATAGTCGTGCTATCACGAAACTTACTGACAATCGCCTCAATATGCGACGTTGACTCACTAGTCCGACTTGAAAGCTGGCGCACTTCGTCAGCAACAACGGCAAAGCCACGGCCAGACTCTCCCGCTCGAGCCGCTTCAATCGCTGCATTTAATGCCAAAAGGTTCGTTTGTTCAGCAATGCCTCGAATCACTTCCAATACCTTATTAATATCTTGGCTATCTTGCTCTATAGAGGCCACTACAGTGGCAAAGTTACCCACTTCATCTTTTAGTTGATTAATCGAATCGATCACTTGTTCAAGTAATTCATGACCTTGCTCTGCAGAGGTATTGCTTACCGACATCTCCTGTGCGGCGCTATGAATATTTTGACTAACTTCACTGAAACTGGCGCTCATCTCTTCCATCGCCGTTGCAGCCTGGCTTGTTTGCTGACTTTGGCAGTCTGCACGTTGGCGAGTATTAGCAATGGTGTCATTCAAGCTAGCACTTAAAGACTCTATCGAGCCGGCTGAGTCAGCCATTCGTCCCACAACGCCGCCTGTTTCTGTCAACAAAAACTGTAATGCAAATCCAATTCGGCCAATTTCATCTTGTCGACCAGTAAACACGCCTGTAGCAAGGGGATCGTCTACCACTTTGCTCGCCTGAATGGCTAAAGACTTAAAAGGCTTCAAAATCTGCTTTAAACCCAGCGCGGCGAATATACCTACCGCAATAATCGCGAAAATTGGTGAGTATTGCGCAATTAAACCCGCCATCAGCACAGATAACAGTAACCAAATATAAATTCGTCCCGTAAAACTTAAAACGGGTTTACGTAGCGCCTTAGGCACCTTACCAGCATTAACACTTTGGTAAATGTCTTCGGCACGCGTAATTTGCTCTTTGGTCGCTTTACGGCGTACAGACTGATACTCATGAATTTTACCGTTCTCATAAACCGGAGCGATATAGGCATTAACCCAGTAATGATCGCCACTTTTAGTGCGGTTTTTAACAATACCAACCCAAGGTTTACCTTGCTTTACTCGTTCCCAGAGTGACTCAAAGGCAGCAGCAGGCATGTCCGGATGACGAACCATATTATGCGGCTGCTTATGTAGCTCATCAAAACTGTAACCACTTACATTTGTAAAACCTTCATTGGCATATTTTATCTCCCCCTTAAGATTAGTGGTCGATAATAAAATACAATTCTCTGTTAAGGTCTTTTCATTTTGAGTGACGGGTTTGTTATTGCGCATTACAAAGAGTGTTCCGCTAGAAAAATCAGCGGTTATTGTGGCAAATTTCAAAAACTGGAGCGTTGACTATTATCACGAAAAATCATGTCGTTAACATCAAATTAAAGGCTTAGTTCACAGGCTAGAGTAAAACAGTAAAAATAACTCAAGTAGCGTGAAGTAATTAAAACAAAGTTACCCCCCTATATTCAAAAGGCACAGCTTAAATCAGACTTAATGGACAATCATTCAAAGAGCATAAAGATAACAACCGCGTGCATTACAAACAGCTAATATTGACTCGCTTAAAGGCTGGTTTTAATTAAGTCGAAAATAAGTTTTACCCTGTTAACCATGCCTGCATGTTCAAAAAATAGCTAATCAAACGCTTTGTTACAATCTTTCGGCTTTAGTATTGGATTTAACACCTTTAACCATGGTACTTAAAGAGGTTAACGTCTGCGTAATCTAAAAGGCGATTTTTAAAACAAGTAACGTCGGGGATATAAATATGAAGGGATTAACCCTCAAACCAATCGTGTCTGCAGTTGCACTAGCAATGGCACTCACAGCATGTAGCGCCACAACTAGCACAACCACTAGCCAAGAGGCTCCAAATGTTGTTGCTGCACAAATCATTGAAAATAATGCAAGTAACCCATTCTTTAAACCTTACGATACATATTTAGGCATTCCGGATTTTGCCAAGATTAAACCTGAGCACTATTTACCAGCATTTAAAGCCGGTATTGCACAGCACAAAGCGGAAATCCAAGCAATTATCGATAACCCTGCTGCACCTACTTTTGCTAACACCATTGAAGCGATGGAGTTCTCGGGTGAGCTAACAACTAAAGTCGCCAGTGTATTTTATAACTTAACCGGCGCTGATACTAACGAACAACTGCAGGCGATTTCTAAAGAAGTTTCGCCAATGCTGTCATCAGCAAGCGATGATGTACTGCTTAATGACGCGTTATTTCAAAAAGTTAAAGCGGTTTATAACCAACGCGACAGCTTAAACCTTAATGTGGCTCAAGCTAAACTGCTTGAAGACACCTATAAATCTTTCACCCGCGGCGGTGCTAACTTAAGTGAAGCAGATAAAACTGAGCTACGTGCTTTAAATGAGCAGATTGGTAAACTTAGCTTAGAGTTTGGCGATAACCTATTGGCAGAAACCAATGCCTTTGAATTGGTTATTGATAGCAAAGCAGACCTGTCTGGCTTGCCTGAAGATGTTATTAACACTGCAGCGCAAACAGCCACTAAACGCGGTCACGATGGCAAGTGGGTATTCACTACATCACGCCCTTCAATCACGCCATTTTTAACTTATGCTGACAACCGTGATCTGCGGGAAACCTTGTATAAGGGTTATATTGATCGGGGCAATAACAATAACGCCAACGATAATAAAAAGATCTTAGCTAAGATGGCAGCACTGCGCGCTGAACGCGCTCAGCTAATGGGTTATAAAACTCACGCCCATTTTGTACTTGAAGAGCGTACAGCTAAAACACCTGAAAACGTCTATGACCTGCTAAACAAAGTATGGCCAGCGGCACTCGCTCAGGCAGAAGCTGAAGTGGCAGACATGCAAGCTCTTATCGATTCAGAAGGCGGCGATTTTAAGTTGGCCGGCTGGGATTGGTGGTACTATTCAGACAAAATCCGTGTCGCTAAATACAGCTTTAATGAGCAGCAAACTCGTCCATACTTCTCACTAGAGAACACATTGGATGGCGTATTTTACACAGCTAACCGTCTATTTGGCATTACTGTAAAAGAGCGCACCGATCTACCGACATACAATGATGAAGTCCGTACTTGGGAAGTGTATGACAAAGATGGCGAACTTATGGCTATCTTTATGGGAGACTACTTCGTGCGTGACAGTAAGCGCGGTGGTGCATGGATGAACTCATACCGTCAGCAGTACAATATGGACGGTGTTGAGTCTAAGCCAATTATTGTAAACGTACTTAACTACCCTCGCCCAGTTGGTGATGAACCAGCGCTACTAACATTTGACGAAGCAAGTACCCTATTCCACGAGTTTGGTCACGCACTTCATGGCATGATGTCGGATGTTGAGTACCGCTCACAAGCGGGTACCTCTGTACCACGTGACTATGTTGAGTTCCCGTCTCAGGTGATGGAAAACTGGATGACTCAGCCTGAAGTGCTAGCCCAGTTTGCTAAGCATTACAAAACTGGCGAAGTAATCCCACAAGAACTGGTTAAAAAGATCCAAGCAGCAAGTAAATTTAACCAAGGTTTTGCGACAGTTGAATATATGGCAGCAACTAAACTCGATCTAGATTGGCACACAGTGACAGACTTTATGCCAAAAGATGCGGCAAAGTTTGAAGCTGAATCGTTAAATAAGATGGGATTGATTGAAGAGATTGCACCGCGTTACCGCAGTACATACTTCTCTCACATCTTCTCTGGTGGATACTCTGCAGGTTACTACAGCTACATCTGGTCTGATATTCTAGGCGCTGATGCATTTGAAGCCTTTAAAGAAAACGGTATTTTCGATAAAGCGACTGCCGATGCCTTTAGAGATAACATCCTGTCTCAAGGTGGTAGTGAAGATCCTATGCAACTTTACAAACAGTTCCGTGGCAAAGAAGCTGGCATTGAGCCACTATTGCGCAGCCGCGGTTTACTTGCTAAGTAAACTAAAAGTTTGTCTAGTCCTAAAATAGGTTGACGGTTTTTATTAAGCCAGTTGGTACTCCCAACTGGCTTTTTCATGCACCTCGTTTGGGGTTTTCATT
>NZ_JAKILT010000042.1 GCF_023283535.1 Shewanella sairae | reverse complement strand
GGTTTTGATTTACGGGTCATTTGTTCACCTTGTGTTTAGATGGGGATTATACCCCTTACATCTTGGTGTCCAAATTCACTATGCCACTACAATTCGCAAGTTCGGCAGTGAGGGGGCTATGATGAGTTTTAAAGCACTGTACAGTATTGAAATAACACATTCTTCGGATATGAGCACTGCGTTGTAAGTGTTTACGGTGCCTTTGTCTACAAGAATGCTTCATCGCATCAGTCCTTCTTGAGGTCACTTTATTCTTGCTACAAAGCTTGCAGCAAAGTTCATCTATACAGTATGTTAAGGATATAACTAAATGGCTTTTAGGCGAAGTAAAACATGAAAAAAGTGAATCTAGTTTTTGGAACAGTTTATGGTGGCGCGCAGTTTGTTGCAGAAACCTTGCAACAGGCATTAACCAATTCAGGACGAGAGGTAAACCTTTTCCAACCTGATCAGCTTGGTGGCTTTATTCCACCAGAAGATGAATTGCTGCTGATTATTTGCTCAACAACAGGGCAAGGGGATATTCCTGATGATATTCAACCTTGGTTTTACGAAATGCAGTCTAAAGCGCCTTACTTACCCGAACTTAAGTTTGGTCTGATTGGCTTAGGTGATTCAAGTTACGAAACTTTCTGTGGTGCAGGGGAGCAGTTCCTCGCGTTATTTGAAGAGTTAGGCGCAAAACGTCTAGGTGACTTCCTTAAAATTGATGCAGGTGAGACGATGGAACCAGAGGTCGAAGCGCTCGCTTGGTTACCAAGTTGGAATGAGTTGATTGATAAAGAGTTGGCAGCCTAATTGCGACAAGCAAATGTTCAATAAAAAGCGCGTATCGTTAACGCGCTTTTTTTATGCCTCTATTTTAGCTTGCTGTTATTGTGAAGCCAGGACTCAATCTCGCTGTTTTGTTTACAGTATCTTTAATATTCCAGCTTAAAAAATACAGGATCTATAATTAAAAAGCCAAGCGGATAATAAATTTACCTGCATGATTGAATGTCGATTTTTGGCGAGGTAGCTTGATGAACAGACGGCGACTTTTATCACAATAGAGGGCATATGGAACGCAAAGTGTTAATTATTGATTGTGCTGATGCACCTGGACTTATCACCAAGATTACTGGCGTATGTTTTGCCCATGGTTTAAACATCATTAAAAATAGTGAGTTTGTTGATAATGCTCAAGGTCGTTTTTTTATGCGTACAGAGCTTGAAGGGCCAGCTTTTGCTAACTCTTTATTGACTGAATTACAAACGGTATTGCCAGAGAAGAACCAAACTCGTTTGGTCGATGCTGGCAAAAAACGGGTGGTGATCATGGTGACTAAAGAGGCGCACTGTTTGGGGGACATTCTTATTAAGTCCTATTCAGATGCACTTGATATTGAGATTGCTGCAGTGATAGGTAATCACCAGGTATTGCAGCCTTTAGTTGAAAAGTTTGATCTTCCTTTTCATTACATCAGCCATGAAGGGTTAAACCGCCATGAGCATGAAGCTATGATGCTTGATGTTATCGCCAATTACAGACCTGACTATATTTTATTAGCGAAATTTATGCGGGTACTAACTCCTGAGTTTGTAAGCCAGTATCCAAGTAAAATTATTAATATTCATCACTCTTTTCTACCCGCCTTTATCGGCGCGGCACCGTACAAACAAGCTTGGGAACGCGGCGTCAAAATTATTGGCGCAACGGCGCATTTTGTAACGAACTCATTGGATGAAGGACCCATTATTAAACAAGATGTCATTCCTGTGGATCATAGCTTTAGTGCTGAAGATCTTGCGCGGTGTGGTCGTGATGTTGAAAAGAGTGTGTTAAGTAAGGCATTGCACTTAGTGGTTAATGAAGATGTGATTGTATACGGTAATAAAACCGTGGTGTTTTAATGCGTATTTTTTGCGACAGTTTACCGATATTAAAACAGAGGCTTAGGCCTCTTTTTACTGAAAACGTGGGGCTTAAAAGTTAACGACGTACAGTGTCTGCTCGTTATCTGTCATGGCAATATCTTTAATGGTGACAGAACCGACATTGTAAGGGGCTATTTTTCTCGCGGTTTTATCTGCTCCGGCATTGACGGTAAAATTGTAAAAGCTTTCACCATTGCAGACTAAGCGTGGAAAAACGCGACTCTTCTTAATGCGATAATCTTTCATAGTGCGGTTAAATGTCATTACATTGTTGCTGAGAACTGCTTTACAGACTTGGACTAAGGTTTGTTCAATTTGTGGTGACATTGCGGCATTAACACTAAATGACATGGCTAGTGCAGCACCAGCTAAAGCAAATGTTTTAATCATGTCTTGCTCCTAACACTCAATATTGGGGTTCAACATTGAGTTAAGCGTATAGGCTAACAAAGGACGGAAAAAGCCGTTTAAGTTGTATCAAAATATTGAGACAAATGCAGAATGTGTCTGTAGATGTCGAAGTGTGTCACTTATGAAAATATACCAACAAAAAGCCCGCATTAATGCGGGCTTCAATATTCAGCTAAATACGAGTAAACAAACTAGTCAACGATACGTAGTAGTTCGTTTATGCCAACTTTTCCGCGAGTCTTTTCGTCTACTTTTTTAACGATGATCGCAGCGTAAAGGCTGTAAGTACCGCACTTAGATGGCAAGTTACCAGCAACAACCACAGAGCCTGCTGGAACGCGACCGTAATGTACTTCGCCAGTTTCACGGTCAAATATGCGCGTGCTTTGACCAATGTATACGCCCATTGAAATAACGCTACCTTCTTCAACGATAACGCCTTCAACGATTTCAGAACGTGCTCCAATGAAACAGTTGTCTTCAATAATCGTTGGACCAGCTTGTAATGGCTCTAAAACGCCACCAATACCCACACCGCCAGATAAGTGAACGTTCTTACCAATTTGTGCACAAGAACCTACAGTGGCCCATGTATCAACCATAGAGCCTTCATCTACATACGCACCAAGGTTGACGTAAGAAGGCATTAGTACTGTATTCTTACCGATAAATGAACCTTTACGTACAGCCGCTGGTGGTACAACACGGATAGCTTCTTTACGGAAACGTGCTTCATCATAATCAGCAAATTTCATTGGTACTTTGTCGAAGTATTTGGTTTCTGCGCCATCGATGACTTGGTTATCGAAAATGCGGAAAGAAAGCAGTACCGCTTTTTTTAGCCATTGATGTACATGCCACTCACCATTAATTTTTTCTGCAACTCTGGCTTCACCAGTGTCTAGCATTGCAATGGCTTTCTCAACATCAGCACGAACACTTGGTTCTACTGTTGCTGGAGTGATTTCTGCGCGCGCTTCAAAAGCCGCCTCAATACGTTGGCGTAAAGCCTCCATTAACTTCTCCCAATATTTTGTTTAATATAAAATCTATAAAGCACTGACTAGTGCGTCACGTAATTTATTCTGTTGGCTTTCATCAAGCTGCTGACCGTCCGTTGTCTGCAATAAAAAGAAATCTTCTGCTCTTTCACCTATGGTGGTGATCTTTGCTGCTAGCAATACGACTTCACAGCGATACAGTACCTCACCGACTCTGGCGAGTAAGCCAGGAGAGTCAAGCGAGATGAGCTCCATCATACTTTTACCATGGCTTCGGGTCTCAGGGAAACTGACTTGAGTCCTAACTTTAAAAGGTTTCATCTTTCTTGAAAGATTTCTAAACTTTGGCAACTTAGGCGTTTCATTACTCAAGGCTTTAATTAACGTTTTTTTAATCCCTTGGATCCGTGAAAGCTGGCTTACTGGCTGGCCATCTTGTTCCAAAATGACAAAAGAGTCTAGCGCATATTGGTCTTTGGAGGTCATGATACTGGCATCGTGTACAGTGATGTTTTTATTGTCCAATATCGCCATCACAGTCGCAAATAGCTTAGGTTTGTCTTTACCGTAGACAAATAGTTCGGTACCACCTCGAGTAGCATGCTTTGAGATAAGTACTAAGGTTTCATCTTGCTTGTGCTTGATAATCGCTTCTGCATGCCAGGCAATCTGGTTAGGCTGATTACGTAGGAAGTAATCCGCTTTAAAGCGTTGCCATAGACTATCTATGTCTTTTTCTTTTATGCCACGACGCAAAAGCTCTTTTTTTGCCTTAGCTTGGTGTTCGCGCACACGGGCTCGGATATCAATGGGCTTTTCTTTGCCGCGGGCTAACACGCGTTGGGTAGAAAAATATAAGTCTCTTAATAGCGAGCCTTTCCAGTTATTCCAGGTACGCTCATTGGTGGCGCAGATGTCTGCAACGGTTAGACAGTATAAATAGCTCAAATGCACCGCATCACGCACGCGCTCGGCAAAATCAGCCACCACATCAGGATCGGATATGTCGCGGCGCTGAGCGGTCACGGACATGACTAGGTGGTTTTCGACTAACCAGCTTACGAGTCGACCGTCATGGTTGTTCATGCCATGTAATTTACAAAAGTCGAGTGCATCAGTGGCGCCGAGTTTACTGTGGTCGCCGCCGCGACCTTTGGCAATATCGTGAAATATGGCACCTAATACCAATAAGCCTTTTTTAGGCAGCTGATTGATTAGCACTGAGCCTAATGGAAACTCTTCTTTTTGCTCTGGCTGTGCAAAACGCTCGATATTAAGCAGTAATCTATGGGTATGCTCGTCAACGGTATAGGCATGGAACAGGTCGAACTGCATTTGACCTTCAATGGCGCGCCATGCTGGTAAGTAAGCTGACAACACGCCATGTTTATGCATGAGTGATAACGCGACTATACCGCGAGGGTGTCGTAAAATTTGCATAAAGAGGTTGCGGCATGACTCGTGATACATCAAGGCTTGCGGCTGCGCGCGCCTTGCCTGACGTAGCTTGCGCAGTGTCACGGCATAGATAGCTTGAATATTGGAGTTTTTAGCGACCCATAAAAAAAGCGCTAAGATATTTTCTGGCGTATCGAATAGATCGCTATGCAGGCTTTCTATAAAGCAACCACGACGTTGGAAATTTTCATCAATAGCAACCACTTCTAAGGCTTTGATATGGCCTAGTGTGGCGCGCTTAAACAGTTGCAATAGCATTTGATTTAGCTCCATTACGCGCCTAACTGTGCGGTAATAGTTTTTCATCATTTGCTCAACAGCAAGTTGGGTGCCATCTTCATAGCCCATTAGCTTGGCAACTTGTGGTTGCAGATCAAACAACAAGCGGTTTTCGTCGCGGCCCGAAATTAAATGCAGGGAGCAGCGCAGTCGCCATAAAAACTCTTGGGCTTCTAAGAGCTCGTCAAGTTCGACAGGTTCAAGAAAACCGTGTTGAATAAGCTCTTCAAACTTCTCAGCATTAAAATGGCGCATTGCTACCCAAGCAACAGTTTGAATATCACGCAGGCCACCAGGGCAGCTTTTTAGGTTGGGTTCTAAGTCAAAGGCACTAGCGCGGCTATGACGGGCATTCTGCTCGTCACGTTTCGCCACGTAAAACTCGCTGCTTGGCCAAAAATCTGCTTGTCTAATATTACGATAGAGTAGGGTAAATAGCGCTTGTGGACCGCAGAGTATACGCGATTCTAGTAGATTGGTTGCCACTGTAACATCTGCACGACCTTGCTCTAAGGTTTGCTCAATAGAACGTACACTATGGCCAACTTCTAGCCCGGCATCCCAGATGAATGCAATAAAGGCGCTGAGAGCCTGTTCAGCTTCAACGGATAATTCACCTTCAGTCAAAAACAACAGATCGACATCAGATTGTGGGTGCAGTTCACCACGGCCGTAGCCGCCGACGGCGATCAATGCAATGGGATAATGCTCAAGATGGTGTGCTAGCCATTGCTGTTGCAGCAGCTTATCAACGTGTTGGCAGCGAGTGCTTACTATCGAACGAACATCTGATGTAGCACTAAAGCTATCAAGTATCGTTTGATTTAGTTCAATTAAAGCATGTTTGGCAGACTGAGCACTATTCATCAAATCTCTTTTTCGAGAGCGGATCCGTTGCCAACGATTATCTATGCAATAAATGCTAATTTAAAGGGCTTTATGGTGATAAATCATCAGTTAATGTGGAATTATTTAACTTGCTTTATTTTGGTGCAGACTTTGCTGCCTAATTGAGCATAAATTAATAAGATTTCGCTAACTGCAGCGAATGCAATTTAAATTTGCAATAGAAAATAAAAAGGCGTGCCTAAGCACGCCCTGTACACTTAAATCACGTAAATGTTGTTAGTGATTAATTACACGTGGTAATTCTTTCTCTTCTTCCCTTAACGTTAGCACTTCAACACCTGTTTGCGTCACCAATAATGTGTGCTCCCACTGGGCTGAGTTTTTGCCGTCTGAAGTGGTTACAGTCCAGTTGTCTTTTTTATCTAATACACTGGTGTGACGCCCTGCGTTGATCATTGGCTCGATGGTGAAACACATGCCTGGACGCAATACGGTTTTGTCATTATTTTTATAATGCATAACTTGTGGCTCTTCATGGAAGCCTGCGCCAATACCGTGACCACAGTAGTCCGTCACAATGCTGTACTTCTCAAGACCCGTTTTCTTCGACTTGATGAACTTTTCGATTAAGGTACCAATTTCACCTAGTTTCATACCAGGACGTACTTTTTTCACGCTAACGTACAATGCTTCTTGCGCAATGCGGCAAAGACGTACGTTTTTCGGGCTCACATCGCCGATAAGGAACATTTTTGATGTGTCACCGTGGTAGCCATCAA
Source organism: Shewanella sairae (assembly GCF_023283535.1). Lineage (GTDB taxonomy): Bacteria > Pseudomonadota > Gammaproteobacteria > Enterobacterales > Shewanellaceae > Shewanella > Shewanella sairae. The sequence continues at coordinate 39,076 of NZ_JAKILT010000042.1, read as the reverse complement.
CAATAACGGTAATATCGATATTGACAATATCACCATCAACGAGCGCACGATCACTTGGAATGCCGTGACAGATCACATCGTTAATTGAGGTACAGATTGACTTTGGAAAACCGTGGTAATCAAGTGGGGCTGAAATCGCACCATTTTCTTCAGTAAATTTGGCACAAATATCGTTTAATTCATTGGTCGTCGCGCCCGCTTTTACATACGGAGCAATCATTTCGAGTACTTGAGCGGCTAATTTACCCGCAGCACGCATTTTTTCAATCTCTTCAGCTGTCTTAATTACTATACTCATTTTCTGATGTCTCTTTGTCTTTAATTTGTCGTCTTTCAATATGACGATTATGCACGAAAAACGACGTAAATATTTGTGCTTTTTTTCATATTATGGTATAAAGCGCGCCGTTATGTTTGACTCTTGTCGTTATCACTTTAGGTGATTCGCCCGAGTTAAGATGGCGGCCATTATACATGGCTATTGATAAATACTAAATCACACACATATCGACACGTTCTTCGGGGTGCCCATAATCGGGTCGAAGATATGGGATATGTGGAGGTCTAACCCCCATTTTTTAAGGTAAATAAAATGACTACAGTTTCAATGCGCGACATGCTACAAGCCGGTGTTCACTTCGGTCACCAGACTCGTTACTGGAACCCAAAGATGAAGCCATTCATCTTCGGCGCTCGTAACGGTGTTCACATCATCAACCTAGAGCACACTGTACCAATGTTCAACGAAGCACTTGCTTTCATCAGCAACGTTGCATCTAAGAAAGGTAAAGTTCTTTTTGTTGGTACTAAGCGTGCTGCAAGCGAAGCTATCAAAGAAGCTGCTGTTTCTTGTGATCAGTACTACGTTGATCACCGTTGGTTAGGTGGTATGTTGACTAACTGGAAAACAGTTCGTCAATCAATCAAGCGTCTTAAAGACCTTGAAAGCCAGTCTGTAGACGGTACTTTCGACAAGCTGACTAAGAAAGAAGCGCTAATGCGTACTCGTGAACTTGATAAGCTAGAGAAGTCTCTAGGTGGTATCAAGAACATGGCTGGCCTACCAGACGTAATTTTCGTTATCGGTGCTGACCACGAGCATATCGCTATTAAAGAAGCTAACAACCTAGGTATTCCTGTTGTTGCTGTTGTTGATACAAACTCTTCTCCAGACGGTATCAACTACATCATTCCTGGTAATGATGATGCTATGCGTTCTATCCGTCTATACACTCAGTCTGTTGCTGCTGCTGCGAAAGCTGGCCGTGGTCAAGACCTAGCTGTTCAAGCTGAACAAGACGGTTTCGTAGAAGCTGAATAATATCGGTTGATGAATTTTCATCACCCTTATTAACCAAGATACATGATTGGTGAACAGGGGCACTTTCATTCAAATGATTGGCCCCTGTTTCTTATCTATTGAATTTGAAAAATTATCTGTAGAGGATTTAGCAATGGCAATTACTGCTGCCCAAGTTAAAGAACTTCGTGACCGCACTGGCGCTGGCATGATGGACTGTAAAAAAGCACTGACTGAAACTAACGGTGACATCGAGTTAGCAATTGATAACATGCGTAAGAGCGGTGCTGCTAAGGCTGCTAAAAAAGCGGGTAACATCGCTGCTGAAGGTACTATCCTTATCAAGCAAGGCGAAGGTTACGCTGCTCTACTAGAAGTTAACTGTCAAACAGACTTCGTAGCAAAAGATTCTAACTTCCTAGGCTTCGCTAACGAAGTACTAGAAGTTGCTGCTGCATCTAAAGTAACTATCGAAGCACTTAAAGAGCAGTTTGAAGAAACTCGTGTTGCTCTAGTTGCTAAAATCGGTGAAAACATCAACGTACGTCGCGTTGAGTACATCGATGGCGCTAACCTAGCTGAATACCGTCACGGCGAGCGTATCGGTGTTGTTGTTACTGGTGAAGCTGACGAAGAGACTCTAAAGCACATCGCAATGCACGTTGCTGCTTCTAAGCCTGAATACGTTAACCCTTCAGACGTTCCTGCGGAAGTTGTTGAGAAAGAAAAAGCTCTACAAATCGAAATCGCAATGAACGAAGGCAAGCCTGCTGAAATCGCTGAGAAAATGGTTATCGGTCGTATGAAGAAGTTTACTGGTGAGGTTTCTCTTACTGGTCAAGCTTTCATCATGGAACCAAAGAAAACTGTTGCCGAAATTCTTAAAGAGAAAGGCGCTTCAGTAACTAACTTCATTCGTTTAGAAGTTGGTGAAGGTATTGAAAGAAAAGAAGAAGATTTCGCTGCAGAAGTTGCTGCACAAATCGCTGCTACTAACAAAGGTTAATTTCCTTTCTTAGTACACATAAGACCGTAGCAATTGCTGCGGTCTTATCGTATATAATCAACTGGTTTTTTGTATTAGTTAGATAAAACGCTAATAAATGAGTTGAGTGTATAACCCCTATCGCCATAATCAGGACTAATAAATATGAGTACCAATCCTAAACCTGCTTTTCGTCGTGTTCTTTTAAAACTAAGTGGTGAAGCCCTAATGGGTGAAGAAGGCTTCGGCATTGATCCTAAAGTTCTCGATCGTATGGGACAAGAGATCAAAGAGCTTGTTGAACTCGGTATTCAAGTGGGTGTTGTCATTGGCGGTGGTAACTTGTTCCGTGGCGAAGGTCTAGCTACAGCGGGTATGAACCGCGTAGTAGGCGACCATATGGGCATGTTGGCAACAGTGATGAACGGCTTAGCAATGCGTGATTCATTGCACCGTGCATACGTAAATGCACGTTTAATGTCAGCCATTCCGCTAAAAGGCGTGTGTGATGACTACAACTGGGCTGAAGCAATTAGTTTGCTAAAATCAGGCCGTGTTGTTATTTTTGCTGCAGGTACAGGTAACCCATTCTGTACGACTGACTCTGCTGCGTGTTTACGTGGTATTGAGATTGAAGCAGAAGTTGTGATTAAAGGCACAAAAGTTGACGGCGTATATTCAGATGATCCGGTTAAAAACCCAGATGCCGTCAAGTATGATGTTATGGGGTACAATGAAGTACTCGAAAAAGAATTGAAAGTAATGGATTTGGCTGCATTCACTATGGCCAGAGACCATAACATGCCATTGCTAGTATTTAACATGAATAAGCCAGGTGCACTGCGCCGCGTAATCATGGGCGAGCAAGAAGGCACAATGATTAAAGCTGATTAAGCTATATTTAGTGACTTAAAAGGACATATAACGTGATTAACGAAATTAAGAGCGATGCGCAAACTCGTATGGACAAGTGTGTTGAGTCAACCAAAACTCAAATGGCTAAAGTTCGTACAGGCCGTGCACACCCAAGCTTATTGGATACTATCCAAGTACCTTACTACGGTTCGCTGACTCCGCTTAAGCAAGTTGCAAGTGTATCTATTGGTGATGCACGTACACTGACTGTATCAGTATTCGACCGTACTATGATTGCAGCAGTTGAAAAGGCGATCATGAGCTCTGATCTTGGTCTAAACCCAATGTCAGCGGGTGCGACAATTCGTATTCCATTGCCAGCACTAACTGAAGAACGTCGTAAAGACCTAATCAAGGTTGTTCGCGCTGAAGCTGAAAATGGCCGTATTGCTATCCGTAACGTACGTCGTGACGCTAACTCAAGTGTTAAAGAGTTAGAGAAAGAAAAAGAGTGTACTGAAGATGACGTTCGCCGCAGTGAAGATGATGTGCAAAAGCTAACTGATGCGCACATCAAACTAGTTGACGAAATCCTAGTAGCAAAAGAAAAAGAGCTGATGGAGTTCTAATTAGAACTGCTCAGATAGGGAGTGTTGGTTATTTCAATTAGATTTTTGACTCGTTTTGGCTTTTTTAGTGAGATATAGCGTTCTTTTTACGTTCAGTATTAAGCCTTATAGCTCACGCCTTGTAACAAAAGCGATGAGCTCGAACAAAAATTAAACTTGAATGAACAACATGCCCTAGAGTTCAGACGCCGTGTAGAGTTATACTACACGGCGTTTGTCTATTTTTAAGGGTTGTAATAGATGTCAATCGATTCCCAGTCTGGCAAAGAAGATGTTCAGACCTTACCAAGCGAAATATCCGCCTTGGTAAAACAGTCGATCCCTAAACACGTTGCTATCATTATGGACGGCAATGGACGTTGGGCACAGGCTCAGGGAAAGCCTCGCGTTATTGGTCATAAGGCCGGTGTTAAGGCTGTTAGACGAGCGGTAAGCACAGCCCGTAAACTGGGTGTGGAATCATTAACTTTGTTTGCGTTTTCAAGCGAAAATTGGCGCAGACCTGACAAAGAAGTCAGCTTGTTAATGGAACTGTTTTTTACTGTGTTACAGCGTGAGCTTAAGCTGTTACACAACAATGGTGTTCGCCTTAATATTATTGGTGATACCAGCCGTTTTTCTCCACGTCTGCAAAAACAGATTGCTGCGGCTGAAGAGAAAACCGCCGACAATAAAGACTTGGTCCTAAATGTTGCTGCTAATTACGGTGGTCGTTGGGATATCATGCAAGCGGCGCAGAAGCTGGCTGCAAAGATTGAAACGGGTGAAATGAGCAGTACTCAGTTTACCGAAGAGGCTTTAAGCGAGCATCTTTGTATGCAAGAGCAAGCTGAAGTCGATTTAATGATCCGCACTGGTGGTGATTACCGGATCAGCAATTTTGTTTTATGGCAAGCGGCATACGCCGAGTTAGTTTTTACTGACACACTTTGGCCAGATTTTGATGAGGATGCGTTCAAAGACGCGATAGCAATTTTTGCTAATCGCCAACGTCGATTCGGTTTGACTGGAACTCAAATCGATACCATCCGCTCTTTGTAATAATAATGAGGGAAGTTTTTTGCTAAAACAACGAATAATAACAGCAATTTGGTTAATCCCCTTAGTTTTTGGTGCCATCTTCGGTTTACCGAATGAGTATTTCTCTTGGGCACTATTGGGAGTATTTTTAATTGCCGCTAAGGAGTGGGGGCGTATCATTGATAGCCGCTGCAATATGACACAGTGGAGCTTTACCGTCACTATCGGAGTCTTGTTGGTTGCACTAAATATCCTAGTGCCAGCAGATGAAATTTGGCTTAGAGGTATGTTACACCCGATATTTTTGGGGGTGATTCTCATCGGTGGTTTTTGGTGGTTTCTATCATTCTTCATGGTACTTTCATTCCCTAAAAGTGCAAATTTTTGGGAAAAAAGCCACATACTTAAGTCCATGTTTGGTCAGTTAACGCTCATTCCTTGTTTTGTATCTTTACTTGCACTTAAAGGGTTAAGCACTCAAGCATCGCCATATTATGGCGCAACGCTAGTTTTCTTAGTGATGTTAGTTGTATGGGCGACAGACTCTGGTGCTTACTTTGCAGGTAAGCGCTTTGGTAAACGAAAACTGATGCCTAATGTGAGTCCGGCTAAGACCATTGAAGGTCTATTGGGCGGTTTACTCACCACTATGATAGTTGTTGCTGGTGTGATGTATGCTTCACCTGAACAAGAATTAGGTTTACTGATTGCAGTGACATTGTTTACCGCACTCGCATCGGCGGTGGGCGACTTGTCTGAAAGTATGTTTAAGCGCGTAGCTAAGATTAAAGATTCAGGCACTATCCTACCAGGTCACGGTGGCGTATTAGATAGAATTGATAGCCTAACGGCTGCCTTACCGATATTCACATTAATCTATATAGCTTTTTGGATGTAACTAAATGCAAAATATGGTGATTTTAGGCGCAACGGGTTCAATAGGAACCAGCACATTAAGTGTGGTCGCGTGTAATCCAGAGCAGTACAAAGTGTACGCTTTAGTGGCAAATACCAATGTCGCAAAGATGCTAGAGATCTGTGCTTTACATCAGCCTAAAATTGCCCATATGGTCGATGCTACAGCAGCGACAGCGTTAAAAGAGCAACTGCCTAGCCATTTATCGATTGAAGTCACGACAGGTGAAGATGAGCTGTTATCACTCGTCAGCAGTAATGAAGTTGATACTGTGATGGCGGCGATAGTCGGTGCTGCCGGACTGCCTTCAACGTTAGCAGCGGTTAATGCGGGTAAGCGAGTACTGCTTGCTAACAAAGAGTCTTTGGTGATGTCTGGCCAATTATTTATTGAGGCGATGCAAAAATCTGGTGCACAAGTTCTGCCTGTGGATAGTGAGCATAATGCTATCTTCCAATGTTTGTCTGAGCGCTCACAATTAGAGATTGGCCGTTGTGATTTAACTGGCGCAGGCGTATCGCATATTTTGTTGACGGGGTCGGGTGGTCCATTCTTAACGTCAGACTTGTCTGCGCTATCTGCTATGACGCCTGATCAGGCTTGTAAGCATCCTAACTGGTCAATGGGGCGTAAAATCTCTGTTGATTCGGCAACCATGATGAACAAGGGTCTTGAGTATATTGAGGCGCGTTGGTTGTTTAATGCAAGCCAAGACCAGCTAAAAGTGGTTATTCATCCGCAAAGCGTGATTCATTCAATGGTGCAGTACCGCGATGGTTCGGTATTAGCGCAATTAGGTAACCCTGATATGCGCACTCCAATTGCGCATTGTATGTCTTTTCCACAGAGAATTGCCTCTGGAGTTGAACCTTTAGATTTTTTCAAAGTCGGACAGTTAAGCTTCTTAGAACCTGACTTTAATCGTTTCCCTTGTTTAGCGTTAGCGATTGAAGCATGTAAGCAAGGTCAAGAGGCAACGACGGTATTGAATGCAGCCAATGAAATTTCTGTACAGGCATTTTTAGATGGCAAAATCCGTTTCACCGATATAGCAAAAATAAACGAACAGAGCTTAATGAATACGGCAACGCATCCATTAAATAATATTGACGATATTTTGGCATTAGATTCACAGAGCCGCAGATATACGTTAGATGCCATCAGTAAGCTGAATTAGTTCAGAGGAAAGGAATGATCGATTTTTTATGGAACCTCGGTTCTTTTATTGTTGCTTTAGGGATTTTAATTGCTGCCCACGAATACGGGCACTTTTGGGTGGCGCGTCGCTGTGGCGTTAAAGTTGAGCGCTTCTCTATTGGCTTTGGTAAAGCAATTTGGCGCAAGACGGGCCAAGACGGCACTGAGTATGTGCTGGCGATGATCCCGCTTGGTGGCTACGTCAAAATGCTTGATGAGCGTGTTGATGAAGTCCCTGAAGAGCTGAAAGACCAAGCCTTTAACCGTAAAAGCGTTTGGCAGAGAATTGCGATTGTCAGTGCTGGACCAATTGCTAACTTCCTGTTTGCAATAGTCGCACTTTATGCCATGTATCTAATTGGTGTTCCCGCTGTAAAGCCTGTTATCGATTCAACGATTGCCGGCACTCCCGCTGCGCAAATTATCGTTAAAGAACCTATGCAAGTCATTGCCGTCGGTGGCCAGAAGGTCAGAGATTGGGAAGAAGTGAATCTTGCATTGGCCGGCCATATTGGCGATAGCAAGGTTGATGTCACTGTTGCGCCTTTGTCGCGTTTAGAAGGTGCTTCAGGCGATGAAAAAACTTATTCGTTAAATACCCAAGGTTGGAAGTTTAATCCTGAGAAAGAATTGCCAATCACAGCGATTGGTCTTGGGATGTATCGTCCTTCTATTTTACCTGAACTTGGTATGGTAACCGAAGATGGTGCCGCTGGGCTTGCAGGGATTAAGGTAGGTGATACCTTAGTCGCAATCGATGGCGAGAAATATAAAGATTGGCCACGTTTTGTTGAGATTGTACAAAATTCAGCGAATAAGTCGATTACGATTACGGTACGCCGTAACGGTGAACAGTTGAAAATGACCGTTACGCCAAAATCACGCGAGAATGCCGCAGGCAAACTTGAGGGGGTTATTGGTGTTGCGCCAACGGCAGAACCTTGGCCTGAGAATATGAAAGTGCAGTTGGAATATGGATTTTTAGAATCTTTTCCGGTTGCGGTCGATAAAACATGGCAACTTGTCTCTGTCAGCATTAAGATGATTGGCAAGTTATTTACTGGTGACGTTTCGGTTAAAAATTTGAGTGGCCCTATTTCAATTGCACAAGGTGCAGGTAATAGTGCTAACGTCGGACTGGTATATTTTTTAGGATTTCTCGCATTGATTAGCGTTAACTTAGGCATTATTAACTTATTGCCTTTGCCAGTGCTCGATGGGGGACACCTTTTGTATTACTTCGTTGAGGTAATTACAGGCAGGCCTGTACCGGAGAAGGTACAGGAAATTGGATTCAGAATTGGGGCAGCTTTGCTGCTGATGTTGATGAGCGTTGCGCTTTTCAATGACTTTTCCCGACTCTGAGCAAGGACAGACAAATAATTAGAAGTGCTCTATGAGATTGAATAAACTTTTTGCCTCGATGTTATTAGTCGGAGCGTCTTTTTCAGGGAACGGTTGGGCCGAAACATTCCAACCTTTTGAAGTAGCTGATATCCAAGTTGAAGGTTTACAGCGAGTGGCACTCGGTGCGGCTTTGCTTAACTTACCTGTGAAGGTAGGGGATACTGTTGATCAATTAAAATTGCAGCAAGCGATTAAAAGCTTATATGCATCGACTAACTTCGAAAAAATAGAAGTGCTCCGGGATGGTAATATTCTGGTTGTGAAAGTCACTGAAAGACCTACCATTAGCTCTGTTACTTTTGAAGGTAACAAAGATATTAAAGATGAGCAGTTGCAGGAGAGCTTAGATGGCTCTGGTGTAAAAATCGGTGAATCACTTGACCGCACTATGCTTTCTGGTATTGAGAAAGGTCTACAAGATTTCTATTATGGTGTCGGTAAATACGGCGCTAAAGTTAAGGCTGAAATTATTAACTTACCTCGTAACCGAGTTGAGCTTAAATTCACCTTCACTGAAGGCTTAGCGGCTGAAATTCGTCAAATCAACGTAGTGGGTAACACCGAGTTTAGCGATGCCGAGTTAATTGGTATGTTAGAGCTTAAAGACTATGTTGCCTGGTGGGATCTGTTTGGCGAGCGTCGCTACCAAAAGCAGAAGCTGCAAGCAGATTTGGAAACCATTAAGACATACTATCAAAACCGCGGTTATATTCGTTTTGATGTGACATCGACTCAGGTTGCTATGACACCTGATCGTAAAGGTCTATATATCACTATCAATGTTGATGAAGGTGAACAGTATAAGGTCAAAGACGTTAATCTAACCGGTGATTTAATGGGTAAAGAGGAGCTGTTAGAAGCCATTTTACCGTTAAAAGCTGGCGATATGTATAACGGCGGTGATGTGACCTTTACCGAAGAAATGTACGGTAAGTATCTAGGTCGATATGGTTACGCATACCCAGAAGTTAAAACCTACCCTGAAATTGATGATGAAACTAAAGAAGTTAATCTAAATATCAATATTAAGCCAGGTAAGCGTGTGTATGTTCGTAACATTAACTTCACGGGTAACACGGTTACTAAAGATGAAGTAATGCGTCGTCAACTACGTCAGATGGAAGGTGCGTGGCTTAACTCTGGACAAGTCGAGTTATCTAAGTCAAACCTTAACCGTCTTGGTTACTTTGAAACGGTTGATACTGAAACAGTGCAGGTTCCAGGTACTGACGATTTAGTCGACGTAGCCTTTAACGTGAAAGAGCAGCCATCAGGTTCATTTAACGCCGGTGTGGGTTATGGTACTGAATCGGGGCTGAGTTTGCAGTTTGGTGTGCAGCAAAGTAACTTCCTTGGTACAGGTAACCAAGCTGGGGTTAACTTAAACACTAATAAGTATTCGAAGAACGTTAATATTAACTATACCGATCCATACTTTACTAAAGATGGCGTAAGCCTAGGTGGTAGTATTTATTGGAGTGAGTTTGATGCGGACGAGGCAAACCTTGAAGCCTATAAGAATAGCTCTTACGGTATTGCATTAAACTCTGGTTTCCCGATCAACGAATATAACCGAATTAACGGTGGTATTGGTTATCGTCATAACGAAATTTCTGAAATTTCAGCTTATGAGCAGGCGATTCGTTTTTACGACATTTATCGTGACAGTGATGATCCTAACGCAGGCTTGAGCTTTGACAACTTCGAGTTGAGCTTAGGTTGGTCTCGCAGTAACTTGAACCGCGGAACCTTCCCATCAGATGGCTCATCACAGCGTTTGAACGGTAAGATGACGGTACCGGGTTCAGATTTGCAGTATTTTAAAGCAGATTTTGATACTAACTTCTATTTCCCTATCGATCGTAAGCATAGCTTCGTTATGCTAGCACGTGCGCGTTTAGGTTATGGTAATGGTTATGGTCAGTTTAACGATAATGACCAAATCCTTCCTTTCTGGGAGAACTATTACTCAGGCGGTAGTAGTTCACTGCGTGGCTTTAAGTCTAACTCAGTAGGTCCACGTTCATTCTACCTATACCGTGGTAGCGAGCCTTGTGCACCGGATCCATCTGGTGACGGTTGTAGTTTACCGGGTGACCCTAATCAAATTCAGGTGAGTTCAGGGCGTTCTATTGGTGGTAACGCCATTGCAACCGCCAGTTTAGAATTGATTGTGCCGACACCATTCTTGGATGAGGCTTATACAAATTCTGTACGTACCAGTTTCTTCGTTGATGCGGGTAACGTATGGGATACTGAGTTTGACTACGATTCGTATCGTTACCTTCCAGTTGAAGAGTTTGATAGACTAGAAGATTATAGTGATCCGAGCCGTATTCGTGCCTCTTGGGGCATGAGCGTGCAATGGTTATCGCCGATGGGACCAATGGTATTTAGCCTTGCATGGCCAATCAAGGAATTCGAGGATGATGAAACTGAAATCTTCTCGTTTAATATTGGTAAAACTTTCTAAAATCAATTTATTACAATCGGCAAGTTTTGCTGAATCAAGGAGTTTGTTTTGAATAAGATGTTGAATCGCGCAATGATGGTTTTGGTTCTTTTAGGTGCGCCGTTAGCAGCGCACGCTGAAAAGATTGCTGTTGTTGATATGCAAGCCGTTTTTGAGCAGCTACCACAACGTGAACAAGTGAACGAGACACTGAAGTCTGAGTTCGGTGATCGTGTTGCTGCAGTACAAAAGATGCAGGAAGAGCTTCGTGGTTTGCTAGAAAAGCAACAGCGTGACGCAGCACTGATGAGCGAGACTCAGAAGACTGAAATGGTGCGTAAAATGGAATCTATGAAAGCTGAGCTACAATTAAAAGGCAAAGCGTTAGATGAAGATATGCGTCGTCGTAACGGAGAAGAGCAAAACAAGCTACTACTTCAAGTGCAAAAAACAATTAATACTATTGCTGAAAAAGAGCAATATGACATGGTACTTCAACGTGGTGCCGTTATCTATGTTAAGCCAAGCGCTGACATCAGTAACAAGGTGGTTGAAGCTTTAGGTAAAGGCAACTAATTAGATGAAAAGCTATACTTTAAGAGTATTGGCAGACCATTTAAATGCAGACGTTCAAGGTGATGAAACAGTTGAAATTTCAGCTGTAGGCACCTTGGACGGTGCAGGTTCAGGTCAAATCTCTTTCTTGGCAAATTCTAAGTATCGTTCGCAGCTGGCTACTTCAGCTGCGTCTGCGATCTTAATGACGCCAAAAGATGCTGAAGATTTTGTAGGCAATGCGATTGTATTAAATGACCCTTATGTGGGTTTCGCTCGCATTGCACAATTTCTTGATACAACGCCAAAGGCTGCTGACAGTATCCACCCATCTGCACAAATAGCGGCTTCTGCTATGCTAGGCGATGGTGTTGCGATAGGTGCAAATGCCGTTATTGGTGAAAACGTTATTTTAGGTAATGACGTACAGATTGGTGCAGGCAGCGTTGTTGGTCAAGATAGCATAATTGGCTCAAACACTCGCCTATGGGCGAATGTAACTGTTTATCACAATGTACATTTAGGCCAAGATTGTATTATTCACTCAGGTGCAGTTTTAGGTTCAGATGGCTTTGGTTATGCGAACGAGCGCGGTGAGTGGATTAAGATCCCGCAAACCGGTGGTGTACGCATTGGTGACCGAGTTGAAATCGGTGCTAATACGACCGTTGACCGTGGCGCAATTGATCACACTGAAATTCATGACGGGGTTATTATTGATAACCAAGTTCAGATTGCCCATAACGATATTATCGGCGCTAATACTGCTATTGCTGGCTCTACAGTGGTAGCGGGCAGTGTGACTATCGGTAAATATTGTATTATAGGTGGTAACAGTGCCATTTCTGGCCACTTAAGTATTGCTGATGGAGTTCACGTTTCTGGTGGTACCAATGTCACCAGCGTTATCCGTGAAAAAGGCATTTATTCATCGGCAACTGTTGCAATGGATAATAAGCTGTGGCGTAAAAATACCGTTCGTTTTAGACAGCTAGATACGCTATTTCAGCGCGTTAAAACGCTGGAAAATAACGTAAAGTAAATGACTGCTTTGAGCAGATAAAGGAAAGTTTTGTGTCAAATCAATTGAATACAATGGATATCAAAGAGATCTTAAAATTTTTACCTCATAGGTATCCTTTTTTATTGATCGATAGAGTTTTAGATTTCACTCCAGGTGAAACACTACATGCTATCAAGAACGTCACGATTAATGAGCCATTCTTTCAGGGACATTTCCCGGTTCAACCAGTGATGCCTGGTGTATTAATCCTAGAAGCAATGGCGCAAGCCACTGGCCTTTTAGCATTTAAAACCATGAGTGAAGAGCCATCTAATGATGCGCTATACTATTTTGCTGGTATCGACAAAGCGCGTTTTAAGCGTGTCGTTGAACCAGGTGACCAACTACATTTTGAAGTACAAATGATTAAAGAGCGCCGCGGGATTGGCGTGTTTACTGGCGTAGCTAAAGTGGATGGCGAGATTGTTTGTTCAGCTGAAATCATGTGTGCACGTAGAGAGATTTCTAAGTGATTGATAAATTAGCGTATATCCACCCTGATGCCAAGATTGGCAACAACGTAACAATTGGTCCTTGGACTTACATTGGCGCAGATGTCGAAATCGGTGACGATTGTTGGTTTAGTTCGCACGTTGTTGTGAAAGGCCCAACAGTCATCGGCAAAGGCAACAAGTTTTACCAATTCGCATCTGTTGGTGAAGATTGTCAGGATAAAAAATATGCTGGCGAACCGACTCGTCTGATTATCGGTGATAATAACGTTATCCGCGAATCGGTAACCATTCACCGTGGTACCACTCAAGATGAGTGGGAAACACGTATTGGTTCAAATAACTTATTCATGGCGTATGTTCATATTGCCCATGATTGTGTTGTAGGCAGTAATGTGATAATGGCAAACAATGCCTCTATTGCTGGTCATGTGCACGTGGGTGACTGGGCTATCTTAGGTGGCATGACCGGTGTACATCAGTTTGTGCGTATCGGTGCTCATGCTTTTACTGCGGGTAGTTCGTTAATCTTAAACGATGTGCCGCCATTTGTGATGGCATCAGGTTCGCCTGCGATCCCACGTGGATTGAACATTGAAGGCATGAAACGCCGCGGCTTCTCTAAAGAGTCTCAGCTGTCGGTTCGCCGTGCTTATAAGACCTTATATCGCAGCAGCCTGACGGTTGCCGAAGCGGTAGAGCAGCTTAAAGAGGCTGCAGTTGATGATGAGCAAGTTCAAATGTTAATTGAGTTTGTCGCCTCCTCCCAACGGGGCATCATCCGCTAAGTCAATTATCGAACCCGTGTAACAGCGGGTTCTTTGTTTCCAACCTACCAATAATAGACTTCACTATATGAGTTCAAACAATCCTCGTGTTTTTGCTATGGTTGCCGGAGAGATATCTGGCGACATTTTAGGCGCAGGTTTAATTAAAGCGCTGAAAATTAGCTACCCAGATGCCAAGTTTGTCGGTATTGGCGGCCCACGTATGGAAGCACTCGGTTTCGAATCGATTTTTTCATACGAAGAGCTTGCTGTAATGGGAATAGTCGAAGTACTTTCTCGTTTGCCGAGACTGTTGAAGGTCCGCAAGACCCTGATTGAAAAGCTAACGGCAATTAATCCAGATTGTTTTATTGGCATTGACGCACCTGATTTTAATATTGGTTTGGAACTAAAGTTAAAACAGCGTGGGATTAAAACCGTCCATTATGTCAGTCCATCAGTGTGGGCATGGCGACCAAAGCGTATTTTCAAAATTGCCAAGGCTACCGACATGGTATTGTCGCTGCTACCTTTTGAAAAAGCGTTTTACGATGAATATCAAGTGCCTTGCACTTTTGTGGGGCATACCCTCGCTGACGATATTCCACTGGAAAATGATAAGCTGCAGGCTAGAGAACAACTAGGGCTAGATAAAAACGCTGAGTATTTAGCTATCTTGCCCGGCTCTCGTGGTGGTGAGTTAAAACAACTCGCTGAGCCTTTTGTAAAAGCGGCAAGTCTGATTAAGCAGCGTTACCCAGATATCAAGTTTGTGACGCCTTTAGTGAATCAAAAGCGTCGTGACCAATTTGAACAAGCATTACGTGAGCATGCACCGGATTTAGAGATCCATCTAATAGAGGGACAATCTCGCGAAGTCATGGCGGCGGCTGATTGCATTTTGTTAGCATCGGGAACTGCAACCCTTGAGGCAATGCTGGTTAAACGTCCTATGGTGGTAGCGTACCGTGTTAGTCCTATCACTTATCGTATTGCTAAGGGCATGATGTTGACTAAGCGTTACTCATTGCCAAACCTACTTGCAGATGACGATGTGATTGAAGAGCTAATTCAAGCCGATTGCACACCAGATAAGATTGCTAACGCAGTTGGAGTGCAATTAGATAGTGATTTTTCGCCAACCTATGAACGCTTTATGACCATGCACCAAGCCATTCGTTGTGATGCAAGTGCTCGCGCTGCTGATGCAGTAAAAAAATTAGTTGAGGAACAAGCATAATGGCTGTCATTAAAGGGATCACTCCGGAACAAGTTGCTCAGATTTGTGTGGGTCAATATGCCGGCGTTGATGAAGTGGGTCGCGGTCCGCTTATCGGTAATGTTGTCACTGCAGCAGTGATTTTAGATCCGAATAATCCGATCGAAGGTTTGAATGACTCTAAAAAGCTGTCAGAGAAAAAGCGTGAATTGCTGTTCGAGCAAATCCAACAAAAAGCGCTAAGTGTCAGTGTTGGTTCTGCCACACCTGAAGAGATTGATGAACTCAATATTTTACACGCGACTATGCTTGCTATGCAGCGTGCTGTAGTTGGTCTTAGTATAAAACCTAGCAGTGTATTGGTTGATGGTAACCGCACGCCTGATTTCGGCGTTGAAAGCCACGCAATCATCAAAGGTGATGGATTGATTGATGCCATTAGTGCTGCTTCAATTATCGCCAAAGTGGTGCGTGATAGAGAGATGGACACTTTGGCTGCGCAATATCCACAGTACGGATTTGAAAAGCATAAAGGCTATCCAACGAAAGCCCATTTTGAAGCGCTTGCTGAGCATGGCGTATTGCCTGAGCATCGTAAAAGTTTTAGACCTGTACGTGAAGCATTAGAGCTGAAATAACGTTGGTTAATACTCTTTGCCGGCTAGAGCTGTTAAACCAGAAAATCTAGCAGATTCGCACGAAAACTAACACATCTCTCATCTGGGCTAATAGTTTAACTTGTTTGCTGTTGGCCCATGTTTTACCCTGTAAGATTGACTAGCAGTCTTCATCTATCAAAAAGAAAGATACTCCATATTATGTCTGATCCACGTTTTGTGCATTTGCGCGTCCACAGTGACTTTTCCATGTCTGATGGACTTTCTAAAGTTAAACCCATTTTAGGTAAAGTATCAGAATTGGGAATGCCTGCGGTTGCCTTAACAGATCAGACAAACATGTGTGGTTTGGTTAAGTTTTACGAGGCTTGTCATGGCAATGGCATTAAACCGATTATTGGTACTGACTTTTGGGTGCAGGTGCCAGGCTTCGATGAATTCTGCTCCATCACTGCGATCGCGATGGACAATACTGGTTACTCTAACCTGACGTTATTGATCAGTGATGCATACTTACGCGGCAATATTAAAGATAAAGCGGTCATTGACCATGAATGGCTAGCCAAATACAGCGAAGGCTTAATCTTACTTTCTGGCGCTAAAGATGGTGATATCGGTCGTGCGTTGTTAAAAGATAACAAGGCTCAGGTTGATAGCTTAGTCGCGTTTTATCAAACTCATTTTCCTGATAGATATTATTTAGAGTTGCTGCGTACTGGTCGCCCTGATGAAGAGCGCTATTTGCATATGGCTGTTGCGCTTGCCGAGCAAAAAGACCTGCCAGTGGTCGCCACTAACCAAGTGGTATTTAATAAACCAGAGCAGTTTGACGCGCACGAGATCCGTGTGGCGATTTATGATGGCTTTACCCTTGCTGACCCTCGCAGGCCGAAGAAGTACAGTGACCAGCAATATTTTAAAAGCAGCGATGAGATGTGTGAGCTGTTTGAAGACATTCCAGAAGCGATTCAAAACACGGTTGAGATTACTAAACGCTGTAACGTCACGGTACGTTTGCACGAATATTTTCTACCCAATTTCCCTACAGGTGATTTAACCATTGAAGACTTCTTGGTTGAAGTGTCTGAAAAAGGCTTAGAAGAACGCTTAGAGTTTTTATTTCCAGATCCTGAAGTGCGAGCTGAAAAGCGCCCAGAATATGATGAGCGTCTCGATATTGAGCTTAAGGTTATTAACCAAATGGGGTTCCCTGGTTACTTCCTTATCGTAATGGAGTTCATTCAGTGGGGTAAAGATAACGATATCCCGATTGGGCCTGGCCGTGGTTCGGGTGCTGGCTCGCTTGTGGCATATGCACTTAAAATTACCGACTTGGATCCACTTGAATATGACTTACTGTTCGAGCGATTCCTCAACCCTGAACGTGTATCTATGCCCGACTTCGACGTCGACTTTTGCATGGATAGACGTGATGAGGTGATTGACCATGTTGCCGACCTTTATGGTCGTGATGCGGTATCGCAGATCATTACCTTTGGTACTATGGCAGCCAAAGCGGTAATTCGAGACGTTGGCCGAGTGCTTGGTCATCCTTATGGCTTTGTTGAGCGCTTATCAAAAATGATCCCTGCAGAGCCTGGTATGACTCTGGCTAAAGCCTTTGAGGTCGAGCCAGGGCTGCAAGAGTCATATGACGCTGATGAAGAAGTCAAAGATCTTATCGACATGTGCCGTATTTTGGAAGGTGTGACACGTAACGCGGGTAAGCACGCCGGTGGTGTGGTAATCGCGCCAACTAAAATTACTGACTTCTCACCAATTTATTGCGACACCGAAGGTTTAAACCCGGTTACTCAGTTTGATAAGAACGACGTTGAAACCGCGGGCCTAGTAAAGTTCGACTTCTTGGGTCTACGAACGCTGACCATTATTGACTGGGCGCTGCAGATGGTGAATAGCGTTAAAGATAAAAATGGCGAAGAGCGGGTACGTATCGAATCGATTTCACTTACCGATCCTAAATGCTTTAAGTTACTGCAGCGTTACGAAACAACCGCGGTATTCCAGTTGGAATCCCGTGGCATGAAAGACTTGATTAAGCGCCTTCAGCCAGATTGTTTTGAAGATATGATTGCACTGGTAGCACTGTTTAGACCGGGCCCTCTACAATCGGGCATGGTAGATAACTTTATTGAGCGTAAGCACGGCCGTGAGGAAGTATCGTATCCCGATGCTGAATATCAGCATGAATCGTTAAAAGAGCTACTGTCACCGACCTACGGCATTATCTTGTATCAAGAGCAGGTGATGCAGATTGCTCAGGTACTTGCTGGTTACACCTTGGGCGGCGCGGATATGCTTCGTCGTGCTATGGGTAAGAAAAAGCCAGAAGAGATGGCTAAGCAGCGTGGTACGTTTGAAGCTGGCGCGATTGAAAACGGCGTAGATGGTCCACTGTCGATGAAGATTTTCGACTTGGTGGAAAAATTCGCCGGTTATGGTTTTAACAAATCTCACTCGGCAGCATATGCATTAGTATCCTACCAAACACTTTGGCTTAAAACTCACTATCCAGCGCAGTTTATGGCAGCGGTAATGTCTGCCGATATGGATAACACCGATAAGATTGTGACCTTGGTGGACGAATGCGAGCGCATGGGCATGCCTCTATTACCGCCAGATGTGAACAAGGGCTTATTTAGATTTACCGTCGATGACGACTTAAATATTGTTTACGGCATTGGTGCGGTGAAAGGTGTAGGTGAAGGCCCTGTTGAATCGATCCTAAAGGCGCGTGAAAACGGACCGTTTATCGATCTGTTTGATTTCTGTGCTCGAGTCGATCTTAAAAAGCTCAATCGCCGCGTGATAGAAAAGCTGATTTGCGCTGGTGCATTGGATAATCTTGGTCCGCACCGCGCAGCCATGATGGCAACCTTGCCTGAAGCTATTCGCGCTGCAGACCAACATGCAAAAGCTGAAGCTATTGGTCAGCATGATATGTTTGGTTTGCTTAATAGCGAGCCAGAAGACAGCAAACAGCAATTTGTTGAGTGTACGCCTTGGCCGGATAAAGTTTGGCTAGAAGGTGAGCGTGACACCTTAGGTTTATACCTAACGGGTCACCCTATCAACCAGTATTTGAAAGAGCTAAAACACTATACATCTGGTCGATTGAAAGATGTACACCCAACAGATCGCGGCAAGACTATGAAAGCTGCGGGTTTGGTGGTTGCAACACGAGTGATGATGACCAAGCGCGGCTCAAAAATGGGGCTAGTAACACTCGATGATAAGAGTGCGCGTTTAGAAATTATGCTATTTACTGAAGCATTCGAGAAGTTTAATCACTTACTCGAAAAAGACCGTATCTTGATTATTGAAGGTGAAGTCAGCTTTGATGACTTCTCCGGTGGTAACCGGATGACGGCGCGTAATATTATCGATATGGGCGAGGCTCGTAGCCATTTTGCTAATGCGGTGGAAATTGAGCTGCAAGCAGACAAAGTTAATGAGCAGTGGCTAAATGAGTTCCAGGCCGCAGTTGAACCTTGGAAAGCGGGTGCCGTGCCAGTCGTGATTAACTATGCGCAGCCACAATCTCAGGCGCAGTTTACTTTAGGTGATGCGTGGCGAGTTAACCCAACCGATGAGTTAATGCTGGCACTAGAATCGCTAACAGGGTCTGGTAAGGTCAAAATCGTTTTTTAAAATCAAGTAAAGCGACCCTTCATCAATCGCTGTAGGGCCGCTTAATCGAATGTTATAGGTATATAGCCCTTTAGATGAATATCGTCTCTCTTATCCAGCTGTCTCTGCATCAACTGACAAATAAGCTTGCTGCAGAGCCTAATCCGTTAATGAGCTCTGCGCAAAAGCGTAAGCTTGTTCTGGCTTATAGTGGCGGTGTTGACTCAGAGATCTTAGCCCATGGTTTAGGTCAGTTTGCCAAGGTAAACGCCGATTTTGAGTGTGTGTTGGTGCATGTTCATCATGGTTTAAGCAACAATGCTGACGCTTGGGTAGAGCACTGTATATCTCAGGCAAACAGCTATGACCTAGCATGTAATATTAAGTATGTTGAGGTAAAACAGGCGCCTAGAGTGAGTGTGGAAGCGCAAGCGCGTAGCGTGCGATATCAGGCGCTGTTATCCGAGCTTTCCAGCAATGATATCCTAATGACAGCACATCATCAGGACGATCAACTTGAAACCGTATTACTGGCACTAAAGCGCGGCTTAGGTCCAAAAGGCTTATCTGCTATGGGCAAGGTGCAACGTTTCAATCAACAGCACTGGTTGATAAGGCCTTTGCTTGATTGCAGTAAAGAGCAAATCGAGCAGTATGCGCGCCAGCATAATATTGTTCATATCGAAGATGAAAGTAACTTCGATGATAAATACGATAGAAACTTCTTACGCTTAGATATTATCCCTAAACTCAAACATCGTTGGAGCGCAATTGCCGCCACGGCTAGCCGCAGTGCTGAACTTTGTGCCTTGCAGCAATCCGTGCTTGAAGAGGAAACGATTAAACGTTTACCTCAAGTACAACAGCAGCTTGGTTGCGACAATGTGCTTGAATTGACCAAATTAGCTGATTTTTCTGATGCTTGGCAGTCGTTACTACTGCGAGGACATATGGAGCAGCTTGGTTTTGCTCCGCCATCAAAAGTGCAAGGTGAGCAAATTTTATCTCAATTATTAGATGCCAAAGCGGATGCATCTATTGAGCTGCGCTTGACTGATGTGACGATTAGACGTTTTAAAAACAATGCTTATTTTCTGGCAAATGAAACAGGCTCACTTGAGGTGAGCCCTCAGCAACAGCATTGTACTTTGCAACAGACGAACATTAGTTTAGAGGATTTATTAACGGCTGGCATTAGCTTGCCATCGGGTGAGTGTTTATCGGCTGAAAATATAGTGGATCAGACTCAGGCATTATTGAGGCTACCGCTTGCCACTGAGAAAGTGTCTATCGTATTTGCTTTAGTTGGAAGTACTCGCTGTCATCCTCACTTTCGCAGTAAAGGGCGCGAGCTTAAAAAGTTATGGCAAGAGCTTGAATTACCACCTTGGAAGCGTGGTCGAGTGCCATTATTGTGTTACGACGGTAAATTGGTTGCAGCTGTTGGTTATTGGATTGAAAAATCCGCTTTAGCTCATCCAGAAACATCGGGTCTTAGATTGACGCTTCGCTAGTCGGCTTTGTGCGCACACTAGCAATTTTCTTGCGTACTCACTTGAGCATTTTTAACGATGAGTGCCCTAATACCCAATATCTGATGTTAGATACTGAGTCTTTTTAGAGACTCATCTTAAGAGCGTTGTATTTTATAGCATTGCCTTCCCGCCGCTTTTGCATCATACAGTGCATTATCGGCACGTTGGTAAAGCGTTTTTTCTGTGTCATTCTTTTGCCATTGCGCTATGCCCATGCTGGTACTGACTTCATACTTATCAAGATACTGGTGTATGCTAAGCGCGTTAAGGACCCTTTGACACAAGATCTCTGCAACTTTCGCGTCTGCTTGAATTAAGATTGTAAATTCATCACCACCAATTCTAAACGCCTGATCAGTGTCTCTAATTGTATCGTTGAGCATTTCTGAAAACTCAATTAATGCACTATCACCAAGTTGATGACCAAAGTCATCATTGAGCTGCTTAAAGTTATCAAGGTCCAGAGCGATCAGCGATACAGGGTGCTCTCCACGTTCAGCGCGAGCAAGCTCTTTTCTAAGGCTTTCGCGATAATAATGGCGGTTTCCTAATTTAGTTAGGGCGTCATACATTGCCTGATTAGACATTTCTTTATACTGAATAGCATTAAAGAGAGGCTGTAATACTAGCGGTTGTATTTGGTTCAATCTTTGGGTTTGCGACGGCACTAAAGGCGCTTTTAGCATATAGTAAATAGTGAACTGCTGGTCTGCAAAAGTGAGAGTTTGTTCAATCGAATAACCCTTTTGTTGCCCCCAATGAAATAAATGGTCTTTATATTTCAGCCGAGCACCGTACAGCGGCAAGTGTTGCCCCATAATTTTACCAAAGGAGGCAAACACTGTCCGCGGATCCAAATGTTGATGCAGCTGCTGGATAATATTGACGAGGTCAATCTCCATTGGCACCGACATAGGTTTGCGGTATTCAATAGGAAAAGATTCGGTTGCTAGGCCAAATTCCATTGCTTGTTACTCCCTATGGCAAACACTATTGTTTTACCGTACTTTAAATAATCTTGTTAAATTATTTATGCAACAACTATGCCGTTACGTAATGTAATAATATTTGTCTTTATTTGTCATTAGGTTACTCTCTAGTAAACCGAGTTGAATAAATGAGCGTCGGCATTTTGACAAATGCAGATGATTAAGGAGGACATAGCGCCAATGGAACACAGCTTTCTTATTCAAATTTTGCTGATGCTGGTGATTGCTATCGTGTCGATTGCAATTTTACGGCGCGCGGGGCTGCCTGCGATTTTGGCTTACTTGGTAACAGGCGTAATAAGTGGTCCTAGTGGCTTCCATTGGTTTACTCAGCATCAAATGCAGTCGGTTGCAGAGCTGGGTGTTGTGCTGTTGATGTTCAGCCTAGGTCTTGAGTTTTCTCTGCCAAGATTATGGGCAATGCGCCGTACGGTATTTGGCTTAGGTAGTGCTCAGGTTGTGGTGACTACCATGCTCAGTATGGGCATAGCGCTATTATGTAATCTCACTTTAACTGAATCAGTAGTGGTGGGCGCTGCCATTGCATTATCTTCTACTGCGATTGTGTTAAAGCTATTAAATGAACAAGGCTGGCTGCGGCGCAGGCATGGCGAACTCTCAGTTAGTGTGCTGTTATTTCAAGATATTGCAGTCGTGCCACTACTTATCTTACTGCCTTTACTTGCCAGCGATGGCGAAGCGCTGCTATGGAATGACGTGGTCTATGCCTTACTCAAAGGCGTACTCGCTTTTATCGCCCTAATGGCCTTCGGTAAGTGGGCTCTGCCGAAGTTATTTGATGAAGTGGCGCGGTCCCGCTCCAATGAGTTATTCGTTCTTTCTACCTTAGTGGTCGCATTGGTTACGGGAGCAATAACCCAGTGGCTGGGCTTGTCTATGGCGCTTGGGGCGTTTATGGCTGGTATGTTACTTGGAGAAAGCCAGTACCGTAGGCAGCTTGAGGCCGATATTAGACCGTTTAGAGACTTATTGATGGGATTGTTTTTTATCTCTATCGGGATGTTGCTCGACTTTCAATTGGTGGCACAATTCTGGTGGCAAATAATCTTAATTCTTATCGCGGTGATTCTAGGTAAAGCCCTCGTTATTTTTTCTCTTCTTAAAGTTGCCAAAGAATCTTTTCGCTCTTCAGTCGCCACCGCCCTGAGTCTAGCTCAGGTGGGTGAATTTAGCTTTGTAGTACTCGCTTTAGCGGTGAATTATCAATTGTTGGACAATAAAACCAGTACAACTTTAGTGATGGTTGCTGTGCTTTCGATGGCGCTTGCGCCTTGGCTTGTGCGCCACAGTGTGGATATTGCTAGAAGGCTGCAAGGTCTTAAACCTAAAAAAGATACCAGTGAACCGTTAAATGTTTCGGTAGATGCCAAAGACGATTTAGTGCTTATCTTAGGCTATGGCCGTGTAGGGCAAACGATTGCACGTTTTATGAAAACCGAAGCGATACCTTATTTGGTGCTCGACCTGGATCCTACTCGGGTATCAGAGGCGAGAGCAGCAGGGGAGCCTGTGTATTTTGGTGACGTGTGCAAAAGAAGTATTTTAAAGCAGGCAAAGGTCCGCGATGCTAAGTTGATTGTCATTACCTTTAGTAGCGAGCGGATCTTAGAAGAGGTTTTGCCGCTTTGTCGCCAATTAGCTCCAGAGGCTAAAATTTTAGTACGTACTCGTGATGACTCAGGTATGGAAGCATTAGAAGAGGCGGGCGCGAGTCAGGTTATACCTGAAACGCTAGAAGGTAGCCTAATGTTGGTATCTCAAGTCTTGTATCAATGTGGTGTGCCGTTAGCGCGGATATTAAAGCGACTTGAAATAGAGCGGCGTAACCATTACCAATATCTGCATGGTTTCTTCTCAGGTGCTGAAACCGATTTTACCTTGGAGTTATTGCACGCGGTAGCCTTGCCTAAAGGCGCAAACGCTGTGGGGTTAACTTTAGCGGATATTCCTTGGGATAAACTACGCGTTGAATTAAGGGCGGTTCGACGTTCGGGCGCAGAAGTCGAAAGCCCTGAGCTTGATTGGCTGATTAAGTCTGGCGATATTTTAATATTACTGGGTAAGCCTAGACGTATTGAAAAGGCCGAGATATTTTTACTGCAAGGCTAACGCTGAACTGTATGAAAACGCTCAAGGAGAGATTATACCATTATGCATTATTTGGTTTTTATCATACTGGCTCCTTGGCTGTTTTTACAGGGCAAAAGGGTCAAACAAAACACCCCAAGATTGCCTGAGGCTGCAGGCCCTCGTGCGGGAGTTTCAGGCTCTGGTGAAAACTTATCGTTGTTAATCTTTGGCGACTCTGCGGCTGCAGGCGTAGGGGTTGAGTATCAACAGCAAGCGCTTAGCGGCACGCTGGTCGGTGAATTATCGCCTCACTACCAAGTTAATTGGCAGCTACTGGCTAAATCTGGTTACAACACGCAGAGGGCGATCAACATGTTGCAGCGAAGCTTAAGTGCTACGCCGTCTTTGCACTTTGATGCGGTAGTGGTGTCGCTTGGGGTGAATGATGTACTCAGTCCGCTGTCAGCAAAGCGCTGGATTGAGCAACAAAGGGCATTAATTGATTTGCTTGTGACTAAGGCTAATTGCCAAACGTTGATATTAACCCGAGTGCCGCCAATGGGCGACTTTCCTGTGCTACCACAACCGCTACGCTGGTTTTTAGGTAAGCGTAGCAATGAGTTTAATCGCTATTTGGAAAACGTTGCTGCAAAGGATCAAGGTTTTACGTTGCTCGATTTTGGTCATCAGCTTGATGCTAGCGCAATGGCAACAGATGGCTTTCACCCCGGAGAGCTAATTTATCAAGATTGGGGAAAAAGCGCCGCAGCTTTACTGATAAAGGCTAAAGGCTAACGAATATCGAAAAAGCTTTTTATATCATCAATCTGGCACATGGCATCTTGATAACCCAGTTCAATTAAGGCGCTGCAATAGCCTTGCTCAAACAGCAGGTATGACACAATACTCGAGTCTGAATGCTCATTTATCCCCAACGCTCTTAACATCATTTTGATGGCAAAAGGCATATCTTCAAAGTAGCGTGACGCCATTGCACTTAGATCTTCACTGGGTTTTATCACTAAGGTTTCAATGCGCTTTAAGGCCAGTTTTTCTCGGCTCTTCTCTGGAATAAGCTCAAGAGTGCTGTTGATCCGCTCAAGCCTCTCAAGGTCACTATTTAGCGTGTCAGAGAAAATCGTATCCAGCAAGTGGCCTGCAATGGTTGCTGTTTTGGGGTGATGATTTAGCTCTTTGGCTTGTACCTTGTGCGGGCTCTCAAGGTTAATCACCATAATTTTATCAGCGCCTAGGTGAATAGGGCCGCTAAGAGGCGCCAGCTGATGCACTGAGCCATCACCATAATATTCTTGATTTAAGCGTATTGAAGGAAAGACCATCGGAATGGCTGAGCTTGCTAATAAGTGGTCGGTATTAAGCCGAGTACGTACGCCATGGCGCCTTGCTCTTTGCCAGTTATCAATATGCGCATTGGCTTGAAAAAAGGTGACTGAGCGTGAGTTATTATAACAAGAGGTATCTAAGCTCACCGCTTCCAATGCGCCGCTATTAATATTGCGATCGATGCGCTCAAAGCTGATTAAATTGTTTAGCAGATGACGCAATGGGTCGCTATTAAATAAGCTACCAGCAGTACTGGAGGCGCCATTACTTTGCAGACCTTTAAGGCCCATTTTACTCAGGTGCTTTAATACACCACCGATAGATGCATGGTAGACCTTTTTAGCATGGATATGGCGCCAAACCCATTCGAGTTTACGCACTCCTAAATGAAAGCAAGAGGCATGAGTTGCAATTGAAGTCGCGTTTATTGCGCCAGCAGAAGTGCCACAGACGATTTTAAAAGGAATACCATGGTTACGTGGGTAAAACTGCACAATCGCCTTAAGCACGCCTATTTGATAGGCTGCTCGCGCGCCACCGCCCCCTAGTACTAACGCCGTTTTTTTTGACAATTCGACGCTCCTTATCGTTTGAAAAATACAATGTATTTATAATCTTGCTGTTAATTTCAGCATATGTGACTCAGCTGGCTTGTTCAAGAAAAAGTCAAAAAATATTCGTCTGCCTATACTAATTGGTATTATTGAAGGGTGTTAAAATTTGGACATAAAAAACGCCGATGAAATCATCGGCGTTTTTATCAGCTTGTAAGCTATTACACCTGAGTGCTCTAGCTTATCGAGCCATTAAGCTTGTTGCGCTTTTAAGAACTCAACGATTTGGTCTAGTGGAATATCTTGCTTCTCACCAGTACGACGGTTCTTATATTCGAACATACCGTTGTCGATGTTACGATCACCAATAACCACTACATGTGGAATACCGATAAGCTCCATATCAGCAAACATTACACCTGGACGCTCTTTACGATCATCAAACATCACTTCGATGCCAGCGTCGTTTAGATCTTGGTAAAGCTGCTCAGCGATATCTTTAACGCGATGCGACTTGTGCATGTTCATTGGCAAAATACCAACTGTGAACGGTGCAATCGCTTCTGGCCAGATAATACCGCGGTCATCGTTGTTCTGCTCAATTGCTGCAGCAACCATGCGGCTTACGCCTACACCGTAACAACCCATAAGTAGCGTCTGTGACTTACCGTTCTGGTCTAGTACGTTGGCGTTCATCGCTTCTGAGTAGTTAGTGCCTAACTGGAAGATATGACCCACTTCGATACCGCGAAGTAGGGCAATCGTACCTTTACCACATGGGCTAGGCTCACCTTCGATAATGTTACGTAGATCGAATGCTGCCGCTTCTGGAAGATCGCGCTCCCAGTTGATACCGAAGTAGTGCTTGCCATCTTCGTTTGCACCAGCGCCAAAGTCGCTCATGATGCTAACGCTGTGGTCAACAAATACAGGCATGTTTAGACCAACTGGACCAATAGAGCCGGTGCCAGCACCGACTGCATCACGGATAGCCGCTTCGTCAGCAAACTCAAATGGTGCTAATACCGCGTCAATTTTTTCAGCTTTCACTTCGTTTAGCTCGTGGTCACCACGAATAACGATAGCCACTAGTGGCGCTTCTTCAGTCGAACCTTTAACGATAAGTGTTTTTACTGTTTTCTCAATCGCAATACCGTGTTGCTCAACAAGTTCAGCAATCGTTTTAGCGTTTGGCGTGTCAACTAATGTCATTTCGCTAGTCGCGGCTTGACGTGTTTCAGTTGGCATTGGCGCTTCACATTTTTCAATGTTTGCTGCGTAATCGCTTTCAGTAGAGTAAGCAATTAAGTCTTCACCGCTGTTAGCTAACACGTGGAATTCGTGCGACAAGCTACCACCGATAGAACCGGTATCAGCCATAACTGGGCGGAATGCTAGACCTAAACGCTCTAGGATGTTGCAATAAGCTTGGAACATCGCTTCATAAGTTTCGTTCATGGTTTCTTGATCGATATGGAAAGAGTATGCATCTTTCATCAAGAATTCACGTGAACGCATTACACCAAAACGTGGACGAACTTCGTCACGGAATTTGGTTTGGATTTGGTATAGGTTAAGTGGTAACTGCTTGTATGAGTTAACCTCTTTACGCACGATGTCAGTGATGACTTCTTCGTGAGTTGGGCCTAGTACGAAGTCACGGTTGTGACGGTCTTGGAAACGAAGTAGTTCAGGACCAAACTTGTCAAAACGACCCGTTTCAACCCAAAGATCGGCAGGCTGAACCATAGGCATAAGAATTTCAACCGAGCCGGCTTTGTTCATTTCTTCACGAACAATCGCTTCGATTTTACGTAGTACACGTAAACCTGTCGGCAACCAGCTGTATAAGCCTGATGCGTTACGACGGATCATACCCGCACGTAACATTAACTGATGACTAACGACTTCTGCGTTTGCAGGAGTTTCTTTTTGAGTTGATAGCAGGTACTTGCTTACGCGCATTACCGGTGTCCAAATTTGAGTTGAATGGGCGCTATTTT
The DNA here is from genome assembly GCF_023283535.1 of Shewanella sairae. Classification (GTDB taxonomy): domain Bacteria; phylum Pseudomonadota; class Gammaproteobacteria; order Enterobacterales; family Shewanellaceae; genus Shewanella; species Shewanella sairae. The sequence continues at coordinate 11,475 of NZ_JAKILT010000042.1, read as the reverse complement.
ATCACTTGTAGTGGTTCTGTCACCTACGGATTGAGTGAATTGGTGGTTTTTATTCGCTTTAAAAGGAATTGGAGGCAGGCGAGCTGGATTTTATGAGTCAAAAAGCAGTGGCCTATTGCTAAAAAATAAGCCACTTAAACTGGAGGATATTAGGCTTTGTCGCGTCTATCGCCTATGACACGAGCTGGGTTGCCGGCAACGATGGCATAATCAGCCACATCTTTAGTCACAATAGCACCCATACCAATAACCGCATGATTACCTATGGTGACACCATCTACAATACCTGCTTGGGCGCCGATCCATACGTCTTCACCAATCACCACACCTTTAGAGTTTGAGGCTTGTTGGTAGATTGGCATGTCTGGCGCCATACCGTGATTAAAGGCATAAATGGTGACATGGTTAGCAATCCGAGTTTGATTACCTATGTTGATACCGTGGCGGCCACCGTCAAGGGAGCAACCATGATTAATAGCTACTTCATTGCCTAAGGTGATCGGCCCATGTAAAAAACTATCAGCGGCAATCATACACTGCGCGCCGATAATAATATTACGCCCTGGCTCAGCAAATAAATTAGCTTCTGGTGCAACAAAGCAACGCTCGCCAATACTGACGGTTTCAACTGCACTAAAATGCGCTTGAACTTCATCTTGCCAAGGCTTTGCCCACTCAAGGTGTTTATCTTTTAGCGAGAAATAAAGCCAAGGCATATAAGACAAACGCTTTTTATGCTGAGTTTGGTAATCGGGCTTATTGATTGCAGGTGGCTGTTGCATAGGCTGTACTTAACTCTGTGCTGTCGACTGGTCAGATTGACAATCTTTGCCGATCGTTGATGGACGCAGTTCAGTGACCTCAATGCCTTGCTCGGTGATAACCCATAGAATATCCAAATCGTATAAAGCTACTTGGTACAATTTAGGATCGGCTTTGGCCTTTTTATAAGCCGGACGGGGGTCTTGCGCTAAAACACCTTCAATCAATTCTGCAAGGCGCGGGTAAGCTGGATTTTGCTGATACTTTGTAAGCTGAACTTGCGCTTGCTCATTAAAGTACACATTGGCTAACCCTGGCGCGTCTTGAGCAATGCCCCCTTGAGCATTCTCAATCGAATCTGAAAAGGGAATATAAGGTTTAATATCAATAATTGGCGTGCCATCGAGCAAGTCCATGCCTGAGATCTCAAGGCTGACTTTACCGTTATGGGTATGCACTGCGTGCAACTTAACCACTGACTGCCCAATACCATTTGGTCGAAACGTTGAGCGGGTTGCAAATACGCCCAGTTTTTCATTACCGCCTAGCCTTGGTGGACGCACTGTGGTTTTCCAACCTGCGGCGAGGTTTTCATGAAAGCAGAAAAGTAACCATAAGTGTGAGTATTGCTCTAATCCTCTCACCGCATCAATTTGGTTAAATGGCGGGGCTAGCTCAACAAAACCGCGAGCAGCACTAACAAGCCCTGGCTGTCTGGGAATACCAAACTTTTGTTTATAAGGAGTGCGGCAATATGCCACGGCTTGAATTTGGCTATTAAAAGACATTTAGGTTACTTCTAAAATCAGTAAATAAAATTACTGTGGGTTGTTAGTGGTGACAATTGCCTGACCAACGCATAGTGCGCGGCTAACACAATTTGGGCTTGCTTCTTCAATCAGCAAACAATTCTTGATAACTAGACCGTTGGCTTGTTTATCTGCGGCGGCGCGGCGAGCAATAGTACGCGCTTCAACAATAGACGCAGGTGCATCATTTTGAGAAATCTGGCAGGTTTCTCCCTCAACTAAGCCTTTTATTTCAAATGGGCCAATAGGTTGCAACGTGCCTTCATAAACGGTGACGTCTGATGCCTTGAAATAGTCATTAATCGCATCGCTGTCCAAGTTACTGTTAAAGGCGTAATCACCGGCGCAACCGCTAAGCATTAAGAGAAAAGCTGATGGTAGTAAGTATTTCATTATTGCGAGCCTATATTATTGTAATGATTGGGAGCAGTGGTTGAAAACGTTAAATAAAAAAGTGCTCATTAAGAGCACTTTTTTAAAGGATTTATGTTTATTGCGCTATTAGTTAGAAATTCTAGCGCTTTAGATACTTTTGATAAAGCTGTTGATGACGATTATTCAAATCAATTTTACGGCCATCAATAAAGATAGACTCAATTCCAGCCTGCATAGGATCTAATATATCGCCCGTAGCAACAATGATATTAGCTTTAAAGCCTGAAGCAATCGCGCCCATATCGTCAATATCTAATATTTTTGCCGCATCTAAAGTAATACTTTGCAGTGCCTCTTGCTTTGTTAAACCATAGGCAACGCTTTGCCCAGCAGCAAAGGGCAGGTTACGGCTATTCCAATCAGATGAAAAGCCGATAGCAAAAGGCACTTGCGCTTGCTTAAGCAATGCCGGAATTTTAAAGGCGAGATCGATTGGCTCATCTTTGCGCTTTGGCAGGGCAAGAGTCTGGTTATAGATAACCTTGGCATCGATTTCAGCCAAAGCACTGGCAATGCGCCAAGCATCATAACCGCCAACAATAACAAGCTTAAAATGGTATTGCTTAGCTAACGCGATCGCTTGCTCAATTTGTTGCTGTGACTGGGCATGGACAAATAACTGCGCATTACCTTCATACAAGGGGGCAAGTGCTTGCCAACGAAGGTCGATTTTTTTCAGTTTACCCGCTTGCTGAGCAAGCTGGTATCGCTGCCCATCTTCAAAAGCGCGTGAGACTGCATCGATTCGGCTTTGCAGATCGGCTAATTGCTGTTTGCGTTTGTCAGTATCTTTCGATAGCCAACGTATGTGTGGCCAATAAAGGTGAAATTGCTGGTTAGATTGAACTAACGCATCTTCAATCGTCCAGCTATCCATGGCAACCAGTGCCGATTGACCCGCTAAACCATCACCTTGAGGGACAACTTGTGCATGGGTGATACCATTTACACGTACCGTCGGAATGATTTCTGAGTCGGGATTAAATGCCGTTATTGCCTCTAGTTGCGGATTAATAAAGCCCACTTCGTAAGCATCATTACTTGGACGCATCATTTCAACTTCCACAAGCCCCATGGTGGTATCGAGTGCAATGAGTCCAGGATACAAGTGCTTATTGGTCGCATCAATAACTTGCACGTCAGCAATTGTTACATCGCTCAGTTGCGCAGAGTAACCGGGATTAGTTGTTGAAGTTTGCTGTATTGTCGCAGGATCTGTGTCGGCATTAGACTGACTTGCTAAAGAGTTGCTCGCTAGAGACTTATCGAGATCTTGTCCTACCGCGATAATGTTACCGTCGATAACCAGTACATCGCTTTCTAGCATCACGCCATCGGTTACCGTATGTACCGTTGCATTGGTAAACAGTATCGGCTGAGTTTGTGCTTTTGCCGGTAGCATATCATGGGCATTAGCCACAAATGCCAATGGGAGAGAAGCCCAAGCCAAAGCCAAAGCTTTCAGCATGGGAGCTTTGAAGCTTGTTGGCTTATGAGTTGCCTGCTTATTAGTTGCTTGGGCTAGAGAAGTATTATTGTTCATTACAGTGCTCCTGTAGCTGATTGCTGCCAAGCATTGAAATGCGTATCGCAGTGCCATTCAGGTTCCGTTAAATCGATAGGGGATTCGCCTTGTTTATGGGCATCATCACTTTGTAACACTTTTTGAATTAAAGCAGCACGTTCAGAGGCTACTTCGATTTGGGCGACGCTATCTTGCTGGCGGTCAAAGTAGCGGCGGCCTGCAATCCAAGTCGAGTCGACTTTTGCGTATACAGATAACGGTGCGCTGTCCCATAACACAATATCAGCTTGTTTATCTTCGACAAGAGAGCCGACTTTATCTTCAATACCTAACTGAATAGCCGGATTGATGGTGATCATTTTCCATGCATCTTCTGCTGACATTCCACAATACATCATTGATTTAGCGGCTTCTTGGTTAAGGCGGCGCTGCATTTCATAATCATCAGAATTGATACTGGTTAACACGCCTTTGTCTTGCATTAAGCAGGTGTTCTGCGGGATAGCATCATAAACTTCAAACTTGTACGCCCACCAATCAGAAAAAGTCGAGGCATGAGCGCCATGCTTAGCCATTTCATCTGCAACTTTGTAACCCTCAAGGATATGGGTAAAGGTACCAGCTTTGAAGTTATAGGCTTCTGCTAAACGTAAGAACATTAAGATTTCAGATTGCACATAAGAGTGAATATGAACATCACGGGTTTGTTCAAGCACTTCTGCTATGGCTTCTAAGCGGTAATTATATTGTGGTGCTACAGTGCGCCTACGTTCACTTGAACGCATTTTTTTATAATCAGCTTGCGCTTTACGATAGGCGAGGGCTTCATTAAACGCTTCACTAAAGAGGGCTTTTACGCCGATGCGACTTTGCGGAAAGCGATGGGTAAATGCATCTCCCCAGTTACTCTGTTTAACGTTTTCGCCCAAGGCAAACTTAATGCTGGCAGGCGCGTCTGCAAATTTCATCTCTTTAGCAGTGTCACCCCATTTGAGCTGGATGAGCTGCGCTTGGCCGCCAATCGGGTTGGCGCTGCCATGTAAAAGCTGTGCCGTGGTCACACCGCCTGCAAGGCTGCGATAAATGGCAATATCATCGGGGTTGATAACATCGCCAATACGCACCTCAGAGGTAACCGCATCTGAGCCTTCATTGGTGCCGCCATTAAGTGCAATATGGGAGTGCTCATCAATAATACCGGCTGTCACATGTTTGCCTGTTGCATCAATGCTGCTATAGCCTGAAGGAGTCCTTAGGTTTTGGCCTATTTGCTTAATTTTACCGCGAGCAATAATCAAGTCACTGTTGGTTAAAATGCCGCTTTTATCCGATGTCCAAATAGTGGCATTTTTAATGTGCACTTTTTCAAGTTGTGGCTGTGCACTTAAACCATAAGCCACATTTGGTGAGGTTTGTTTTGAAATTAGCTCGACAGGCGCTTTTTCAGCGCTTTTATCTTTGTCGGATACAAGGATTGGCTCAAGCTTAATGCCACCAAAAGGAATCGTTTGGTTACTGGCATCAAGTAGTCGGCCTCTCAGACCTTGATTGTCTAGCCAAAGGGTAAAGCGGCTAATGCCCTTAATACCCGCTTCTGAGAGATCAGCGCTAAAGGTCAGGCGACCGGACTGGTAATTTAGGTTTGCGAGACTGATATCTTGCTCGCCGCTAGTGAGGCTGCCACTAAGCTTTGGTGTTTGCTCAATAGTTAAATCAAAATTAAGCTCATTTATCTGTAGCTGATATAGATTATCTAACAGAGCGTTTTCTCGGTTAATAACCTGTTGCTCGTCGCCTTGCAGCCACATACTGACAATTTTACCGTCATTGAAGATATTGCCATCGGTGATGACTAAATCAGCCATATAACCCGGTTCGAGCTTTCCAGCGATATGCTCAATTCCTGATATTTCAGCTGCATCAGTGGTTAACGCTGCTAGTGCTGCTTCTTGTGACAGGCCTCTTTCTACAGCTTGTTTTAATCTAGGCCAAAACTTGTCTGACTCAATACCATGTTGAGTTAATGCAAACGGTATTGCAGCATTGGACACCATCGCTAAATTACTCGGTGCACGCTCCCAATGTCTTAAATCAGCGAGACTGACTTCGCGCTCACTGTCGCCATCGGTTATTTCTGGCGCAGCTGGGTAATTAAGTGGAACTACTAGACTGAAGGGATACGATTTAATTTCTGCTAGTTTTGCGTATTCTCGGCCGTTACCTATTAGGCTACCGCTTAATTCGTGCTCATTTAATAGTTCGGCGGCGCGGATCTGATTATTCAGATTGGCAGTATCAAAAATGAAGTTTTGCTTTTTAGCATCCGCTAAGCGTTCAAAGGCAATATTAAATTCGACTGACTCTCCAGACGTGGAAGTTTTATTCTTATTGTCGTTATACCACTTAGCGTCTGAAAATGTTTGTCTGATTAAGGCAATACTTCCCATTAATGATTGTGGGTAGTCTTGAATAGAAGCGCCCTTGTTAAAGGCCATAAATTGGCTAGTTTGTGCATTATAAATAACATCATTAGCTTTTTTATCTGCTAAAGACAAAGCCACGCCTTGACCGCGGAATATGCCATCTAAATATCCAGACTGCACACTGGTAAAGCCATTACTTATCCATTGTTGTGCTTGTTCTTTATCTGGGTAAATATAATTAAACCATTGCTTTTCTGAATGTATTGCCCCATTACTTGCATTACCACCTATACGCTTTATTTCATATACCGGCCCGGACGTTTCCTCTACTTCTGGCTCGTATTCAATGGCGTATTCGGTAAAAGGGTCAATGAAGCCTGGATAGATAGTGTGACCAGTTAAATCGATGACAAAGGCATCGTCAGGAATATCATTGTTTTTAACCACGGCCTTAATTTTATTGCCTTGTATCAATAAGGTCGCGTTGGTTAAGGTTTTACCAGGCTCAATGGCCAGTGTGGCGTGGCTTAAGGCGGTGAGTCTAGGGGTATTATCGGTAAGTTGCTCATTGGCGATAGCGGCTTGCGAGCATAACAAGCTTAGTAAAGCGGCTGGGGTTATGATGACATGTTTACGCATTATTCTACTTATTATTGTTAGATAAACAGGGATGTTATGAGAATACCCTAACTTATTAACAATGACTAAGCGCTAATTGTAACTTTCAATGTAATACTTTTAACCTAAAACTAAAAAGCCCGCATTAAGCGGGCTATTTTAAGAAGATTTTAATTTAGATTAAAAAGTCTTCCATAGTACGGCCTTGTTCAAGCTCGTTCTTAAATACTGTTGGCATACGGCCTTGACCAGTCCACTGTACCATTTCACCATTAACTTCAATTTGGTATTTAGCTGGGCGTGGAGCACGCTTTTTAGGGGCAGGTTTTGCTGCTGCACCGCCAATATCATCAACTGAAAGGCCGATAGCTTCCATTTGCTTACGAATTTCTTCGATTTTAGCATTACGCTCAGCCATTGCTTCTTGCTCTTCGGCTTCTTGAGAGGCTTTATCTTCAATAATTTTATCTAGCTTTACTGCCAGTTCTTTTAAATCAGTAAGTGACAACTCTTTAACTGCTGCTTTAAAACGACGGCCATGGGTCAATATTTCAAGAAAATCGCTCATAATTATTTAAGTCCAATTAATAATAAGGTGGGAATAATTTTATTAGGTAAATAATAGAAACTATTTTAGGAAGGATCAAATATTATTTATGAATTAGACATATTCAGTTTTTATATTCCTTATTAGTTAAAATGAATAGCAGAACGAATATAGTCGGTTAATAAATGTTTTTAGCCTGTTTAATTCAAGCAAATGTTATGTAGTGTCAACCTGAATGAACAGGCGTTTGAAACCTAGTTGACGTTAACGTTAACAGCACGTAAAGTGAGCTTAATTTCAGTAATCGCAGTTAACTAATATATAGCTGCAACATTACTTAACCCGATCATGATAAGAGACGTAAGAAGGAAGCCCTATGAAAGTATTGGTGCCAGTTAAACGTGTCGTCGATGCCAATGTAAAGGTCAGAGTTAACGCTGACAATACAAGCGTTGATACCGCAAACTTGAAAATGGCAATTAACCCGTTTTGTGAAATTGCTGTTGAAGAAGCCGTTCGTTTAAAGGAAGCCGGAAGCGCCTCTGAAATCGTGGTGTTAAGTGTTGGACCTAAAGCAGCTCAAGAGCAATTAAGAACAGCATTAGCACTGGGTGCTGACCGCGCGATTCATATTGAAACTGATGAAGATTTAGTGCCACTTTCAATTGCTAAGCTTATTCATGCAGTGCAGCAAAAAGAGCAAGCGCAGCTGGTTATTTTAGGTAAACAGTCGATTGACGGTGACAATAACCAAACCGGCCAAATGCTTGCTGCCATCGCCAAAATGCCACAAGCGACCTTTGCATCAGAAGTGAAATTGGATGGCGATAAGCTTGTTGTTACCCGTGAAATTGACGGTGGTCTGCAAACCGTTAACTTATCATTGCCTGCGGTTGTTACAGCGGATCTGCGCTTGAATGAGCCTCGCTACGCTAAGCTACCGAATATTATGAAAGCTAAACGCAAGCCACTTGAGTCGTTAACGCCTGCTGATTTTGACGTAACACTTAAGTCTCACCAGAACATTATTAAAGTGGCGTCACCTGCAGAGCGCAGTGGCGGTATTATGGTGGGTTCTGTCGAAGAGTTAGTTGAAAAGTTAAAAAATGAAGCGAAGGTGATCTAATGGCGATTTTAGTATTAGCAGAACACGATAACGTTAGCTTAAAACTTGATACCGCGAAAGTTGTAGCTTGTGGTCAAGCAATCGGTGGTGACATCGACGTATTAGTGGTTGGTCATGACTGCGCGGCAGTAGTAACTGAAGCACAAAAACTTAATGGCGTGCGTAATGTATTAGTTGCTGATTCAGCTTCATACACCAATCACCTAGCCGATAACGTAGCTGATTTAATGCTGGCAATTGCTGCTGATTATGAACATGTCTTAGCAGCCGCTTCAAGCTTTGGTAAAGATGTACTGCCGCGTGTTGCCGCACTATTGGATGTGTCTCAGTTATCTGAAGTCATTGAAGTGGTGAGTAACGATACATTTGTGCGTCCAGTATATGCGGGTAACGCGTTAGCGACTGTGCAAAGCTTAGATGACAAGAAAGTGATGACAGTGCGTTCAAGTGCGTTTGACGCAGTTGCCGCTGATGGCTGTGCTGACTTAGTTACGCTTTCACAAGATATTGCGCCACAGGTTGAATTTGTTACGCAAAGCTTAACGGAATCAGAGCGCCCAGAACTGGGTAGCGCCTCAGTTGTGGTATCGGGTGGTCGCGCATTAGGTAACAGCGACAACTTCGGTATTTTAGAGCAACTGGCTGACAAACTTGGTGGGGCACTCGGTGCATCGCGTGCTGCAGTTGATGCCGGCTATGTGCCAAACGATTTACAAGTAGGCCAAACAGGTAAGATTGTTGCACCAGACTTATATATCGCCGTCGGTATTTCCGGTGCGATTCAGCACCTTGCAGGTATGAAAGATTCAAAGGTGATTGTCGCAATTAACAAAGATCCAGAAGCACCCATTTTCCAAGTCGCAGACTATGGCTTAGAAGCGGATCTTTTTGAAGCAGTACCAGAGCTGTTGGCGAAATTGTAATCTATACAGTCAGATCCAATAACAGGCTCTTTAGCGCCAGTTGTATTTAATTGGTGTGTGAACTGTTAATGGCTGTGAGGTGTATTTGGTATTGTGTGTGATCTGTGTCACGATAAGCGGCTTTAGAGTAGCATCTCTAAAGCCGCTTATGTTTTTATGTCCGTCACGCTTTTTGAGCTAGTCTTAAATTGCGTCCTGAGAAGTAGAGGTGCATTAAATATCAGTATCGATAAGTAGGGTGATGCCGCTGATCTATCGAGAAAGGATTTGATGCCGAAGTGACATAGCATATCGGGGCTAGTTGCTGGGGCTGTGACCAAATAGGGACAGCACTGCCATAGTATTTCTTATCTGGAAGATAAGAGATTTTTATATTAATGACGAACCATTAATATGGCTATGGAGCGCTACTGATAGGACAGGTGTAATCAGATATTTATTGCTATATCCCACCAGTTCAGTCGGCCTCCATTCGTATTTAACGAAGAAACTAAAACAATGACAATTATAAGTTACGCCGATTCGGCTTTATCGCTGCTACCTCCGGTTGCGGCAATCGTACTTGCGATGTTAACTCGTCGCGTCCTACTGTCACTGGGTGTGGGTATTTTATTGGGGGCATTATTGCTTACCGATTTCTCTGCCATGCAAACAGCACAATACCTAGGTGAAAAAGTATCCGCACTGGTTTGGGATGATGGCGCATTAAATAGCTGGAACCTTTATATTTTAGGCTTCCTTGTGTTGCTTGGTATGATCACTGCGTTGATCACCGTTAGTGGTTCATCTAGGGCCTTCGCCGATTGGGCGCGTAATCATATTCGTAATAAGCGCGATGCAAAACTATTAACTATGTTTTTAGGTTGTGTGGTGTTTATTGATGACTACTTCAATAGTTTAGTAGTTGGTAGTGTGGCAAGACCACTTACCGACCGATACTACATCTCTCGCAGTAAACTGGCTTACTTGCTAGATTCTACTGCTGCACCGATTTGTGTTATCTCACCTGTATCAAGCTGGGGCGCTTATATTATCGCCTTGATTGGTGGTATTTTAACGGCACACGGATTTACTGATACCGGACACTTAAGTGTGTTCGTGCAGATGATCCCAATGAACTTCTATGCGATTTTTGCATTGTTACTATTACTTTGTGTTGCTTTGATGGGGCTAGATATTGGTCCAATGCGTCAACATGAATTAAAAGCGCAGAAGGGCGAGCTGTACGATGCTTCTAAAGGTCTGCCACCTGGAGCAAACTCAGATTTGCCAGAAGCAGATACTGGTAAGATCATGGGCTTATTCTTGCCAATTACAGTATTAGTATTTGCCACTTTCTACTTTATGGTTAGCAGCGGCGGCGACGCCTTAGCAGCTAAAGGTGCAGAGTTTAGCTTGATTGGCGCATTTGAAAATACTGATGTTGGTTCATCACTATTCTTTGGCGCTGCAATTGGTCTTGTAGTTACGCTTGCACTGGTTATTTATCAAGGCGTTGAGAAGTCGATGATTGCAAAAGGCTTATTTGAAGGCGCGAAATCGATGCTACCTGCTATCTATATTCTACTGTTTGCTTGGACTATCGCGGGTGTGATTGGTCAGCTAGAAACGGGCAAGTATATGGCGAGCTTAGCAACCGGTAATATTCCATTTGCGATGTTACCTGCTGTGTTGTTTATTCTTGCAGGTTTAACCGCTTTCTCTACCGGTACCAGCTGGGGTACCTTCGGTATCATGTTGCCAATTGCAGCAGATATGGCGATGGGTAGCCACACAGGTATGATGTTACCTATGCTTGCCTCTGTGCTTGCTGGTGCGGTATTTGGTGACCATTGTTCACCGATTTCAGATACGACTATTTTGTCGTCAACTGGTGCTAACTGTCACCACATTGACCACGTAATGACACAGCTACCTTACGCACTGATTGTTGCTGGGATCAGCATGGTGGGTTACCTAGTATTAGGTTTCACAGAATCTGTTACCGCAGGTCTAGTTGCTTGTAGCGTATTGTTTGTGATTAGCATTATTGTACTTCGCATCAAATCTTGTTCGCCTGATGCAGCTTGTAAGCAATAGGACGACACAATCATTGGCTGAGTGATTAAAGACTAATTCAAAAATAATAAAAACCGCTCTTTATCGAGCGGTTTTTTTATTGCTGAAATTGTTGCTAGGGGATAGCAGGATAATCGTTAATGTTTATCTCGAATGACTATCTCGAATGACTATCTCGAATGACTATCTCGAATGACTATCTCGAATGACTATCTCGAATGACTATCTCGAATGACTATCTCGAATGAC
>NZ_JAKILT010000041.1 GCF_023283535.1 Shewanella sairae | reverse complement strand
AGGCATAGTGCGAATGGCTATCTCAGCCCAGAAGCATTCGAACTAAAGAGCATTGCTTAGTGCCGTGTCTAGTTTTAGTACTAGAGATCATTTTTCATTCCATGTCCAACCTTTTGTTTCTCGCCCAATGATCATGATTTTGTTTTTTGCATTGCCGTAGTTCGGATGAATAGATGTTAAAAATAGTCCAGATAGTCCTTTGGTCGATGGGTTATTTGATTTGTTAGGAATGAGGTAGGAATCATCTATGTCTTTGAGTATGCGGAGGTAAGCCTCTCGCAGCTCTTCATTTTGTGTCATGAAAAATCGTCCTTAAGCTATTTACATAGGATATGTCGAATCAGTGTATACCTCAATTGATAACCATACACTTCCTAAACTAGGCCCCCCTTTCTTTAGATCCTTTTCTCTAATGTATTTCAAATAAAAGTACTGGATCCAATTAGATCATAACAGTACTTATCTGACGTTTACTATCGATGCTTAATGCTTGTTCAATGCCTGCTTAACTACTGTTTAACGACTCTTTTAATGGTTTTCAAGCCTATTGGCTCGCTTACCACTGGTGTAAAGACAGATGTAAAGACTGGTGTAAATACCGCAAACAAAACGCGATATGCAGTCGGCTGCTTGTTTTGATGAGCGGTTGACTAATACGACGCTCTAATTCACTATCGCCAAATGCAGAGCTATGCAACAAAACACCAACAAACGCATAACCTAGCCTTGCGCTATAAACATATCGAAAAGGGCTTGGAATAGCCCATTTACCGCTTTATAAAACTCTACAACTTCAGAAACATCTGTTCCATTATAAGGAAGATAACGTGCAGACTATCAATGATTACCGCGGCAACTTTAACGCGTTGTTAGCGTTAACATTCTCGCTCACCTTAGTGACAGCTTGTGATAGCGACAACAATGAGGCTCAAATACAGACAAAGCTTTTGAACGAAAAAGACTTTGCCAATAATAGCCGCTTACGGGCTAACCCCGAGCAAGGTACCGTTGCTTTATTTCTAGAGCCACCTTCGGCCACAGTAGAAGGCGATTCTAACGGCGAATCAGGCTCAGATCTTATCCCCTACCAATATTCGCGTACGCTCAAACATACATTTTGTTTTGAAGACACTAACAACAACTCCAATCACTCTATGGTGCTTAACAATAGCAGTGGCGAGCAAGTCATTAGCATTAGCGCCAATGAAGAGTGTGTTTCAGCAGTCATCCCTGCTGGACAATATCAGCTGGTGCTGACCCACGGTGAGCATGTAGATACCACAGATACCACCTTCTTAGTGACAACGCCTGACAGTGAATCGCAGCCAAAAGCAAATAGCGTTAATTATTCGCTGGTTACTAAGCTATTAACCACCTTTGGCAATGCGCTAATAAGCCCTGCTTACGCGGATACTAGCGATGATAATGTAACCACGTTGATTTCCACCAACACCTGTCAAAATTGTGATTTATCAGGCGCAGACTTAAATAATGCAACGCTCACGTTTGCCGACCTTTCTGGCGCGGATTTAACTGATGCGATATTAACTAATGTCGATCTTTTCGAGTCAACGCTCACAGGCACTAACTTTAGTGGCGCCGACATGAGTAACGGTGATTTTCGTGGTTCAGAAATGACCTATGCCGATCTGAGTAATGCCAACCTGAGTGGCACTTTACTTTCCAGCGCGCAATTATCTCCGGCAGATCTTGATAATGCCACAGTCACCGATACTGAGTTTGATAACGCTAATCTTGTTGGCGCAACATGGGTAGATGGCGGCATTTGTGATATCACCTCTGTCGGCTTTTGTAATTCAACTCCCGTTGCTGAAACAGATCCGTGCGACTCTGTTAAGCAGGATGTTACCGAAGATGGCAACACCGTTTATAAGTGTTTATTGCCAACGGTTGATAAAGAAGTTTGTACCACTGAGTATGGTGGTCTTGATGGCGGCACACCGATAGAAAGCTGCGAAGCGATAGATAGTTCAGAGCTGGTAACATCAGTTAATCTGGTTGATATCTTTAGCCAAGTGAGCTCATCGCTCGATACCACTTTGGACAACGACACACCTATGGCGATTTTAGCCTGGGGAGGCGAAGGCGGTGTTGGCTCAAATGGTGGACTCTGGACCTCTGGTGGCGACGGTGGTAAAAGCGGTTTTGCCTCCACAGTTACAACCCTTTCTCATTTCCTCGATGATTATGGGCAAACATCATTTAATTTCTTTATCGGTGAAAGTGGCACATTGAGTAATATCGATGGTGACGGTGGCTCGTCGACTCTGGTGATGATTGCAGCAAGCAGCCCCACTTCACTTGAAGACGATGTCATACTGATCGCCGGTGGTGGCGGCGGTGGTGAATCATCTGGATGGCTAAGCGATGGCACTGATGGCGGCGTTGCGGCATCATCAGTCATAGGCCAAGGTACCATTGGCGTAGGTCAAGCCATTATTGATGTTGCCGATGGTGGCAGCACCGATGAATGGGGCAATGGTGGTAATGGCGCTAATGACGGTAAAGACGGCATTGGTGGTCAAGGCGGACAAGGATTTTTAGGCGCTAACAGCGAGTGGGTAAATGGCGATCCTGGCGTTGGCTCTGACGGCAGAGGTGGCAATGCTGATGATAGCTTTACCGCTGCTGGAGGCGGTGGCGGCGGAGGTGGCTATGGTGGCGGTGGTGCTGGCGATGATGGCGCTGGAGCCGGCGGCGGAAGCTGGTCGGTGATCCCTGCCACTACCTGTAATAGTGCGCCTACTCAAGACACGGCACCTTCAAACCCTAGCTCATCGGGTGATGAATTGGGCAGTAAAGATGGCGCTATTGAAGTTTGGATATTTCCAAAAGGCTGTTAATCACAAATCACATCAACCGAGGATGGGCATTATGCCCGTTCTCAGCGAGCAAGTAATGCGTACGATTGCCAATGTGGTTACTCCATTTTTTCAAATTAGCTAACCACTTCTACACCCATAAAAAAACCTGCACTTGGCAGGTTTTTTCATTTTTAAAACTAATGAGCTAAAACTCAGAACTCAGGCTTAATTATTTAAGCGGCTGGTTTTTCTCAGCGAATTTATTGAAAATCGCATTGAAAGACAAAGATGCGCCATGGGCAATTTTGTCTGATAGCTTTTTCTTAAGCTGGTAGCTCACTTTAATAACTGTGCGCTCATTAGCAAGCTTCATGATCACATCATCGCTAGTGGCGATTTCATCCACTAAGCCAAGCTCGATAGCTTGTTGACCATACCAATGCTCACCGGTTGCCACTTTTTCAAGATCAAGCTCTGGGCGATACTTAGCAATAAAGCCTTTGAATAATACGTGAGTCTCTTCAAGCTCTTTTTGGAACTTCTCACGACCTTCATCGGTATTTTCACCAAAGATGGTTAAAGTACGCTTAAAGTCACCTGCTGTGTGCTGCTCGTAATCGATATCGTGCTTTTTCAGTAAACGGTTAAAGTTAGGCACTTGCGCTACCACACCGATTGAACCGACGATAGCAAAAGGCGCCGAGTAAATCTTGTTAGCCACACACGCCATCATGTAACCGCCACTGGCTGCCACTTTATCAACACAGATACTTAATGGGATCTCGGCTTGTCTTAAACGGTCAAGCTGGCTTGATGCCAAGCCATAGCCGTGAACCATGCCGCCGCCACTTTCAACATTAACGATGACTTCATCGCCCTTGTCTGCAATCGCTAAAATCGCGCTGATCTCTTCACGCAGTGACGCCACTTCACCGGCATCAATACTGCCTTTAAAGTCGACAACAAAAACCTTAGGCTCAGCTTCTTCTACGCCCTCTTTTTGTTGTTTCTCTTTGGCTTTTTCATCCGCTTTTAGCTGCTTCTCGTAAGCTTTAAATGCCTTTTAGATAGCAGCTCTTCTTTCAATTCATGTTTAAGTGATTTTAAGTTGTCACTCAAATTGGTCAGTTTAAGCTCACCTTTGTCGGTCTTGTGCTTAATCGTTGAGGCAAGCACTACAATTACTACGGCCAAAATAGCCACAACAATGGTGACTGCCTTAGCTAAAAACAAACCGTACTCGTACAGAAATTCCAAAATATTCTCCAGCTTAACCTGATTTATTTTTTCAATTGCGAGCTATTCTACCAGCCTATTTAGCAATAAAACATGCCAATAAAAAACCCAGCTTTCGCTGGGTCTTTTTTTGAACAAATATGGCTAATTTAAACCACTATTTTGCTTATGGGCAGCTTTGCAACACGCTGCTGTCTTGCACTAAGATAGTCGCTGAGCCTTTACCCGCGGTTAGCGCAAATGCGGCAACTTGTTGCTGCATTTCAACGGTTGCTTGTGCTGCCATGCCGTCAGTTACGCCATCAACTTCATCAGGGCTCACAATTGAGCTATGGTGACCTTTACTAAAGCGTACCGCTCCAGAACCGGCTTCAGTAGCTGAAACACACTTAAGGCCAAGATTGGCAATCAACGGCTCGGTGCCTGATAGTGGGAAACCTTCTACTGTATTTGGCAATACCTGATCCGGCTTATTAGTTGCATCACCGACCACTTCGATTAAGTGAACTGGTAGTTGCGTCCCTGCAAGCGATGCGGCGTGGTTAATTGGGTCCGCACTATCAAATGCTGTTTGCACAGCAAAGGCAAAGGTTGGAATAAACTCAGCATAAACGGCTGCAACAATTGCGTTGTATTCATCACTGCCCGGCTCTGCGCCATTAACGTTGGCTTCATCAACTAGCGCCTGGAACGAATCTGTTGCCACTATCGTGTCAAACAATACAGGGCCAAAGGTTGGTGAGCCTGCAAACGCCCCTGCTAGGCCGCCCGCTGGCGCCACTAGCGATGCAGCATTAACACCATATGCGTTTGGCAATTCAGTACCACTTGCTGGGTCGCGAAGACCAGTAGATGCATAGTTAGAGAATGTTGTCCCGACAATACCGCCTAGGCTTAAGCCTTGTGCACTGATTTGGCTGATATCAAAAATTTGCTGTCCGCCCGCCTGTGCAATACCTAGATAAAGGCCTGTTAATGCCGCGCGCAGTGCTAAATGGTCAACTGTTGCTTGACGGAAGTTATCACGTACCGTCAAAGTGCTAGCGATGTTAACAAAGGCTAGCGGGTTACCATTTTTAAAGGCATCAGGCGTCCCAACTACAGCGCCATAACTAGGATCCGTTGCTGAAACTTCATAAATACCGTCACCGTTCGCATCAAATGAGCGCGCACCATGCAGTGGCATATCAATTGATATAGTAGCAATGCCCGATGCAGCATAAGTGCCGGCATATGCTAATGCCATCTCTTTACCACCACCTAAACCGTGCATAGCAATGGTTGTTGGCCAGCCGTTTGTTGGTGCAGTAAAAGGTAGGCCTTGTTGCTGATAAAAACCGGCAAGTTTAGCTGCGTTAGGTAAGGTAATTTGTACTGCGACTTTTTCATATCCCTTAATAGCAGGAATAGGATTGAACTTAGTGAGATGCTTTGTGGTATCAGCAGGTGTGCCATCGTCTAATAACCAAGTTTTACCTGCAAGCAATGCTGGATTGGTTAGCGCCGCAACTGGATCGACACCTTGAGCTTCAGCCTGAGCAAAATAATTGGCTTGGCTTAGGGTCTGTGCTTCTAACGCTAAAAGCACTGAAACCGGACTATCGCCTTGGGCTTTCCAGTGACCATTAATCAACGGGTTTAGATTGGCATCTAAACAACTTGTCGATGAGCAGTCGCCGTAAATAGGCACTTGAATTTCAGCGGCAAAAACATCTGCTAGATCTGAAACCACATAAGCAAGACCATCAGCCGGTGTTAAACCAGCTGCTTGAGCAACCGTAATAACATTACCGCCCATCACAACCGGTGCAGGCATCGCCGTTAATTTAGGGGCGTATGGATTAACAGTATTGCCCTCTGCCGGAGCAACCATTAATAACTTGGTAGTCTCGTAAACATCGGCAACTGACTGTGTGGTAAACAGGCCTGAGTAAGTCACCTCTTCAGTGCTTGGGCCACCCGCAGCAGCCATACCTTTCTCGTAGCTGTTTACTAACGTTTGTAAGAACAACTGATCAGGTGTTTCTAGTGGCTTAGTTTCAATATCAAGCTTTAATAACCCGTAAGTTGCAGATGGCGCAATTGGACGACCAGCAGAATCTTGGATAAGCGTGGTGGTCGCATAAATATATGACTGACCCGCTTTTAAAGGTTTGAGTGGAATAATCGCCACTTTATTACCCGAAGCTTGGGAAACGTAATCTACACCGAATTGTAATTCTTCGCCCACTTTACAGGCCGAGACAGAAGGTGCCCCGCTACATTCAGGATCAGATGAAAGCGCACCGCCTACGGTCGCTTCAAATACACGCACCGCACCCGGTTGCACCACAGATGCCGCATCAATAGTTAATACTGCGCCATCGTTATCGGTTGCTGGTGCAACGTCGATAGTAATAGGTGATGTCAATGACCAACCATCTAACGCGCCAAGCGCGATTTGTGGGTCCACATAATCGCCAGACTCTTCACCAGGAATAGCTAACGTGCCATCGGTAGTACCGTTAAACAATAAATCGTTTGGTAGCGGCACAGCACCCGCTGCAGGATCAAAAACAAACACAGACTGAGGAACCAGAGGCTCAGTTTTGTCTACTAATTCGTTATAACTGTCTTCGCTACAAGCCGTGAGCCCCAATGCTGAGGTGATTGCTACGCCCAAAAAGAGTTTTTTCATCTTTTTTCCCCAAATCTTGTTGTAATAATTTTGTTTTCACTAAGAAATTGGTCACAATAGTCAACAATGTATACCAATAGGACTTATTGTTAGTCCTTAACTAAGTTCAAGTTAACGCAAAATTATTGAGTTAGCTACATTTTTGTCACATTCAACCACCAATTGAGCGGACAAAAATTAATCGTTTGTTTTAAACAGCTGTTTATCATATCAGCGATTCTAGAAGTGACGGGCGTTTGAGCTCTGAGGAAGTATTAACTCATGTTGGAATATCAAGCAGCAAAAGATTTACTTAAAAACAAAACCATTTTAGTGACAGGTGCTGGTGACGGTATAGGCAAAGCTGCAGCGATTGCTTATGCAAAACATGGCGCCACGGTGATCTTATTAGGCAAAACAGTAAAAAAACTAGAAGCAGTTTATGACCTAATTGAGCAAGCTGGTTACCCTACCCCTGCTATTGTGCCTCTCGATTTGAAAGGCGCTACTGAGCAAAACTACAAAGATATGGCTGACACCATTGAAGAGCAGTTCGGAAAGTTAGATGGCTTATTGCACAATGCAAGCCTGCTAGGCGTATTGGGCCCATTTGAGCACATTACCATGAGCACGGTAAATGAAGTTATGCAGGTTAATGTGATTGCAGAAATCATGCTAACCAAGGCAATGCTGCCAATCATGCGCAAATCTGAATCTGCATCTTTACTGTTTACCTCTAGCAGTGTTGGTCGCCAAGGTCGAGCTTACTGGGGCGAATATGCCATTTCAAAATTTGCTACCGAAGGCATGATGCAATCATTAGCTCACGAATACGAAGATACTGTTATCCGTGTTAACAGCATCAACCCTGGTGCGACGCGCACAGGCATGCGCGCAAATGCCTACCCTGCAGAAAACCCTCAGTCTTTAAAAGCGCCTGAAGAGATTATGCCAACTTACCTATACCTTATGGGTGATGACTCTAAAGAAGTGAATGGCCAACAGCTTAACGCTCAGTAATTCAGTATTAGAAACAAGATTTAAAAACAAAAAGGCCGCTAATTAGCGGCCTTTTTAATCTTCATCATCAGTAACTTAATAAATTAGGTACGCTGACGAGATGGCTTTGGTCTTGACGAAGCCACTTTATGCTTGTGTACAGCACGTTTAATTTTTGCACTACGTACTTTGTTACGCGCAACACTGTGCTTGTCAGTACCGAGTAATGTACGCGTTTCTTCGTCCATACCGGCTGTTTTACGAAGGTAGTTTACTTCTTCGATTGGCAACTCAATCCAACCACCACGTGGTAGTGCTTTAGGTAGCTCAATCATGCCGTAACGAATACGGATAAGACGGCTTACCTGCACTTCTTGAGATTCCCATAAACGACGAACTTCACGGTTACGGCCTTCAGCTAAGCTAACGTGCCACCATTTGTTCATGCCTTCGCCACCAGCAGCTTTAACTTTGTCAAAGTTTGCTGGGCCGTCTTCTAACGTTACGCCCATGCGTAAACGTTGAATACAAGCATCGGTCACTTCACCAAATGTACGCACAGCGTATTCACGCTCTACTTCATTTGATGGGTGCATTAGGCGGTTTGCCAATTCACCGTCAGAGGTAAATAGTAATAGACCTGAAGTGTTAATATCCAAGCGGCCTACAGCAACCCAGCGCGAATCGCGAGTTTTTGGTAGACGGTCAAATACCGTTGGGCGTCCTTCAGGGTCTTTACGACTACAAATTTCACCTTCAGGCTTGTGGTATGCAATAACACGACAAACCACATCCTCTTCAGAACGAATTGAAACTGTACGGCCATCAATACGAATTTTTGCGTCAGATTCGACGCGATCGCCTAGGCTTGCAATTTCACCGTCAACACTAACTCGACCTGCAGCAATCCATGCCTCCATCTCACGACGGGAGCCATGGCCTGCACGGGCCAAGACTTTCTGCAATTTTTCACTCATTAGTAGACTCTTCTGTTTTTTCGGTCACACTCTTTTCAGTTGAAAACAGTGCAGCCAATGATTCGGGATCAGACAAAGGCGGGAGATCCGCAATGGTGTCTAAGCCGAAATAAGCTAAAAAATCGGTGGTTGTAGCATAAAGCGCTGGTCTTCCAGGCACCTCTTTATGGCCAACAACTTTAATCCAATTTCTATCGTTTAAACTCTTTATAATGTGGCTGCTAATTGCCACGCCACGTACAAACTCAATATCACCGCGGGTAACAGGCTGGCGGTAAGCAATAACCGCCAATGTTTCCAAGGTTGCACGCGAATACTTAGGGGCTTTTTCTTGCCATAACGGCTGTAAAAATGGACTCAATTCAGCCAATGTCTGAAATCTGTAGCCCCCTGCCACCTTTACTAATTGTACACCTCGATGCTCATAATCGAGTTGTAACTCTTCAATACAGGCCTTAATCTTCACCCGCGACACACTAAAATTAGACAGTACAGTCTCTTTTAGTGCTTTTATTGTCATCGGCTTAGCTAACACAAACAGGCTAGCTTCGATTAACTGTTTAAGCTGATCTGGATTTATCTGAGACAATCAGTATGCCCTAACATGTATCGTTGAAAACGGCTCAGCTTGTACCAGCTCAACCAATAACTCTTTAACCAATTCCATTAAAGCCAAGAAGCTCACTACCACGCCGCTGCGGCCTTCCTCGAAATCAAATAAGGCTTCAAAGGGTAAGTAAGTCTCTGCATTGAGCTTAGCTAAAATTTGTGCCATGCGTTCGCGTGTTGATAATACTTCACGTACAACGTGATGACTCTCAGTGGCTTCAATTCGCTTTAATACCGATGAAAATGCTCTGGCTATCTCGGTAAGAGACACTTCAGGAGGCAATAACTCCGGCTTGATGTTGGCAGCGGGTATCGCCTTAGCTTGAAACATATCTCGTTCCATTCTTGGCAATTCATCCAGCTTTTCCTGAGCATCTTTGATCACTTCATACGCTTTAAGCTGACGGATCAATTGTGCCCGCGGGTCTTCCTCATCTTCTTGCTCAACCTCTGGTCTTGGCAATAATAAGCGAGATTTAATCTCGGCTAAGGTTGCCGCCATGACCAAATAGTCGGCTGCAAGCTCCACTTTGGCACCTTGCAAAAGATTCACATACTCTAGGTACTGTTGCGTAATCGAGAATATGGGGAGATCAACCACATCAAGTTTTTGTTTGCGGATTAAATAAAGCAGTAGATCCAATGGTCCTTCAAAAGACTCAAGAAAAACCTCTAAAGCTTCAGGAGGAATAAAAAGGTCTTTCGGCATAACCTTAAAAGGCTCACCCCGAACAACGGCTAAAGGCAACTTTTGCTGAACGCCCTCCATCCGTAACACCCTCTATTTTCGCAAACGCGCGATTATACCTGTAAAACTACCGCGATTAAAGCAATAGCCGCTGTCAATTGTGGTTAATCGCGCACCAGCGCATAGACCAAGGGTTAAAGGAAAGGAGTGACGTCACCCGCACCTTCACGGATCACCTCGATCTCACCATCAGATAAGTCAACAACTGTGGTTGGCTTTTCACCTAAATAGCCACCGTGAATAATCAAGTCGACTTGATGTTCTAGCATGTCACGGATGTTTTCAGGATCTGACTCAGTAAAATCCTTACCCGGTAAAATCAAACTGGTAGACATTAATGGCTCACCCAATGCTTCCAGCAATGCCAATGCAATCACGTTATCTGGTACACGAATACCAATCGTTTTTTTCTTTGGATTTTGTAATCTTTTTGGCACTTCTTTAGACGCTTTAAAGATAAAGGTGTAAGGCCCTGGCGTATTTTGCTTTAACAAACGATAAGCTTGGTTATCCACCTGAGCGTAACTCGCCAGCTCCGATTGGTCGCGACACATTAACGAGAAGTTATGATCATTTTCAATCTGTCTAATACGTGCAATTTTAGTCATCGCGTCTTTGTCACCAATCAAGCAACCTAGAGCATAACCAGAATCAGTTGGGTATACGATTACACCACCACTTTTAATCACGTTTACGGCTTGGCTAATTAAGCGTGTTTGAGGGTTTTCCTCATGCATATAAAAAAACTGACTCATTGTACTACCTTCCATTTATCTGACTGCCAAACCCAATCCACTCCTTGGGGTTGGAACATATTTTTACCGATTTCAATCCAGCTACCTGGAAAGTGAAAATCGCTGCCTAACGAGCATGTCAGTGCGTTATTGATACTGAGCGAGATAAGGTTATTGCGATCATCAATGGTCTGTTGTCCAAGAACAACCTCCATCGCATCACCACCCGCTTCTTTGTATTCGCGCACTAAGCGTTTAAGCCATTTGGCCGACAATTTATAGCCGCTCGGGTGTGCGAGTACAGCCACCCCTCCAGCGTTGTGAATAACCGCTATCGCCCCAGCCATGTCGCCCCAATTATTAGGCACATAACCGGTTTTACCGCGAGCTAAATACTTCTTAAATACGTTAGCTGTGGTCGTGGCATAGCCTTTTTCGGCTAACCAGCGCGCATAATGACCACGGCTTATCGCGGCATCACCCGCATAAAACTTGGCACCTTCGTAGGCACCTTCAATTCCCGCTTTGGCTAAACGCTCACCAATTTCTTGTGCACGCTCTGATCGTAACTCACGTTGCTTATGTAAAAATGCGGCCAACTCGACATTATCGATATCCACATTTAGCGCCACAATATGAATGTCAAAGTTATTCCAGCGGGTGGAGATCTCAACGCCATTGATTAACTCTAACGGTGTCTCGTGTTGTTGATTAAACTCATGTGCCTCTTTCAGGCCATCGATGGTGTCATGATCGGTAATTGCAAACATCTGCACGCCTTTACTTATCGCGCGTGCAACTAATTCTGATGGGGTTAATTGGCCGTCTGAAGCGGTCGTATGGCTGTGTAAGTCAACCAATTTTACATCTGTATTATTTTCATCTTTCATGCCCATATGATACTTGAGTTTAGCCCTTAAAGGTGATTTTAATCTTGTTTTAAGTAATTTAGTGCTATCAAGGAGCCCTGCCCTTGTCGCCTGACAAACGGCTAAACAAACAATTAGTTTTCCGAGTGTTATTTTCTAGATTGAACAAATCAAGGCTAACTGACTAATTAACATGCTTTTTATATGTCAGTTTTATTATTTACCTCTTTCCGTCAGTTCCTTGAACTAGTGCAAAAAAACCAACTAAATTCAATAGCTTTATGTGCAGCAGCTAGCAGTATGTCATTAATGAATTATTTACTATTCGCTCGCCTGAAATTCTCGATATCAAGTTCCGTAAAATCAAACGATTGACACGGCACACCCAAGTAAATTCGTTAGTTATTGGATAAATACAACAAGATGAAAAAAACATACCTAGCTTTAGCGCTTTTGTGCGCTATGCCTGTGCTAGCTCACGCCGAAAAAGAGATGGAATTTGCGCCGTCATACCTAAGTGTTGAAGGTGATAAAAAGCCTGAGTTAAAACAATGGCGCGACTCAAACACTTGTAAAGGCTGTCACCCTCGTCAATGGAACGGCTGGCAAGGCTCAATGCACTCTATCGCCTTTATCGATCCAGTGTTCCAAGCTGAGTGGGCTATGGGTGAGAAAGAAACCAACGGCGCAGCTAAAAACCTTTGTGGTGGCTGTCACACAGTGCTAGGTACTGTTACTCAAACGGTTGAATTTAAATCTGAGTCAGGCAAGTTTGGTGGCTTTACGACTCAAGCTATTGCTAACCAAGGTGTATCGTGTGAAGTGTGCCACAGTGTGGTTGATACCAACATGCAGCATACCGCTATGGGTGAGCATGGTAATGCATCACTAGAAATAGCTAACGATAAAGTTAAACGTGGACCATTTGATGATGCTAAGCCACGTGGACACAAGGCTGAATACTCAGACCTGCATACTAAGTCTGAGTTCTGCGCTAACTGTCACAACGTATTTAACCCTGTGCATGACAACTTTGCCCTTGAACATACCTATGACGAGTGGAAAAAATCTGACTACGCTAAAGCAGATATTCAATGTCAAGACTGCCACATGGTGCCAGTTGAAACAGCCATGCGCGTTGCAGATGAAATGCTACCGGCTAAAAAGCTTGAAGAGCACCGCTTAGGTGGTAAAGCTGCACGTGGCGGCCCGGTTCGTAGCTTAGTGCACGACCACGGCTTTGTGGGCGGCAATGCGGTTATCGCTCCGCTTTTAGGGGTTAAAAACGGCCAAGCTCACGCTGATGAAGCGGTTAAACGCCTAAAGTCTGCTGCCGCGCTTGAAGCTAAAGTGACGGGTTCAGCAAACAATCCTGTACTTGAAGTTACCGTATTTAACCGCCGCGCGGGTCATGATTTACCAACAAGTTTGACTTTCATTCGTCAAATTTGGTTAGAAGTGATTGTGCGTGACGTAAATGGTAAGGAGCTTTTACGCTCTGGTACATTAACGGCTGAAAACGCCCTACCAGAAGGCACTGTTATTTTCCAAGACACTGCTGTTGATGTTCACGGTAAGTCTGAACATAAACCTTGGAAAGTCGCGAGTTTCTCAGTGCAAAACACGATTCCAGCAAAAGGTTCTAAAACGGTTAAATATCCGTTTACGTTACCTGCTGGCGTAACTGATTACAGTGTTGAAACTAAACTGCATTACCGCTCATTCGACCAAAGTGTGGCGGATCTACTACTAGAGAAGAAAGTGGTTGTGCCATCGGTTGAAATGGTTAGCTTAAGCCAGAATTATAAAGGCTTAAAGGCGCTGTAATTTTGTTTTAAATCACAGAGTGTTTTGCTTGGGATTAACATCTAGCTCGTTTTATTTGGCTAATGTAAACCCTGAGCTAAGCCGCCACGACTTTGTTAGCTGCCATTCTTAATTAAGAGTGGCAGCTAAATATGACTGCTAGCAAAAATAGCAAACTCTTGCTGCTTCAAAGATTTTAGCTGCAATTTAACTGCGCTTGACGCTGACACTGGGCTTGCGATGACGCAGCAGATTCTGTGCCTAAACAGTAATCTAATCTGATTGTACGCTTTTCACCTATTACAGTACTTAGTGAGTCAGCTTGCTGCCAACGCCAGCTTTTAACTTCGTTTTTTGCATACTTACCCAAATGCTTATTGGGGATGGAGCTGATAACTTCAACATTAGCTGTATTTCCCGCTTCGGTGATATCAAATGACAACACCGTGCAGCCTTGAATCTTTGAGCGTGCAAGCTCTATAGGGTATTTCATTACAGGTTCTGACTTATCATGACCTACTCGATACCAGTATTTTTGGCTATTTGCATCAACCTCTGTAAGCAGCACTTCTCCGAATACCTTTTGCACTTTTGCATGGCTCATCTGCGGTAATAGAAATAAGGCTATTAACAAACTACTTGCTATCAATTTCATATACATTCCTTTGTAACGAGTTCTAATTCCACGATAAAGCTATATCAAGTAAAACCCGTTAACAAGGAGCACTATTAATTTAGTTTTCCGTATATTTTCGTGCTAACGCTATTAATGCTCTAGTACACTGCAATACCGCAGTGTTTTATCAGTCCACAGATTAGATCCAAGCTTGGTCAACAGTATCCACTGTTAATTCGCTGACAACGCTTCCAGTATGTGCCGTTGATTTAGGCTCCACCATTAAGAAATGAGTCTCTTCGGTCGCTCTGGGACAATGTTCAACCCCTTTAGCTACAACATACATTTCCCCGGGGTTAAGCACTATTTCCGTCTCTCTCATCTGCAAAGTTAACTGCCCTTTAAATACCAAAAACAATTCATCTTCATTGTCGTGTTTATGCCAAACTAACTCGCCGCGGCCTTTTGCAATTTTTACCAGTTGCTCATTTGATTCTGCAATAATTTTTGGAGACCACAACTCTGAAAACAGGCTAAACTTCTCTTCAATATTAATTTTACTCATTCTTATCTCCCCCTTTAACTAAGCGCTCTAAAACTCCACATTAATACTTTAATGCGACACCGAGCTGCTTAAAAGTTGTACAACACTTTATCTACAGTGATTGATGTCACGTAATAATGACAGCGAAATAAGTAAGGGTAATAACTTAAGCTTGAACAAAAGGTCATTTAGTATTGTGCTATAACCTCCTTCCATTTGTTTACTAAAAGTCGGCCCAAAAGAACCTAAGTGTTTATGTAAAAATAGTTACTAAAAATAAACTTGATTTTAACGATTTCACAGGGTTTCTAAAGGTAATGCATAACCTAGCTTAAGCCGCCGGCTTTCACTTTTTCCATGTATACTTGCGTGCTACACTCAATGCCACTTTTTGAATTCTGAAACTGAATATTTTCCTATGAAACAGTTGCTCGATTTTCTGCCCCTGGTCATTTTCTTTGCAGTCTATAAATTTTTCGATATCTATATTGCCAGCGGCGCGTTAATTGCGGCCACCGCTTTGCAACTTGTCATCAGCTACATGCTGTACAAAAAAATAGAAAAAATGCATCTGATCACTTTTATCATGGTGACAGTATTTGGCACATTAACCTTAGTGCTACACGATGACTCATTCATTAAATGGAAAGTCACCATCGTTTATGCATTGTTTGCTATCGCTCTTGGTGTTAGCCAATTAATGAACAAACCTATTTTAAAAAGCATGCTCGGCAAAGAACTGATCGTTGTTGATAAAATTTGGGCTCACGTGACTTGGTATTGGGTCAGCTTTTTCATTATTTGTGGCTTGGTTAATATCTACGTAGCCTTTAGCCTTTCGCAAGAAACCTGGGTTAATTTTAAAGTATTCGGCTTAACGGCACTAACACTGGTTAATACCGTGCTGACCGTTGTTTACCTATATAAAAACATGTCTGAAGAAGATCGTAAGGAACTTAAATAATGTGGTATATGATTTCATCGCAAGATGTTGAAAATAGCTTAGAAAAACGCCTTTCTGTTCGTGCTGACCACTTAGCTCGTTTGCAACAACTTGCTGACGAAGGGCGCCTTCTTATTGCGGGTCCACACCCTGCTATTGATAGCGAAAACCCAGGTGAAGCGGGCTTTACCGGCTCGTTAGTTGTTGCTGATTTTGCCT
This sequence comes from Shewanella sairae, assembly GCF_023283535.1. Lineage (GTDB taxonomy): Bacteria > Pseudomonadota > Gammaproteobacteria > Enterobacterales > Shewanellaceae > Shewanella > Shewanella sairae. The sequence goes on along the minus strand of NZ_JAKILT010000041.1, from coordinate 30,162 downwards.
CACTTGAAGATGCACAATGTTGGGCTGATGCCGATCCTTATATTGCTGCTGGCGTATATGCAAGCGTAATCGTTAAGCCATACAAACTGGTTTTACCGTAAATAAAAGGATGCAACTAATGAAGATTGTTTCATTTAATATCAATGGATTGCGAGCAAGATTGCATCAGTTACAAGCCCTTATTGATAGCCATCAGCCTGATGTGATTGGGCTGCAAGAAACCAAAGTGCATGACGAAGCGTTTCCATTAGCCGATGTTGAAGCCATGGGCTACCACGTGCACTATCATGGCGGTAAAGCCCATTATGGTGTCGCTATGCTGTCTAAGGCTGAGCCAGTAAAAGTGCAAAAAGGCTTCCCTACAGATGAAGAGGACGCTCAGCGTCGCATGATTATGGGCACCTTCACTCAGGAAAATGGCCGTCCACTTACCGTACTTAACGGTTACTTCCCTCAGGGCGATAACATTAGCCACGAGACGAAGTACCCGGCTAAGCGTAAGTTCTACAAAGATCTTATGCAGTACTTAAATGAACACCATAACGCTGATGAAGATATTGCCATTATCGGTGATATCAACATTTCGCCAGTTGATCTTGATATTGGTATTGGTGAGCCTAACGCCAAGCGTTGGTTAAAAACCGGTAAATGTAGCTTTCAGCCAGAAGAACGTGAATGGCTAAAAACCTTGATGGATTGGGGCTTAGTCGATACATTCCGCCAGCTTCACCCAACACGCACAGAACGCTACTCGTGGTTTGACTACCGCAGCAAGGGCTTTGATGATAACCGCGGCCTACGTATTGACGTTGTTTTAGCGACAAAGTCACTGGCTGAGCGTTTAGTTGAGTCTGACGTAGATTACGATTTACGCGGCATTGAAAAGCCATCTGATCACGCCCCTATTTGGAGCTCATTCAGCTAAAGCAGCTAGAATCATCAGATCAAAAATGCCAGCAATGATTGCTGGCATTTTTATATCAATTAGATGAACGCTTATGACTCTTTAGCTGGTTCTGCAGCAACGCCCTGAAACTTTTTGGTTAAGGTGATTAACTGCCCCGTCAATACACTCATGCTATAACCCAACATTGCACCGATTAGCAGTGGCGGTAAAATAGCAGCGAGGTCACCACCAATAGCAAAAGTGATACAACAGCCTATAAACGCCCCTGGGATGAAGGCCAGCTTTTGATAGCTTGCTTGCAAGCACATAGCGGATGTCGCAATAGCGGTAAAAATGTAGCCAAATACTGGTGAGACAAAGAAGCTACTACCAGAAATGATTAGCCAACCCCAGAATACCCCAGATAAATTGGTGCTCATTGCCATAAACATACCTTTTACACCAGAGTGAGTCTGAGCAAAGAACGTACTGCAACTGAGAAAGCCTACCCAAGTGACGAGATGAAGCGCATCTGCGACGCCAGCCCAAACACCTGCCAGTAAACCTGCTGAAATAGCAATCTGCCAACGATTTTCCATAGCTCACCTCTTAACCTATAACTCTGGTAATACTCAACTCACTGACTAATGATTTGCGATTAATTCGATTAGTGAGTTAGATTCAGGCGAGCTAAACTACCTTTTTTATCTGTAAAAAAACACGATCTAGCACCAATTACTAAACTTAAATGGCGATTAATCGCACAACAACACCAACTATGTAGTAAAAGTACCTATAAATGACTATTAGGGTAACCTGTTATTAACTCATAGTGCTCCAGCCACTGCTAAGAATTCGGTTCACACAGGTATAAAAAGCTAGCAGGAGGAATGAAACTAAAAAGTCCATCTTAAGAACAAACTGGTTTAGGGCTAAAAACAAAAAAAGCGCCATAAGGCGCTTCATTTTACTATTGCAGCATAAGCTGCTGTATGAACGACAGCTCTACTTAGCCAAACAGCTGATCTGCCACAAATGGATTTTGTGCTCGTTCATCACCAAACGTAGAAAGCGGACCGTGACCAGGAATAAACTGTACATCATTTCCTAATGGCCATAATTTTTGGGTGATCGAGTCAATTAAATCTTGATGGTTAGATAACGGAAAGTCTGTGCGACCTATTGAGCCTCTAAATAACACATCACCTACCCATGCTGTCTTGCTTGATTCAGCAAAAAATACCACATGACCTGGCGTATGACCTGGGCAATGCAACACTTTCAATAATTGATTACCCACATTGACTTCATCACCTTCTTCCAAATACTGCGCAGGTGTAAACGCATCACAGTGAACAAAACCAAAGTGTTGGCTTTGCTTAGGAAGACTGTCTAACCAATAGTCATCCGCCTTGTGTGGGCCAATCACAGGGACGTTAAGTTGTGCTGCTAGTGCCTGAGCACCGCCAACATGATCAATATGTCCATGGGTCAGCAATACCTTTTCTATCACCACACTGTTTTTGGCTGCTTCTTCTAAAATACGCTCAACATTTCCACCAGGATCGACAACTGCCGCCTTCATGGTTTCAGAACACCAAATTAAACTGCAATTTTGTTGGAATGGGGTGACGGGTATTAACTGGTACTTCATTGATAAACACCTAAGGTTCTTTTGGCTGTGAATAGCTCAAGGTTACGTTAAGTTGGCCAATTCGACTATCAATTATTGGGATAATTTAGCCCTCAGCTCACAAAAACTGCATTAATTTTTTTACTTTAGCACTGTCTGTTTGTGGCATTTAGTTTCCATATATTGAAATACTGAAAAGTAGGTAATCTTTAGTATACAATCACCGCAGAAAGGGCAACAGAATGATTGCTTATCCGTTAGCTATCATCTGTCACCGCCTCAATAATAATGCATACAATAAGGTCAATGCCATGAATCACCCTTCTCCTCAGCTTACCTTTGCAGGTATGGTTGCTCAAAAGCATCACTTCACTTTGCCTCTTGACTATGCAGACCCCGATGGAGCGCAAATATCCATATTTGCACGAGAAATATCGAGTCCAGAAAATAGCGCTAAGTCATTACCTTTTATTGTTTTTTTTCAAGGTGGCCCAGGTTTCGGTGCTGTGCGCCCTGCCGCTAATGGTGGTTGGATAAAACGCGCACTTAAAGAGTATCGCGTGCTTTTACTCGACCAACGTGGCACAGGTTTATCTACTCCTGTTAACTATGCCTGCTTATCGCACCTAACCAGCAACGAGCAGAGTCAGTATCTAAGCCACTTTCGCGCAGATAATATCATTCGTGATGCAGAGGCCATTCGTCAGCAGCTGACAGACAACCAAAAATGGACCATTCTTGGGCAAAGCTTTGGTGGTTTTTGTGTCTTAAAATACTTAAATGATGCGCCACAGGGGCTAGCTGAAGCCTATATTACCGGTGGTATTCCGTCGCTAACACGCAGTGCCGATGAAGTTTACCAAGCAACTTACAAACGCGTATTAGCCAAAAACCATGACTTTTTTACCCGCTTTACCGATGCACAATGTTTAATTAAAGCCCTCGCTAACCATATCGAAAACAACCAAGTGTTGTTAGCAACAGGTGAGCGTTTAACCGTTGAAATGTTGCAACTACTGGGCATTAATATTGGTATGGAGCAAGGACCTGAAAGCGTTTACTACTTATTGGAGCAAGCGTTAATTGACACGCCTACTGGCACGCAGGTGAATCCACTATTTTTAGCGCATTTCTGTCAATTATTGGATTTCAATACCAATCCAATTTTTGCCTTGTTACATGAATCTATCTACTGCCAGCAAACCCGTTCAAATTGGGCTGCGCACCGAGTGAGACAAACATACTCTGAGTTCAACTACAGCAGCGATAAGCCGTTTCTATTTACTGGCGAAATGGTCTACCCGTGGTTTTTTGAGCAATTTGGTAACCTTAAGCCGCTTAAACAGGCCGCTGAGGATTTAGCCCAAAAATCGGACTGGCCAATGCTATACAACCTAGAGACCTTGGCTAATAACCAAGTGCCTGTGAGTGCAGCTATTTACAGTGAAGATATGTTTGTAGAAATGCAATATAGCCTCGAAACTGCAGCCCGAGTTGGCAACTTAAAATACTGGGTAACCTCTGAGTATGAACACAACGGAATTCGTATGGATGGCGAGCATATTCTAGATAGATTAATTGCAATTAATCGTGGGGAAAAGCTGCGTTAATTAATAAAGGCTTAAGCTTAATGGGACATTATGTAATCTGTTCCTCACCTGTATCACTTTAGCAAGCCTTAACCGAGGCTTGCTTTTTTTTGTGTTGAAATTATACACTTTTTATTACTAAACAAATTCCCCCCGTCCTCGCTCTCCTATTGGCAATTTTGTATTTAACAACTCATACTTTGAAAATCCTCGGAACCAACAATTAAGCCCTATAGTGACGATTGTTAGGACAAGAAATGATGGAGCCATTATGAATATTGATAAGCTCGATACATTATCAGCCGAAGTGCTCGTCGGTATTGCAAACGAACACCTACGTTTAAATTGTAAAGACCAACAAGCGCTGTTTTATGACTTAGATATTGATAGCAAGTTACTTGAACAAAAGCTCGCTGCAAGTGGATTTGAGTATGACCCAGTGTGTAATCAATACAAAACTCGATAATTAGCGATAGATAAGGTTAACAACTCATCGCCACCGAAAACGTTCATAGTGGGTACACCACAGGTATTCGCCACCTCCTGCCATATAATCATGACACCAAACTTACTCGAATATCCACTAATAAACGGGTTTTTAACGAGTACATTTGCTAGAATCCGTGCTAATTTTTTGGCAGCGATATGACTGCCTCACTCTGAGCCACCAAAGCAACGTGGTATTGAGTCCCAAAGTTTTACAATTTAAGGCAGGCTATGACCGTTCTTCTAATGACTCCACCTATGACCCAGCTGAATACGCCCTACCCGGCAACAGCGTATTTAACGGGATTCTTACGCTCTCGTGGCTATGAGGCGGTGCAACGTGATCCTGCAATTGAACTCTTTCTTGAGATGATGACAGCGCCGGCTTTAGACGTTATTCGCCAGCACGTAGAGCAAAACTTTGAGCATTTTGAAGATAATGAGCTACCTGATGCGATTTTTAACTTTTTAGCCGAATTTGACCGTTACCACCTCACGGTAGAACCTGCGATTCGTTTTTTACAAGGCAAAGACCCAAGCCTTGCTATGCGCATCAACTCGCGTCGCTTCTTACCTGAAGGGCCAGCCTTTGACACCATAGCGCAAATGGAAGCTGTATCCGGTGATGTGCTACAAGCCGCTTTTGGTAACCTTGGGGTACAAGATAAAGCAAAGTATTTAGCGACGTTGTTTATTAACGACCTTTCTACTGTGATCACCCAAGGCGTTGATCCCTACTTTGAAGTCAGTCGTTATGGCGAGCAGTTAGCTGCGGCAAACCCAAGCTTTGATAATCTCTATGACACCTTGATGGATGAGCCTAGTTTTAGCTCAGAGATCTTGGAGCAGTTGGTTGAGCAATACCTTGAAGAAACCCAACCTAGCGTAGTCGCATTAACCGTGCCGTTCCCCGGTAATATGCTAGGAGCGCTACGAATTGCGCAAACTTGTAAAGCTATCAACCCTGAGATCCCAATTGTTATGGGCGGCGGTTTTATCAATACCGAGCTTCGTGCCTTAAAAGATCCTCGTGTATTTGAGTTTGTTGACTTTATCTGTCTCGATGATGGAGAGCGACCTTTTATTACCTTATTAGAGTACTTTCAAGGTCAGCGTGAAGTCGACGACTTGGTTCGCACTTACTTCCTTGCAGAAGATGAAAATGGCGAAGCCTATGTTCACTTTAATGAAAATGCTGAGCTACACGATATTCCGCAATCGGATGTTGGTGCACCGGTTTATGATGGCTTACCGCTGGATGAATACCTTTCTTTATGTGAAATGCTCAACCCAATGCACCGTATATGGAGCGATGGCCGCTGGAACAAATTAACCATCGCCCATGGTTGTTACTGGCGTAAGTGTAGCTTTTGTGATGTCAGCTTAGATTATATCGACCGTTTTGATTCAGCTAGCGCCGATGTGCTGGTAGACAGAATTGAGCAACTCATTGAAGAAACTGGCGAGACTGGCTTTCACTTTGTTGACGAAGCACTGCCACCCAAGCTGCTATTTACCATGGCTAAAAGACTCATAGAGCGTGGCGTAGTCATCAGTTGGTGGGGCAATATTCGTTTTGAGCGCACCTTTAGCAAAGCCCGTTGCCAGTTGTTAGCCGATTCAGGTTGTATCGCTGTCAGTGGTGGTCTTGAAGTTGCGTCAGACCGCTTATTAAAACTGATGAAAAAAGGCGTCAGTGTTGAGCGTGTGGCGCAAGTGACCAAAGCCTTTAGTGATGCAGGTATTTTGGTACATGCTTACTTAATGTATGGCTTCCCAACACAAACTGAGCAAGAAACTGTCGACTCATTGGAGATGGTGCGCCAAATGATGCAACAAGGCTGCTTCCAATCAGCATACTGGCATCGCTTTGTGGCTACCGTACACAGCCCAATAGGTATCAACCCAGAGCAATTTGGTATCACCCTTGAAGAGCGACCAGAGATTCTATTTGCTGAGAACGATGTTAACTTTACCGATCCGACAGGCACTGACCATGAAATGCTCGGTGAAGGCCTGCGTAAAGCGATTTACAACTATATGCATGGCATCGGCTTTGAGCAGCCAATGAGCTTTTGGTTTAACCAAAAAGTGACGCCAACAACAATGAAAAAAGACCTGATTTCAAGAGCCATTACTAACTTACTTGAAAGCGACTAACTTAGAACTGGCTACTTAAAACAGATGAACTTAGTGCTGGTGCAATGACCCACTACAAGCCACTATTTATAGTGGCTTGTTTATTATCGAACAGCTTAAACACTACATATATCAGTACAATAGCAATTGCATTAATAAGCGTAGGCAGCGATTTTGAAAGCTCATACAGATTTGCAAAATCAATTGGTAAACCATTCACCGATATCACCAGCAGCGATAGAGGTAATTGCATTAAGATAATTGCCAGCCAATTAAATGGAAATTGGCTTAATAGTCGTCGATAAATAAAAAAAATCGCCACTGCGTTCAAAAGCGTAATAGCACTATCTTGCAGTATGACTAGTAACCACTCAAGGCTATTGCTATTTAACCCCTCCACCGCAATTAAATAATTCAATAGTGGTGAATAACTCGCAGCAAAGCTAAAGGCAACGGCAGATAGGCCGGCCGCAATCAAGCCTAATAACATAGCGGAAACATATTTCATCGCAAATCCTTTGCTTATTCAAAATGATACAGAGGAGAATTAAGGCTCAAACCTTAACATAACGAACACGAATTAACCTTGATCCTGCAAATATTTGCGTAACCCTATACGGCTATGCCCTGCTGGAAAATCATCAAAACGAGTAAACTCCTCAAAGCCTAAACGCTGATAAAACTCAGGAGCTTGCCAGCTTTGCGTCCACAGCCATAAACCAGATAGCTTTTCAGTGATTGCATACTCCTGCGCTTTATCCATCAACTGTCGACCTAGCCCACTACCACGACAACTTTCAGCCACCCAAAGCTCATCAATATATAACCAATCCCAAAGCAGAACAGCGGTTAAGGCTGCGATAAGATTGCCTTGCTCGTCTTCAACTATCCAGTTTACACGTTGATTATCATAAGGCGGAGCCATTTGCTCTTGAGTATGAGACTCAAAGCCCGCGGTTAACTGTGCCTGTATTTTCGCCCCTAGTTCGCCTTGGGTAAATTCTATTTTTTCCATTGTATTCTCTAGTGGTGATCAATCTGAATTTTCAGTAGGCTATATAATTATCAATACTTACACTTTTGATAATTTCAGGTTATTATTAAAATCAATAGTCAATAATCAATAATCAATTCGCTACATCAACCTTAGTCTTGATCAACCATAGTCTTGATCAACCTTAGTCTTGATCAACCATAGTCTTGATCAACCATAGTCTTGATCAACCATAGTCTTGATCAATCTAAGGTGGTTACTGAGGGCTTTCTATGCTGAATCCAACTTGGCTCAATACTTTTAAAACATTGATTGATGTTGGTCATTTTACTCAAACAGCTGAAAAGCTGTATATGACCCAGCCCGGCGTGAGTCAGCAAATAAAAAAATTAGAGCAAGCTTGTGGTCATGCATTGATTAAACGCTTTAATAAAACATTTGAAATTACAGAGCAAGGCAGGCAGGTCTATCAATATGCCCTAGAGATTGCGCAACATGAAGCTAAGCTAATCGAAAGTTTAAGTTTCGATGACCCTTATTCAGGTCAGTGTCGCTTGTCATGTTCGGGCTCACTGGCCCTGCTTTATTACCCTAAGTTTCTCAAGCTTCAGCAACAACACCCTGCGCTATCGATTCACTTAGAAGCGGCACCCAATCACAAAGTGCTTAAAGACATAACTGAAGCAGCAATCGATCTTGGTATTGTCACCCACAAACCTAATACCTGTGAATTCAATATCGAGCCCTTAGGCTGTGAATACTTATGCCTAATCTTACCTAAGCGTTTTGAAGGTAAACATATTACAGCGCAAGCATTGATGGAATGCGGCGTTGTAAAACACCCAGATTCCGCTCATTATTTATCACTCTATTTTGATCAATGTGGCGACCAAGAACTGGCGGAGATTAATATCGATAAATTACCAACCGCAAGTTATGTCAATCAGCTCAGCCAAATTCTATTACCGGTATCCCAAGGCATTGGTTTTACCGTACTGCCCAAAAGCGCCTTTGATAGCTTTATCGATAAAGCCAGCTTAACTTTGCATCAGCCTAACACCGCCGTTGCCGAGCAACTGTATTTGGTCCATAAACGTAATCGTCAACTTCCAGTCCGTTACAAAACATTAGCGCAACTTCTAAAAGAGAATGTTGATCAATAATCTATTTAATTCGCAATCTATGTCCAGCTGATAATATGCGTTAGTGCTAAGTGCTAAGCCTAAGTCATCAGAGTTAAGTAATAACCCAGCGTCATGACTTACTACTGGTACGTTTAGTGGTCTTTTTGGTAGCAGTCGCTTTCGAAGCAGTCGCCTTTGAACCGGTAGGCTTCTTAGCTGAATAACGGCGTTTTTTAAAGCCTCCCTCTGGTGACTTTACGCCTTGTAACGAAGTGGGTAATTGCGAACCGGCTTGATTAATCAGCTCATGTATTGAGCTCACCAAGGGCTGCATAAAGTTTTGATACTTTGCTTCTTTACGGCTAATGGCATCAAGGTTGTTTTCCCATAGTGCGGTCATGTCTGGTGTGGTTGCACTTTGCGGCAAACTATTGACTAAGCCTTTGCCCACCTCTGTCGCTAAAATTGACTTACCTTGACGGGTTAAATATGTGCGCTTAAACAATAATTCAATAATGCCGGCACGGGTTGCTTCAGTGCCTAGGCCGTCTGTATCTTTAAGAATTTTCCTAATATCAGGATCGGTGACATAGCGGTTAATCCCTGTCATCGCCCCAAGCAGGGTTGCATCGGTAAAGTGTTTAGGTGGCTGGGTTTGCTTTTCTAACAGTTCACCGCGTTCACAAAGTAGCACTTGGCCTTTTTTCAGCGCAGGAATATTAGCAAGATGCTCTTCATCATCGGTTTGTTGGCCATTACTAGCATTACGACTCTCTTTATCTTTGCTTTGCTTTAACAGCTGCTTCCAACCTAAAGCGACTTCTTGCTTGGCCTTAGTTTTAAAAAGACCACCCGCGATAATGATTTCAACCTGAGTTTCTTTGTACAAATAAGCGGGGTAAAACTGCATCAAATATTGGCGTGAAATCTGTAAATAAAGCTGTTTTTCAGCCTGACTCAAACTGGCCAAATTGGCAGTTTTTTCAGTGGGTACGATAGCATGGTGAGCATCGACCTTTTTATCATTCCACGCTTTAGATTTAAGCTTGGCATTGGGTTCATCACAACCTGCAACGAGTTCGCTAGCGCCATTTAACACCGCTCGGATAACACTCGGTGCTAAGCCATGTTGCTCTACGGGTAAATAACGGCTGTCAGAGCGCGGATAAGTAATAAGCTTATGTTTTTCATACAATGACTGACAGGTATCGAGTACTGCTTTTGCACTCATACCAAAACGCTTTGCAGCGTCAATTTGCAGTGAGGATAAGCTATAAGGTAGCGGTGAATTTTGCTTTTTATCTTGAGCAACAACCTTTTCAACGGTGCCATTTTGGCCATTTATGCGCCCAACAACATTTTGCGCTAAGCCTTTAGATAATACTCGCCCCTCTTCATCCATATAGGGCTGGCATGCTTCACTAGGTTGCCATTTTGCACTGAACCTATCTTGTGCATCCGTCGCTAAATGCGCCAACACTTCGTAAAATGGCTTAGAAACAAATTCAGCAATTTCTGCATCACGGCGCACCACAAGCCCAAGCACTGGCGTTTGTACGCGTCCAACCGATAGCACGCCTTGATAACCCACTTTTCGCCCCTGAATGGTATAGGCACGGGTCATATTCATGCCATATAGCCAATCGGCGCGAGAGCGCGCTAAAGCTGATGTAGAAAGTGGAATAAACTCTCGATTTGAGCGCAGCTGACCTAACGCCCTTTTAACCGCTTGTGGGTTTAAGTCGCTAATTAATAAGCGCTGTGCATTTTGTAATTTAGCCCCTTTAACCCCAAGATGAGCGATGATCTCATCGACTAATAATTGCCCTTCACGGTCTGGATCACCCGCGTTAACCAATTGACTAGCCTCTTTAACTAAGCCCCTAAGCACGGCTATTTGGCCGCGCATCTTATACTTAGGCTTCATCTTCCAGTTATCAGGCACAATAGGTAAATGCTCAAACTTCCACGATTTATACTCTGGAGAATAAGCATCTGGCTCTGCTTGTTCGAGCAAGTGACCGACACACCAAGAGACGCAATCACCATTGGCGGCACGTATAAAACCATCGCCTTTTTTTAATGGCTTAGGTAAAACATCGGCAATGGCGCGGCCAAGGCTAGGTTTTTCAGCAATATATAAGATCATCGATTAAAAAAATTACTGTATAAATTAACAGTAACTGTACCTCGAAGTGCTATTAGGCGCAAATGAAACGCAGATATTTAAGTGGCTTTGTTGCTGTTAAATACAAGTTTGCTCAAAGATTGTAAATTTTGTTGAGAATAGTTCTCATTGAGTGTTTTAATTGGTCATCTTAAAAAGGAGGGATAAAGATGCTAGCCACACTGAGTAACCAAGGGATCCGGCTCGACAAGTTGATGTTATTTCATTTTTTATTGGTCACATCTTGGCTGTTGATTCTCTCTCCTTTTGTGCATTTAACCTTAGGTGCCGCGCCGCTATTACTGACAAGCCTTATCGTACCATTAACCTGTGTTAGCACCTTAATAGGTCTTAAAATTGGTCATGGATTTGATAAAGGCCCTAGCAGCTTACTTTTTGCTAGCTGGATGCTGGTTTGGGCTATCCACCTGGTTTAATCCAAACAATTTCAAGGTACTCGTAAATATCCACAAAAAAGCCGAGCAACTGCTCGGCTTTTACATCTGTCTCTTTCGAGGCTAATAGGCTTTACTTATGGATGACAAACGTTGTGCATCTCTAAGTTAGTGCCAATATCTTTACTACGGTTAGCTTTCGCGTCGTCATTACGCAACTGGGTAATGTGATCTAAATATTCTTGGTTCACATCATTAGTGACATATTTACCGTCAAATACTGATGTTTCAAAACGCTTAATGCTTGGGTTTTCTTGGCGTACCGCTTCAATCAAATCCGGTAATGACTGGAAAATCATGCCGTCAGCACCAATCAATGCATTAATTTCTTCTACGTCACGACCATGGGCAATCAGCTCATTAGTGGTTGGCATATCAATACCATAAACGTTAGGGAAACGAATTTCCGGTGCAGCTGATGCAAAGTAAACCTTGTTTGCCCCGGCTTCACGCGCCATCTCAATGATCTGCTCAGACGTGGTACCACGCACAATAGAGTCATCAACTAGCAATACGTTCTTACCTTTAAACTCAGCGCTAATGGCATTAAGCTTGCGGCGAACTGATTTCTTACGCTCTTGTTGACCAGGCATAATAAAGGTACGGCCAATATAACGGTTTTTAACAAAACCTTGGCGATATGGAAGATCCATATGGCGTGCAATCTCTAAAGCGATATCACAAGACGTCTCAGGAATAGGAATAACCACATCGATATCGTGATCTTCCCACTCTCGCTTTATCTTCTCGCCCAGCATAGTGCCCATATTCACTCGGCTGCTGTAAACAGAAATGTTGTCTATGGTCGAATCTGGACGGGCAAAGTACACAAATTCAAAAATACACGGTGCGTAACTTGGTGCATGTGCACATTGGCGCGTATATAGCTCGCCTTCTAGGGTGATATAAACTGCTTCACCCGGCGCCACATCACGCATGAACTCGAAACCAACGGCATCAAGTGCCACACTTTCAGAGGCGACCATATATTCAGTACCCGTCTCTGTTTCATGCTTACCTAGCACTAACGGACGAATACCAAATGGGTCTCTAAATGCCACTAGACCTTGCCCAATGATCATCGCCACAACGGCATATGCGCCGCGTGTCAGTTCATGAACTTGCGTGACCGCATTAAATACGTCATCAGCACTTAACTCATGAGTGGTGGTATTTTGCAGTTCATCGGCTAATAGGTTAAGCAACACTTCAGAGTCTGAAGTGGTATTAACATGGCGACGTTGCTTCAAAAGGCGTTCATGCAGCTCAACCGTGTTGGTTAAGTTACCGTTATGAGCTAATGAAATACCAAAAGGCGAGTTAACATAAAATGGCTGCGCTTCAGAAGCACTTGAACTACCAGCCGTAGGGTAACGCACGTGACCAATGCCTGAATTACCTTGCAGGCGTTGCATATGTTTTGGCTCAAAAACATCTTTTACCAAACCATTCGCTTTACGTAATCTAAACGCATAGCCATCAACAGTCACAATGCCAGCAGCATCCTGTCCACGATGCTGAAGCACGGTCAGTGCATCATAAATGGTTTGGTTAACCGATGTCTGACCTACTATTCCGACAATACCGCACATGTGTGAGTTTCCTCGTTGTAAGATGTTCTATTATTTAATATTTTTGCTTTAAGCGAGTAGGTACCCGCCTAAAACCAAGTAATGCTTTAATGCATTTTATATTTTGGGTACAAAGCTTGAGGTATTTTCCACGTAGTCAAAAAACCACTGGATAACAACTCCAAATTCGGGCACGAGTGTCGACTCTTGCCACCAATTTGTATTGGGTGCTCCGGTGAAAGCATCCATAAAAAACAATAATGCGCTTACGATTAATGCGCCCCTTAAGGCACCAAAACATAAGCCCAGCACTCTGTCTGTGCCTGACAATCCGGTTTTAGAAACCAATTGACCAATGAGGTAATTCACTAACGCGCCAAGAATAAGGGTAGAAACAAATAAAATAGCGATGGCAACGCCGTTACGAACAAATTCATCTTGCATCTGGGTCAGATGCGTTGCGAGTTTTAAATAGAACTGGCTGGCAATAAAAAAGGCGGCAAACCAAACAACAAGAGACATGGCTTCTTTAACAAAACCACGGACCAAACTAATCAGAGTTGATAGTCCGATAACAATAATGATGGCGTAATCAATCCAAACCATTTAAGAAATAATCCAGCAAAGGGGTTAAGACGGCGCGATTCTATCAGAGACAGAGTTATTTCTCACGTTTTCACGGCGAAACAACCTTTTCTCTGATAAAGACAATCGCAGTTTATTATTTTTCCACAGGATTGTAGGCAACAATGCGCCCTTTTAGCTCTGTGAGTTTAAAGATATCGTTTTGCATACGGCTTAATTTATCTTTAGAGATATTTGGCCCTACAAACACTTTGGTTAACTGACCATCAATGGGTTTAGTTGGCAATGTATATGCGGTAAAACCTTTTGTTCTGAGGCGGTTAACTAGCCCTTTCACATTGGCCGCGTTATTAAAGCTGCCAAGTTGAATAGTCCAAGCAGCTGAAGGCTTTGTTGCAGGTTTTGGTTGCGGCTTTTCTTCTGCCTTAGGCTGAGTTGCGGCAAGCTTTTTTTCGGTAGTTGACGCTTGAGCCTGAGTGGGAGTTTGCTCTGCAATATGCCAAGAATCATCACCGCTTTCAGCGTCTTGCTCTGTGTCCGACTGCTTAGCACCTAGATCGAGTGTATCGATATTTTGTTCAGGTAAAGCATCTTGTTCAATTACGGGCCTAAGAGGAATTTCAGCAAATTGCTCCTCTTCACGTTGTTTTTTGCCATCTAATACATCAGGTAGAAAGATCACCCCTAATGCTACTATCACAATGACACCCACTAGACGGTTTTGAAATTGACTAGACAAGCTCTTCTCCCTTAAACAAATCTTTAAAACCCGCTACGGTATAGAACGAGCCAAACGCTATAACAACATCATCCGCGTGCATTTTCGCCTTTATAGCGTGCCAAGCATCTTGCATCTGTGTAAATGTTTGCACATTTACATGCTCTGGCATAAGAGCATTAAGCTCCATTGCCGAAGCCCCGCGTGGCCCTGCTAAATCACATAGAAACCACTCATCAACATCGCTTGCCAGCTCTTGTAATACCGAACGCGCATCTTTGTCTTTAAGCATGCCACAAAGCGCAAACAAGCGCCCTTTTGGTATTGCGGCCAAACGCGATTTTAAATAACGTGCGGCATGAGGGTTATGCGCCACATCGACAATCACCTTTGGCGATTGACTCAAATATTCTAATCGACCCGCAAGCTGAGTTTCGCCAACGGCTTTAGCAATAATCTCGGCAGGTATTGTTGGGCATAAGTGTTCAAGTACCGCGATAACGGTTGCAGCATTAGGTTGTGGCAAAAACGGTAATGGTAGCTTAGCCAAATTAAGCTGCTTACCTTGATAATGCCAGTCTTGTGGAGTGCATTGATAACTAAAGTCAACATTGACACGATAAAGCGCTGCGCGAGCTTGGTTAGCCACTGCAATTACCGATTGTGGGCAATCTGGCTCACCGACAATAGCTGGACGACCGGCACGGAAAATCCCCGCCTTTTCGGCGCCAACTAACTCACGGGTATCGCCAAGATACTCTTGATGATCTAAATCGATTGATGTCACAACAGCGATATCGGCATCAATTAAATTGGTTGCATCTAAGCGCCCGCCGAGGCCAACTTCAAGCAGTACGACATCGAGTTTGGCTGCCTTAAACAGGTATAGACCCGCCAACGTGGCATATTCAAAGAAGGTTAATGAAATCTCTGCACGTGCAAGCTCTATGGCTTCGAATGCAGCGACTAGATCTGCATCGCTTGCATCAACGCCATTGACTCTAACCCGCTCATTGTAATTAAGCAGATGCGGCGAACTGTAGACGCCCACCGTTTGCCCCGACATCAACAGCGCCGCTTCTATCATGGCGCACGTGGTGCCTTTACCATTAGTGCCGCCAACGGTTACCACTTTACAGTGGTCTAACTTATTGACGCCTAAACGCTCAGCGACTTTAGCGACTCGGGCTAAGCCCATATCAATTTCTGTTGGATGAATTGCCAACAAAAAATCTAACCAAGTATGCAATGTTGCGCCATGACCCGGCGCGGCCTGCATTAATGTGTCATTTTCAATCACAAAACTTTTCCATTTAAAACCGTTAAAGGGAACATCCCTGATGATGACTTTTATTTATTTGGGACCATTTAGCTGTTAACTAATCGAGCATAAACAGTGGACCAAGTGCTAATTTAGGCAACTGATAGCTTTCTGGATAAGTCACATCGACAAGGTACAAACCATTGGGTTTAGCGGTTGCTGCAGCTTGGTTTCTATCTTTAAGTGCCAGTAATTGCTCGATCCACTCTACAGGTTGATTACCATAACCAACTTCCAATAGTGAACCGACAATATTACGCACCATATGGTGTAAAAACGCGTTCGCTTTAATATCAACGCAAATATACATGCCTTGACGGGTGACATTGACTTCATGCACACAGCGAAACGGCGTATTTGATTGGCAATGCACTGCTCTAAAACTGGTAAAGTCTTGTTCACCTAACAGGTATTGTGCCGCTTGGTGCATCTTGGTTTCATCAATATCACCTGGATAATGACTGACTCCGCCGCGCAAGATCCCAGGGCGCAGTTGGTGGTTATAAATCATATAACGGTAACGTCGAGCCGTCGCAGTAAAGCGAGCGTGAAACTCATCATCAACTACTTTAACCCAACGAACCGCAATATTATCAGGAAGGTGAACGTTAACGCCTAACGTCCAAGCTGTATCTTTACGCACTGCATTGGTTTCAAAATGGACCACTTGTCCTGTTGCAGAAACACCTGCATCAGTGCGTCCGGCGCAATTTACGGCAATAGGTTCGTTAGCCACTATCGACAATGCTTTTTCTAACCGCGCCTGCACTGTGTCGACTTCCGCCTGACGTTGCCAGCCGAAATATTGACTACCATCGTACTCTATTCCTAGTACAACCCGCATTTAACACCTCTATCACTCGGTTCAACAGCTATCTGACCATGGATTAAGTTCAACATAGTCAAATAGGCAAAATCTAATTATTGGCGGCGATTCTAACATACTCAGGACAAACGATGAGTATAAAAAAGGCGCCATAGGCGCCGTTTTTATTGGACTAAATTAGACTAACTCTTTCTGTAATCGCGCAGCTTCCGCTTGTTGTCGCTCGTTACCATCAAGCTCCACCTCTTTTAGCAAAGCACTCGCACTGTCATTATCATCAATTTCAATGTATGCACGCGCAAGATCTAACTTAGCGTTGATAGAGTTCTCTTCATCGTCAACATCGACCATTGCCGAGTTGCCCATTAACGAATCAAGTTCCCCCATATCCACATCAAACTGCTTATAAAGATCAATATCGCTATTATCTTCATCTGCTTCACTTAGCAGCATATCAATGTCTATAAAGTCATTATCTTTTTGAAATGAACTTAATTCATCTTGAGCAAAGTCTTTTTTAGAAGATTGACTGCTTACGACCTCTTCTGCATCAAGTGCTGCAAGGGCTTCATCAACAGTCATTTTGCTATTGTCATCGAGCGTGAATGCATCGTCGTCAGCAAAGTTAGCTGAACTTTGACCGTCACCTTCAGCAGCTAAACTACTGAATAATTCATCATCAGAAAGTTCTTTAGGCGCTGAGAAATCAATATTTGAATCAAAGTCTAAGCTTTTATCGTCTTGTTGCTGTGGCGCTAAGTCTTCAAGTTTAGCTTCAACATTGTCTATGTTATCTACATGAGAACCGCCAACGTCAGCTGGCGAGTCAAGATCGGCAAGCAATGCATCAAGTTCACTGTCAAGTTCGCTGTCGGACTTGTCTTGGCTATTTGGGTCATCATCTTCAAGCTCAGCTGCAATTTCAAAGCCTAACTCTAGCTCCGCCGCCATTTCATCAGACAGGGTATCAATATCTTTCGAATCACTGTCATTTTCGTCTTTTTCACTTTCAAGTGAAGCCAATAATGTATCTAAGTCATCTTGATTACTGACTGCAGATGCAGGCTCTTCATCAAAATCGGATTCTATAGCTTTATCATTTGGTTCATCAAAGCTAGCAAGTAATGCGTCAATGTCTTCACCAGCGCTACGATTCTCAGTAGAGTCAGTACTGTCATCAAGGCTGAAATCAAGTGCTTCGGTTGCACTATCTGCAACTGGCGATTGCTCAAGCTCAGTCGTCTCAGCTTGAGGCTCATCGAAGCCAGCAAGCAATGCGTCAATGTCATCATCAGCGCTAGGATTCTCAGTAGAGTCAGTACTGTCATCAAGGCTGAAATCAAGTGCTTCGCCTGCACTCTCTGCAACTGAGGATTGCTCAAGCTCAGTCGTCTCAGCTTTTGGTTCATCAAAGCCTGCAAGCAATGCGTCAATGTCATCATCAGCACGACGATTCTCAGTAGAGTCAGTACTGCCATCAAGGCTAAAATCAAATGCTTCGCCTGCACTCTCTGCAACTGAGGATTGCTCAAGTTCAGTTGAGTTAGCTTGTGGTTCATCAAAGCCTGCAAGTAATGCATCGAGATCTTCTGTCGTGTTAGCTTCAGCGTTTACGCTGTTATCAACATTATCTTCAGCGGTTTGCTTGCTAGTGTCTGCCAAATCCAGCTCAGTTTTATCAACTTCATCAAACCCAGCAAATAAAGCATCAAGGTCTTCATCTTGCTCATTGTCAATTTGGGGGTCATTGGCCTTGTTTACTGCAGGCTCATCAGGCGCATCGAAACCAGCCAATAAAGCATCTAAATCTTCTTCATCACTATTTTTAGTAATCTTGGTTGATGCTTCTTGCTCGCTACTTGAGCTCGGCGCATCAAGGTCTGCCAGTAATGAATCAAAGTCATCTTCTGCTGGTTGAGCGATAGCGTTGACGTCATCATTGCCGTCTGTTTGTTCCTGCTCTCCCATTGCTTCAGCCCATAAATCATCGAGTGATTGGCCATCATCTTGGGAGTCTTCTACTACAATATCTTGTTCATCTTGCTCTGATTGAGCCATTGCGCCGACAGCAAGCCCCGTCAATGGATCTTGCTCAATCGTTTCCTCAGTATCTAAATGAACAGCCAAATCATCGGCATCATCCATTTTAGGCTCGTGAGCAATATCTGCAGCGCCAGTATCATTATCGTTATTTGCATCGTTGGCTGGTGCTTCATTTGTCGTTTCACTCTTACGACGAATAAACAGCCAAACTAAACCAATAACCAAAATTGCTGGTAACACTGCCCCTAAAATCAATAACACAGGGTTATCCATTATCGTACGCCATAAATCAGAGGTCGGCTCGACTTGTGGCTCACTGGTACTCGCGACTTGCTGCTGTGTCGCTTCTACTTCTTGCTTAAGTGCAGCGGACTCAGATTTAGCATCTTGCAGTGCTTGTTTTAACAGAGCATTTTCTTGCTTTAGTTGACTAATTTCATCTTGAAAGGCTGCAGTATCTGATGAGCCCACGACAATCTCATCACTTGCTCTTGCTAATTCGTCTGTCAGCTCCAGGTTTTTTGCCTGAATAGCTTCAACTTGACGCGTTAACATTTGAACTTCTTCAGACAATTCTGCGATTAAGGGATTTGGTTGCGCTTTTAGTGCTGAAGTTGGTGTTGCTGGTTTAGCAGGAGAAATCGCAGGAGCCACTGCTTGAGGCTTTACGGCTGTTGTCGCAGCCCAGCGCTCATCATTTTGTTCCGCGCGTGTTTTCGCCGCAACTTGCGATGTCTGCAACATGACTTCTCTGCTTGGCACTAGCAGGATCATACCGCGCTCTAAACTATTGTAGTTATTACCTGAAAATGCATGCGGGTTTGCATCATACAAAGCGGCCATAACTTGATAAACCGTAACGCCATTGTCAGGCTTTATCGCTTGGGAAATACTCCAAAACGTATCAGACGAAGTCGTTGGGCCATATTGACGCACACTGTTATTAACGCTTTGCGCTTTATCTTGGCTAGCTTGAATAACAGGCTTCACTTGACCGTCGGGGCCAGTAATTCTTAATAGTTCTGCAGCTGTAGCCATATTAATCGCTGGCGCAGCAGTGACGACTATCCCTGTAGCGAGTAAGCCAACAAGATATGAAGTGCGAAAGTTCATCAATCCTTCCCTTTAAAGCACGCTTGTGTCACCACCCTGGTGACGAGCTTTAGGCAATTGTATTTATTGAGATTACTATAAACTAGATTCCAGTGCCCTGCTACTGTTCACATCTTTAAAACATAAAAAGCCCGCGTAATGCGGGCTTTTTCATCATTTACTTATATTAAAACCAAAGATTAATAATAATCTCTGATTAAAACCTCAGCAATTTGTACACTGTTTAGTGCAGCACCTTTACGGATATTATCTGATACAACCCAAAGGTTTATGCCATTCTCGTGAGAAATATCTTTTCTTACACGACCAACATAAACAGGATCGTTACCAGCACCTTCGGTTATTGCTGTTGGATAATCTTCATCACCTTCAAACAACTCTACGCCAGCAGCACCACGCAATACTGATTTAACATCTTCAGCATCTACAGGTTGTAATGTTTCTAAATGAATCGCTTCAGAGTGGCCGTAGAAAACCGGCACACGAACCGCCGTTGGATTAACAACGATGCTGTCATCGCCGAAAATCTTCTGCGTTTCCCACACCATTTTCATCTCTTCTTTGGTGTAGCCATTGTCCATAAACTTATCAATTTGCGGCAACACGTTAAACGCAATTTGCTTAGGATAAGTCTTAGGCTCAACCGGTAAACCTTGCAGCAACTTAGCGCATTGCCCCGCTAGCTCTTCAATCGCTTGCTTACCAGAACCTGACACTGACTGGTATGTTGCCACGTTAATGCGTGAAATACCGTAAGCATCATAGATTGGCTTTAGCGCAACCAACATTTGAATGGTTGAACAGTTTGGATTAGCAATAATATTGCGGTTTCTAAAATCCGCAATCGCTTCTGGGTTAACTTCTGGAATGACTAACGGTACATCGATGTCATATCTAAAGTGAGAAGTATTGTCGATGACAACACAACCATTTTCAGCAGCAATAGGCGCCCACTTAGCAGACACATCACCACCAGCAGAGAAGAAACCGATTTGCGCCTGTGACCAGTCAAAGGTATCTACATCTAAGATTTCGACCTGTTTACCGTGGAAGCTCACCGTATCACCGGCACTGCGGCTGCTTGCTAATGGATATAAATTAGCAATCGGAAAGTTACGCTCTTCAAGGATCTCAATCATTGTTTGACCCACTGCGCCCGATGCACCTAATACGACAACATTAAATTCCTGCGACATAATTACAGCTCGACTCCTGAAAACCCTAAATTGGATAACCAATTTACATTAGTTTGCCCTGTGTTGCCTACCTTTAATGCACTAAATTCACGGCGATGAGTGTGATTTTTTCTCATCTGATCAAACCCCTGACTTTTTAGAAACTGTTTTCTAAATAATTCGTCATCATCGCGTAAATCATAAACAAATCGAGCCAACTGCAACAACGCTCTTTCGCTGCTTATTTCGGCGATAGAAAGCTGTTCACTCCAAAGCTTAGGTAATAACGTGTCCATTTCTTTAGACACCGATAATTTAAGAACCTCTGCTAGCTTTTGGTAAAGCATATAAGTGCCACGGGCTTTGCCTTCTAATGAATAGCCTGCAATATGTGGCGTACAAAATTCGATATAAGGCACAAGCTCCTCCATAGGATTAGGCTCACCTTCCCATACATCGAGTACCACTTTTACGTCGTCCCTATGCTGCTTAAACTTGATTAAAGCACGATTGTCTATCACTTCACCGCGGCAGCAATTTAGCAGCCAGGTGTTTTCAGCTAAGGTATTTAAGCGCGCTTCGTCAAACAAGTACCAAGTTTTGTGTTCGCCTTGCTGAGTAATCGGCACATGCAAACTAATCACATCACACTTTGCAATTAAGGTATCGAGCGATACAAAGCAACGAGGATCACCGCTTTGTTGCAATAAGGGATCATTAAGCAGCACCTCAATGCCATAAGCCTCAAGACATTTCGCCACTGCCGTACCGGTATTGCCAGCACCGACAATACCGACAACTTTGCCTTTTAATGAACTATTAAAGCGCTGTGCTAACTCAAGCATGGCGATAAAGGCAAACTCACCCACAGCCGTGGCGTTACAGCCTGGCGCATTAGAAAAAGGAATATTACGACTTGCTAGGTACTCTTGATCAATATGATCTGTGCCGATAGTGGCACTGCCAACAAATTTCAGTTTGTTATTTAGCGCCAACAATGCTTGATTCACTTTAGTGACCGAGCGAACCAGCAGTACATCGGCCTCTTGAACCTGCTCGGGCGTTAACTCCCTACCGTTGACAGTTTCAATCGTGCCTAAATCACCAAATAACTGCTGAACATAAGGCATATTTTCATCGGCAAGGATTTTCATCATGATTCCCAAAAAGTGTGCAAAAATACGTAGGAGTTACATTCTAGCAAGATGTACTAATCATTAAAAACAAAGGATTAGCAATATAAAGCGTTAACAACACAAAATCAGCCCTGTTGTCCAACAATGTACGCAATGTTAACTTGTTACAGAGGTACCCGCGCTTTCACAACAAATCGGCATTATGCCAAGTAATACCAGCAAGGAGCTTAAAGTGATAAAAGCAATTATTTTTCTCTGTAGTTTTACTCTGATAGGATTAGCAAGTGCAAAAGAAGTTAACCTAGATGTTAACCTAGATGATTACGCTGCATCATACTTTGCCGCATGGACAGCATCTCAGTCACCTGATGCAACAGAACAAGATTTAGAGCATTACCTAACATTCTTAGCTGACGATATTGGGCATCAACATTTACCCTATGATAATGATGATACCCGAAACCCCAATGGCAAAGCACAATTTCGCGAAGGAATGTCATATTACCTCGGCTCCCACACTCGTTATTTTGCACAGCTAAAGGAAGTCACTATAGGGCATAATGTCATAGTAATAACATACGCTACATCAAGTAGCGGCAAGCACCCGCAAACAGGTCAAATCATCAATCAACAGTTTGACACTATGGAAGTGCTCGAAATGGAAAATGGCAAAGTTTCAGTGATTAGAAAGTATTCCGAATAACTTGTGCTAATACACAAGCAATCAAAGATAAGCTTATAAAGCTTAGCGGTGCCTCATAGTTAGGTTCAATAGTCATAAAAGCGAGCAGTTTAAAACATATCGAAAACGACTCGCCTAGCCTAAATTAGCTTGGATTCAGTTAACAAGCAGACATTTCTAACAGTTTAGCGGCAACAAACAGATCTTGAATGGCAATGCCTGAGCTGTCAAAAATGGTAATCGCAGTATTATCAATCCGCCCTGCTGATGCGCCAGTTATAACCTTGCCTATCTCTGTCACTTGTGGATTGTCTGCATGCTGAAACTCTCCAATAACGACAGACTGTGCACCATAATCACAAAATAAGTTTGCCTCTTGATACAAGTCTACAGGTAACTCCTGCTTACCCACTTTATCTGCGCCCATCGCCGAGATATGAGTCCCCGCTTTAACCCAGCAAGCTTCAAATAGCGGCGCAGTCGCTGTGGTGGCGGTCACAATAATATCTGCTTGCTCACAGCCGTATTGAGCATTGCCAACGGTGCACTCTGCTTGCAAGCCTTTATCAAGCAAGCGCTTAATAAAGGCTTCGCAGCGATGGCTATCTCTGCCAACCACAATCACCTTTGTAATATCGCGTACTTCGGCGATTGCCAAAACTTCGTATTCTGCTTGGTGCCCACTGCCAAATACCGTTAATACACTAGCATCTTTACGAGCTAAATAATCCACCGCTACTGCATCCGCTGCCGCAGTGCGATAGGCATTAACTTGTGTTGCAGCCACCACAGCGACTAGCTCACCGGTTTCAGGGCTTAATAAAAACACATTCGTTCCATGGCACGGTATGTTCTTGGCCTGATTCCCCGGCCAATAGCTTCCGGTCTTCCACCCCACCAATGTCGCAGTTGAAGCCGACTTCATTGAAAACATCGAGTCTGTTTGTGGCCCCGCAGCATTAACCACAGGAAACAGCGTTGCTTCATCGGTTGTTGCGGCAATAAATGCTTCCTTTACTGCGGTATAAGCCAGTTGATGGCTGATAAGCTTGGCGGTTGTCGCTTCATTTAAATATTGCATATTACCAGCCTTGAATTCGGTTCCAGATCTCATAGGTCTCATCTTGTGTATCAAACACATGGTAGTGCTGATGCATCGACGCTGTGGCGCAAGCATGATTTGGCAAGATATGCAGGCGACTGCCTACCGGAAACTGGCTAAAATCAAGCAGCTCGTCTTCAACTGCCGCGATAATACCGTGCTCCTGATTAACTCCAATAACTTGCATTCCCTCAAGTAACTCACCAGTTGATTTAGTCACTAAACCATAGCCACAATCTTTAGGTTGCCCAGCAGTACCACGATCTCCAGATAACGCCATCCAGCCTGCATCAATGAATAACCAACCTTTTTGTTTATTATGGCCAATCACGGTTGCCACAACGCTCGCTGCAATATCATCAAGTTGGCAAACGCCAATCCCCGCCATGACTAAATCGAAGAAACCGTAAACCCCGGCTCTCACTTCAGTGATGCCTGTCAAATCTTGGTAACTATGAGCTGTCGGTGTCGAGCCAATACTAACGATTTCACAAGGGATCTCAGCCGCTCTAAGCAAAGTCGCCGCCTTCACTGTCATAGCGACCTCATTTTGCGCCGCTTTTGCTAAAGCAACCGGGTCAAAACAGAGGTAGGATTCACCAGCATGGGCCAATACTCCGTCAAAGCGCGCCGCGCCTCGATGCAATATACTCGCGATAGCTATTAATTGCGGGTCATCAGGCTCGATTCCTCCGCGGTGCCCGTCACAATCAACCTCAATTAATGCGGCGATAGTGCACTGATGCTCTGAACTATACAGGCTCATAAACTCAGCCTGTTCGACGGTATCTAACAATACCCTTACTTGCGCACCTTTGGCGTTAAGTGCTGCAATTCTTGGCAGTTTGCCCTCAGAGATCCCCACAGCATATACAATATTGAGGTAACCCGCATCGACCAGCGCTTCTGCTTCTTTTACCGTGGAAACGGTGATCGGCGCATCTTTACTAGGCAGCAAATGGGCCATCGCCTCTAATGCTCTAACCGTTTTAAAGTGCGGTCGTAATTGAGCTCCCAATACTTCAATCTGATCACGCAATCGGGATAAGTTGTGCAACATGATCGGCTTATCGACCATTAAAAATGGGGTATCTAAACGTTGATATTGAATCTGTAACTGAGTAGGTAAGTATTCACTGAATGACATGCTTAAAATCCGACGCTAATAAAAAGGTTATTTACGCTTTTGCAGCACAGCGCTACAAATCAATTTGAGCGACAGTATCCAACAGCTTAGTTTTGTTTTACATTAACACTTATTAAGGCATAGATTAGGTTTAAACCAAATGATCACCACCGAAGATCTGCGGTTCATTACAACAATAGCGAGCCATAAAACCCTTGCAGACGCAGCTAGAACGCTGAATATTACCCCGCCTTCAGTCACATTACGCCTGCAACATATCGAAAATAAACTATCGGTAAAATTGATCCAGCGCCCTTCTAGAGTGGTTAGCTTGACAGAAGAAGGTCAACTTTTGCTCGATAAAGGTATTAGCATTTTACGTGGCCTAGATGAATTGCAAGAACAGCTTGATGAATTAAAAGAGCACGTATGCGGTAAACTCAGAGTATTAGCCCCGCTGGGGTTTGGTAATGATTATATTGCGCCACTGCTTGGCGAGTACAAAATTGAGCACCCGCAACTGGATATTGAATTGGAGCTGTCTGATAACCCTAATTGGTCAAGTCACCATAAATGGGACATCATTATCTACATTGGCGCGCTTAATGACTCTTCATTAAAAATGATCACCTTAGCGCCAAATCAAAGGTTTGTTTGTGCTGCGCCAAGTTACTTACAACAAAAAGGTACCCCAAAAGCACCAAATGACCTGCTACAACATACTTGTATTGCATTAAAAGAGAACAATGAAGATGTGAACTTATGGTCTTTTAGCAAGCAAGCAGCAAGTAAAGGAGCGCAAAATAAGCCAAACAGTGACACCATTGAGGTGGTAAGGATAACCCCGACACTGGCAAGTAATGAGGGACGAGTAATTAAAGACTGGGCGATTACTGGACTGGGTATTATTATGCGCTCTGAATGGGATGTGCAGCCACAAATCAACAGCGGTGAACTCGTGCGCTTGCTTCCTGACTATAGCTTGCCCAACGCCAATATCGTCGCACTGTTAAGTAGCCCGGAAAAAGAACGCTCAGCAAGGATCTCCGGATTTATTCAGTTGCTAAAACAAAGACTGAACCCACAGCCTTGGAATCATCAATCAGCATAATGGGCTAAGTTACCTTGAGGTATCGCTGGCACTTAAGTTGCAAAATCGAGATACAAAAAAGCCTAGATAAATAATCTAGGCTTTTAACGTTTATAGCGTGTCTTATCCTAAAATAAGTTCAGCTTATTTGTACTTGCGCATAACCAAAGTAGCGTTTGTGCCACCAAAGCCAAAGCTGTTACTCATAACAGTGTTTAGCTCTTTTTCGGTCATTTCAGTCACAATCGGCATACCTTCAGCTTTTTCATCAAGCGTATCGATGTTGATGCTTGGTGCAATGAAGCTACTTTCCATCATAATCAAGCTGTAAATCGCTTCATGAGCACCTGCCGCACCTAACGCGTGACCCGTTAAAGACTTAGTCGATGCGATTGCTGGCAGATTATCACCAAAGGTTTCACGCAGAGCTTCAAGCTCACGCATGTCACCCACTGGCGTTGATGTACCGTGAGTATTGATATAATCAATTGGTGTATCAACATCAGCAAGTGCCATCTGCATACAACGAACAGCGCCTTCGCCTGATGGGGCAACCATGTCATAACCGTCTGATGACGCGCCATAACCAATAACTTCAGCGTAAATTTTTGCGCCGCGGGCTAAAGCGTGCTCTAGTTCTTCAACAACAACGATACCGCCGCCGCCAGAGATAACAAAACCATCGCGGTCTGCATCATAAGTACGTGATGCTTTCGTTGGCTCGTCATTATACTTAGTCGATAGTGCGCCCATAGCATCAAAGCCCATGGTTAGCGTCCAATCTACTTCTTCAGAACCACCAGCAAACACCATATCTTGCTTACCCATTTGGATAAGTTCAACAGCGTGGCCAATACAATGTGCACTGGTTGCACAAGCTGAACTGATTGAGTAGTTCATGCCTTTAATTTTAAATGGCGTTGCCAAACATGCACTCGCTGTGCTCGACATAATACGCGGCACAATATACGGTCCAACGCGCTTAACGCCTTTTTCACGTAATGTGTCTGCAGCTTGAACCTGATTTGCTGAAGATGCGCCGCCCGTGCCTACGATAATACCGACACGTGGGTCTGAATACTGCTCTTCAGTTAAATCAGCGTCTTTAATCGCTTCTTGCATAGCGATATGTGCATACGCTGCTGCGTTACCCATAAAGCGCAGTGCTTTACGGTCAATATATTCTGATGGGTCAATCTTAATGTCGCCCCAAACATGACTACGCAGCTTCATTTCTTCAAACTGATCAGAATGGGTAATACCACTACGACCCGCTTTTAATGATTCAGTGACTTCTTGCTTGTTGTTACCGATACTTGAAACAACGCCAAGTCCGGTGATCACGACTCTTTTCATTATTAACTTTCCATTTTGTACATCTAGTACCAATTTTGCTGGACCAATGGTATCGCTTTTCATCCATATAAGTGGTCAGCTTTCCATAAGGAACACAAAAATAATGTCTATTATGAGACCTTACGTATAATCTTTGCCAAAATCAGCCCATAAAAAGGTACACTTTCGGCAAGTAAAAGCGATTGTAACGCATATTTGTGAGCGTTTAATTTAACATTAAAGACGGAACCATGACAGTAAGTAAAATTGTTCAGCAAATTATTGATACAAAATCAGCCACGCCAATCGTGATTGGACAACTGGGTTTGGGCGAATTAAATAGCATTGAAGCACTGCTAAAACGACAGGGTAACCAAAGAATCACCCTCAAGATCTTCAGCCCCATCGATAATGCATTAACATCTGTGATTGCTAATCAGCGCTTTGAACAGATTGCAGGACAAGAGAGTATTTTACCGCTTATTGCTATTGAGGGATGTCAGCGCCGTATACTCAACAATGGTCAGCTAATTATTGATTTTTACCTTGGGGCAATTAGCGAGCAACTTCAGCAAATCGCCATCGTCGATGACAGTTTCATTGATGCTTGGTTGCTAAATCAAGAGCTAGATCCAAGCCTATTAAATGTCAATTTGTTTTGGCAAATGGCTAAGTTCAGTCACCAAGATGCGCAAATTCATGTTAATGGCGTATGGCAAAGCAGCGCGTTACAACAAATTTCAACTAGAGCAATCCAAACAGGGCTTACTCTTGTTACTCATACTGAATCGGGGCTTGAAACTGGCGAATTTGATACTAGCGAACTTACAACCGTTAAGCTTAAAAACGACGACATCGCCTTGCAAGAGCGAGCAGCGCTTCGCAGTCAAGTCAAACAAAGACAAGCGCCCTTCCCAATTGTTGCAGCCAGAGTTAACCCACAAAATATTGCCATTATTGGCGGCGGTATTGCCAGTGCCAGCTTAGCGCTTTCATTAGCAGAACGCGGCCAAAAAGTAAGCCTGTTCTGCGAAGACTCAGCATTAGCACAAGCTGCGTCCGGTAACAAGCAAGGTGCCATTTATCCGCTTTTAACACCGGATAACAACCCCTTAAGTCAGTATTTTCAGCAAGCATATCTATTTAGCTTACAAAGACTTAAAAGCCTAGCGGCACAAGGGCATAAAATCGACTTTGATTTATGTGGCGTTGTGCATACAGGCCATGATGAACGCAGCCGTAAACGTGTGGCAAAAATTATTAATGGTCATGCTTGGCAGCCGCTTATTGCTGAAAGCATTGATGCTAAACGAGCGTCCGACATTGCCGGCGTCAATATTAGTGACGGCGGTATCTTTTACCCTCTAGGTGGTTGGGTTTCACCGCAGGACTTTACTCAAGCGGCATTTAATCAAGCTCAAGCGCTTGCAGATGTGATGTTGACGCTTAATACACAGATTGTTGCTATCGATAAACAAAGCGATGGCTGGCATCTTCACAGTGAGCAAAAGCTTTACGGCCCTTTTGATACTCTGGTTGTGGCTAACGGCAAATCGTTAACGCGATTTAGCCAAACCCAGCATTTGCAAGCCACAGGTTTTAGAGGCCAAGTGAGCCACGCACCAGCAAGAGCAAAGCTGTCTAAATTGAGCGCCGTATTATGCGCTCATGGCTATATGACGCCTAGCAACAATAATCTGCATTGCCTAGGCGCAAGCTATGTAAAAAATGCACCGCATTTAGATTACAGCCCAACAGAGCAAGTCGAAAACCTGCAAAAAATTCAGCATAGTTACCTTGAGCAAGACTGGGTTGAAGATATTGATATTTCAGGTCATAGCGCCCGTGTTGGTGTGCGAATGGTGACCCGCGACCACGCGCCTATGATGGGACCAGCTCCTGACATAGATGCGATACTCGCGCTTTATCAGACTCATCAACTCACACCTGAGAGCCGTAAGTTTTGGCAAAACACTGCAACGCCAATTCATCACGATCTTTATGTGCTAGGTGGATTAGGTTCTCGTGGCTTAAGTTCAGGCCCGCTAGCCGCAGAGGCGCTGGCAGCGCAAATTTGCGCTGAAAATTTACCCATTAGCCTAGATTTTGTTGCCTTACTGAACCCCAACCGCATGTGGCTACGTAAACTCATAAAAGGTAAAGCATTGGAGTTAGACACTGATAGTTAAGTGTTTGCCAAATAACGCAGATAAAGACAAAAACAAAAAAGCGCCTTGATTAGGCGCTTTTGTTTTAGGCTGTTTTTTTAGGGCGAGTCATAGGCAACACTATATGCATAACAAGGCTATTGCGCGCCCGCTGCCATCAGCGCATTTTTAAAATCATTGGCCCAGCGGCGATATACGGTTTTCACGTCTCCCCAATTAAAGACTTGGGTATTTTGACTCCATTGATCAAAACCTTGGCCTCTATCCGCAGCTTTTGCGAGGATCTCACCGGTTTCACCATCTTTAATCACCGCTAATAACATCATCGAACCTGAGTTTTCAGTATAGGTCCGCCCCATAGAGCTATAGCTACGACGACTCGACTCAATGGGCGCACTCAAACGAATATCGGTAACTGCCGCTTCTATCACTAGTGTATTGGCGCCAGCTTTATCAACAAGCTCAAATGGTTGTTCGCTATTAAACACATCTTTTACGGTGGTTTGAAATTGCGCCGCCATTTTCTCTAGCGCTTCAGGTGGCAGATCGTAAGTCGCATTTAAACCATCAGCTCTTTTATCAATACGCGGCGGCTTATAATCTGCGGGGTGTAGTGGCATAGTGAATTTGGACACCAAGATGTAAGGGGTATAATCCCCATCTAAACACAAGGTGAACAAATGACCCGTAAATCAAAA
>NZ_JAKILT010000040.1 GCF_023283535.1 Shewanella sairae | reverse complement strand
AAGAAGTTTTTCAAGCGATGATTCTTTGTTCACTCTCGTGTAAACAACCATCATTCGAAGCTCTTAAAGCGATTGTCACCTGAGGCTAATTCCCGTAGAAGTTAATCTCTCTAACACCGCTGCAAGTCCCGTTCTATCTAAGCTTTCGTTTAGCTAGTTGGCCTGCTGTGCCGTGTCAGTGGATGCGCATTATAGGGAGTTCTCGGACTAGCGCAAGGGCAAAACTGAAGAAAAACGAACTTTTATAATCGTTTGCTCACAAAACCCACTGACTAGCTACTTTTTAGGCTTTATAATGCTAAAAACACCATAATTAGGACTTTTAGATGCCAAACTCTAGAAACAATAACTCACTACGCTCCTACAAAGGTGTCGCCCCTACACTTAAAGAAGGTGTTTATATCGATGAGGCTGCAGTTTTAGTCGGCGATATTACTCTTGATGAGAATGCCAGCGTTTGGCCTTTAGTTGCCGCACGTGGAGATGTAAACCATATCTATATTGGCAAACGTTCAAACATTCAAGATGGCACGGTTTTACACGTGACTCGTAAATCACCTTCGTTACCTGAAGGCCACCCACTTATTATTGGCGATGACGTCACGATTGGCCATAAGGCTATGTTACATGGTTGCCAAGTTGGTAATCGTATTTTAGTTGGTATGGGCGCAATCATTCTTGATGGTGCGATATTAGAAGATGATGTGATCTTGGGGGCTGGCTCTTTAGTGCCTCCTGGAAAAGTATTAAAGAGCGGCTTCCTTTATGTAGGTAGCCCAGCAAAGCAAGCTCGCCCCCTTACAGAAGCTGAACTCGCCTTCTTGCCACAGTCGGCAGACAACTATGTGCGACTTAAAAACGAGTATTTGCAAGAAAGCGTATAATCATACTTATATAGTGCCTATATAAGTACGACTCTACCTTGCTCATCGAATGACTCCTGTTCGATGAGCATTTCAACCTCTTCTTCTATATCAAAGCGGTATTCATCAAATACAGCTAACGCTTGAGCTTCAAGCCCATCGTTATCTTGTTCAAATGTGACTGAAGAAAGCTGAGTCAATTTATTTAAGCTAATGAGGCATTCAATGTTCGCCCCCTGCACTTGCGCAGGAAAGAGTATAGTCTGCGTTTGCGAGTCCCAATCTTGTAGATCTGGGAATAAAATACTTTGGTTCATATCTATCTCAAACTTTTCTAAAATTACAGTTCAGCTCGTAGCTGAGTTAATACCGGCTCAACGAGCGGCTTAGCCTTACGCCAAATATTGAAACTTTCTGCGGCCTGGCCTACCAACATACCTAAACCATCTATTGTTTGGCTCGCGCCCTGCGCTGCAGCCCAAAGATTAAATGCTGTAGGCTGTTTGCTATACATCATATCGTAGCAAACCGTTTGTGGCGTAATGGTATTGATACTGATGTTAGGCACATCACCACTTAAACTTGAAGAGGTTGAGTTGATGATCACATCGTAACTTTTTCCGGTATGATTTATAGGTAAAGCCTCTACAGTACCGTAACCCCAAAAGAGCTCTGCTAGCGACTCGGCTTTAGTTTGTGTGCGGTTAACGATAGTAAGTTTGGCAATACCTGATTGAAGTAGTGGTAATATACACCCTCTTGCTGCGCCACCAGCACCTACAAGCAGCACATCAAGCCCCACTAGACAGCCTAAGTTACGTTGCAGATCGGCAACTAGCCCTACTCCATCGGTATTATCACCACGGATTTTTCCATCGGCTAGTACAGATAACGTGTTTACTGCACCAGCTAGTTTTGCTTGCTCACTTAACTCATCACAAAGTAAAAATGCCTGCTCTTTAAAAGGCACGGTAACATTAGCACCACGACCATTATTAGCAGCAAACTCCTTAAAGCTGGCTTCAAATGCATCTACCGGCGCTAAAATGGCCTCATAAGTCAGTGGCTGCCCCGTCTCTCTAGCAAACATAGTATGGATAGTTGGCGACTTACTGTGGCCAATAGGATTACCAAATACTGCATATCGTTCAGTCATGCTTACCGACTCTATTTACTAAAAAATACAGTGTAACGTGGATTACGACCTAGGCAATCTATTCTAGTCCAGTTATTTTCAATTAAACTGACCAAGTAAAAAGCTTGATAAATCTACCGACTAGGTTGCTACACTAGCGGGCATATTTATTTGACTCTGGTATCAACAAGAAATGAACTGGTTAAAAAAGGTAATGGGTAGCAATAGCAATCAAGACAGAGATCCAAATCAATCGAATGCTTATGATCGCATTGGTGGTGAGAAAGTCATTCGTGCGATAGCCCATCAATTTTACGCTCAGATGCAAAGCAATCCAGCGACTCAAGAATTACTCGCGATTCATAGAGCCCCAATGGCTGACTCTGAACAGAAGTTATTTGAATTTTTAAGTGGTTGGCTTGGTGGACCGCAACTTTACCAACAGAAACATGGACACCCAGCACTGCGTGCCAGACACATGCCGTTTAAAGTCGATGAAGCAATGCGAGATCAATGGTTAATATGCATGAAAGCAGCGATAGAGATAGAAGTGAAACAGTTGCAGCATCAGCAAGCGATATATAGTGCGATTTCGACATTAGCCGATCATATGCGAAACCAATAGCGTTTACATGCTAATGGCTTCGCTATACTGGAAATCAGCTGATTACAACCTCTTGGTTTAAGCTGTTCACCATAGTGTAGCCCTTCTGGATTAGCAGCTGGAGTGTAAGCGCACTCCCTTCGCACCAACCAATAACGTAAATACTTATAGGCTTAGCCAATCTCTTGGTTTAAGGAAATCACTATATAATAGTGCCTCTGGGCTGCCCGCTTCTGGCGTATAAGCATATTCCCAACGAACGAGTGGCGGCATTGACATTAATATCGACTCGGTACGGCCACCGGTTTGTAGACCAAATAAGGTGCCACGGTCATACACTAGATTGAACTCAACGTAGCGACCTCGACGATAAAGCTGGAATTGACGCTCATGCTCGCCGTATTCGGTGTCTTTACGACGCTCAACGATTGGTGCATAGGCGGTTAAAAAACCATTACCTACCGCTTGCATAAAGGCAAAGCTCTGCTCAAACCCTTGCTTATTAAGGTCATCAAAAAATAAGCCTCCTACACCACGTGTTTCATTACGGTGCGGTAACCAAAAGTATTCATCACACCACTGTTTATATTTAGGATAAGCCTCTTCACCAAATGGTTCACACAATGATTTTGCACTTTGATGCCATTGCACAACATCTTCTAAATATGGGTAATAAGGCGTTAAGTCGAAGCCACCACCAAACCACCAAACGGGATCTGCACCTTCTTTGCTGGCAATAAAAAAGCGTACATTGGCATGAGTCGTTGGAATATGTGGGTTATTCGGGTGAATAACTAGCGAGACTCCCATAGCTTCAAAGCTACGGCCAGCAAGCTCTGGGCGATGCGCCGTTGCCGATGCCGGCATAGATGCCCCCATGACATGGGAAAAATTCACCCCTGCTTGTTCAAATACAGCACCACCGGTTAACACGCGGCTTTGCCCGCCACCGCCCTCTTCACGCTTCCAAGAGTCT
Source organism: Shewanella sairae (assembly GCF_023283535.1). Taxonomy (GTDB): domain Bacteria; phylum Pseudomonadota; class Gammaproteobacteria; order Enterobacterales; family Shewanellaceae; genus Shewanella; species Shewanella sairae. The sequence continues at coordinate 44,513 of NZ_JAKILT010000040.1, read as the reverse complement.
TCAGCAAATTGTGCTTGGCCGTCTAACGCTGCTAATCCATTGCAAATTCTATTTTGAAGATCGAGTAAGAAAGCTTTTACTACTGCGGGATCTGGTGTGCTCATATTATTCCTTTTTATAGATAGAGGCTAATTAACCTTGTCTTAAAATGGTGCCAGTTTTGGCATCAATAATCGTTGATGGTGACGCTTGAGTGCCTAAATCGCCTTTTACCAATCCAGCAATCATACCGGTAAACTGTTGTTTGATACTTACAGCTGATAACGCGGGCTCTTGCCCTGATAAATTTGCACTGGTCGACACGATGGGCTTATTGATTGCAGCGCATAGTGCTTTAACCCCCTCATGCGCAGTAACACGCACAGCAATAGAATCAAAGCTACCGCTGAGTAACTGAGACAATCCCGGCTTAATCGGCATAATAAAAGTATAAGGCCCTGGCCACTTACTCTTGGCAAACTCGAGCTGCTCTGCGGTTAATTGTGACTCATCAATATAAGGCGTTAATTGTTGATATTCGCCAGCGACTAAGATTAAGCCTTTTTGCCAAGGCCGCTGTTTAATCTGTAATAGCTGTTCAATGGCATCATTATTATCAGGATCACAACCTAAGCCGTATACAGCCTCTGTTGGATAAGCGATAACGCCACCTTGTTTGACAAGCTCAGCAACGTCAGCAGGCAATACTTCTAACATTTATCTCTCTTCACCTTGTATTAGGCCATAGAATATATGCCGCCATGATTACTCAAAAGTGGCATTAGTGAAAGTTAATATGGCGATTTAAACTGTGCGTTTGTATTTACAGGCCTTTTCAGGACACTCCAAACGCATACCCGCCACTCCTTTACGCTCGACCAAAATACCAAAGCCACAATCAGGGCAAGACTCGGCTACCGGAGGGTAATTCACTAAAAATTTGCACTTAGGATAACCGCTGCACGCATAAAACGACTTACCAAAACGGCTAGTTCTATGCTCAATATGACCTGATTTACACTTAGGGCAAGGGATCTCATCTTCGCTATTCGCTTGGTCATGCTTTTCAATATGACTACAAGCAGGGTAATTAGTGCACCCAATAAAGATACCAAATCGGCCCGACTTAACTGCCAATTCACTACCACAATCAGGGCAAATGGAGCCTTGAATGACTTGAGTGTCTATCGACTCATGTTGAACAAGCGGCCGAGTGTAGTCACAACTAGGATAATTGTTACAGCCTATAAACCCACCGTGTTTACTGTGTTTCACCGACAACTCGCAGCCACATTTAGGGCAAAGCTCAAACTCTTTTTCAAGAGCGTGCTCATGCGTTGTAAACAGTTGTTGATCGATCTTAGCCATGATTATCTCAATTCATCTATGTGACGCCATTCTACCAAGGAATCGCTTAAGTTTTATATTCCAGTGTTAGAATTTCGTAAAAAGCAATGATATATTGTATTCAATATTTAAAGGTGTAAATTTAAAGGGATAAAAATGAATACATCCTCAAAGTTCGCTATAACAATTATAGCGGGTATGCTCGCCTCTCTTTCCGGCTGTGCTAGTGTCAATCAACCAGCAACCAACCCGCAGCTCATCAACCAAATCAATACGGCTGCAGAAGCCGATCTGTTTAATGCCCAAAGTCCGCTACTCACAAAAGAGGCTTTTTTACACGCTAGCCTCGCGCTGGGTATGACTCAAGACGTCGAAACCGCTAATCAATTACTTTACTACTTCCGTGCTTTTAGTTATTACGGACCAGTCGATGAGCTTACCGATGCTGACATCAAAGCTTTAGCTACCGCACTCGAAGAGCTCTCAGATTCAGGCATGCTCAATAGCCAATCTCGCCTGCAAGAGCAATATGCCGTAACCGTATACCGTTACTTTGCAAACAATGAAGCGGCTTTCGCCTTGGCGCCACTATTACCTCAATTAGCAACTCAACTACAGCAGCTTGCGACATCAACATCAAACGAAGCTAACGACTACGGTTTACTAGAAACACTTAAAGCCTATGGCTTTTTGCTTAATATTGGCCGTAAAGATATCGATGGTCAGCTAAATACAGTATTGCTAGATGCTGAACTCAATACGCCATTACTCGAGTTTGCGGCAAGCCCCGAAAGTATACGCGCCGAAAATGATTGGCCACGCGCCAACGCATATTGGACGCTAGCACTGTACCGCCTTGCCCTGCAATCATCTGAAAATGGTGAAGATACCAAGCAAGAGCTTGCCATTGATGAAGCTGTCGCTGCTATCGCAAAAGCCGACGTTGCACGACGTGGAGATGCAGCTAAAGATACTTATACAGCAGGTTTTCATGTCAACGTATTTGGTGGCCAAGAGCTGTGTGAAAAAAATAGCGAAATATGCCGCATTCCCGAGCTGAAAACAGCGTTACCTATTGAGCACCACTGTTCTGATAGCCTATTTATATTGACTCAAGATCTCAACCAGCAAGAATTGGCAGAAAGCTGCACTAAGCTGACATCTCAAGAGTCTAACTTCCATAGCGTGTTAGAGACCAAACACCAACCTGCACCTAATGATTTTAATACAGCCCTTAGAGTTGTCGCTTTTAAAAACTGGAGCCAATACCACTTAAATGGCCAACTTATTTTCGACATCAATACCGACAACGGCGGTATGTATATCGAAGGCACGCCCTCTAAGCCCGGTAATCAGGCTACATTTTTTGCCTACCGCCAGTGGTGGATTGAGCCAGAGTTTAAAGTTTGGAACCTTAACCATGAATATGTACATTATCTAGATGGTCACTTCGTCAAATACGCTGGCTTTGGCCATTTCCCAGCAAAAATGGTGTGGTGGTCTGAAGGATTGGCTGAATATATCTCTAAGGGCGATGAAAACCCATCAGCACTGCGAGTCATTAAGCGTGACATTGAGCAAGCACCTACTTTAGAAGAGGTTTTTGCTACCGAATATAAAGATGGTCAAGATAGAACCTATAAATGGAGCTACATGGCTATCCGCTTCTTAGCGGAAAACCATCACGCAGACTTTGTACAGTTAAGTCAATTTCTTAAAACCGACTATTTCGAAGGTTATGAGCAGTTGATGGCATCATTAACCAAGCACCAACCACAGTTTGCTGATTGGTTAAACGTTCAGGTTAATGCCTTTAATGATAGCGAAGGAAAGGCTAAACCTAGGCTGTACAAGCAAGGTCGATATGACTATCGCGACTACCTTCAGCCACAGCATTTAGCTCATGGTGAAAATCATCTGAAATTCTAAGCACAACGCCTATTTGTCTGCATCCATGGCAAATTGGCATAAGTGTTCAGACCTCTAGGGATAGAGGAAATGCGAATAAATATACGACTGAATGGATTCAGGAGGTAGAGTAACGCAGGACGCAGTTACCGATGGAACATTTATCGCCAGACACAAAAAAGGAGGCTTCGGCCTCCTTTGTTTTAATCATATTGCACTTATGAGTGCAAACGTCCATCGGGCTGTTCAAAGATCAGGTCTTCCATCTGCTCATAGGCTGATTCATGACCAGGGGCGTTAAATAACACCATTAAAATAACCCACTTTAGGTCGTCTAAAGTCAAAGTGGGTTCATCAATTTCCATCACACGATCAATCACCATTTCACGTGTTTCCACACTAAGCACTTTAATTTGCTCTAAAAATAGTAAAAAACCACGACTTTCGACATCTATCTTTTCCATTTCCGCATCAGTGTAGATTCGGAACGAATGCTGATCATGATTACAAAGATAAGGCGTGCCGGCTTCTTGTAGGTCGGCTAAATGCTCCAACCAAGCAAGGGCTTTAATGATTTCACTTTGATGAAATCCCGCGCGTGTTAGTTCTTTGGTGAGTTCGTCTTCATCAACAAGAAGTTCAACTTCACTGTGAACATAGTTTTCAAATAAATACATGAGGATATCAAACATGGCTAGCTCCTCTTCAGTCTTATGTAACCACCAGGGACTGCAGTAATCCAACCCTGCAGCTCGAGTTCAAGCAATTGCTCCAATACTAGCTCTATGGTTTTTCCACTATGTTCGACCACATCGTTAATTGTTGTAGTCTCATAGCCTACACTAGCTAACAGCGAGGAAAATGGCAAATCAGAGGCGCTTTCCCCCCCTATATGGTGACACGCTTTAACTTCTTCAAGGTGGTAATGCGATAAAGCTGCAACTTCTTCGAAAATATCACTCACCGATTCGACTAATTTAGCGCCATCACGTAATAACTTATGGCAACCTTCACTTTGGCCACTAAGCACGCTACCAGGAATAGCAAACACCTCTCGTCCTTGCTCACAGGCTAAGCGTGCAGTGATTAATGAACCACTCTTTAAACTCGCTTCAACCACTAAGGTTCCTATAGTTAGACCACTAATAATCCGGTTTCGTTTCGGAAAATTACCAGCAAACGGTTTGACCTCAGGCCAAAACTCACTAATAACACAACCATCTTTTTGAATAGTTTGGTAAATACTCTGATGCCGTTTAGGGTAAACCACGTCGACCCCTGTACCTAAAACCGCAATGCTAGGTTTACTAATATCAATGGCCGCTTGATGTGCAACGCCATCAATACCTAATGCCATTCCGCTAGTAATGGTTAAACCATGCTCTGCCAACTGCGTCGCTAACTCATAGGCAACCTTCTTACCCCCTATTGTTGCATTGCGACTGCCGACAATTGCGATGCTCGGAAATAATAATGCATCAATGTTACCCTTTAAAAACAACACTGTTGGGGGATCACTGATTTGTTTTAATAGTGGCGGGTAAAGCGGACTATCCAAGTAGATAAGGTGGTGATCATCTGCCGCTTGCTGCCAATCTAATGCGGACTCAACCAAAGCAAAATTGGGAGATAATGAAGACTTGAGTAACGATTCAGGCAAAGGTAACGCTTGTGGCTCGTGCGCTAACCTTTGCGTTAACTCAGCTACATCCATGTAGTTTAATAATTGTTTAATCCGAGCTGGCCCTAGCCCAGATACAGCAGAAACAACCAGCCAGTCGACCAGTTTATCGTTAATAGCTAATCCTTTAAAAAATCGATATCACAATAAAAATTATAATCGATAATAAACCTAGATTAACTTTAGACTACTCACTGCTGATCAGCGAGTCCGGTATAACTAACTTATCATCCACTCTTACTGGTCGATCATTTACCATGATGATACCCATACTGGTTTTATCAAAAACTTTGAATACCATTAACTTACCACGATAAAGATCAGGCATTTTCATCACGTTATCAGCAGACATATTTGCCAGTAGCTTTTCATAACGATTGCGGTCATGGGGTTGTACAGGTTGACCGTTACCGTCAATAACAACCACTTTTCCATCTTTAAAAATTGAAAAAACCTGGCCGGCTTCAAGCCCATCAGCGGTACCGCGATCGAGATAAACCACATCTAGCTTGCCCATTTCACGAATGTTCTTGCCAGATGCCAACACTTTCGTAGGCTCTGTAAGTTCAGCAGCTCGCGGCATAAAGTAAGCAGACATAAGTGAATCATCTTCAATAGGCAGCACCCGATATCCGGCCTCTGTTTCTCGGAGGTTACTCAATAGCTCAACCTTTGAGACAGCGCCAGACTCTACAACTCGACCAGAGGCGGAAAGAATTACCTCTAAACCTAAATGCTCTCCCTGGCTATTCTTAAATGTGCGTCCATCAGCATAAACCCCAAGCTTTTGACCAACAGGTAGCTCACCTTGAACATAGATAATATCGTTCATAACATGAAATTTAGAGGTACTTTCACCGCCCATAACTTTAGGTTGCAACTCGAACCAGCCACTATCAACAACACGATTTTGTAATAGATAAGATTGGATTAACGACAAATCAACCGCAGGAATTGCACCATTTTTTGCAGATATACGACCCTGAGGGCTCTTTTTTATATGTGGCTTCATCACCAAACGCGGTTCACCATCAATAAAAACCAAAGTCAGCTTGTCACCAGGGTAGATTAAATGAGGGTTAGCAATCTGTGGGTTTTCCCCCCACAACTTTGGCCAATGCCAGGGATCTTTCAAGAAAAAAGCAGAGATATCCCAAAGGGTATCGCCTTTTTTAACCACATAATAATCCGGGTGGCCAGATTTTAGCGTTAACGTATCTGCGAAAACCGAAGCACAACTAATTAAACTAATTATAAGTGAAGCAAGTAATATTAACCGTTTCATCTGGGTATCCGTACCATTTGCCCTTTTTATTAAAGTATATATAGAGCTTTTGCTGTTATTGAATGCCGCTAACGACTAAAATTGAGCCATTAGCAAAAGTCAGTATAACTAACTGGCTCAAATTTGACAGACTTGTTAAGAGTTTAGATATGAGTTTATTAAAAGTTTTACAATTTCCAGATGAAAGATTACGTACAGTAGCTAAGCCTATTACAGAGTTTAACGCTGCACTTCAAACACAAATCGACGATATGTTCGAAACAATGTACGAAGAGAAAGGCATTGGTCTCGCTGCCACTCAAGTTAATTACCACCACCAGCTGATAGTGATGGATCTGCAAGATGAAGTTGAACGCCCTAAAGTGTTCATCAACCTTGAGATTATTGCTAAGAGCGGTGACTTTTGTAATGAAGAAGGTTGTTTATCTGTTCCTGGCGTTTACGCCAAAGTAGACCGCGCCGAATTTGTTACCATTAAAGCGCTCGACCGCGATGGTAAAGAGTTTACCCTTGAAGCTGACGGACTGTTTGCCATTTGCTTACAGCATGAACTTGACCATCTAGCGGGTAAGTTGTTTGTCGATTACTTATCGCCACTTAAGCGTCAACGTATCAAGCAAAAACTCGAGAAAGCAGCTCGTCTAGAAGCAAAACAAGGATAAATTTTTGAAACCATTAAATGTCATTTTTGCAGGAACGCCAGACTTTGCTGCACGCCATCTTCAAGCGCTAATCGACTCAGAGCACAATGTAATTGCGGTATACACTCAGCCAGACAGACCTGCTGGCCGAGGAAAAAAATTACAAGCCAGTCCAGTTAAAGCACTAGCGCTTGAAAATGACATCGCAGTGTACCAACCAAAATCGTTACGTGATGAAGAGGCGCAAGCTGAACTCGCAGCGCTAAATGCAGACATTATGGTGGTTGTGGCGTACGGGCTTATTTTACCTAAAGTGGTACTCGACACCCCTCGTCTTGGTTGTATCAATGTACATGGTTCGATTTTACCTCGCTGGCGTGGTGCAGCCCCTATCCAACGTGCATTATGGGCAGGAGATACAGAAACTGGCGTTACCATTATGCAAATGGATATCGGCTTAGATACAGGTGACATGCTGCTTAAGACTCAGCTAAAAATCGAAGATACCGATACCTCTGCAACTCTTTATGAAAAGTTAGCCGAACAAGGTCCAAGTGCACTTGTTGAGGCTTTAGCTGGAATTGCAGCGGGAACTTTACCTGCCGAGAAGCAAGATGAAAGCTTAGCCAACTATGCAGAAAAGCTATCTAAAGAAGAAGCACGCCTAGATTGGACTAAGTCGGCTAACGCACTTTGGCGTGAAGTCCGGGCTTTTAATCCTTGGCCAGTTAGCCACTATGAGCACGAAGGCAATACCATCAAGGTATGGCAAAGCCATGTAAGCGACGAAACCAGCACCAAGCAACCTGGCACTATTTTATCTGCCGATAAAAACGGTATTAGCATTGCCACAGCTGAAGGTGTGCTAACCATCACTCAAATGCAACTGCCGGGTAAAAAGCCATTAAGTGTTGCCGACATTCTCAACTCAAGAGCAGACTGGTTTACTCCTGGCACTGTGCTAGCTAGTTCTGACAACCAAGAGGCTTAACCACTAATGAACTTAAGAGCGTTGGCCGCTAAGGTCGTTTTTCAGGTGCTAGAAAAAGGTATCTCTCTGTCAGTAGCATTGCCTGATCAGCAAAGACATCTCGATAATGGCAAAGATAAAGCCCTTCTGGCTGAGCTTTGTTACGGCGTAATGCGTTACTTGCCACAGCTTGATAAGCAAGTGAGTGACTGCATGAGCAAGCAGATGAAGGGCAAGCAACGTATCGTCCACCAGCTTTTGCTAGTGGGTTGCTACCAGCTGTATTTCACCCGCATTCCAAGCCATGCAGCGATATCTGAAACGGCCGAAGCTTGCCGACAGTTAAAGTTTGAAGGCTTGGTAAAAGTGGTTAATGGCGTGCTACGTAATATCCAACGTCAAGAAAAGCCATTAGCAACTGACAATGACACGCTGGCATACAACACACCCGCTTGGATTATTAAGCGCTTGAAAGAAGCTTATCCAGATAGCTGGCAAAATGTGATTGAGCAAAGCCATGAGCGCCCACCAATGTGGCTACGCAACAACCAACAATCTCAAACCAGAGAAACCTACTTACAAGCATTGGCGGGTTTAGAAATTGAAGCCGAAGCCGGCAATAGTCCTGATTCAATTTTATTAAGCAGTCCACGTGATGTAATGCAGCTGCCAGGGTTTGAAACCGGCGCGGCGTCGGTACAAGATGGCGCGGCTCAGTGGGCAGCCACATTATTAGCCCCGCAAGGTGATGAACTGGTACTTGATGCCTGCGCAGCTCCGGGGGGTAAAACTTGCCACCTATTAGAGTTAGCACCAGACATCAAGTTGGTTGCCGTCGACTTTGATGAAAAGCGTCTTGAACGCGTACAACAAAATCTCGATAGGTTGTCACTCAAAGCGGAGTGTATTCACGGCGATGCAGCCAAAATAGATTCTTGGTGGCAAGGCGATAAGTTTGACCGTATATTGCTTGATGCTCCCTGCTCTGCTACCGGTGTTATTCGTCGCCACCCTGATATTAAGTGGCTAAGAAAGAACAACGATATCGAAGAACTAGCGCAACTACAGGCACAAATATTTGATCATTGCTGGAAGTGGTTAAAGCCAGGTGGCACACTCCTATATGCAACATGTTCGATTTTGCCACAAGAAAACAAAGATCAAGTCAGTGCATTTTTAGCGAGAACACCTGATGCGACCTTGGTGCCGATTGCAGAGCAAGCTGATCCAAACGATATCGGTTGGCAGATTGTGCCAGGACAAAACAACATGGACGGCTTTTATTACGCTCGCCTAGTGAAGGATTAGTACGGCAATGAAAATTATCATTTTGGGTGCGGGACAAGTTGGCGGCACATTGGCCGAAAACTTAGTTGGCGAAAACAATGACATCACCATTGTCGACAGCGACAAGAATCGCTTACGTACACTGCAAGATAAGTACGATTTAAGAGTGGTGGTGGGTCATGGTGCTCACCCAAGTGTATTAAAAGAGGCCGGTGCTGAAGACGCAGACATGCTGATTGCGGTCACCAACAGTGATGAATGTAATATGGCTGCCTGCCAAATTGCCTATTCACTGTATGGTACGCCGACCAAAATTGCCCGAATTCGTTCAGAGCAGTACCTAGGTTTACGCGATAAGCTATTTATCGATAGTGAAACTAAAAATGCCGAAAACCGTCCTCGTGGCGGTTTTATCATTGATGAATTAATTGCTCCAGAACAGCTAGTTACCGCCTATATTGGGCGCCTAGTTGAATACCCAGGTGCACTGCAAGTGCTAGAGTTTGCTGAAGGCCGACTCAGCCTTGTTGCTGTACGTGCATATTACGGTGGTCCGCTGGTCGGTAACGCCCTCGCCGCCCTGCGTGAACATATGCCAAATATTGACACCCGGGTCGCGGCCATCTTCAGACAAGGCCGCCCTATCATGCCTCGCGGTACCACTATTATCGAAGCCGATGACGAAGTATTCTTTGTTGCCGACAGTCGCCATGTGCGCGCGGTAATGAGTGAAATGCAAAAGCTAGATAATTCTTACCGTAATATTATGATCGCTGGCGGTGGTAATATTGGTTTAGGTCTCGCTAAACAACTGCAACGTAATCACTCAGTAAAGCTGATTGAGCGTAAGCAAGAGCGCGCAGAAGAGCTGTCTGAGAAGCTTGAAAATACCACGGTATTTTGTGGTGACGCATCAGACCAAGAGTTACTGCTTGAAGAACATATCGATCAGACGGATGTGTTTATTGCTGTCACCAACGACGATGAAGCCAACATTATGGCGGCACTACTGGCTAAACGTATGGGCGCCAAAAAAGTCATGGTGCTAATCCAGCGTGAGGCTTATGTGGATATCGTACAAGAAGCCAATATTGATATCGCGATTTCACCTCAACAAGCCACCATTTCAGCCTTACTAACTCACATTCGCCAAGGTGATATTTGTAACGTGTACTCACTGCGCCGCGGCGCAGCAGAAGCGATTGAGGCAATTGCCCATGGCGACTCAAATACGTCTAAAGTGGTTGGTAAGCAGATTAGTGAGATCAAGCTGCCACCAGGTACAACCATTGGTGCCATCGTGCGTGACGAAGAAGTACTGATGGCACACGATAAAACCGTTATTGAACAAGGCGACCACGTCATCCTGTTCTTAGTGAACAAGAAATTTGTTGGCGAAGTCGAAAAGCTGTTCCAACCGAGCGCCTTTTTCTTTTAAAGCGTGTTGGTACATCAATGCTCTACTGCATTGCGCTTCCCTTGTTAGCCAAGCAATTTGGTTAACAAGGGGATTAAGCGATGCAATAAGAATTGAACCATCAAAAAGACTCATTACTGAGTGCCTTTTTAATTAGATTGGTATAACCCATTATGCTGAACTATCGCCCACTGCTATTTATTCTCGGTATTTTCCTGTCGACACTGACGGGCTTTATGCTAATACCCGGTGCCTTTGCCCTCTATTATGGTGAAGAAACCGTTGCCGCCTTTATGATCTCATCACTGGTTACTGGTACTGCAGCGAGTTTTTGTATGCATCAAGGCCAAAGCAGCAAATTGCACCTCAATATTCGCGACATGTTTTTATTAACCTGCCTAACTTGGGTTATTGTCAGTCTGTTTGCAGCCATGCCTTTTACCTTGTATCACGGCATTAATTATACCGACGCATTTTTTGAGACTATGTCAGGGATCACCACCACTGGCTCAACAGTATTGTCGGGGCTAGATACCATGGATCACAGCATATTAATCTGGCGCTCACTGTTGCAGTGGATGGGCGGTATTGGCTTTATCGTTATGGCGGTAGCCGTATTACCATTTTTAAATGTCGGTGGTATGCGCCTCTTTAGAACCGAATCTTCCGACTGGGGCGATAAAACCACGCCGCGTACCCAGTCGATGGCAAAAAACCTGTTTATTGTTTATTGCCTACTTACCTTTCTGTGCTTTATCGCTTATCACAATAGCGGTATGAGCTGGTTTCAAGCCATAAACCACGCCATGACTACCCTGTCGACTGGTGGCTACTCAACTTCAGATCAATCAATGGCCGCTTTTTCAAATGAGGCGCACTGGGTTGGCACCACCTTTATGTTAGCCGGCGGCTTACCCCTGCTAATGTTTGTGTATATGGTGCAGCATCGCTCTATATCCATTTGGAACGATGCCCAAGTAAAAGGCTTTTTAAAGTTTGTTATTTTCGTATCTTGCTCACTGGCTTTATGGCTATGGAGTAGCAGAGAGATCGATGCCCTCGATGCATTGCGCCTTGCTAGCTTTAATGTGGTGTCAGTGGTCACGACCACAGGTTATGGCCTTACCGATTACACCGCTTGGGGCGCATTAGCCAATATCGCTTTTCTATTTTTAATGTTTGTGGGTAGTTGCTCAGGCTCAACTTCTGGCGGGATTAAAATTTTCCGTTTTCAGATTGCTGGCGTCATCATGCGTGAGCAGTTAAAGCAGCAGTTCCATCCCAATGGCGTGTTTAAAGAGCGCTATAACAAGCGCATTATTAAAGATGATATTGTGCGCTCGTTAGTGACTTTTATTCTACTGTTTGTCATGGTCATAGTGCTGCTGTCTATAGTGTTAGTGCTTACCGGACTCGACCCAGTCACTAGCTTTACCGGCGCCATTACCGCTGTCACCAATGTCGGTCCTGGTTTAGGTGGCACTATTGGCCCAGCAGGAAACTTTTCTACTCTACCCGATGTGGCTAAATGGGCTTTAGCGATAGGCATGTTACTTGGTCGCTTAGAGATTTTAACGGTAGCAGTACTATTCCACCCTAGCTTTTGGAAGTACTAACCCTATTTTTCAGCTACAAAAAAGCCGCATCAAGTGCGGCTTTTGAGTCAATCGCCTACTTAGCTAAACTAATCAGGTGCTCTGCGTAAACTTTCACATCCTCCCAATCAGTGTAATCAATCACAGATTTAGGATCAGTAGGGCCGTCGGTGATCTTCATAATCAACTGGATCATCATTCTGTCGTACCAACGCCAAGATGGGTAATCCACCTTACCCGCAATCACTTTAACATCATTTGGTTTCCAAGCTGAAAGCTCAATAAACTTTTGCAGATATTTATTATTTTCAGGAATGCGCTTTTCAGGGTTACGGGCAACCACGTTGACACTAAAGAAGCTTGAAGCCTTGCTGTTTAGCTCTGCTTGGTACTGGGCACTAAACTCAAATACCGACTTATGATAACTGCCATAAAGTACGCAAGCACCTAAAGCAACAACATCATATTTAGCCCAATCAATACCTTCAGCTTTAGCTTCGTTGATATGCATCATATCGCACTTGTGACCAATACTTAGAAGGTGGTCGGCAACAGCGCGGCTAATTCTGGCAGTATGACCACCACGAGAATAATAGAGTACCAGAACAGATTTCATCTTGATCCCAATAGAGAATTTGTTGTTTAAAGACATTGTTACAGCAAATTGTAGTTTTTACAGGAGAATGGATCACAAATTAGGTATAGCTCATATTATCGACATCAAAAATTGTGAGAAGCAGCATCCACAAGTATATTGTCTTATCAATACGACTCAATTAGAATTAACTAATTAAAGGCTATGGGGTAAGTTAGCGTATGCAACAAGAAATCGATGCCAGTGCAATGGTCACTAATGCAGAAAGTGCGGCTAAATGGCTAAAAGCAATTGCTAACCCATATCGTCTAATGATCTTATGCTTATTACTCGATAAAGAGCTCAGCGTTACCGAACTCAATAAAACAGTGCCACTAAGTCAATCAGCACTTTCGCAACACTTAGCTGTACTACGCTCAGAAGATTTGGTCGCCACTCGCAAAAGCTCTCAAGTGGTTTATTACACCCTGAAAAATGAACAAGTCACTGAAGTCATTTCAATACTGCATCGTAAGTATTGCGCTCAATAAGCACTGCCAATTTTAAAACAAAAAAGCCTGCTATTAAGCAGGCTTTTTATGATTAATACGAACGGTTAACGCTCAGCAAAGGCGCGAGCAAACTCATCCACTTTATTCCAATCAGTAAACTCGAAGGTACCAGTTGTATCTGTCGGTCCCTTGGTCATCCACATAATAAAACGAATCATCACTTTATCGAATAAGCGATATTTAGGGTAATCAATCTTACCTGCAAACACGGCTAACTGTTGTGGTTGCCATAATGACAGTGCCAAAAACTTCTTCATGTAGGGGTTGGTTTCTGGGGTGTTTTTCTCTGGTTTACGCGCCACAACGTTAACGGTAAAAAATGCATTTTGCTTAGCATTAAGTACCGCGTGGTTACGATTAATAAACTGATAAAGTTCCGGTCTATGTTTACCGTAGCGAATACTCGCCGCCACTAAAATTTTATCAAATTGTGCCAAGCCAAGTTTTTCAGCCTCATCAATAGACACCATAGAAACCGTGGCATTTTGCTCTTGGTTAATTTTTTTGATTTGCTCGCAAATCGCTTTGGTTTGGCCATCAACCGTCGAATAGATTATTAGTGTATTGCTCATTAACGTCCTACTATTTTCCTAGTATCACTTAGGTCTTACTAGGCACAACTTACAATTATTGGCCTATCTATATTCAATATACTTGCGAATGATTAACGCTAACTTAGCCCAAGTATACAAGTAAGTATCTTTACACTAATTTAGTTTTTCCAGAAGGTCGGCGTAAACAAAATGAGTAACGTAAACACTTCTAAACGACCAAACAGCATGGCAAACAATAGCACCCACTTTTCACCATCGCCAATACTGGCGTAGTTACTCGCCACCTCACCTAAACCTGGGCCTAAGTTATTCAAACAAGCTGCTGTTGCACTAAAGGCTGTAATCGCATCCATCCCTTGCGCCATCAAAATAAGCATACACACGACAAACACTAACGCGTAAGCAGAGAAGAAGCCCCATACCGCATCAATAACCCTATCGGGCAGCGCGTTACCACTAATACGAATAGAGAACATACCACGTGGATGTACTAAGCGTTTTAACTCTCGAGAACCTTGTAGCAAAAGTAAAATAACGCGAATGACTTTAATACCGCCTGCTGTTGAGCCACCACTGCCACCAATAAAGCTAGAGAAAATTAGTAAGATAGGTAAGAACAGCGGCCATGCATGGAAACTCTCGGTACCAAAACCCGCTGTAGTGGAAATCGATACAGCTTGGAACAGCGCATAATCAAAAGTTTCTTCTGCCGAGTCATAAATGCCTGAGCCATACAGGGTGACAAAACAGATGGCAGTTAGCACCAATTGAATCGCAATGAGCACTTTAAACTCGGCGTCTCTAAAGTAGACTCTAAGGTTAATACCGCGGCGAGAAAAAGCCGCAAAGTGTAAGCTAAAATTCAGTGCTGCAATCAGCAGAAACACCACACAGATCAGGTTGATTGTTGGGCTGTCAAAGTAGCCCATACTGGCGTCGTGAGTAGAGAAACCACCAATTGCAATGGTTGAGAATGAGTGACAAATCGCATCAAACACATCCATCCCCGCCAACCAATAAGCAAAGGCGCAAGCGACGGTTAATGCTAAATAGATATACCAAAGCGCCTTAGCGGTTTCGGCAATCCTCGGGGTCATCTTACTGTCTTTAACTGGTCCCGGCATTTCAGCGCGATATAGCTGCATCCCCCCAACGCCAAGTACAGGCAAAATAGCCACCGCCAGTACAATAATCCCCATACCACCAAGCCATTGCAGCAAGTGGCGATAGAACAAAATCGCTTTGGGTAGGCTATCGAGGCCGACAATCACCGTGGCACCGGTGGTGGTCAGCGCAGAGAACGACTCAAAAAAGCTGTCGGTTAAACTTAGTGAGGGTTGGCCGGAGAAAATAAACGGCACAGCACCAATAGAGCCTAGTACCACCCAGAACAATACCACCAGCAAGAAGCCTTCGCGGGTACGCAGATCTTTACGATGAGCACGGTTGGGATACCAAAGGCTAAAACCCAAAATCAGGCACAATACAAACGCCTGAATAAATGCCATGCCGCCACCATCTTTATAAATAACGGCTACTAAGGCAGGTGGGAGTAAAGATAAAGAAAACAGCCCCATCAGCAGGCCTGTAATTCTTATAATTGTTCGATATTGCATTGATTCCCATCACTCGCGCTAATGCTACAGCGCATTTTTGTACACATAATTAATGACCTTGTACCGCAGCAATTGCAATACAAAGCGCTTGTTACACTTATTACCGATAAATCAGCAAACATAAAACTGGCTAACTTACTCGGCAAATATGGCTTTCAACTGGCCTTTACTCATAGTGGCTAGATCGACGTTTAGCTGCACCTTAAACGCTTTAGGTATAGCAAATTGAATCACTATATTGTCGCTAAACTGTTTGTCGTCAATCACCACGTCATATTGGGCAAAAATATGCTCAACATCTTTGAGTTGATGATAATCACACACTAGAGTCGCTGGATAACGGATCTGCTTAAGTTGAGTTTGCAGCTGAGGAATCGCTTGTTTGATCCCTGAACTATAGGCTCTTACCAATCCACCCACGCCCAGTTTAGTCCCGCCAAAATAGCGGATAACAACTGCGCCAACTTCACCAATATTAGCGCCCTGTAGCGCCGCTAACATCGGCCGACCAGCACTACCTGAAGGTTCACCGTCATCACTAGAGCCCATATTGACGTTATCCGTTGGTGCACCACCAACAAAAGCGTAGCAATAATGGTTTGCTCCCGGATACCCAACCTTTAGGTTGGTAAGTACACACTTCAACTCTTCTGCAGACTGGCAGTGAAATAGAAAAGAGATAAAGCGACTATGCTTTATCTCTTCTTCAAATAATAGCTCTGCGGCAGGAATGAGATAGCTCTCGCTCAAAATAGTTCTCTCAATCGATTATTCGCGATTATCTCGGCCAAATTAGCGAAAAACATTAGCGATTCAACCCTAAATCTCGGGTCATATTCTCAATACTCTCGCCATGAACAATCACGTTATCTTCAATACGAATACCACCAAATGGCCTTAGGGTATCTACCGTATTCCAATTAATTTGAGACTGACGCTTATCTTGTTTTAGCTGCGCTAATAGCGAGTCAATAATATAAACGCCCGGCTCTATGGTCAGTACCTGATTAACATCTAACTCTCGGGTACAACGTAAAAACGGATGCGCATCAGGAGCCGCAATATGAGTTCCCTTATCATCACCAAGGAAACCGCCCATGTCGTGCACCTGAATACCTAACATATGACCTAAGCCATGGGGGAAGAACACGCTAGTTATGCCCTGTTCGACCAGCCCCTGTACATCGCCGCTGACAATATCAAAATCCAACAAGATCTGCGCTAACTTATAATGAGTTTCGACGTGCAATTGCACATAGCTCACACCTGGCTTCATCATATTGATGATCTGCAGCTGTAAATTGTCCATAGCAGTAATCAAATCATCGAAAATATTCTTCTCGAACGCATAGCTACGGGTGATATCAGATGCATAACCGTTAAAGTTAGCACCTGCGTCAATTAAGAATGAACGACGCTGGGCTGGCGGTTTTTGCTCGAGTGCCGTGTAATGCAAAATCGCCGCGTTTTCATTAAGCGCAACAATGCTGCCGTAAGGGACTTGGTTTTCACCTTGTGATACCGCCGATAAGTAAACTTGTAAGATCTCAAACTCACTCGCACCATTATAGAAAGCTGTTTTAGCCGCCTGATGCCCGGTCACAGCAATTGCGTTGGATTGACGCATACAAACCAACTCATAGTCAGTCTTTGTTGCACGGTGGTAATTAAGGAAGCTTAACACTGCGTCTGGATTACGCGCCTTAAAGCCCAAGACATCAGCCACATCTAAGTGCTCACCAATATAAGCCCAATTATCAATATCTTTAGGAAGATACTCAGCAACTTTATCGGCTTTGGTCAAAAACTTAATATCGACGTGCTCTGACCAATATTCTGTCGGCTCTGCAGCCACTTTATGCCAAAAATCCACAGGGCGATAAAAGATTAACACTGGCTTATCTATGCCATTTACGATCAACCATGAGTTAGGATTATCGGTCACCGGTAACCAGGCTTTAAAATGTGGATTAACTTTAAAAGGGTAATCTAGATCATCTAAAAACTGTCTGTGTGCTTGGCCTGAGTGAATGACTAAGCCCGACAAATTTTCGCGAGAAATAATCTCGGCGACACGACCATTTAAGACTTGAAGATGGTCATGATAGAGATGCGCTAACTGTTCCATGAGGGTTACCCTATTGTTATTATTTAGCCAAATTTTCGACGACGGCTCAGTCTAACACATCGTTAATTAAAATTTTTCTTCAAACACATTATTCGCATTTACAGGCAAATAATCAGCCGCCAACTTAAAATCTAAAAGCCTGCAAAAGAACAATAAAACCATGATTATTAAAAGCTATTATTTAGGTGAACCAAAAAACCAAACGATCGTTTAAATTGGGTGTTGTAATTTTATGTGATTCATCGCACACTGGATGGCAACTGGTCAAATGATGGCCTAAGCTGCTGTGACAAAGAAAGTTACATTCAGATAATAAAATCATTAACGATCTGGATAGTGGACTTAAGCTATAAGGAAGCAAGCAATGATCTACCAAAGCCCTACAATTGAGGTTGAGTTACTCGAAGATAATATCGCTCACCTATGCTTTAAAGCACAAGGTTCAGTTAACAAATTAGATAGAGCAACCCTCGATTCGTTAAATGCTGCGCTCGACAGCATCAAACAAGATCCAAACATCAAGGCATTGATGCTGAGCTCAGCTAAAGATGCTTTTATCGTTGGTGCTGACATCACAGAGTTTCTGGGACTATTTAAAGAAGAAGATGCGGTATTACATTCTTGGCTTGAACAAGCTAACGACGTATTCAATAAGTTAGAAGATTTACCCTTCCCAACTCTTTCAGCAATTAACGGCTTTGCGTTAGGTGGCGGTTGTGAAACCATCTTAGCAACAGACTTCCGTATCGCAGACACCACAGCTCGCATTGGTCTTCCTGAAACTAAATTAGGTATTATCCCCGGCTTTGGTGGCACAGTACGTTTACCACGTGTTATCGGTGCCGACAACGCACTTGAGTGGATTACTTCAGGTAAAGATCAACGCCCAGAAGCCGCGCTAAAGGTTGGCGCTATTGATGCCGTTGTCGCTCCAGAGCAGTTAAAAGCCGCTGCATTAAAAATGCTTAAAGACGCCCTAGCAGAAAAGCTAGATTGGCAATCTCGCCGCGCGAAAAAGCAAGCATCGCTAACCTTGCCCAAACTTGAAGCTATGATGTCTTTTGCTACAGCGAAAGGCATGGTATTTAAAATTGCCGGTAAACATTACCCTGCACCAATGGCTGTCATTAGTGTTGTCGAGCAAGCAGCACAAAGTAGCCGAGCAGAAGCCTTACAAATTGAACATCAAGCGTTTGTAAAGCTAGCCAAAACCGAAGTTGCCCAAGCACTGATTGGTATTTTCTTAAACGACCAACTCGTTAAAGGTAAAGCTAAGAAAGCTGGCAAACTGGCTAAGAAAGTCGATTCAGCTGCGGTACTTGGTGCAGGCATCATGGGTGGTGGTATCGCCTACCAAAGTGCCAGTAAAGGTACACCAATCGTGATGAAGGATATCGCCCAACCCGCACTCGATTTAGGCTTGGGTGAAGCAGCAAAACTGCTTACCGCGCAAGTTAAGCGTGGCCGTTCAACGCCTGCGAAAATGGCTGCTGTATTGAATAACATCACCCCTGCACTCGACTATGCACCGGTTAAAGATGCTGACGTCATTGTTGAGGCGGTTGTTGAGCATCCAAAAGTTAAATCTATGGTACTGGCTGAAGTTGAACAGCATGTTAGTGAAGATGCCATTATCACCTCTAACACTTCAACGATTTCAATCAACCTATTAGCTAAGAGCCTTAAAAAGCCTGAGCGCTTCTGTGGTATGCACTTTTTCAATCCGGTGCACAAAATGCCATTAGTCGAAGTTATTCGTGGCGAAAACAGCTCAGAGGAAACTGTTGCTTCCGTTGTAGCCTATGCCAGCAAGATGGGTAAAACCCCTATCGTGGTTAATGACTGCCCAGGTTTCTTTGTTAACCGCGTACTCTTCCCTTATTTTGCAGGCTTTAGTGGTCTACTAGCAGATGGTGCTGACTTTGCGGCTATCGATAAAGTGATGGAAAAGCAATTTGGTTGGCCAATGGGCCCAGCTTACTTACTTGACGTTGTTGGCCTAGATACGGGTCATCACGCACAAGCTGTGATGGCCGAAGGTTTCCCAGACCGTATGGGGAAATCAGGTAAAGATGCTATTGATGTGATGTTTGAAGCAGAACGATTTGGCCAAAAGAACAGTAAAGGTTTCTACCAATACTCAGTTGACCGCCGCGGTAAGCCAAAGAAAGATTTAGACCCAACCAGCTATGAATTACTACAAGCTGAGTTTGGTGAACAAAAAGCATTTGAATCAGATGAGATCATCGCTCGCACTATGATCCCTATGATTATCGAGACAGTGCGCTGTCTTGAAGAAGGAATTATCGCTTCGCCTGCTGAGGCGGATATGGGCCTAGTTTACGGCCTTGGTTTCCCACCATTTAGAGGCGGTGTCTTCCGTTACCTAGATACTATGGGTGTAGCTAACTTTGTCGTACTAGCAGATAAATACGCACACTTAGGTGGTCTATACCAAGTGACCGACACTATGCGCGAACTTGCCGCCAATAATGGCAGCTACTACCAGCAGGCTTAAGCAGGAAGGATTAGAACAATGAAAAATGCCGTTATCGTAGATTGTATCCGTACGCCAATGGGCCGCTCAAAGGCTGGTGTATTTAGAAATGTACGTGCAGAAACTTTATCTGCAGAATTGATGAAAGCGCTACTTGAGCGCAACCCAAAGCTTGATCCAAACACTATTGAAGATGTGATGTGGGGTTGTGTACAGCAAACCCTTGAGCAAGGCTTTAATATTGCCCGTAACGCGGCTTTGCTAGCTGGTATTCCTAAGCAAGTTGGCGCAGTTACTGTTAACCGTTTATGTGGCTCATCTATGGATGCTCTCCACCAAGCGGCTCGTGCGATTATGACAGGCCAAGGTGATACCTTTATCGTAGGTGGTGTTGAACATATGGGTCATGTACCAATGAACCATGGCGTCGACTTCCACCCAGGTCTTGCTAACAATGTTGCTAAAGCCTCAGGCATGATGGGCCTTACAGCAGAAATGCTCGGCAAGATGCACGGTATTACTCGTGAACAGCAAGATGCCTTTGCAGTACGCTCACATCAACGCGCTCATGCAGCCACAGTGGAAGGCCGTTTCGCCAATGAAATAGTAGCGATTGAAGGTCATGACGCCGATGGCGCCTTGATAAAAGTAGAGCACGATGAAGTGATCCGCCCAGAAACATCAATGGAATCACTGTCAGGTCTACGCCCAGCTTTTGACCCAGCCAACGGTACAGTGACTGCTGGTACTTCATCAGCATTATCTGATGGCGCGTCAGCCATGCTAGTAATGGAAGAAGAGAAAGCTAAAGCGTTAGGCTTACCCATTCGTGCAAGAATTCGCTCAATGGCGATTGCTGGTTGTGATGCAGCGATTATGGGTTACGGGCCTGTACCTGCCACTCAAAAAGCACTTAAGCGTGCAGGTCTAACCGTTGATGACTTAGACGTTATCGAACTTAACGAAGCCTTCGCTGCTCAGTCGCTACCTTGCGTTAAAGACTTAGGTTTGATGGATGTGGTTGATGAGAAGATTAACCTTAATGGTGGCGCGATTGCGCTCGGTCATCCACTTGGTTGTTCTGGTACGCGTATCTCTACTACCTTGATCAACCTAATGGAAGCCAAAGATGCTAAGTATGGTCTAGCAACCATGTGTATTGGTCTAGGCCAAGGCATCGCGACTATTTTTGAGCGCCCGTAAAAGCTTCAGCTCTAATAGATAAAAAGCCAGCGTAAGCTGGCTTTTTTGTTTTCGATTCAAGCTGTTTACCTCAAACGAGAAATCATAAGTCACTCAAAGTCCAAACCGGCTAGCCTATTTCCAACAACTGCATTAACCTGAAGTCATCTGTTCTCCCTTAGGATGCGCGATGAAATTAGTATTGCTTGCCGACAATGACTCAGCCATACCTCAAATAGCTAAATGGTATAACGATGAATGGGGCTCTATTGGTGAAGGTCGTAGCACTCAAGAGCTGCAACTTAAGCTCAAGGCTTACCTTAACCACGACAAGCTTCCTTTAATTATCTTAGCCCAAGATGGCGATGAACTACTCGGTGAAGCTCAACTTCGTTTCCATGAAATGGATATCTACCCCGAGAGAGAGCATTGGCTTGGTGGAGTTTATGTTGCCTCCCAGCATAGAGGTAAAGGCATAGCCAATAACTTAGTAAACGCTAT
The DNA here is from genome assembly GCF_023283535.1 of Shewanella sairae. Lineage (GTDB taxonomy): Bacteria > Pseudomonadota > Gammaproteobacteria > Enterobacterales > Shewanellaceae > Shewanella > Shewanella sairae. Next base: position 22,779 of record NZ_JAKILT010000040.1, on the reverse strand, counting down.
TATAGATAAGGCCAAGGAGATCGGGGTAAACAGTATTAACTTACAAACCCAAGATTTTACTGGCGGTCTATATACTCGCCTCGGTTGGCAACCTGTAGAACAGGTCACTTATCACGGTATTAAAGTGCAGGTTATGGAAAGATCACTGTAACTTTAGGCTCGTATCAACTTAAGTCCACACGGCCTGCACTGCATATATAGGTAACACAATGACTCCCGCTATCGACTTGCTCGTTAAACACAAAATTGCTCACCAAGTACATGAGTATCAGCATGACCCATCTTGCCAAGCTTACGGCTTAGAAGCGGCAGAGAAAATAGGTGTCGCGCCAGAGTTAGTATTCAAAACCTTAGTGGTTAAGTTGGACGGTAAGCAACTCGCGGTAGCCATTATCCCCGTTGCTGAAAAGCTCAGCATGAAGTTAATAGCAAAAGCAATCAAAGCCAAAAAAGCAGTAATGGCCGAAGCAATGGAAGTGCAGCGTAGCTCTGGTTATGTGCTTGGCGGTGTCAGTCCATTAGGACAAAAAAGACAGTTAATAACAGTTATTGATCAGTCTGCTGCTACTCTTGAAAAAATGTTCGTCAGCGGCGGACGCCGCGGGCTCGATATTGAACTTGCACCCGATGATATAAAGTTATTACTAAAAGCCCAGTTTACTCCAATCACCGCTGAGTAACAGTCTATTAATTTACAGTGTTCCACGTGGAACATTGTAAATATCCAAATGACCTCAGCTCACAAATTAAAGCGTCACGCTTGGATAAAACAGGTTGCTGGAGTAATATTAGCCACTTCTGTTTAATCGTTCGGCTGAGGAAATATGAACGACCTATTAAATGCTGCGCAACACCAACTAGACGCTTTAGGGCTTCGCTGTCCAGAACCAGTCATGATGGTACGCAAATCAGTAAGACACATGAATGATGGTGAGACCTTATTGATTATTGCTGATGATCCAGCAACCACTCGTGACATTCCTAGTTTTTGCGAATTCATGGATCACACCTTGATTGCCAGCCAAACAGAATCGACACCTTATCAATACTTGATAAAAAAAGGCTTATAGCCACTCGCCCAAACCTAATGGATAAAAGGAATTACCATGGCATCACTTATTGGCATTGCATTTAAAACTGAAAAACGTGGTCAAATGATTACGGTTGAACAAGCTCAAGTGACCCAAGCTAAAGGTGTTGAGAACGACATCTTTGGCCGTCCGGGTAAGCGCCAAGTTACAGTGATGTCTATCCAGCAATGGCAGCTTGCCTGTAATGATGTCGGTAAAACCTTACCCTGGTTTACCCGCAGGGCAAACTTACTCGTCGATGGAATCAGTTTCTCTTCTAAAGATCTAGGTAAGCAACTTGTCATCGGTGACCTCATTTTAGAGATCACTGGTGAAACAGATCCTTGCAAGAAAATGGAGCAAGCTTACCCAGGTTTAGAAGCCGCTCTATTACCGGACTGGCGTGGCGGTGTCACTTGCCGAGTACTTAACGATGCCAAGATTCAGATTAACGTCCCTGTAGACTTAGCCTAAGTTAACTACTCAAGTAAGTTAAGATTGCAGCTTTGTATCGCTCTGATTTAAAGCTGTTTACTTTCCGACTCCTATAAAAACGATATTTCCTAGACTAGAATTACCCCAATTATTCCATCCTCGCAGTTAATAGCGATATTCTCTACAGCCAACGACAACCCTGCTTAAGTCAATCCCAGCCCAAATCAACCCTGCTTCTAGCATCACCCCCTATCTATAGTGCAATCATTTTAATCTTTAATACTTCGATATTTAGCTTAACTAATTGAAACAGAATTTTTGTTTTACTGTTAATTAAATTATGCGATAACTGTTGCACAAATTAATCTCCAATTAAGCCCTAGCCCTAACAATCAATAAATTAAATTGAAAACCACTCCTTTAAAACGATAACAATAATTAGGATTATCATGTTAAAGAATAAGCTTACCCCTCTATATGCCGCTATTGCATTGAGCTTTAGTGTTCCTACAATTGCCGAGGAAGACAAAAAATCTTGGCAAGTTAATGCGCCAGCAAACGCCCCTTTAGAACAAATTAAAATTGAAGTCGATGAAGGGACCTGGATGAACGTTAGTGTTAGCCCTAACGGCAAGCACGTGGTGTTCGACTTACTTGGTGACATTTATCAAATGCCAATTGCGGGCGGCGAAGCCAAGCCATTAGCTAAAGGCATTGCATGGCAAATGCAGCCGGTTTATAGCCCAGATGGTAAATACATCGCCTTCACTTCTGATGAAGATGGTGGTGACAACATTTGGATAATGGAGACTGACGGCAGCAACCCTCGCCCAGTCACTAAAGAAACATTCCGCTTATTGAACAGCCCAGCTTGGAGTCCAGATGGCCAATACCTAGTCGCACGCAAACACTTTACAGGTAGCCGAAGCTTGGGTGCAGGTGAAGTATGGATGTATCACGTTGCCGGTGGTGACGGTGTAAAACTTACTGAGCGCCCAAATGAGCAAAAAGATTTAGGTGAACCTGCCTACTCGCCAGATGGTCGTTATATCTACTTTAGCCAAGATGCGACGCCGGGTAAGACCTTCCATTACTCAAAAGACTCAGTAAAAGGCATCTATAAGATCAAGCGTTATGATACCCAGACCGGCGATATCGAAGTATTGATCCAAGGTACTGGCGGCGCGATTCGACCAACGCCAAGCCCAGATGGCAATAAGCTAGCCTATATCAAACGTGATGGTTTCCAGTCTTCACTCTATCTTCTCGATCTAAAGTCGGGGAAAACAGAAAAACTATACGGTGAACTAGACCGAGATATGCAAGAAACCTGGGCTATCCACGGCGTATATCCAACCATGAGTTGGACAGCCGATAACGATGAAATCGTATTCTGGGCTAACGGTAAAATTAACAAACTCGATGTTGAATCTAAATCAGTAGAGCAAATTCCATTTACAGTTAAAACGGAACGAGCTGTTCAGCCTGCCGTTCGTTTTACCCAAGATCTCGATAAAGATGTGTTCAACGTAAAGATGCTACGTATGGCGCAAGTATCTCCTGATGGTAAGAAAGTTGCTTTTGAAGCCCTAGGTAAGATCTGGGTTAAGAGTTTACCCGACGGCAAGATGTCTCGACTCACCAAGCTAGATAGTGATCTACGTGAACTGTTTCCACAATGGTCACGCGATGGAAAACGCGTTGTTTTCACCACTTGGGATGACCAAAAGCAAGGTACTGTTAGTTTAGCTACCGTGCGCAATAAGCGTGTAAAAGTACTAACCGATGAGCCAGGTAAATACGTAGAACCTACCTTCTCACCAGATGGTGAGACTGTTGTGTACCGTAAAGCTAAAGGTGGCTATATCACTCCACGCACATGGTCACAAGAAACAGGCCTTTATCGAGTAGATATTGATGGCGATAAAAATACTAAGATCACCGCTGCAGGTTACCAACCTCAATTTGGCGCAGACAACGACCGAGTCTACTTTATGGAAAGTGGTGAAACACCACAGCTTGCATCTATTGGACTCAATGGTTTTGAAAAGCGTGTACATTACACCAGTAAACACGCCACCGAATTCAGAGTATCACCAGACGGTAAGCAACTCGCTTTTGCTGAACGTTTTAAAGTGTTTGTCACCCCATTTGCTAAACACGGTGAAACGATTCAAATAGGCCCTAAAGCCAGTAATCTTCCAGTTGAACAATTAAGCGTACGCGCCGGTGAAAGCATCAGTTGGAACACTGATAGCAACCAACTGTACTGGACACTCGGGCCTGAACTTTACCAAGTTAGTGTTGATACTCAATACCAGCAACAAGCAGAAGGTGCTGAAGTATCTAAAGTTGAGCCAACCATTACCGATCTTGGCTTCACCCAAAAAGCTGATGTTCCACGTGGAACAATCGCCTTTGTTGGTGGAAAAATCATTACCATGGAAAATGATGAAGTTATCGAAAACGGCACGGTAATCGTTAAAGATAATCACATTGTCAGTGTAGGTTCTGCATCTGTTATCGATATTCCAACTTACGCTAAGGTCATCGATATTAAGGGTAAAACTCTGATGCCAGGCTTATTCGATGCCCATGCTCATGGTGCTCAGGGTGAGAATGAAATCATTCCGCAGCAAAACTGGGAGTTGTACTCGAACCTTTCTCTAGGTGTTACCGCGATTCACGACCCATCAAACGATACCACAGAGATCTTCGCGGCTTCTGAGCAACAGAAAGCCGGTAATATTGCTGGCCCACGTATTTTCTCTACCGGTACTATTTTATATGGCGCGAACCTTCCAGGTTATACCTCTCATATAGATTCACTCGATGATGCCAAATTCCATTTAGAGCGCTTGAAAAAAGTCGGTGCTTTCAGTGTTAAGAGTTATAACCAACCACGTCGTAACCAACGTCAGCAAGTTATCGCAGCAGCACGCGAGCTGGAAATGATGGTAGTGCCTGAAGGCGGAAGTTTACTGCAACATAACCTAACCATGATTGCCGATGGTCACACAGGTATAGAACACTCGCTACCCGCAGCGAATATCTATAGCGACATTAAGCAGTTCTGGAGCCAAACTGAAGTTGGCTATACACCAACGTTAGTTGTTGCTTATGGTGGTATCTCAGGTGAAAACTACTGGTACGATAAAACGGATGTTTGGGCACACCCTCGTTTGTCTATGTACGTACCATCAGATATTTTGGATGCTCGCTCAATGCGTCGCCCGACAGCACCTGACGGACATTACAATCACTTTAACGTCGCGCGTGTAGCCAATGAACTAAATGAAGTTGGCATTAAAGCTAACATCGGTGCTCATGGTCAACGTGAAGGTCTAGCGGCTCATTGGGAAATGTGGATGTTTGCTCAAGGTGGTATGAGCAATATGGAAGTGCTAAAAACAGCAACCATCAACCCAGCTAAACATTTTGCGATGGATCACCAAATTGGTTCAATCAAGCAAGGAAAATTAGCCGACCTTATCGTTATCGATGGCAACCCGCTAGAAGATATTCGCGTAACCGATCGTGTAACCTACACCATGGTTAACGGTAAACTATTCGATGCCGAAACCATGGATCAGCTAAATGGTGGTTCAAAGAATAAAGGTAAGCAAAGAGAAACCTTCTTTTTCGAAAAATAAATCCAGTTTCAAATTTAAAATCTGGCTAACTTAGCTACGATTTTAAATTTTGAGGAAAATTATTTTTTGATTCAAAAATACGCTTTTTACCTAAAAGCTAAAAATGAAAAAAGGATGTTCCACGTGGAACATCCTTTTTTTATAGAGTAGCAGCTAAGCGGTATAGCACTTTAGTGCTAGTCGCGACAAAAACAATCCGTGGTGTGGTCATTGACCATTCCCACCGCTTGCATAAACGCATAACAAATTGTCGGCCCCACAAAATTGAAGCCCATTTTTTTCAGCGCTTTCGACATAGCCTCAGATTCAGGTGTTTGTGCCGGTACTTGTTGCATAGACTCAAAATGGTTCACTTTGGGTGAGCCACCAACAAACTCCCACAAAAATTTAGAGAAGTCATTACCCTGTTCGGTATAAGCCAAATAGGCTTTAGCATTTTTAATAATAGAATTAACCTTGAGACGATTACGCACAATTCCCGGGTTGAGCATTAGCTGTTCGACTTTGGCATCATCAAAAGTTGCAATTATTTTTGGCTCGAAATTAGCAAATGCCGCCTCATAATTTTGCTGCTTTTTGAGGATAGTAATCCAAGATAATCCTGCTTGCTGACCATCTAAACACAGCTTTTCAAACAGCTCGCGGCTGTCATAAACCGGCTGCCCCCAAACCTTGTCATGGTACTCTTGATAGATAGGATCTAGTCCTACCCAAGCACAACGTGTCACTTCCATTGCTATTTCCCTAATTTTTTAACCTACCAGATAAAAAATAACCTACATAAGCGTAATTCTACAAGGTATAATCGATACCATTTTCTATTAAAGCTTCCAGGCAGTAGACAAGCGGATATGACGACGAAACACGACGTAAAAACATTCCAGGGCTTCATTATGACCCTGCAGGAATACTGGGCGCAGCAAGGTTGCGCAATCGTTCAACCATTAGATATGGAAGTCGGTGCGGGTACATTCCACCCTATGACATTCTTACGTTCATTAGGTCCTGAGCCAATGAGCAGTGCCTATGTTCAACCATGTCGTCGCCCAACTGACGGCCGTTATGGTGAAAACCCTAACCGCTTGCAGCACTACTACCAATTTCAAGTAGTACTTAAGCCATCACCAAGCAACATTCAAGAACTTTACCTAGGCTCACTTGAAGCGCTAGGTGTAGACATGAATGTGCATGATGTTCGCTTCGTAGAAGACAACTGGGAATCACCAACTCTTGGTGCTTGGGGTCTAGGCTGGGAAGTTTGGTTAAACGGTATGGAAGTCTCTCAATTTACTTACTTCCAGCAAGTCGGTGGTCTTGAGTGTAAGCCAGTTACAGGCGAAATCACTTACGGTCTAGAGCGTCTAGCTATGTACATTCAAGAAGTAGACAGCGTTTACGATCTTGTGTGGACTGACGGCCCAATGGGCAAAGTTATGTACGGCGATATCTTCCATCAGAATGAAGTTGAGCAATCAACTTATAACTTTGAACACGCCAATGTTGAAGTGCTATTCAAGATGTTTGATGATTGCGAACAAGCTTGCGATCGCTTATTAACCTTAGAAAAGCCACTTCCACTACCTGCTTATGAGCAAGTAATGAAAGCCTCTCACGCATTTAACTTGTTAGATGCTCGTCATGCTATCTCTGTTACTGAACGCCAGCGTTATATTTTACGCGTTCGTACCATGGCTAAAGGCGTAGCTGAATCTTACTATCAGGCCCGTGAAGCGCTTGGCTTCCCAATGTGTAAGTAGAGGACCAACAGATGAATTTTGAAAACTTACTTATTGAAGTAGGCACTGAAGAGTTACCACCAAAATCACTGCGTAAGTTAGCTGAATCATTTCTAGCTAATTTTACTGAAGAGCTAAATAAAGCAGAACTTAACTTTGAGTCTGCAGTTTGGCACGCAGCACCACGTCGTTTAGCCATTTGCGTTAACCAACTAGCATTGGCGCAAGCTGACAAAGTAGTTGAAAAGCGCGGCCCTGCTGTTGCACAAGCTTTTGATGCTGACGGTAACCCAACTAAAGCCGCTATGGGCTGGGCTCGTGGTAACGGCATTACTGTTGAACAAGCTGAGCGTTTAAAAACAGACAAAGGCGAATGGTTACTACACCAAGCTCGCGTTGTAGGTGTTGAGACCAAGAGCCTTATCGCTGATATGGCACAACGCTCTTTAGACAAGCTACCGATTCCAAAGCCAATGCGCTGGGGAAGTAATACCACGCAATTTATCCGCCCAGTCCACACTGTGACCATGTTGCTTGGTAGCGAAGTGGTTGATGGCGAGCTACTAGGTATTAAGTCTAATCGCATTATTCGTGGCCACCGCTTCATGGGTGAATCTAGCTTTGAGCTAGATCATGCAGACAACTACCTTGTTGCTCTTAAAGAAAAAGGCATGGTTCTAGCAGACTACGAAGCACGTAAAGCGATTATCAAAACTGATGCTGAAGCGGCTGCCACTAAAATTGGCGGTGTAGCTGATCTAGAAGATGATTTACTGGAAGAAGTGACCTCTCTAGTAGAGTGGCCAGTAGTGCTAACAGCAAGCTTTGAAGAAAAGTTCTTAGATGTGCCTGCTGAAGCGTTGGTTTACACCATGAAAGGTGACCAAAAGTACTTCCCTGTATTTGATAATGCTGGTCAGTTGCTACCAAACTTTATCTTCGTGACTAACATCGAATCTAAAGATCCGCAGCAAATTATTTCGGGTAACGAGAAAGTGGTTCGCCCACGTCTTGCCGATGCTGAGTTCTTCTTTGAAACAGATAAAAAAGCCACACTTGAAGCGCGCCTTGCTAGCCTAGAAACTGTTGTTTTCCAAAAGCAACTTGGCACAATCAAACAACGCGTTGAGCGTATCTCTGCGATGGCAGGTTACATTGCAACTAGCATCGACGCTAACAGCGAAGAAGCAGCGCGTGCAGGTCTATTATCTAAGTCAGATTTAATGACTAACATGGTAATGGAATTTACTGATCTTCAGGGCACCATGGGTATGCATTACGCCCGCCTAAACGGTGAAACTGAAGCAGTTGCAGTAGCGTTATCTGAGCAGTATAAGCCTAAGTTCTCTGGCGATACCGTACCAATTGCACCTATCTCAATTTGTGTGGCATTAGCTGAAAAGCTAGACACGCTAGTAGGTATCTTTGGTATTGGCCAAGCACCAAAAGGGGCTGCAGATCCATTCGCACTACGTCGTGCTGCTATTGGTGTGTTACGTATCTGTTTAGAGAACAACTTACCGCTAGATCTTGTTGACCTGATTGCTAAGGCACAAGCGCTACACGGTGAAAACCTCACTAACACAGACGTTGCCGAACAAGTACTTGAGTTCTTTATGGCTCGTTTCCGTGCTTGGTACCAAGATCAAGGTGTGAGTGTAGACGTGATCTTAGCCGTACTGGCTCGTCGCCCTACTGCTCCTGCAGATTTTGAAAGCCGCATTAAAGCTGTTGCTCACTTCAGAACACTTGAGCAGGCTTCTGCTCTAGCAGCTGCTAATAAGCGCGTATCTAACATTCTAGCTAAAGTTGAAGGCGAGCTACCGGCCGCTATCGATGACAAGCTACTTGTTGAATCGGCAGAAAAAGCACTCGCTGAAAAGCTTGCTGAATTACAGCCACAATTAGCGCCGCTATTTGCTGCCGCTAACTATCAAGAAGCATTAGCACTACTAGCAAGCCTACGTGAAAGTGTCGATACCTTCTTCGAAGATGTGATGGTAATGGCTGATGATGAAGCACTTAAGAACAACCGCTTAGCGCTACTTTCTAGCTTACGCGAGCAGTTCTTACATGCAGCTGATATCTCGTTACTGCAATAAATAATAAGTAGATATAAAAAACGCGCCTAAGGCGCGTTTTTTTAAGTCACTAAAACTGTACTAGCTTTTGATGCAGCTCTTCAAACGTTTCAAGATCGAGCCCGGCATCAAACAGCAACCTGCCCAACTGCTCAGGCTTAAGCTTATTAGCCTCGAGTAACATTGAACACTCACTAATTAAGTTAGCTCGCCAAATAAGCTCTGCAAGGCCACCAGCAGGTTTAGAGTCGACAACGGCTAAGCGGCTAAGTTCTGATTCAAACAAAGTTGGAAGCTCCCAGCTGCCAGCCAATAATGAACTTAAGCTTAGTGATTTCGCCGTCATCACCTGACTAAATAAACTAGAACAGGGTTGTTCACCTGGCTCTGCTTGTTTAAAGGCTTCTAATAACAATTTGAAAATCGCTATCTTACCCACATCATGCAATAGACCCAGTAGAAATGCGCTATCAGGGTTTTCATCTGTCAGCTCACTCGCGAGATAGGCCACTTGCATCGAATGACGCCAAATTTGACTACCAAAGCGACGGAAATAGATAGGCTTAACTTCTATAACTTTACGCATCATAGCTGTAGTGACAAAGCGCCTAACCTGCTCTCTTCCTAATTGGACTAAAGCTAGTTGTAAACTGGTAATCTCTTTCTCGCTACGCTTAAATAACGGTGAATTACACAGTTTAAGCACCTCAACACTCAACACTGGATCTTGCTCAATTAAAGCAAGTAGTGTTTTGATATCGGTATTTTCATCGGCTAACTTTTTATCTAAAGACGCTATTTGAGCCGGTAACTTCAGCACCCTTTCAGCAATTGCTTGAGGTGATGCTAATGCTGCCTCTACACGCCTAAAAACACTCTTTTCAAGTTCATTAGCCGTGCCATTTAACTGAGTACTTGGAAACAACAAGCTATAAAACAATGCAGATAGATCGATAGCAACTTGTGGTGGAGAAGGAGTATTAACTCTTGAGGTCGCTATGGGATCATTTAGTAATGGTTGAAAGGACTCCATCGAGCCACTAAAGCTCTTTGGTTTTTCAATAACCACTCGCTCTCTGATATTAAATAGCTTTTTAAAGGCTTTGCTAAACAAATTTTATGACCGGATATAATTATCAATAAAAAAATCGGTGCCTATAGCACCGATTTAAGTCAAATATGAAGCAGAATTAACACCTAGACGTCTAGGTTAGCTACATTCAATGCGTTCGCTTCAATAAAGTCGCGTCGAGGCTCAACTTGATCACCCATCAAACAGGTAAACAGTTGGTCTGCGCCAATCGCGTCTTCAATCGTTACTTGTAGCATACGGCGAGATTCTGGATCCATTGTGGTTTCCCACAATTGCTCAGGGTTCATCTCACCCAATCCTTTATAACGCTGGATGTATAAGCCACGCTTAGATTCGTTCATCAACCAATCTAATGCTTCTACAAAGCTAACAACGTCTTTAGTACGCTCGCCACGTTGTACATAACCACCTTCTTCAACTAGACCATTGATTTCTGCGCCCATCTTAACGATGCGTTGGTAATCAGTAGACTGGAAGAAGTCATATGAGAACATGTAGTGGGTATCAATACCGTGCTTACGAATCGTAATCTTAGGCAGATACACTTGACGTTCTGGATCTAGAACCGGTTCAGCACTATATAAGATACCGCCTGTTTCTTTGTCAATTAGGTCAGCAACAAATGCGTCAGCCCAAGCTTTAACTTGTGCTTCGTCGCTTAACACGTCATTAGTAATAGCTGGATGATATAGCATTAGATCAGTGATGTTAGTTGGGTAACGTTGCTCTAGACGAGCAATGATAGCTTCCACTTCACGATACTGATTAACCAAACGCTCTAATGGCTGACCAGACATACCTGGTGCACCTTGCGATGGGTAAATATTTGCATTATCTAGCGCTTGAGTCGTTAAGTACTCAGTTAACGCTGGATCATCTTTAAGGTACTGTTCTTGCTTACCCTTTTTAACTTTGTATAGTGGAGGCTGTGCGATATACACATAACCACGCTCAATAAGCTCAGGCATTTGACGGAAGAAGAAGGTCAATAGCAAAGTACGAATGTGCGAGCCGTCGACGTCAGCATCGGTCATGATAACGATGTTGTGGTAACGCGTCTTATCTGGATCGTATTCGTCACGGCCAATACCACAACCTAGTGCAGTAATTAGCGTGGCAACTTCTTGAGAAGATAACATCTTATCAAAACGTGCTTTCTCTACGTTTAAGATCTTACCTTTTAGTGGCAGAATTGCTTGGTTCTTACGGTTACGTCCCTGCTTGGCGCTACCGCCAGCAGAGTCCCCTTCCACTATGTAAATTTCAGAAAGACCAGGATCTTTCTCTTGGCAGTCAGCTAGCTTACCTGGCAAACCGCCTAAATCTAGTGCGCCTTTACGACGGGTCATTTCACGCGCTTTACGTGCGGCTTCACGAGCACGTGCAGCATCGATAATCTTACCAACAATCATCTTAGCTTCGTTTGGATGCTCCATTAGGTAATCACCTAATTGCTCACCCATAGTCTGCTCAACTGCTGACTTAACTTCGCTTGAAACTAGCTTGTCTTTAGTCTGTGAACTGAACTTAGGATCCGGCACTTTAACAGAGATAACAGCAGTTAGACCTTCACGAGCATCGTCACCCGTTGCAGCAGTCTTACCTTTCTTGTTATATCCTTCACGTTCCATGTAGTTGTTCAAGTTACGTGTTAACGCCCCACGGAAGCCCGCTAAGTGAGTACCACCATCGCGCTGAGGAATGTTGTTAGTAAAACAGAAGATATTCTCTTGGAAGCCATCGTTCCACTGCATTGCAACTTCAACGGTAATACCGTCTTCACGCTCTTGGCAGAAATGGAATACTTCTTTGTTTACCGGTGTTTTGTTAACGTTTAAGTAGTCAACAAACGCACTGATACCACCTTCATATTTGAAGAATTCATCGCGATTATCACGCTCGTCAACTAGACGAATACCCACACCAGAGTTCAGGAATGATAATTCACGAACACGCTTAGCTAGAATATCAAAGTGGAACAAGACATCAGAGAAAGTCTCTGCACTTGGCCAAAAACGGATTTCTGTACCGGTCTTTGTCGCTTCACCAATTGCCGCAATCGGCGCATCAGGCACACCGTGAGTGTAAAATTGCTCATATACCTTGCCGTCACGACGAATAGTCATCTGCAGCTTAGAAGATAGCGCGTTTACAACCGACACACCTACACCGTGCAAACCGCCCGATACTTTATAAGAGTTATCATCGAATTTACCACCGGCGTGAAGTACGGTCATAATAACTTCAGCAGCTGAAATACCTTCCTCTTCGTGGATAGATACCGGAATACCACGACCGTCATCACGAACCGATACAGAACCGTCTGCATGGATTGTGATAATAACGTCGTTACAGTGGCCCGCTAACGCTTCATCGATAGAGTTATCGACTACTTCGAATACCATGTGATGTAGACCTGTACCATCATCGGTATCACCAATGTACATGCCTGGTCTTTTACGTACCGCATCAAGGCCCTTTAGAACCTTAATACTCGAAGAATCATAACTATTCTCTGACATATTATTCTCTCGTCGGTTATTCAATTACCGTTACACAACCGTGTTCCACATGGAACATCTTACTTGGCGGCGTGATTAACGAATCCACTATTGATGCAGGCTCAATAGCCGTGACAAAAACTTGTGCCCCGGTATCCGCTAATTGCTGTAACAATAGTTTTCTATGCTGTGCATCCAATTCCGATGGAAGATCATCCACCAGATAAATACTTTTTTTATCTATTTGTTGTTTGAGCAACTTTCCCTGTGCAATGCGTAATGCACAGACTAACAATTTCAACTGACCACGAGATAAAGCATCTTGTGCAGGTAGAGTGCCTACCCGCAAACGTAAATCTGCTTTATGTGGTCCACTGACGGTGTAGCCTGTGGCTAAATCTCTAGGATATTGCGTCTCGAGTAGCTGCGCATACTCGGTTTTAGCATCCCATCCTCGGGTAAAAGAAACCTTAACATCAACCAGAGGTAAAAACTCTCCGATTATACCCTTAAGTAGCTCATTTAACGAGTCTACATATTGCTTTCTTATGTCGGTAACCAGTTCAGCATAACGAATAAATTCTTTATCCCAAAATTGAATCGAACTATAGGGCGAACCGTCTCTGAGCAATTGATTTCGCTGCTTTAAAATTCGGCGAACATTAACCCAAGCAGCGTAAAAACGTGGATCAGAATGAAACGCCCCCCAATCAATAAACTGCCGTCTGGATTTTGGCCCTTCAAAAAGTAAAGAAAAGCTTTCTGGCGTGATTACCTGGATAGGCAATGTTTCCGCCAAGGTCGACAAACGTTTTACTTTATCACCATTAATTTTAACTTCAATATCACCGCTTCTATAGCGACGTAAACCTATCTTGCTCTGCTCTTCAGCACCTTCCATATTCGCAAATAAGGTTAATGCTTCAGATTCGTTATTTATAACGCGTTGAGACAAATGACTACGAAAAGAACGCCCCATGCCCAGAAAGTAAATTGCTTCAAGTATGCTAGTTTTACCGCTGCCATTTTGGCCATAAATCAAATTTAAGCCAGCCCCCGGCTGCAATTGAGCAGAAGCTATATTTCGAAAAGACTCAATATGAAGACGGCTAAGACTCATTGATAACCTTATGAATGCGGGAGGAGATTTTTAAGGAGAGTAAAACAATTAACCAGATAAACACACTAAGTTATTTATCTGGTTAATCAAAGGCCGAGATACAACGAATAAAGACTACAGGCGCATTGGCATGACAACGTACATAGAATCTTGCTCTATGTGGTTATCGATAAGGGCGCTGGAGTTACCGTCAATCAAGGTAATACGCACATCATCAGAAGGCAGGTTATTAAGTACATCAAGTAAGTAACTGACGTTAAAACCAATCTCTAATGGTGTGTTTTCATATTCAACATCTAAGATCTCTTCCGCTTCTTCCTGTTCAGGGTTATTAGCAGTGATCTTAATTAAATTATTTTCTAGCTGAACACGTACACCACGGAACTTCTCATTAGATAAAATTGACGCGCGCAGTAACGCTTGCTTAAGCTGTAAACGACTGGCAATAACAATTTTGTCGCCGCCTTTTGGCAATACCCGACGATAGTCAGGGAAACGCCCATCAACCAGTTTACTGGTAAATACTGCTGTAGCAGTCGTAGCTCGAATTGCGTTATCACCAATGGCAATAGTTACATCTAAATCGTCAGCTTCAAACGAACGCATCAGCTCTAGTACGCCTTTACGTGGCACAATCACCTGTTTTTCAGGTAATGTTGCTTCGATTTGACGATGACTTAAGGCTAAACGATGGCCGTCAGTTGCAATAGCACGCAATACGTTACCTTCAGTTTCAAGTAACAAACCATTGAGGTAATAACGTACGTCTTGGTTAGCCATTGAAAACTGGGTTGAGTCAATCAACGACTTCATCGTGCCTTGCTTAAGCGTAAATTCAATTTCCGCTTCAAATGCTTCTACGTTTGGGTACTCTTCCGCCGGTAAGGTCGCTAAAGTAAAACGACTCCGTCCCGAACGCAGCAACAAGCGATTTTCTTGTTGCTCAATCTTAAGCTCTACCTGATCGGGTAAAGACTTAACAATATCTAAAAACTTTTTAGCAGGAACGGTTGTCCGTCCCTCAAGGATTTCTCCTTCGAGCTGAACCTCACCCACCAATTCAACTTCTAAATCGGTTCCGGTCAACTTAAGTGAGTGGTTACTCACCTCAACTAAAAGGTTCGCCAATATAGGCAAATTGTGACGCCTTTCAACCGCACCACTCACAAGTTGCAATGGTTTTAGTAGAGCGTCCCTATCAATTGAAAATTTCATTGGTTCAATATCCCTGATCTTAAGAAGATAAAGTTCTTATCAAGTTAGCATAATCTTCTTTAATGTCATGACTTTCTTCTCGCAACTGTGCAATTTTACGACAAGCGTGTAATACAGTTGTATGGTCACGACCGCCAAACGCATCACCAATCTCTGGCAAGCTTTGGTTAGTTAACTCTTTCGATAACGCCATTGCCATCTGTCTTGGGCGTGCCACACTACGTGAACGACGCTTAGATAACATATCAGCCATCTTAATTTTGTAATACTCGGCTACCGTTTTTTGGATATTATCGATGGTGACTAACTTTTCTTGCAAGGCCAGTAAGTCACGTAGTGCTTCGCGCACAAAATCGATAGTAATCGGGCGGCCAGTAAAGTTAGCGTTAGCAATAACACGATTTAACGCGCCTTCAAGCTCACGTACGTTTGAACGTAGACGCTTAGCAATAAAGAAAGCCACTTCATCGGGTAAGTTAATGCCACTCTCTTGTGCTTTACGCATCAAGATCGCTACACGGGTTTCTAATTCTGGAGGTTCAATTGCTACGGTTAAACCCCAACCAAAACGCGATTTAAGACGATCTTCAACACCATCGATCTCTTTCGGGTATTTATCCGACGTCAAAATGATCTGGTGATTACCTTCTAACAATGCGTTAAAGGTATGGAAGAACTCTTCTTGCGATCTGTCTTTGTTAGCGAAGAATTGAATATCATCGATAAACAACGCATCAACACTACGGTAGTAACGCTTAAATTCTTCAATGGCGTTATTTTGTAACGCTTTAACCATGTCTTGCACAAAACGCTCAGAATGCATGTAAACCACTTTTGCATCTGGCTTGTTCTTAATTATGCCATTACCAACAGCGTGCAATAGGTGAGTCTTACCTAGACCCGTGCCGCCATAAAGGAACAACGGGTTATACGCACCACCAGGATTTTCAGCCACCTGTAAAGCTGCCGCTTTACCCAATTGGTTTGATTTACCTTCTACGAAGTTATCAAACTGGTAAGTAGGATTGATATTACTACGATGATTAGCATTTGCCATTGGCTCTGCATGCGGAGTATTAAAAGAAGGTTTAGTCACTTCTCTACTAGCTGGTCTGCTAGTTCTTACTGCTGCGGTGGCCTGAACAACAGGTTTAGCCGATGGACGACTACCGATATCGAAACGCAAATTCGGCGCATCGTTACCCATTTGTTCAGTAAAAAATTGGTTGATGATATTTAGGTATTTATCCCTAACCCAATCCAAAACAAAACGATTAGGCGCATAGATGACGAGCGTATCGCCTTCCATTTCTGCTTGTAACGGTCTTATCCACATACTGAATTGTTGAGCAGAAAGCTCATCTTGCAGCCTTGCGATACATTGTTGCCAAAGTGAAACCGCCACGAGTTATCCCCAAAAGATCATACAAAAGAGGCCTATTCTATAATGAGATCACGCTGATCGCTATCCTTTAAATAGATTTATCCCCAGATAGATCATCTAATCTTGAATATCTCGATCCAAAAAGATCCTTGGCGATCAAAAAATATTAGCAAAGCTGCAAATCCAGCTTTATAAAGCGATCCAGATCGATCTATAATAAATGACTTTCGATCAGCGTTTTGATCTGTAAAACCACAAGATGTAGTGTCTACTCACAGAGTTATCCACATATTCTTGTAGAGCAAAACTATCGAAATATTCTTAGAGTAACCAATATTTAACCACTTGTGCTTATTCGTAGTTGACGTGCATAACTAAAGTGATTACAATTCGGCCTCTTTTTTGCCCTTAGTTCTATTTTATAGAATTTAAGGATTATTAACCTAACAAAGACGGATTGCCATAATGAGTAAACGTACTTTTCAACCTAGCAACCTGAAGCGCAAGCGTTCTCACGGCTTCCGCGCTCGTATGGCTACAGTAGGTGGCCGTAAGGTCATCGCACGTCGCCGTGCTAAAGGTCGCGCTCGTCTTTCTGCGTAATCGTAGAAATGCAAGTGACTAGCTATACCTTTACGCGGGAGTTACGTTTGTTAACTCCCGCGCAATTTAAATCTGTATTTACCAAACCTATCAAAGCGTCCTCCGCTGAAATAACACTACTTGCAATTCCTAATTCTGAACAACATCCTCGTTTAGGACTAACTGTTGCTAAGCGTTATGTCAAAAAAGCAAACCAACGTAACCGTATTAAACGCATAATTAGAGATAATTTCCGTTTACACCAGCATGATCTACCCGCTGTGGATATTGTGGTGCTTGTGAGAAATGGCGTACTTGATATGGAAAACGCAGAACTCAAAAACTTAGTAGAAAAGCTATGGCGAAAACTCTCTCGCCGTTACAATGGCTAGCGACTACGATTATTCGTGGTTACCAACTACTCATAAGCCCCATGCTGGGGCCTCGTTGTAGGTTCAATCCAACGTGTTCACATTACGCAATCGAAGCAATTCGATTGCATGGAGTGGTGAAAGGGTGTTGGTTTGCAGGTAAACGCATATTAAGATGTCACCCTTTACATCCGGGCGGTGAAGACCCCGTCCCTAACAAAAAACATAGGTGCGATAAATAGGTTATGGAATCTCAACGCAATATATTGCTGATCGGTTTGCTGTTTGTCAGCTTCCTACTGTGGCAACAGTGGCAAGCAGATCAAGCTCCTCAACCGGTAGCAGCTCAAACTCAATCTTCAATTCCTGCTTCAACGGTTGCTGACGCTCATAGTTCAGACGTACCTGATGCCGATTCTGCTGTACCGGAAACGGTTAGCGCATCAAAAGAACTGATCACCGTATTCACTGACCAACTTGAAATCAAAATTGATCCAGTTGGCGGTGACATCGTTTATTCTGCGCTTCTTGCTCATAAACTTGAAGAAAATGGAACTGACCCATTCGTTCTACTAGAACAAACTAACGATATCTACTATATCGCCCAAAGTGGTCTTATTGGTCGTGATGGCATCGATAGTAGCGTTAAAGGTCGTGCTCACTTTGACAGTGCATCACGCGAGTATAAATTGGCTGATGGCCAAGACACACTCAACGTGCCACTAACTTATGTAAGCGACAAGGGTGTAACTTACACTAAAGTATTTGTATTCACTCGCGGTAAATACAATATCGCAGTTGATTACCAAATCAACAATACATCAGATGCACAACTGCAAGTGCAAATGTATGGCCAAATTAAGCACAGCATCAAAGAAAGTGAAAGCAGCATGATGATGCCGACTTATCGTGGTGCAGCTTTCTCAACAGCAGATACTCGCTATGAGAAATATAGCTTTGATGACATGGCAGATAAGAACCTAGACAAGTCTACACTTGGCGGTTGGGTTGCTATGCTTCAGCATTACTTTGTATCGGCATGGGTTCCACCAGCAAATGATAAGAACATTATCTTCTCTAGCGTTAGCGCTGGTGGTCTAGCAAATATCGGTTTCCGTGGTGCACTATACGATATCGCACCTGGTAGCGAGCAAAGCATTAAAGCTGAATTCTATGTTGGTCCTAAAGATCAAGAAGCACTTTCAGCACTATCAGATTCTTTGAATCTAGTAGTTGATTACGGTTTCCTATGGTGGCTAGCAGTACCAATTTACAAACTATTGATGTTCTTCCAATCAATCGTTGGTAACTGGGGTATCGCAATTATTCTAATCACCCTAACAGTTCGTGGTTTGCTATATCCGCTAACGAAAGCGCAATACACCTCTATGGCGAAAATGCGTAATCTACAGCCTAAACTAGCTGAGCTGAAAGAACGCTTTGGTGACGACCGTCAGAAGATGGGTCAAGCTATGATGGAGCTGTACAAGAAAGAAAAAGTTAACCCTATGGGTGGCTGTCTTCCAATCTTGCTACAGATGCCAATCTTCATCGCACTTTACTGGGTACTACTAGAAAGCGTTGAATTACGTCATGCGCCATTCATGCTTTGGATTACTGACTTGTCAGTACAAGATCCTTACTATGTATTGCCAATTCTAATGGGTATCTCGATGTTCATTATGCAGAAAATGCAGCCAATGGCACCGACGATGGACCCTATGCAAGTTAAGATGATGCAGTGGATGCCAGTAATCTTTACCGTATTCTTCCTATGGTTCCCAGCAGGTCTGGTTCTATACTGGTTGGTAGGTAACTTAGTGGCGATTACCCAGCAGAAAATTATCTATGCTGGTCTAGAGAAAAAAGGGTTAAAATAACCTTTAGCTCAGACTAACAAAAAGCGGTCAATACTGAGTATTGACCGCTTTTTTGCTTTCTATGTAGAGACAATATTTTTAACCCGCTGAAAATCAGATTAGGAAACACAGTAATGACTACAGATACTATCGTGGCACAAGCGACCGCTCCAGGGCGTGGTGGCGTAGGTATTATTCGCGTATCAGGCGACCTAGCCAGTAATGTTGCTATGGCCGTATTAGGGCATATTCCTAAAACTCGTTATGCAGATTACTGTGACTTTAAAGATCATGATGGCGAGGTTATTGACCAAGGTATTGCGCTGTTCTTTAAGGGTCCAAATTCATTTACTGGTGAAGACGTATTAGAGCTTCAAGGTCACGGCGGCCAAATAGTGCTTGATATGCTGATCAAACGTGTAATGGAAGTCGATGGACTGCGTATTGCCAAGCCTGGTGAATTCAGTGAACAAGCCTTTATGAACGACAAGCTTGATTTAACCCAAGCAGAAGCCATTGCCGACCTGATTGATGCGACCAGTGAACAAGCCGCTAAAAGCGCATTGAACTCGCTTCAGGGTGAATTCTCAACTCAAGTACATGACCTAGTTGAAAAGGTCACTAATCTTCGCCTATACGTTGAAGCAGCGATTGATTTTCCAGATGAAGAAGTCGATTTCTTATCAGATGGTAAAATTGCCGCTTCTCTTAACGGCATTATCGGACAGCTAGACGGTGTACAAGCAAGTGCTAAGCAAGGCTCAATCATCCGCGAAGGTATGAAAGTCGTTATTGCTGGCCGCCCTAATGCGGGTAAGTCGAGCTTGCTCAATGCCCTAGCAGGTAAAGAATCTGCCATTGTGACCGAAATAGCCGGTACTACACGTGATGTATTACGTGAACATATCCATTTAGATGGTATGCCGCTGCATATTATCGATACAGCTGGTTTGCGTGATACAACAGACACGGTTGAAAAAATTGGTATTGAGCGTGCTTGGGACGAAATAAAAACCGCTGATCGCGTATTATTCATGGTTGATGGTACAACCACAAGTGATGTTGATCCACGCGCAATTTGGCCAGACTTTATTGATCGTCTCCCCAGCAATTTAGGTGTAACCGTAGTACGCAACAAAGCCGATCTAACCGGTGAAGATCTTGCCGTTACCGAAGAGATTGGTCATAACATTTATCGTATATCTGCTAAGACAGGTTTAGGTGTAGAAGATCTAAAACAACACTTAAAGTCACTAATGGGCTACCAGAGCAATCTTGAAGGTGGATTTATTGCCCGCCGTCGTCACTTAGAAGCACTCGACTTAGCAAGTAGCCACTTAATGTTAGGTAAAGAGCAATTAGAAGTGTACCAAGCAGGTGAATTACTGGCTGAAGAGTTGCGCATGTGCCAAATGGCACTATCTGAAATCACTGGTAAATTCACCTCAGACGATCTACTCGGTAAAATCTTTAGTTCATTCTGTATCGGTAAATAGCGTTAAATAAACCAAACTAGCATTTTATAGCCTAATAATAAGCCACAGTAGCGTTAGCGACTGTGGCTTTTTTGTTTCACTAAATAGCGATCTTTTATATTAGTACGATCAATTATGATCCATACCATAAAAAAATGATCGAGTTCACCAAAGCCCAGATAAGTATCAACAGAGATATCAACAAGCTAAGCTGATCTGTGGATAGATCTATAACTCACGTAAATGTACAGCTTAACCTGCTGTTTATTAAGGAGTATATATAACCAGATCTATCCTCGTTATATCTATTTGATAGTAAAAAAAAGATCTTTTTTGAGAAGTTATACTCAGGAAAAATAGTAAAAGATCGAACAAATAAATGACCGACATTTATCAACAAAAATAACCTGCTGTAATCTACAGTTAAACTGACTAAACATTAACTTGAATTAAATATTTCATTTGAGTGAATAGATCGACTTACTAAAACCCAAAAATGAAGAAAATTTATCAGTATGTTTAAAAAAAATGATTAGTTCCACGTGAAACCTTTTGTTACTCATGCTTATAGTAAAACAAAAAGCCATTATTTATCAAAACCATAAAGAGTAATCATAAAAAAGACTCTCGCTTTCACGACAACCAAGAGCTACAAATTAACAGCCTAAATCTATGATTTCAAAAACAGGCATAACAGTCGGACTCTGAGCCTCGGTGTACTTAAGATAACACTCATCCCCAGTAAACTTTTTTGACTGAGTCATAAAGCGAATAAAGCCATCAGTTGGACCATTATTCTGGAAGTACCAATCAGCAGGACGTTCTGGGTAAAATTGCGAGTCCTCAAATTTAGCCATAATCAACTTGCTCCAACTGTTAGCAGCATCTGCAGCAGGATAGCCATAAACTAAGTCGATCTTGACCCCATCAATTACAATGAAGTTTTCCTCACCATTATCTTTGTCGGGTTTAGGTAGGCTCGCTAATCCCTGTAATACTGATTTAGGGTAAAGCACGCTCATCGCACCATGCATCTGGGATTTTAAACCCTCTAAAGAAGCTATACGCGAATCAGATTGGAGAGCAATAAACTTAGGAACGGCCATCACACTAAGGATGCCCAAAACAATAATCACAACGACTAACTCAATTAATGTGAAACCATTTTTTTGTATATACATCTTCAATCTACTTATCGTATACATTATGAAATATGGCTTTAAATCATACAAAAGAATGACATAGATTGATACGCAAACCCATTAACTTTCAAGAAGAATCGAAAGAGTTAATGGCCTATTCTTAGTATATTTTATCTATCTATAACCAGCCTTTAGTAAGCGTAAACAAAGACTGCCAATTAGATGATAACTTTTACAAGCTGTATCACTTTCATTCCAGTTCGATCAATGTAGAATCCGCGCCTTGTTTATTCAAAGCCTGCTTCCGCACTGCATTTTATGATGATCGACTCAGCTTTATTACCTCTATACTTAACCACTGTTATTGCCCTGCTACTTATCCCTGGCCCTGATATGCTGTTAATCGCTAGTTCAAGCTTGAGCTACGGTAAAAGAGTCGGTGTCTATGCCAGTTTTGGTAATGCAACTTCAGGGCTAATATTAACCTTATTAGCAGCAATGGGTGTTTCAGCCATAATTGCAATGAACCCAATGGCGTTAGAAGTACTACGTATTTTAGGTGGTGCCTATCTGCTAAAAATGGGGTGGGATTGTATACGCAGCTCTGCTGCTGAGGCGCCTGAAATAGCCCAACAAAAAAACCTCGCTAAACTATTGTATCGACGTGCCGTATTTAGCAATTTACTTAATCCAAAGGCGTTAATATTCTTCGTATTATTTTTACCTCAGTTTGTTTCAACTCAGCTCACAGCCAGCTCTGGTGAACAAATGCTGGCACTTGGTTTATTGTTAAACGTAATGGGCTTATTATTTAATTTATTGCTAGTGGCATTGGTTGGAACAGTAGGAAAACCACTACTGAAAAATGAAAAGTTTAGAACCTATCAAAACAAATTTATGGGTATGATCTTCTTTGTTTTAGCTATTTGGCTATTGGCATCACAAGTACAAAATATCAGCTAAACAGCCTGTGTCTAGTCCTAAAATAGGTTGACGGTTTTTATTAAGCCAGTTGGTACTCCCAACTGGCTTTTTCATGCACCTCGTTTGGGGTTTTCATTC
>NZ_JAKILT010000039.1 GCF_023283535.1 Shewanella sairae | reverse complement strand
TACTTTCTACAAAAACTCTGCAACGACCTTCGCCTAGCTTTTACAAAGAGTTGAGCCCGAGTAGCTTTTACACTGCTCCATTCCGCGTCCGCAATAACAACTAAGCTCGAGTAGCTAACGTTGCTTCTCAAACCAGTGCTAAATAATAGATTTTTGGATTCTTCTACAAAAGAATTGGTACAACCGAGTGGATTCGAACCACCGACCCCTACCATGTCAAGGTAGTGCTCTAACCAACTGAGCTACGGTTGTATTGGTTGCGGGAGCTGGATTTGAACCAACGACCTTCGGGTTATGAGCCCGACGAGCTACCAAACTGCTCCATCCCGCGACAGGGTAATAGATGTTTTAATTCTGCTATAAAAGAATTGGTACAACCGAGTGGATTCGAACCACCGACCCCTACCATGTCAAGGTAGTGCTCTAACCAACTGAGCTACGGTTGTACTGCTTAAGAAACTGGTTGCGGGAGCTGGATTTGAACCAACGACCTTCGGGTTATGAGCCCGACGAGCTACCAAACTGCTCCATCCCGCGACTGTATTCTTACCGTTCGTTTGGCTATTGCCTTGGAACGAGCGCTATAGTATGGCTATAGCGTGATTGTTGCAAGTAAAAAAACACAAATAGCTGCTAAGCGGTGAATTGCTGGCCAACTTGGGTGTGCTTTAAGCTATTTTGGCATTTTTTAAGTAAAACAATTACAAACGAGAATGTTTAAGGCCAATTTATAAGCTTATATCGTTCGATTTTTAAAGCGGTATTCTCATTATTTCAGTAGAACGAAGTAAAAGTACCGCAATCATGACCTAAATGAGAAAGATATATAGCTAAAGTCGAACTTTGCATCTTTGCAGAGCTATCTATAAGCAACTGTTGCCACCCTAACTCTAAATCAAGTGAAACGACGACTTAGTAAATAGCAAAAAACCACCGACTGGTGGTTTTTCAAAGAGCTTAGATTTTTACTTATATTAAAGTGCTCACTAGAAGTCGAGATTAATCTTCTAAATTATAGCCCTATTCTACTATTAATAACTAAGCTCAGGCTTAACCTGAGTTGCTATTGGTCGCTCATCTATTGGTAAGTGCATTAGTGCAGCAATAAAAGCTAACACTACCGTGCTCCACCAAATTGGCTCGTAACTTCCATAATAGTCATAAATACGACCACCGACCCAAGCGCCTAAGAAACTGCCCACTTGATGAGTAAAGAATACTAAACCATATAGAGTCGAAAGATAACGAGCACCAAAGATCTGCCTTACTAGACCAGATGTGAGAGGTACAGTCCCTAACCAACAAAAACCAATTGCAGCACCAAACAATGCAGCAGTGTTGTCGGTCACAGGCAAAGTCACAAACGCAGCAATAACTGCCGTTCTTACGAAGTAAAGCGCACTCATGACATATCGCTTGCTAAACCTGTCACCCATTACGCCCCAAAAATAAGAGCCAAATATATTAAATATACCAACATAGGCCAAGGCTAGTGCTGCAGTAGAAGCATCTAAGTGCTTATCAGCAAGATAGCTAGGTAGATGTGTGGCAATAAACATAACGTGAAAACCACATACAAAGAACCCCATATGGATTAACCAATAGTTACGATTAGTGGCTGCTTGCCTTAAAGCCTGCCCCAGCGTCTGCTCATCGGCTAGCTCTTTACTATTGCTCTCGCTCTTAGTGGTTTTCATAAAAGAGGCAAACGCAAACATAATGCAGCAAAGAAGCGCAAAAACTTGCAAAGCCGTTTGCCAATCAAAGTGTGTTAATAAGCTTTGCGCCCCAGGGATGACCGCGAACATGCCAAATGATCCAGCCGCCGTGGTTAACCCAAATGCTTTAGCGGTATGCTCCGCAGGTACAACCTTAGCAACGGCGCCTAATACAACCACATAACTTGTGGCACTTAAGCCTAAGCCAATCAGCATACTGATAGAGAAGTAGAACATCTCACTATTAGTTGATATAGAAGTCAGCAATAAACCTAAACCATAAGTAAGCGCCCCAGCCATTATTATTTTCTTCGAGCCTAGTCTGTCAGCGGCCATCCCGACAAAAGGCTGAAACACACCAAAAAGCAAATTTTGTAACGCAATAGCAAAGCTAAAGAACTCACGACCTGAATCAAACGTCATCGATATTGGCATCATAAAGATCCCAAAAGATTGGCGGATCCCAAGGCTGATAATAAGTATACCGATGCCAAGCCACACTAATAATGGAAAACGAAAAATACTCATCAGTTTAACGCTCCATTTTCTAACATCTTTGGTGTTTTATCACTTTTAGGCATTTGGTGGCAGCCAACTTCTGCACCATTGTCGCTAAAAGCATTAAGTAAAGGGGGGAAGTGATTGATTAAAATTAAAGTTAGTCCTAGTACCGCGGTCATACGTAGCAGCTGAGCAGAGATAGATTGAGATCGCATCATTTTACAAGGTTACTTAAAAAGGAGGCGCATACTACTGATTAGTCTGCCATGAAACAAATGAATAAATAGAATCTGCACTATGCACCTGATGCATGTGTTAACTTGAAAGAATGGAGCAAATAAAAAAGGACCTTACAGGTCCTTCTATCGACAAATTACAATAATTGTATTAAATGCAGATCACTTACCCCAAGGGTTAGTAGGGTCTTGTGACGCAGGTGGGCGCTTAGCGCCACTTCGGCGGTTTTGTGCATAAGAATCTTGAGCTTTAGGTTTGTCTTTACCGAAACGTGGACGCGACCCGTTTTTCTTCATTTCTTTATAGTTTTCCATGGCTTTAGTGCGCATTTCTGCAACCAACTCCACAGTTAACTTTTCAGGTTTACGCGGCACAATACCGTCAGCATAACCACGCTCGCGTGGTTTAAGTGCCATTTGGTCTTCATTGCCTTTTGGCATGCGCTTAAAACGATACAGGTAAAACGCTTCTACACGTTCCCGCGCCCACTCAGTCTTTTTCAAAAACTTTACACATGCATCCATATTTGGATTTAAATTAAAGCATGCCAATCTAAGGGCAGCGTAAAGTACTTTATAGTCATAAAACTTCACAAGCTCAGTTAGCATGGTTTCAAGTTTTAAGCCGTGAAGCGGGTTGTTCTGTTGATGTTCAATCATGGGGTGTCCAAATGTCGCAGGTAATATGTAAAGCGCAAGCACCTATTATAATGATAACCATTTAATAAATACTGAAGACCACTCATAGCGCTGGTCAAAACAATGTCTTAATAATAACAAGAAAAAGCCCTTATCACCCAATCAATTCGTACTCCGAGCGCATTTATTGGCAAAAGCCAGCTCAAACACTATAAATATCAGACTTTGCAATACATGATTGCTCGACATCTAAGCACCTACCTCTGTATAATCCGCGGCTGTTTTGCCTCTCGAACAGGATTAGCCTTGCTAACCTGTTAGCGTCTTTGGCTTTCACTTTATATTATTCACTCAGGATACTCTTTTGATTTCTACCGCAAACATCACGATGCAGTTTGGCCCAGAGCCATTATTCGAAAACATTTCCGCTAAATTCGGTAACGGCAATCGCTACGGCTTAATCGGCGCAAATGGTTGTGGTAAATCCACCTTCATGAAGATCTTAAGTGGTGAGCTTGCTCCTACGTCAGGTAACGTTTCAATTACTCCAGGTCAAAAAGTCGGTACTTTGAGCCAAAACCAGTTTGCATTTGAAGAATTCAGCGTCATTGACGCGGTAATTCAAGGAGATGCAAGACTGTGGGAAGTTAAGCAAGAGCGTGAGCGCATCTATTCACTACCAGAAATGAGTGAAGAAGACGGCATGTACGTTGGCGAACTAGAAAGCGAGTTTGCTGAAATGGACGGCTATAGCGCTGAAAGCCGTGCTGGTGAAATCCTGCTTGAAGCGGGCATTGAAGAAGAGTTGCATTTTGGCCTAATGAACCAAGTGGCTCCAGGTAAAAAGCTGCGGGTACTTTTAGCGCAAGCATTATTCTCAAACCCTGATATCCTGCTACTTGACGAACCTACCAACAACTTGGACATTCACACCATTAATTGGTTGGCTGAAGAGCTTAATAAGCGCAAGTGCACCATGATCATCATTTCGCACGATAGGCACTTCCTAAACACTGTATGTACCCATATGGCGGATATCGACTACGGTGAGCTACGTATTTATCCAGGTAACTACGAATACTTTATGGAAGCGTCTGCACTGATACAAGAGCAACTATTAGCGGGTAACGCTAAGAAAAGCGCTGAAATGACTGAACTACAAGACTTCGTTAACCGCTTCGGTGCAAACGCATCTAAAGCGAAACAAGCAAGTTCACGCGCTAAGAAGCTTGAAAAAATTAGCCTTGATGAAGTTAAATCCTCAAGCCGTATGACGCCATCTTTGCGCTTCGAAGACGGTAAAAAGATGCATCGTCAGGCGCTTATCCTTGAAGATGTAGGTCACGGTTTTGATGGCGAAATGCTGTTTGAAGGCGGTGAATTGATCCTTGAGGCAGGTGCAAAACTTGCTGTTATTGGTGAGAACGGTGTGGGTAAATCAACCTTCTTACGTTGTTTGGTAAATGAATTACAAAACAAGCAAGGTATAATCAAATGGTCTGAAAACGCGTCTATCGGCTATTGCCCACAGGACAGCAGCAAAGACTTTGATAATGATATGACGCTATTTGATTGGATGTCACAGTGGCGCTTACCAAAGCATAACGACCTAATGGTACGTGGCATGCTTGGCCGTTTGTTGTTTACTGAAGATGACATCAACAAAAAAGCGCGTAACTGTTCTGGTGGTGAGAAAAACCGCCTGTTATTCGGCAAGTTAATGATGATGGACATCAACGTACTTGTTATGGATGAGCCAACGAACCACATGGATATGGAGGCCATTGAAGCACTAAACAATGCGCTTAAAGTGTACCAAGGCACATTGGTTTTCGTGAGCCATGACCGTGAGTTTGTATCATCACTCGCTACACGCATCATCGACGTAAAAGACAAAAAACTGGTTAACTTCCAAGGTACTTTCAACGAGTACATGGCAAGCCAAGCAGAGAACGAAGCAAAGAAGTAACTTACGCTTAATCAAAAGATGGCGCTACCTTAATGGTGAGCGCCATTTTTGTTTGTACTGCTGCACTTAAATTAAAACTTAGAGCTACACTTAGAACAGTTGTACTTAGCATTTTTAAAGCAATACTTTTAGTACGTTAATACATAGTGCTTTACAAAAGTTGAGCGGTTTATAACAGAACTAAAGCTATTTATTGGCTAAATGATATTGATATAAGCCTTCTATATCAGCACTACACATTAATGGCATCGCCCCTTTCAACTTTTCAAGCGGCCAATCCCACCATTTCATGGTGAGCAACTGGGCAACCGCTGCATCATCGAAACGCTGCTTAACCAATTTATTATTGCCCACCACCACGCTATAAGGTGCGACATCTTTAGTGATCACAGCTCTTGAACCAATCACAGCGCCATCGCCAATGGTAACGCCCGGCATAATCATCGCCTCAGAGCCAATCCATACATCATTTCCAATCACCGTATTGCCTGCTCGCTCAAAGCCGCTCTTAACGTGGTCGCCAAACTCCTCAGGCGAAAATGGATAAGTAGAGATCCAGTCCATGCGGTGACCTTGATTGCCTGCAAGCATAAAGCAAGCGCCCGAGGCGATTGAGCAGAATTTACCAATAATCAGCTTATCGACTTCGCCAAAAACGCCCGCTTCCCATACATCTATGGTCGAGCTGTCTCCGAGAAGGTAGCGAACAGATTGCTCTTCAAAAGACTTGCCATGATAAAACCCGGAATAATAAGAGTATTCACCCACTTCAATATTAGGGTTAGTGATCTGCTGCTTAAGTTTTTTAGACTCTAGCCAACTAGAAAATTCGTTCATTTTTACTGCCTAAATAAATATTCTGCATATTCTTATGTGTTCTTAAAACGCGATACCAAGTCCTACAGCATTATCAAAATGATTGTAGTCGGAAATCGTTAACCCATAACCACTTTGCACTTTTAAATAACCTTTCAATCCTTTATAAATGGGAAACCGCCAACTGAGTTCCTCATAGCCATTAGAAAAGCCACTCTCTAACAAGTTACGCACAGTTACACTAAGCTGATGCTCACCAATATACCAATCGGCTTTGATCGCGCCGTAGCCCATATAATCATCTATATCTTGGTTGTAATCGGTGCTTAAACTTATCCATGGTTTAAAGCTGAGTTCTATCTCATCAAATGCGAGTGATAATTCGGCATAAGCACGATTCCAACTACGCTCATAAATGCCGCCTTTACCGTTAGACTGATGCTCAAAACCAATACTGGTACTCTGCCAGGTGGCTTTCTCATCAGCGTGTTGCCAAAACCAAAGCACCTGCGGCTGATATTGTGAGTCGCGAAAATAAGCAGAATCATCATAAGCCTGCCAATTTGATATTTGACTATAGGCGACGTAAAAACCGTCATTGTCGGTAAACAAGTTTCTAGCAATGCCATATTTTAAACTGAACTGAAATTGTATATTAGTTTCGCTGATCTTACCCTTATTAGGGTTTTGCGGCGCGTAGTAAGCTTGATTCGCAGATTGAGTTTGGTAAACAGGTTATATGAAATTATTGTCAAACACTTTCAAACTATAGAGATCTTGTTCTGGAACCAAGCCTGCAACACCTGTGACTTCCTTACTTAAGTGACCTGCCTCTTTAGCCTGTATACTTGCCGCGGCCAGTGTGCTTGTAAACAATACAATTGTGACTTGATAGCTCAAGATTAGTAATCTCCCTATAGAACCGTACCATCCAACAATAAAAAGACACAGAGGCAATTTATACAAACTCACCTCAATGTCTTAATATATTTGAATAATATTGATTTTTATAGCGAAAATCTCAACTAACCCATCAATTATTCTAAAAGATTAAAATTCTTGATGAAGTATTATCACTTAAAACACCTGCTCTACATATAAATAAACTGACGATAAAGCAGCACTAACTGTTCTCGTACTCGTTTAGCATCCTCTAGATTTGATGAATCTACCAGGCTTATTAATTCTTTCTCTTTATCGGTAATTAATTGGCAAAGCTCAGCCAAACTTTCACAAAAACCGACTCTGTCTTGGGCTCTTGTAATGACCTCAAGACTTGGTTGACCATCGGTTTGTGTCTTCTCAAGCTTACGCCCCGATGAGCTAGGTACAATTGAATTTAAGCGGTTGTACTCAATTTGTTCTGCTCGGCGATTTTCTGAATCATCTATGGCTCTTTTCATCGCAGGAGTCATCTTATCTGCGTACAAAATCGCCTTACCATGTTGATTACGAGCAGCTCTACCGATAATTTGAATCAAGGCTTGTTCTGAGCGTAAAAACCCTGCGTGATCGGCATCAAGTACCGCCACAAGTGACGCTTCGGGAATATCTAATCCCTCTCTTAATAAGTTAATCCCAATCAATACATCATAAGTACCAGCGCGAAGCGCGTTTACCGTCTCAATTCGATCGTGCGTTTTCACATCGGAGTGCAAATAGCTGACTTTAATTCCTTTGGCAGCCAAATGATTATTTAAGTTCTCCGCGCTTTTCTTGGTTAATGTCGTAATCAAGGTTCTTTCGTTACGCTGGTTTCTGAGCTTAATCTCATGAAATAGATCTTCAATACTGTTAGCTGATGGCCTAATTTCAATTTCTGGATCCAGTAAACCGGTTGGGCGAATAATTTGCTTAAACACCCGCGACTGTGATTTTTCAAGCTCATAGTGACCGGGTGTTGCAGATACGAATATGGTTTGTGGTTTGATCCCTTCAAATTCAGCAAAACTCAAAGGGCGATTGTTTTTGGCAGACGGTAAGCGAAAACCAAAATCGATAAGCGTGCTCTTACGGCTCTGATCGCTCTTATACATAGCCGAGATCTGCGGGATCATCACATGGGATTCATCAATAAACAATAAGCCGTCTTTAGGCAGATAATCGAATAATGTCGTTGGCGGTAAACTAGGATCTCGTTGATTAAGATAGGACCCATAATTTTCAATACCGGAGCAATAACCTTGAGTCGTTAACTGCTCTACATCAGCCAACGTTCTTTCATATAAACGTGCCGCCTCTGTGAATCTATTTTCACTGTTAAGTTGCTCTACTTGGCGCTCCATGTCAGCCATGATTTGCTTACATGCTAATTCAACCTGCTCTATCGATACTGAATACAATGTTTTTGGCGATACCAGATATTGTTCAATATCATCAAGCTTGTCACCGCTAATTGCATCTACCCAATAAAGCTTGGCGATATGGGTGCCAGAAAACTCGACAGTGAGCGACCTATGTTCTGAATCCGCCGGAAAAATATCTATCGCTTGGTCACGCACTAAAAAAGTGGCTCGCTTGATGGTGCGTGTACAACGACTGTACTGCAGGCGCTCAAGTTGTGAGATTAAAAGCTCAACATCAACCTCTTGACCTAACTGCAAGTGAACTTGTAACGACCGATACGCCTCAGGATCTCCTAAGCCATATACAGAAGACACCGAAGCAACGACAATTACATCTCGGCGTTCAATTAGGGCTTTAGTGGTCGATAAGCGAAGGCGTTCAAGTTGCTCATTAATAGCAGAGTCTTTACGAATAAAACGGTCACTGCCAGGAAGATAAACCTCCGGTTGGTAGTAATCATAATAAGAGACAAAAAACTCCACTGCATTTTCGGGAAAAAATTGCTTCATCTCACTATATAACTGAGCCGCCAGCATTTTGTTATGTGCTAGAATAATTGTTGGTCGTTTGAGGCGGTGAATAATGTTGGCGACCGTAAAGGTTTTGCCAGAGCCAGTAACGCCTTTTAAGGTTTGATGAGTGGCGCCTTGCTCAATTCCGTCAATCAGGCGAGCAATAGCTTCTGGCTGGTCGCCAGATGGTGGATAACTGGAATGCAATATGAATTTATTTTTTGAAGAATTCGAATGAGACATTAAAACCGCCTTTATAATCGATAGCTGGCAGAGGCTAGCCCCCTATTCAAATAAAAAGTCTAATTAAGGGTCTGGTTGTAGCCACGAATGTAAGATGTATTTTTAGCCGCCTTCTCAATCAATTACAATGTTTTTAGCTATAAACAGTAACAATTATTTAAAATTGCATCACACTTAAAAAATCTAAAACAAGCCATTACTCCCATCAAATTAGTTCAACCTAAATTCAAATAACTTACACAGCATTGAGGTAAAAGGTCACTTTAGCTGATGGCAGGGATTAATAATTTGCATCAATATTATTCACCTAAAATAAAAATAACTCTTTAGGCTGCCGTACTCTGTTTATCACTGGCGAGATCACAGGTGTACTTACAACGAGTCGCATCGCCCCTTTTACCCCGACTACAAGCTAAAAATAGTTTTCCACTTTTAGCATTAGTGCGCTGCACAAGTTTACCCGCTAAACACTGAGGACAAATTTGCTGTTGATGCCCGCAATTTGCAGAGCCACAAACATAATAAGTCTGATTAGCTAACATAGGGCCGCTATTGCATGCTGGACAAGCGTCTAACTTAGTATCGCAATAATCCTTGCCTAGTGAGCAGGTATAAAACAGACCATATGGCCCTTGCCGCGGGATAAGCCTGCCGTCATTACATTCAGGACAAGACGCTGAGTCATGATACAAGTCAGCGAGTTCACTCAAGTGAAGCAGAACATCGTCGCCATAACTGCGTAACTCCTTAACAAAGCTGGATTCTTTACCCAATTCCGCTTGCACAAATACCGTTTGCTTAGCACGAGATAACGCGACATAAAATAAGCGCCGTTCTTCGGTGTCTTTAAATGAGTCCAGCTTAGGTAGCAATACGTCTAAAATCAGGTCATTAGCTATCTTGCTAGGGAAGCCATATTTGTCATCGTTCACATCCAGCACTATCACAAAGTCAGCTTGCTTACCTTTAGATGCATGAGCAGACATGCCTGAAATGGCTAATTGCGGATAACGCTGACGCCAAACACTTAAGTCATTCAAACTACTTTTAAAACGACTTATCAGCATAACGCTAACTTGGCGATTGTTACTCTGGACAACAATGCTTGCAAAAGCCTGCTCCAATGCCGCTTGCTTAGTTTCAATAAGCAAACACACTTGAGGGTTATCACTCTTACTATGGGTGGTAAGCTGTTTGGCTAACTGTGCAGGGTTAGCCTGAATAAACCGAGACGCGACCTTTTCAATCTGGTCATTAAATCTAAAGGTTTTATCTAGGGTAACGGTTTGCGTGGTGCCAAATGTACGTTCAAACTCCGTGGTTAAGTTAAGATCACTGCCAGCGAATCGGTAAATGGCCTGCCAATCATCACCTACACAAAACAGTGCACAATTTGGATTTGCATCTCGCAATGCCTTTACCAGTTGTGCACGTTCACTTGAAATATCTTGAAACTCATCAACCATGATGTATTTATAACGAAAACGATTACCCGTTTTTTGATGAAACGCCTTACTTTTAGTTATAGTCAGCGCTTTGGTGATCATGTCCGAGAAATCAATGGTGTTATTCTCCTCCAGATAAGCCTCATAGCGGTCAATAACCCAACTAAACAAGTGTAAGAATGCCTTCCATCTCAGCTGGTTATATAGATTGATTTGTTTAGCTGCAGCCTTAGCGCTAACGGCAGGCTTTTTGTCATCGTCATCACTGACTTGAACATCAGTCAGCTTTAATTTTAGCGTATTCAACTTAGCAAGGGTTAATCCCGATGATTTAAACAAACCCACAAAGCTTGCCATCAAGCGGCTTACATTACGATAAACACCCAATGCCTTAACTTGCTCAAATACCGCTTGCGGGGCAATTGGCTTAAATAACTCACTTTGGGGGAGTCCAAGCTCATCACATCGCTTACATAACTGTGCTTCAAGGCTTTTCTCTAGCTCGACGATATTGGCCTGCCAACTAAACGTTTGCAGTAAACAAGTGCCTTGCTCTTGATGTAGCGCAATCTTCCATTCACGACTTTGGTTATATGCCGCTTTATCAATATCAGGGCGAGTATTGCCCTTTTTATCGATGCCAAAGTGCTCTAGATACGCATCAAGTTTAGGAATATAAAAATCGGGTTGATAAGCGCCCTTTCCGGGCTCACGGGCACTAACACTGGCGCTGGATTTGACGTTCGCAGAACCGCGGTAGTTAGGCTCATATTCAAACTCAATGCCGTGGGTGTAGAGGTAATTACAGATCTTAAGCTCTTGAAAGCTTTTAACCAAATCACCTGAAAGCGCTCTTATATCGTTATTTTTAAGGTAAGCTCGGTATTGACCTTCCGACTTAAAAGCCAGTTCATTAACCTGCGGATACAAAAAGCGCCCAAAATACTCGGCGACGGGATCAGCCATTGCAGGATCGGTAACAATACTATCAATCTGCTGAGCGATAAATTGGGTAAACTGTTTCTCATCACTGGCAAGCACGGATATTCGTAGAGGCTGATATGCGGTATTTGTCGCTATGCCATCAGAGAAGTACTCAATAATCTCTTTGCCGATAGCGTGAAAAGTACTAATTTTTATACCGCCGTCTTTTACAGCAATATCTTTTACACCACAGTCATGTCCGTTTGTGGGTCGTGTTTCAAAAAGCTGCTCAAATACCGCTTTAGTCCGCTGTTCTAGTTCAACTCGGGCATCCTTACCGTATGCCAGCATTAAAATTTCTTCAGGCTTGGCTAACCCTTGTTTAACTAAATAAGCAGCCTTTGCTGCCATAGTACTGGTTTTACCGGTACCAGCGCCTGCTATGACCAAGGTATTGTTTTCATCAATCACGCAGGCCTGGCGCTGCAGCTCAGTTAATGGGTGCGCTTCAAGAGAGTCGAATAATCCGGCATGAGCAGATAACTGCTGCGTTTGCCACCACTGGTTATATTTATCGGCGAATAGTTGCGGCTGCTTAATAAATTTAGCTAAGCGGCAGTTAAGTTTGTCGGTTGCAAAACCAAGGGAAGAGAAATGCGGCTCTAATGAGAACAGCGCTAAACTGGCTGCATAAGCTTGCTCAAACTGCTTAATGTCAGAACTACGTAGATAGCGCTGATGTTTAGCAAAGTGATGATTAAACGCCTCAATATCCACCAGCAAATCATCAAAACTCACTTGTAACTGAGCGCGATTAGCTACGAGACGATTATCCAGCGCTAATCTAAATAACGGTTTGCTATTGATTAAATGAAAAAAGCTAAAGCGGTTATTGCCCCAGACTAAGGTTTTAGTGAACCAACCTCGCCTCACTTCAACAGTTTGTTCCATCGGCGGATAAGGGTAAAGCTTGCCATTAATGGTTAGGCCTTGTTCACACAAGTGAGCGCTATTACAAAATACCACGCCTTGTAAAAATCCAAACTTAACAGAATGTCGCCTAAGCTCCATCGATAACCCCATCCGACAAAAACGCCATACTATCAATTAACACTGTGACTCAGTAGTAACAAGCGCCTTAAAAAACCAAATCAAAACACGAATGCACAAAAATAATACGATAAAAACCAACGAATTATTCGCTTCAAACATTTTTAGCTTTTTTCACTTATAAAAACCGCGTAACGACTGTGATTAAGCACACAAAAATGATGCTAAACCCTCAAAATGAGGCTTGCCATCACATACCCATTAATAAGTACATGCTAGCCTTTATCCATCTAAAGTAGCACCTCAAATTATTAGAAATGCTACCGAATATCATCTAGATAACGCTTCCATAAGCGAAATGAAAAAAGGGTTCACAATAATGAAAAAATTACTTATTGCAGGTCTTGTAAGCTGTTTATTCGCAGGTACGGCTAGCGCTGAAAACTTAGATACTGACACCGCAGTTGGCATGGCAAGCCTAATGATTTGCACCTCTTTTTATGCCGAGCACGATATGCAAATTGAAGGTCAAATCGTAGGTCAATCTATGATGTCTCATAGAAGTGCAGGCATTGAAGAGATGATTATGACCAAAGAAACAAGCCAAGCACTAGATGCTTATATGACTAAGTTCCAAGCAGCGAATAAAGAGCAGCAAGTGGTACTATGTGAAGACGCGATCAAATTTGCTCGTGAAAGTACATTTGTAAAAGTAGACTAAGCTCATGAAATCATTCCTAGATAGGGAATGAGCTAAGGCCTTTGATAAGTATTGGATTGAATGGGTTTAATGTTTATCACAAGCTTTATTGATAACCCCGCTAGGGGTTATCTTGTTTTAGGGATAATATGACAGAGCTCAATAGCTCATCTTAACGCGCTAAAAAGCCTTTTAGTGCCAACAGCCCTATTAACAGGTCTGCTTGCGTGTATAAGTCGGAATGTCTAATTCCTCCTCGGGCAGGTTAATCGCCCTTGCTGATTTCTCTTTTAAAAAATCATGCAGGTTAAGTAGCTCTGAGGTATCAAAACGTGCTTTATTAACCGTAACAGGCTTGGCTAACTCTTTTTTACTATCTTTATTAAGCGTTTCATCTTCAACTATGCTGGTTATTTGGATATGAGCATCATCAGCTTTACTTACCTTATCAAGCGATTCATCGCTAATGCCCGTAGCAATGACCATGAGCTCAAGCTCACAGTCAAGCTCTGGCACTAGGGTTAACCCGATAATCACTAGTGCATCTGGGTCGAGCTGTTGCTGCAAGGTCGCGCCGATACAGTTATATTGGCTGAGCTCAATTTGATCGGTAGCCATTACACTCACAATGGCGCCTTTAGCTTTAGTTAAATCAATCTGTTCTAGTAGCGGATTTTTAAGGGCATTATTGATGGTCAGTTGTAAATCATCGCCTTGCATTTGTTTGGCTACGCCCATCGCCGCACGGCCATGGTGGCTAATTACCTCGACAAAATCATTAAGATCGATATTGATTAAACCCGCCTGGCTAATGGTGGTGGTTAAGCCCTGAAGCACATCTTGTAAAATACCATTACTTTGATAAAACGCGTTCACTAAACTGATCTTCTTATCTAAGGCTTCAAGCAATTTATCGTTTGGCAGCACGATGACCGCATCCGCTTGCTGCATTAGCTGATCAATTCCCGCTCTGGCAATTTTACTGCGTTGATGACCCTCAATACTAAAAGGCGTGGTCACCACAGCGACCAGAGGCTTATTTAGCTCTGCAGCAATAGATGCCATAAACGGAATCGCGCCAGTGCCTGTTCCGCCGCCCATACCACCGGTGATAAACACCACATCAGCCTGCTCAATCAAATCACGAATATCAGTATCAGACTCTTTTGCCGCTTCATAACCCTTTTGCGGCCTTGCCCCCGCGCCCAAACCTTTAGTCACTTGCTGACCTATCTGTAAGCGAGTACTACACTGTGAAAGTGTTAATGATTGGGCATCGGTATTAACTGCCACCAGCTGAACATTGTCTGCAACGGCAGATTGGCTAAGTTGATTAATGGTATTGCATCCACAGCCGCCTACGCCAAATACGGTAATACGCGGCGTCTGCTCATTGGGGGTTAGTAATTCAAACATCGGCAGTTATCCTCAATACATAACAAAAATTTGTATTGATAAGACTAAACCAGCTCTGCGACAACCTCCGTCGTAGCAGTTTGATATTTATTAATAACCTTACTGCTGAGCTTGCAAAAATGCGCCCGTAGCTTAGCTGGAGCGATAACTTCAACGCTGTCAGCCATACTCCAAAGAAACTCTCTTAACTTAGACGTATCCATGACGTTTGCCTTAACTAAATAGCGCCCATCGACGCGGCGCTCTAGTGTTTGACTGTCGCTCAATTTAGCATTACGCAATATAAAGCTCGCAGAAGGCTCAAATAACAACTCGATATCGATTGTACTTTCTGAGTTAATATTACCCACCCGTGCAATATCAAAATCACTGCGCATCACCGCTATAGTGCCGAGTAGTTCAATATTACGCAGCATGTGTATTGGCTTTGCGTAGCGCCTAGAATGAGTGTTACCTAAGGTAAAGGCCAGTAACACCACCCCACCACTGATTTTTATCCCCTCGGGGTTAATTGGTCGGTAGTCAATCCAATAGCTTTTGCCTTTAATCACTCGTTGAATTTGGCAACCGATTTGTTGATGGTCAAGCAGCGCTTGCTGCACGGTTTCCAGTGCTTTGGGATCGGGCTCATCAAAGGTAATGGGCAGCGGTTCGGGTAATTGAGCCACACGGCAAGCCCAGTACAGCCATGGGTTATCAGGATCGCTACCTAGCACTTGATCTGCTTTTTCAAAATAAGGCTTTAACTGCTTAACGCTTTGTGGAGGTAATAATTGATTAGCACTGTGCTGTAACGTGTGAAACGCCAATGCCACATGCTTATCCATCAAGGTTAAATTAATACCGTGCCAACAAGCGGCAATAGACCAACCAAACGGTTTACATCTATCGTCCATCACTAAGCCAAACAACCCCATATCATGCATAGCCTTAAGCTCACGCTGCACTGTTCTTAAGCCAATATCAAAATCGCGGTTGTTTAACTTTTCAGTAATATTGTTAGCGGTTATTCGTCTTGGATGACGCGGGATCAGCTCAAGCATCGCAATCTGGCGTTGAATATTGGTTTGCATCAAAGGATCTCATAATTTTCTGAGCAGACAGCATAATACTCTCTTGCGACAAGTTGTGTCGCAGCAAATTATGAATAATCAAACCACTAAATAAAAGCTGCGTTAGACAAAGTTCAATCACAGAAGTAATTACTAGCATTGACTATAGTTAACCTTACTCTTAACCTTTAACGAACCTAATTCGATTATTTCAATATTAATCCGCTTTTATCACGCAACATACAAAGCTTAAGATAAAAGACTTAAAATAGTAGCTAGCCCTTATTAAATCACTTATCCAAAGTGCTTGGAGTTTCTTTTGATAGACAGTTTTAAACTAAAACCCCACCACGCCATATTACTGCTCGCATTGGCGATAGCGTGTTATGCATGTTATTTGCTGGTATCCCCCTATTTAGGATCTATCGTACTTGCGTTTATTGTCGCCATCCTAGTCATGCCGCTTCATATTAAAGTGCAGCAACGCATGCCTAATAGTCCGAATATAGCCTCTGTGGCTTCTTGCACATCGATAACTGTAATGGTGTTAATTCCTTTACTGTTCGTAGCAGTCGCAATAATAAATGAAGGCATCAACTTTATGAGTAATGCCTACCAATGGCTTACCGATGGCGGTGCTAAAGACTTTCTTGCCCACCCCTATATTCAAAGCGGTGTTAGCCTATTAAATAAGTGGTTGCCTTTTGACACCATTAAAATAGATGAACTGGTGCAGCAAGCGGCAGTTAAAGTCACCCAATTAAGCAGTAGCTTTTTAAGCGCCAGTACAGGTTTACTCGGTGATGTTGCCGACACGGTGCTATCATTTTCGTTAATGCTATTTGTGCTGTTTTTCTTCCTTCGAGATCAAGAAAGGATCATTGCCAGTATCAGGCACATCATCCCATTATCCCGTTCACAAGAAGAGTTACTATTTAATGAAGTGAAAATGGTGGCAAAATCTGCCGTTTTCGGCGCGTTTTTAACCGCGTTAGCTCAAGGGGCACTAGGCGGCATCGCTATGTCCATGGCAGGGTTTTCAGGGCTATTTTGGGGCAGCATGATGGCCTTTGCCTCATTTATCCCCTTTGTCGGCACCGCCATGATCTGGCTTCCGGCTTCAATCTACCTGTTCATTACTGGTGACTGGCAATGGGCGCTATTTCTAATGGCATGGGGCGTTCTGGTGATTGGGTCTATCGATAACTTCTTACGACCTTGGCTAATGCAAGGAAATACCGGTATGAGCACTCTGTTACTGTTTTTCTCACTCCTAGGCGGCCTACAACTTTTCGGCCTCATTGGCTTAATATATGGCCCTATTATCTTTGCGGTCACGCTAGTACTAGCCCGCTTATATGAAATCGAGTTTCAAGACTTTATCGAGCAGCAAGATAAGACTTAAAATGAGTGTTCTTAAGACGCATTTGTAAGTATTAAACTAAGGCGAGGCTCCTGCTAATAAGGTGCCTCGCCTGTTATCTAACAAGTTATTCCAGTCGTACGCGAATTTATGGATTCGCTTTCAGGCTAGCCAATTCTTGTTCAAGTTGCTTGAGCTTGGTATTTTCACTCAATAATTTTTGCTTGTATTTATAGGTTTTATCTAAATTACTCTCTTCCTCAGCTTCTTTTAACGAAGCCTCATACTTATCTATCTGTTGTTTTACATCGGCTATTTCATCTGTTAAATCTTGTTTTAATCCATCGTTGCTGCAATTCGCTTCAACATTTTGAAGTGCTGTTTCTAAGCCCGATACCTTATGCGTATTACCATGCGCCTTTGCCATAACGATTTGCTTTGAGATCTCACAACGCTTTTTGTCACAAAAAACCATAGTACTGCAGTCTTGATGGTGATCAGCAAAAGCAGGCTTTGCGGGCAGTGCAAAACTCAATATACAGGCGGATATAGCCGTTAACGCAACAACTGAGGTGTTTTTCATTTGAATATCTCCGTTTCTTTATCAATGAGCTCATACAGCAGAGCAGCTCTCGCTATAGGTTATATAGTCTCTAGATCACTAAACGTCCATTTAACAATAAAAATGGCTGTTATTAGCCCGATTAATTCGCTTTAACCGAAATGTTATTTGGCAATTAAACGATGAAGTAGCAATTAAAGGTGAAAAAAGCCAGAAACAGGCTTACGCCGGATATTTAATTAGAAGTAAATCAGCCCGCAGCACTGAAGGCGGTGTTCACAGTGGTATGGGCGTCTTGGATTCGCTGGTCTTTAGTAACAAATAACAAGGTTAACTCAATTGATCCCTCGCTATTAAATACAGACAGGCAGTTGTGCCAATGTCTAGGGCCTGACTCTACCGAACTGTTAATCATAATAGTTCGGTTTCTAGCGTCATCAATAAGCCCTAACCTATTGATATTAGATATTAAAAAGTCTTCCAAGAAATAACTAAAACAAACGTTGTTTCTTTCCCTATAGATCTAAAGTGCCATTGTCGTAAATCTAAAAATTCAGCAAGTTGAGCCTAAGCATTAACTTTTCCCTAACATGGAAGGTCAACAATGGGCGCAATTAGCAATCAAATAAAATGTAGTAGCAGTGCAGTAAAAGGCTTGATTTTAAGTCTTTCGCTACTACCTGCCTCTGCCTCTGCCGCTTTTATTCCCCTTACAGATTTTGGTGCAAACCCAGGTTCACTAACGGCAAGCTACTTGGAGCCTAAAGAGGCAAACAAAAATCTAGTCGTGTTACTTCATGGTTGTGAACAAAATGGCGAAACCTTGGCTGAACAAAGTGGATTGGCATCACTGGCCAAGTCGCATCAGTTCTCACTGCTTATTCCTCAGCAAAGCTATGATAACAATATAAAAAAGTGTTTTAACTGGTTCTCTCCTCAGGATACAAACCTTGACTCTGGAGAGATGCTATCAATTAAAAACATGATCTTAGCCGCTAAAAAAGAGCTTGATACCAGTCACGTTTACCTTCTAGGTCTTTCGGCTGGCGGCGCCATGAGCAGCGCTATTTTAGTCAATTATCCTGAGCTGGTGGACGCTGGCGCTATCATCGCCGGACTGCCTTTCCCCTGCGCTAATAATCTCACAACCGCCATTTCCTGTATGCGCAAAGGTCCATTACAACCAGCATCTGAGCTGGTATCACAGGTTCGAAAAGTACAACCCATACAGCAAAGTTGGCCAAGGCTTACAGTGTGGACTGGCGATAGTGATTCAGTCGTGAACCCCATTAATGCCGAGAAGTTAGCCTATCAATGGGCTGGACTTAAACAGCAACAAGATCAACCAACTAGCTCTCAAGCAAAAGGCGTACACACAACACAATGGCGAGACAGTAACAACGAGGTTGCCGTAGAACTAGTAACAATAACAGGTTTAGAACACGGTATAGCCGTCAATCCAGCGGTTAGTCATGGCGGTACAAGCGCACCATTCTTGCTTACCGCCCCCATTAGCAGCGCCATTGAAATTGTTAGATTTTGGAATATCTAACTCAATAACGTCCGCTGGCAAAATGCGTTATCCGCTAAAAAACAGCCAGCGCTTCGAATCTAAAAACACAAAGCAAAAATTAATAACCATTTAAACCAGAAGCTTAACAACCGTATACTACTATAGTGCAGATTTAATTATTACTTCATTGCTATAGAGTCAATGCCAAGAAAAACAATAACAATGAGTTAACAGCCAAGTGCTAGCAACTCAGTACTCAACAGGGAACCTCTATGGAACAGAATACTATCAAGCTAAGCTGCCTCGCCTTAGCCATTTCAACCGCACTTACAAGCCAAGTTGTACTGGCTGCCGATGAAAAAGCTAGCATTGAGCAGGAACCTATCCTAGAGCGCATTGAAGTCACCGCGCGTAAAACCGTTGAAAGCCTACAAAATGTTCCAATTGCCGTGACCTCGGTCAGCGCCGAGCAACTGGCTGAAAACGGCATTACGGAAATGATTGAAGTGCAGCAGTTCTCGCCTAACACCACGCTGCAACGCAGTCGCGGTACTAACTCAACCCTTACCGCCTTTATCCGTGGCGTAGGTCAAGAAGATCCACTTTGGGGTTATGAGCCTGGCGTCGGCATTTATATCGATGACGTGTATGTGGCACGCCCACAAGGTGCAGTACTGGATATTCTCGATGTCGAGCGTGTCGAAGTACTTCGCGGCCCACAAGGCACCCTTTACGGTAAAAACACCATAGGCGGTGCAATCAAGTATGTGACTAAGAAGATGTCAGGCGATGCGCAGCTTGATCTTAACGCCACCTTAGGCAGTTACAATCAGCAAGATTTTAAAATTGCCGGTCAATATCCTTTAGTCGATGACAAACTCTATTTTGGCTTTGCGTTAGCAAGCCTTCGACGTGACGGTTATGGCGAATTCATCACATCTGCACTCGCAGGTCAAGACAAAGAAAACTATAACAAAGACGTGATGGCAGGTCGTTTGACGCTGGAGTATACCCCTACAGACGATCTCTTTATGCGTCTTAACTATGATAAGACTGAAGATGAGTCCAATGCTAAAGGTGGTTATCGTCTGCTGCCAAGCCTACTGACTGACGCGCCAGTACCCGATAGCGTTTATGATTCTTACACCAGTATGCCTACCTGGAATAAAGTTGAAACCGAAGGATTAAGCTTTACCTTAGAGTATTTCATTAACGATGAATGGACCTTTAAATCAGTTACCGCCTCACGTGAAAGTTATTCACCGACAAATATTGATTTTGACAACACTGACCTACGCATCTTCGATGTCCCAGCGATTTATGACGATGAACAATTTTCACAAGAGTTTCAAGTAAACTATGATACTGAAGACTTAAACATCGTCTCAGGACTGTATTATTTTAAGGGCGACTCCTGTGGCCACTTCGATGCCATATTAGAAGAGGCCTTTATGGCTTATGGCGGACTAACCCGAGAAGTACGTGGTTGTAACAACAGTGAAAGTTACGCGGCCTATGCACAGGGTTCTTACAATTTAACCGAGCAATGGTCGCTGACCCTAGGCGCTCGTTACACAGAAGAAACCAAAGATGCCACCGTATATAACGGAGTGGTCTTTGACAGCATTTATCCAGAAACCGGATGGTATCCAGATTTTGAACGCGATGAAGATCTCATCAATGCCAATATTCCATTGGTACTCGACGACAGCGAAACTTGGTCACGCTTTACCCCTAGAGCCGGTATAGAGTACCAACACAGCGATACATTAATGATGTTTGCCAGCTACTCTCAGGGTTTCAAATCAGGCACCTTTAACCCTAGAGCGACAGGGCCCGAGCCAGCGGTTGACCCAGAGGTCGTCGACTCTTATGAAATAGGTTTTAAGAGCGAATGGAATGACAATTTACGCTTTAATGCCACCGCTTTTTACCTCGATCATAAAGACAGACAGTTCGTCACCGTTTTGCCAGGTGAAGATGCCGCCGATCTAAACCAACGTTTGGGCAATATAGGTTCAACTACCGCCAAAGGTCTTGAACTAGAGATCCAATATGCTGCCACTGAGTCACTCAATCTATTTGGTACTCTTGGCCTAATCGATTCATCATTTGATCAAGTGATTTCTTATGATGAAAATGGCAATCAAATCGATATCAGCGACAGTTATACCGTCGCAAACACACCAGAAACCACAGCCAATGCTGGCTTTAATTATGACTTCAGTACTGGAATTGGCGACTTTGTTTTCAATGGTAACTACTACTATCGCAGTGAATATGACTTAACGGTAACAGATAGCCTGCTCACTCAAGAAGGTTACGGACTACTTAACTTTGGCCTTAACTGGTATAGCGAAGAAGGTAGTTGGACCGCAGGCCTGCACTGGAAAAACGTTACAGATGAAGAGTACTTAGTCGGTACCTATGCGTT
This sequence comes from Shewanella sairae, assembly GCF_023283535.1. GTDB lineage: Bacteria > Pseudomonadota > Gammaproteobacteria > Enterobacterales > Shewanellaceae > Shewanella > Shewanella sairae. Next base: position 28,212 of record NZ_JAKILT010000039.1, on the reverse strand, counting down.
TGTCACCCCAACCGACGACGGCGGTTATCTACCCGGTCTTGGCGGAGATAACACCTTAATCGGCTACTATGGCGATCCGCAAACCATCTCTCTCACTGTTGGCTACAGCTTTTAATGTGAGTCGACAACGATTGATATAAGCAACATAATAACCGAACTGGGCAGCCAGTTCGGTTATTGCGTTAGTACTAGCAGTACTAACGCCAATTTTACAAGTATTTATTTATAAACATGAGTTTAGAAATATCAATCTAAAGACATGAGTTTCTAAATAATGAGTATGTTAATGTACATATCGTCAGCAAAATGGAAGATCCTAAAGGAGTAGATTATGTCACAGGCTAAAGTCGCAATTGCAGATGACCATCCGCTATTTCGCGCAGCACTCAAACAGGCTGTCGTAGCAAGCTTCGATAAGACTGATATTTTAGAGGCGGAGAACTTTCAAGATCTATTAACCCTAGTTGAGCAGACACCAACGCTTGAGATCGTTTTTCTCGATCTACATATGCCTGGTAACGATGGCTTTACCGGCCTCACCTTACTGCAAAATCATTTTCCAGACTTGGTTGTTATCATGGTGTCATCGGACGATCAGCCTGAGATTATGCGCAAAGCCGTCGATTTTGGTGCCAGCGCCTTTATTCCAAAATCAGCCAATCTCACTGTCATTGGCGAAGCGATCAATGAAGTGCTCGATGGCGAGATCTGGCTGCCAGAGCACAGCAATATCAATAACGATCAAGAAGCAGCCGCCGAGCATCAACGCCTAGCCGCCCAACTTGCACAATTAACCCCGCAGCAATATACCGTACTCGCCCGTATCGCAGACGGACAACTCAATAAGCAGATAGCTTATGACTTGGATATTAAAGAGACCACAGTGAAAAAGCATGTATCAGCAATACTGCTTAAACTTGAAGTGTATAACCGCACTCAAGCAGGGCTAGTTTACCAACAGCTGATGATCACCTCGCCAGAAAATGACGTGGTTGTTGCTTAACATCTTAGCACTTCGACTGGTGACTTAGATTACTAACTTAAAATGTTCATTTAACATGCTAACTTCATCGCATCTTGCCCCCGCCCGGGAGACGCGAGGGCAAATACTCGCGCAAAACGCTTAGCCCCCTGTAAACATTCAACCTGAATATGCCCTTTCCAATAACATAGATTGGTTACTTAAGTTATTCGCACAGGTTTTCAGCTAAACCGCCACGCTTAATGATTCAGGCCGCCAGAAGCCTTAAGCTATAACGGCAAGGGGCAGAATATGCACTACTCCATGTAAGACTTATATCACTGTCATGTCAGGTTATAATAACTTCTTAATTATCTTTTTAAGCGCAATAGCCTTTACCGGTTTACGTACAAATGCATAACCCGCAGCCGTCGTATGCTGCCGCACTTGCTCAGAGGGATCCGCGGAGCAGATAACACAGCTAGGTGGTTGTGATACAAAGACGCTATGGCTGGCAAGCAACCTCTGACTTAAATCGACGCCGTTTTGCTCATCATCTAGATGGTAATCGGCAATGATCAATTTAGGCACCTGTGTACCCGCTTCCCTCGATTTTCCAGCATTAAGCCTTAATTGCGCATCTAACAATTCACGTGCACTTGCTTCATCTTTAGCGGCAAGAACATGACAACCCCAGTCACTTAGCTGGCTAGAAATGGCTTTTAGCATCAGCTCATCGTTATCTATCACCAATACACTAATATCAAATTGTGCCCTGCTGATTTGGCTTTCATCACTTGGAAAGCTAACAACATTACTGCGGTGTTTCTGCTTTGCAATTCTGGGGACTTCAATAGCAAAGCAAGTGCCTTTACCAACAACTGAATGCAAGGATATTTTTAGATTAAGTAGCTTTGCAATTCTATCTGAAATCGCTAAACCAAGACCTAAGCCCGGCACCTCACGTGTTTGCTCTAAACGTGCAAACTCACCAAATATCGTTTGCTGCTTATCTTCTGGAATTCCAGGCCCGTTATCCCACACTTGAATTAAAATACTTTGTTTAAGGCGCCTAACGCCTAAAACGACCTTAGGACTAAAACTACGGTTTTGTGAACCACACTGTAGGGCAGTGTTCTGTACACCTACTTCATTGCTTGTGTGCTCATGCTCGTATCCTCCAGCGGGCGAGTAGTGAAATGCATTAGATAAAAAGTTTTGAATCACTCGCCTTAACATGCGTTGATCGGTTTGAACAAAACAGCTCGAAAACTGGTAGCTAAAATCGATGTTAGCTTGATTGGATAACACATTGAATTCATTAGTCAGTGTCGATAGCAGCTCATCAATAGCAAAGTCACTACACTCAACTTTCTGCGAGTTGCCATCGAGTCTTGAGATCTCAACTAAATCAGAAAGCAAGTTTTCCACCACATTGAGCGAGTCCTCAATATGGTCCGCTAACTCAGTTAATTCTGTCGATTTAACCCTTTGCTTTAGCATATCGGTAAACAAAGTTAACGCATTGAAAGGTTGCATTAGGTCATGGCTTGCTGCAGCTAAAAATCGGGTTTTAGAGCTATTGGCAGCTTCTGCTTCTGCTTTAGCCATTACTAACTCATGGGTGCGACTTTCTACCCGCTTTTCTAAGGTTTCATTGGCCAATTGCAACGCCTTTTCCGCCTTGATATGCGCAGTAATATCAGAAAAGGTACTAACAAAACCGCCACCTGGCATAGCTTGACCGCGGATCTCTAGCACTATGCCATTGGGCAAGGTACGTTGATAATAATGACCGTTGCCCGAGCGCATATGTTCTATCCGTCGCTCAACTAAATAGCTCGCTTCATCGCCAGTTATCACCCCGCGATCAATATTAAAGCGGATCAGCTCCTCGATAGGGATCCCGGCTTTGACAAAATTTTCAGGGTACTCAAGTAACTCAATATAGCGTTGATTCCAAGCAACAAGGCGCATATCAGCATCAACCACACTGATCCCCTGCTCGATATTCTCCACGCCAGATTGCAATAGCTCACGATTAAACTCAAAAATCTGGCTGGCTTCATCAACAATACTCACCACATCTTCAAGCGGTACCTTTTGTGAAAATGAAGCCGCTTTCATCACCATACGAGTCGAGGCCGAGCCCAATACGCCAGATAGCTTTAAGCGGGTATATTCCACCAGCTTACCGCTTCTATCCGACTCATTCTCATGCATAGTTTTAGCAAATGCCAACAAGCTATCGGCTTCCTGTTTATCGATAAACCGATGCAACAAGCTATAGAGATCGTCCACGCTTAAGTTACGCTCAAACTGACTCTGGGAGCGGTTTAAAAACAGCTCAGCCTGAATTGACTCACCAACACTGCGACGAGAGAGTAACGAAATCAATACATAACAGGCTAAATTTGCCGACAAACTATAAAACACACCGTGAGTGACAGGATCGAGCCAACTCAGCCCAAACAAACTGGTCGGAACCAACCAACTTAGTTCAAATGGGCCGTATAACACCCAGTTAGCGTCAGTGAAAATAGAAGGCAGCAACAAGGTATAAAGCCAGAAAAACGTGCCTGCAATCAAACCGATTAGCGCCCCGTTGGAAGTCGCTTGACGCCAAAACAAGGCGCCGACGGCTGCGGGCGCAAACTGAGAAAGCAGTACAAATGACAATAAGCCAATACTGGCTAGATGACTTTGCTCGTCGATGTAACGGTCAAAAGCAAATGCAAAGAGCAAGATAGCAGCAATGGATACACGTCTTAAGTTAAGTAGCGCACCAGCAAGCTGAGGTGTCTGTTTGGCGTTAAAGTGAGGGTGACGCAGTAATAACGGCGTTAATATCTCAGTAGAGATCATAGTGCTCAGTACAATCGCTGCCACAATGACCATAGCTGTCGCAGCCGCTAGCCCACCCACATAAACTAAAATTCCCAACCAGGCTTGTTGGTAAAACAGAGGAATGGTCAACACATAAGTATCGGCAGCAACACTGCCTCCCGGGAAGGTTAACTGGCCTGCTATGGCGATAGGCAAAACAAACACATTGATTAAAATCAGGTAAAGCGGAAATAGCCAGCGTGCAGCCTTAAGCTCCTTTTCGTGATGATTTTCTATCATCATCATGTGAAACTCTTGCGGCAAAATAAAGATGGTTATCGCACCAAGAACCACTTGTATCAATACAAAGTAAATTGAGCCACTATCGGTCGCCGGTTTTAAATGCTCTTTTTGCGATAATAGATCGCCAAAACCATCAAAAATAAAAAAGGTGGCAAAAATGCCTACCGCAGTCAAAGCAAACAACTTAACCACAGAGCTAAATGCAATAGCGAACACTAAACCCTGATTTTGCTTACTGGCAGCAATTTGCCGAGTACCAAACCAAATACTGAAAACGATTAACACTAAGGTCACCACAAAGGCAGTGCTAATACCAGATTGGAAGGTACCTGTGAGCAAATCAAAACTTGTACTAATCGCTCTAAGTTGCAGGGCGATATAAGGAATTGTGCCAAGCATAGAGACTATGGCAATGGTGGCGGCGATTTGCGGCGATCTGTCATATCGACAAGCGATAAAATCGGCAATAGAGGTGAGGTTCTGCTCCTTAATTATCTTAAGGATCCGCATCAACATCGGCCAAGCAAACACTAAGCAACAGATAGAGCCTATATAGATAGGCGCAAGCCAGGCCCCTGTCGTTGCGGCTTGTCCTACCGTGCCATAAAAGGCCCAAGAGGTGCAGCTCACCCCCAGAGATAAACTATAAACCCAAGGCCGGCTCAGCCACTGGCTTTTTGCCTGATCTTGCCCCCACTGCGCCACCACAAACAACAATCCCAAATAGGCGATAGAAATAAAGGTGATCAACCAAGTATCCAATGACAACCAAGCTAACACTGTCTCTCCTTCACGCGCTTACTCCTTTTATCTGATCTATCTTTACCAACCTAAGCCCAGCCCCAAAAAAAGTAAACACAAGTTGGTAACTAACTGATAAACCCAGCATAACACGATGAGTCGACCTATGTAGTGCACTAAGGTAGTACTTCTTTATCCCTAACCATCAGATAACCTAAGTCTCAGTATTCACATAAGATTTGAAGCTAGACTCTATGAAAATAACCAATAAATACCTCGTTGAATCCCTCGTTTTCTTTAGCTATGTTTTGTTTGCCATGGCTTGGGTCGGCGGCACAGCAAGCATGGATCAGATCATGGCTTCGATGCAGATCGACAGTCTGGCATCAGCCAGTTTTATTAGTGGCGCCGTGACGTTAGCCAAAATCGTCGGCACCTTTGGTGCAGCCTTGATAACCATTAAGTTCGGTGTCAAATATGCCTTTTTGATCGCCAGCTTATTAATTGTCACAGGCTTAATGACGCCCTTCTCCCCTAACTATGAACTCTTGTTGATCAGTCGATTTTTGATGGGTCTAGGCGGCGCGTTTATGATTGTCTACTTCAACCCTATTGTAATGCAGTGGTTTACGCCTGAAGAACGCCCGGTGGTCAACGGCCTCAATGCCGTCGCTTTTAATGTGGGCACCGCCATCATCTTGTGGTTTATGGCCGATATTAATCAGCTCACAGGTGGCTGGAAAGCAAGTTTAACCCTGTTTTCTCTCTCAAGTTTGCTCTTAGCTATAGCATGGTTATTGGTAAAATTTGAAACTGAAACATCATCAAGCCAGCAAACGACTGCCGACACAGCCCATTACAGCTATATGGATGGTTTAAAAGATAAGTTTAATTGGGCGTACGGGTTTACCTACTCAGGTCTTTTATCTTTCTATATCTGTTTATTTACCTTCTACCCCAAAGCTGGCATTAGTCAAAGTAAGTGGGTCATTGGCTTTGGTATATTGGGCACAATCGCAGGCATACTCTACAGCAAGCGTAAACCGCTTAGATTACCTGTGATCCGCTTTTCAGGGGTTATCATCACCTTAACCATATTTGGTTTGTCATTTAGTACCGATGCCTGGATTCAAACCCTATCCGCCATCGTATTAGGCTTCTTTATCTTCTTCCCTGTCACTGCATTAGTAACACTGCCCCATGAAATCCCCAATATGACAGGACAAAAAATAACCGTGGTGTTTAGCCTGTTCTACTCCATTAGTTACCTGTTCTCAACCATAGTGCTTTGGGTCTTTGGCAAATTAGTTGATATCAATGGCGGCGACTACTCTGCCTCGTTTATCTTAATCACCCTTATTAGCACCACCTTTTTTATTGGCAGTTACCTTTTACCTGAAACAGGTAAAGCTAAGGAGCTCAAACCATGCGAGGCATAATATCCCCTAAACTTGAAGACTTTCTAACTCAGGCCAATAACGCTTTAGCAGAAGCCAAGCGCAACAAGGTTGAATGGACAGCAGCATTAATACGCGGCAACCTAGACAAACTCGCCGCCTTTATGAGTGAAGCGCCGGAGCTCGCCTTTGTTGAAGATAGATCGTTAGACTTTGAAGGCCGAGAGCTTGCGGTGCGAGTCTATAGTCCAGCGCCAAATGAGCCCTTGCCAGTACTGCTGCACTTTCATGGCGGCGGCCATATGTGTGGCAGTGTTGAGCTATATGACCCTATTAGCCGTCAATTAGCCAATACAGTCCGCTGCGTGGTTATTTGTGTCGAGTATCGGTTAGCACCAGAGCATCCCTATCCGGCTGGTATTCATGATTGCCAACATGCCTTAATCAATTACAAAAAGCTGCTTAAAGGCGTCGCTCATAATGATACTGTAGGCATAATGGGTGACAGCGCGGGCGGCGCTATCTGCACGACACTGAGCATGAATAGCTTAAAAAATAGCGATATAAAGATAGATAAACAGATTTTGATCTACCCAAGTGTCGATTACACCATGAGTAGCCCCTCAATACAAAGCAACGGCAGTGGTTTTTTATTGGAGCAAGATAAAATCCGTTGGTATTTTCAGCAGTATTTTTCGCTTAAGGCCAATAACAACTTACAAACGACTAATGAGTCAGAACTGCAAGTTATCAAACAAGCCTCCCCCCTTTATGGTCCCTTTTCAAACAAGATGCCAGAGACATTAATCTTTACAGCAGGCTGCGACCCGCTGCGCGATGAAGGTCTCGCCTACGCTCACGCGCTTCACGAAGCAGGTGTTAAGGTCAGCCATCACCAGTTTGACGGGCTAATTCATGCCTATATGTTGCTACAGGATCTGGTAAAAGAGGAATGCCAACAAACCTACCAACAAATAGCGGACTTTATGCTTGAATTGACTTAAAGTAATTTATTTAAAGTTATTTACTTAAAGTTATTGGCTTAGAGTAATTTACTTAGAGTGCCCGCCAGTTAGGTCCTCGATATCAGCAGTGCTTTTATATAAAAATCTTATAGAAATCATTTATATAAAGGCACTGCTTATGAAAACACCTGTTTATGAAAACATTTATTTATGTAATCACCTGCTTATCAAAACAACTGTTTATGTAGAAAGTCTCTGATACCGACTTTTGCTCCTTTCACTTTTTATCTTCTTAGCCTTTCCGAGCCTGACAATAAGTCTGGAAACAAGCTCGATATAGCCTCCAAAAAAGTCTAATAATTCCTCCATTAGAAAGCACGTAATTGCCCTGTGATGTACCAGCAAGATTGAGCAAAGTGCTTATCTGAATCCTCTATCAATTCAGCCTTTAAGCGACTAATAATTACATTCTACAATGGCACTAAGCGGATGGTATTAGCTTGATGAAAACGCAGGCTTATAACGATAGGAAAGCGTTTAAAGAGTGGAGATCACTAGACTTTAAAAACTAGAGGTTAGAAGTGTAGTTTCTTACTTAAAATAGAAAAGCCAGCTTATATTGCTGGCTTTATAACTCTGGTTTTACAGTTCTGGTTTTATAATTCTGGCTTTTGCGAACACATAGACTTAAGCCTATTTGAACCTATTAATGAAAGCGGCTTTTAACTAGGGGCAGCTTCCCACCGTAAAATAATTACTGCTGGTTTGCGCAAGTGTTGTTGAATAGAACACATTGTAAAGCCCCATATTTGTACCTGAACCCAATGCGAAAGCATATATCCCATTTGTCGTGGCGCGCCCAGCTAGAACATGGGCATAATTACTGGCCGTGGATTCACTGCATTGAAAACTATCACCATCTGGCGTTGAGTCACATACATTGCCAATCCCATCTGCATCGTTATCCAATTGGTCGCTATTGGCCATATTCGGGCAATTATCTAGCTCATCGCTAATGCCATCACCATCGCTATCAACAATTTCACCGTCGGGTGTTGAGTCACATATATTGCCAATTTCATCTGCATCGTTATCCAATTGATCGCTATTAGCCATATTTGGGCAATTATCTAGGTCATCGCTAATGCCGTCATTATCACTATCAGGCGTTCCCGCCCCACCGCCAATACAAGCTTGTACAGGGCCTGCGCAGCTGGTATCTCCGTCGGCTACCCATTGGCATTGATTAGTACCAGATGGGTATTCACGCATAGTAAAATCGGCCGTACCAAATGCAAGGTAACATGCAGAATAGCCAACGCCCCAACTAATATGCCCTTGATTGATATGTAGGTTATAGTCACCTGTCACACCGGCGTCGACAATAAATGACACACTATCATGACTCGATAATGCCGTTGCATCTGTTGCGATAACATTGGCGATTTGACTACCACCTGGTAAATTACAGGCCTCTGCCGAATACCGATAACCGCTAGCGGAATCAACAATACTGGCATGAACTTGGTTGCCATTAGCAAAACTCACCGTTACAGCGGTTAAATCTAGGTTTATATCAATTGCGGCCCCAGAGATTGTAGCGCATTGGCCCGAAATCGCCGCGCTAATGCCACTTAACTGAGGCGCTGTTGCCTCAGGTACAGCGCCCACTCTGACGGTAATAGTTAATTCATCTCCCGCTTTGGCTTCATTATCAAAGGCAATAGCTGTCACAGAGTAAAGGCCATCTACTAACGCACTGCTGCTTTGGCTGAAACTGGCATCTATGCGAGATACCTGACTCGTCAATGTTTCTACCAATTCGCTAACGCCGGAGCCTAAGCGATAAATAGTAAGCTCAACACGTTCAACTGAGCCCTCTACATCAGTTGCCGCCCCAGACATTAATAACCCACCATTGGACTCAACGGCTGTAAGATCACTTAACGCAGGCCCTGAGTTTCTATCGACTCTTAAATTATTATCGGTAAAGAACTGACCAAGATATTGGGCAAAATTAATGCTATCAGATGCAACATAATCGCCAGATGCGCCCGCGCCACCAGACCATGAGTGATCAAGCCCTTCAAACCAAAGCATGCTGACACGATTATCACTCCACTGATGCTCTTGTGCAGTTTGCCCCACACCATCGCTCACTACACTACTTCCCGCTTGCTGATTTGCTCCATATACCAAGGCAAAACCATTTGCATTTTGTTGGTTATAACAAGTATTCACCGTTGTATCGGCAGTGCCATGGCCGACTACCGCAATCTGGCTAGAAAAGTGACTCTTATAACTGCCGGCATAGCCTTCACAACGTGACTTGAAGGTCGATGCCGCAACAGACTCACAAGTCGTAATCGCCCCATTAGAGCTTGTGCCTATAGTAGGCCCCGCACTGGGTGCAACTCCGGCAAAAACATCAGGTGCGACACACGCTGTTTGCGCTGCCATCGCACCACCAGACGAGAGCCCTGCTATATACACCTGCTTTGGGTCAATATTACGTTGGCTATCACCACTCATAGTATTCGCTAAGTTGATCAAGTTTTTATAATCTGCAGAAGATCTATTGATACTCCCTTGCCAGTATGACCAGCAGCTATAGCCCGCTTTATTCATGGCATCTGGTACAGCGATAACCATGCCGTGCGCCTCAGCAGCTTGCTCAAGGTTTGCGGTTAAATAGTTATTAATGGGCTGTACACAGCCATGAAGCACAATAAGCAGGGACTTGCCTTGACCTATTTGGGAATCACTATCAGGTGTATAGATGTGAACTTTATTAAAACCACCAATTGAAACGTTTTGCTGCCAACTGCCGCCATAAGCAATGCTTGAACTTAGACCTAACACGATAAGAAGACATAGTTGGGGTACTTGGTTTATCCATTTCATTTACTTTCACCTATTGTTTAAAAAACAAACACCAAAACAAACCTAAGGAAACGGATTAAACTTGGGTATGGGTCTTTAGAGGTAGTTAAGTGATAACTAATAATAAAGGTAGGTAATAAGCAGTTTTTAAACACAACAAGTCATTGATGAAACGTAATCGATATAAGTGGCCTACCTTAGCGATGGACTTACGCACAATTCAAGCCGAAAACGCCGGAGCGCCGAAAACGCCAAAGCCTTAGCCAGAACCTATCACTTCACTTGCCGCTCTAAATGCCAGCTGTGCTGCCGGTGCGCCGCAATAGACAGCACTATGCAATAACACTTCCTGGATCTCCACTACCGAGGCACCATTTCTTAGCGCGCCGCGAACATGCCCCTTTAACTCTTCAGGGGATTTTAATGCTGCCAACATAGCAATAGTGACCAAACTACGCATTTTTAAATCGATACCGTCTCGGTGCCAAGTCGCGCCCCAGCCATGACTATTAATATAATCCTGCATAGGTTGTGTAAAATCATCAGCGTTTTGTAATGCACGCTCAACAAAGTCAGTGCCCATTACCTGACGCCTAATTTTTTCGCCCGTTTCCATACTCTGTTTATCCTTTACTTAAAACGTTTTCCTGAGCAATATAGCCCCGCAATTTACAGCCAGAAATAATGCTTGTTCAGTACCATTAATGGCTCACTATGTCGCAATCTATTAAATCTGCATCAGGGGACTTCGACTGCTATCGCCACAGCCTCACCACCGCCGATACAAAGCGCTGCAACGCCCTTTGACAGTCCTCGATTTTTTAACGCATGAATAAGGGTAACCACTATTCGAGCGCCACTTGCCCCCAAAGGATGCCCTAAGGCGCAGGCACCACCGTTAACATTAACCTTTTCGTTATCCAGCCCAAGTTCATTGACCGCCAACATGGTCACCATGGCAAAGGCTTCGTTGATCTCCCAAAGATCGACCTCCTCCTTTTGCCAGCCCGCTTTTTCTAACAGCGCATTAATTGCACCAATAGGTGCGAGAGTGAAATCTTCAGCAGCCTGTGCGTGGCTAGCGTGCGCTACGATGCGGCACAAAGGCGTTAAATGATTTGCTTCTGCCTTAGATGCTTTCATTAATACTAGCGCCGCCGCGCCATCCGAAATTGACGATGCATTAGCCGCAGTGATCGTGCCAGACTTGGCAAATACGGGTTTCAGTTTAGGAATTTTATCTGGGTTAACCAGTTCAGGCCCTTCGTCACGACGAATACAGATATCCCCTTTGCGAGTCCTTATCACCACAGGTTCAATCTCATTTAAAAAAGCGCCTGTTTCAGCTGCATAGCAGGCCTTTTTAGCAGAGTGAATCGCAAACGCGTCCATGGCTTCACGGCTGACTTGCTGCTTATCGGCGGTAATTTGCGCCAATGCGCCCATAGGCATTGCTTGGTAGGCATCTTCAAGGCCATCAAACATCATGTGATCTTTTAGCTCACCATGCCCCATGCGATAGCCCTCTCTGGCTTTCGCTAACAGATAAGGCGCATTCGACATACTTTCCATACCACCAGCAATCGCCACTTCAATGCTTTCGGCGTTAATGGCATCGTGAGCTTGCATTAAGGTTTTTATCCCAGAGCCACACACCTTATTCACCGTTGTCGCCCCTACGCAATCAGCCAATCCCGCTTTTAACCCAGCTTGCCTTGCAGGCGCTTGACCAGCGCCAGCTGGCAGCACACAGCCCATGAGTACTTCATCTACCTCATTAGCTTTTATTCCCGCACAGGCAATCGCGGCTTTAATCGCTGTTGCGCCTAAGTCAGTCACTTGAGCCAGACATAATCCACCAAGAAAGCTCCCCATAGGGGTGCGCTTAGCAGAAACAATTACAACGGGATCATTCGATGACATAAAAAAGCTCCTAGCGGTTCAACAACTCGCGATTAATACAATCTATGTTTGGGCGTTAGTGACTTAAAGCTGCGCTACTGTGACGTCCAGGCACCATCCATAGGTAAAGCCGAGCCCGTGATCGCACGTGCGCTATCACTACATAAAAACAGCACAAACTCACCAATCTGCCTAGCATCTAACATCTCTGGCAGAGGCTGCTTAGCCGTGACTAGCTGGTACTTGGCGTCTTCAAAACTGGTTTGGTTTTTACTCGCTATATCTGAGATTTGATTATTAATCAGCGGCGTATCGACCCAGCCCGGGCAAATCGCATTGGCAGTAATGCCCTGCTCGGCGCACTCAAGTGCTACCACTTTAGTCAGGCCAACAATGCCATGTTTAGCCGCGCAATATGCCGACTTGTTAATTGATGCCACTAAGCCATGAACCGAGGCAATATTGATGATCCTGCCCCAGCGGTTCTCGCGCATACCGGGTAATGAGTGTTGGATGGTGTGAAAGGCAGATGACAGATTAATCGCAATAATATCGTTCCATTTTTGCAGCGGGAAACTGCCCACCCCTTCGGTATGCTGGATACCGGCATTGTTAACTAAAATATCAATCGTGCCTAAGCTCGCTATGGCCCGCTCCATAAAACGCGCAATGCAGTCCGCGTCACGCAGATCAGCATTATCGAACAGAGTTTTTATTTGATAACGCTCAGCAAACTCCAGCGCTAAAGCCTGACCTTCAACATCACTCATTAACCCGTGCAACACTAGGTTTACCCCCTGCTCAGCTAACACATGGGCGGTCGCGAGTCCTATCCCACTTGTTGAACCTGTAATTAACGCAACCTTTCCACTTAACATGCAGACTCCTCATCAGCACAGGCGTGCTGGCAGACAATTTAAAATTAGGCATGATCAAGATGGCGTTAAACGACTTTATGCAGCTATAGCAAAAAGCACTAACAACAAACTGGATTGATAAGCCATATCAATATCGCAAACCCCATCCGATCACCCATTCAGATTACTGCAACAGCCAGCAGATTTATTTGGCACCTTAGTAGCATATGAGCATCTGTTTTTTTGAGTAATAGTGAAAAGAGAAGCACAAAGACGGCTCGCATCGAGTCTTAGAGGAGAAGCATCTATGTCTGGATTTAATAAACTCGTGACAAGCTATCAAGACGCAATGGCCGGGCTCGAAGATGGTATGACGGTCATTGCTGGTGGCTTTGGCTTATGTGGCATACCAGAAAACTTAATCAATGAAATCAAAAATAAAGGTACCAAACAACTCACCATGGTCTCTAATAATTGTGGCACAACAGAGCATGGGCTAGGCGTATTATTGCCAGGAAAACAGATAAAAAAAATGATCGCCTCCTATGTAGGCGAAAATGCAAACTTTGAAGCGCAAATGATGTCAGGCGAACTTGATGTCGAGCTAACGCCACAAGGCACACTCGCCGAAAAAATGCGGGCAGCAGGTGCAGGTATCCCCGCCTTTTACACAGCGACCGGTGTTGGTACACCAGTGGCAGAAGGTAAAGATACCCGAGAGTTTAATGGCCGAGAATACATACTTGAGCATGCTATCAAGGGTGATTTTGCCATCGTCAAAGCGTGGAAAGCCGATACTTACGGCAACCTTGTTTATCGTAAAACAGCCCGTAACTTTAACCCTCTCGCCGCCACCGCCGGCAAAATAACTGTGGTTGAAGTAGAAGAGATCGTCGCGGCTGGTGAGTTAAACCCAGACGAAATTCACACTCCCGGGATCTATGTCGACCGGCTTATTCAAGGCAGCTTTAGCAAAATGATTGAACAAAGAACCACCCGAAGCAGACCCGCAACAGCCTCAACACCCAACACATCTACAGGAGCGTAAGATATGGCACTTTCCAGAGAGCAACTCGCGCAGCGCGTCGCCCAAGAGTTACAAGATGGTTACTACGTCAATCTAGGTATTGGTATCCCGACTCTAGTCGCCAACTATATTCCACAAGGCATGGAGGTGATGTTGCAATCAGAAAACGGCCTGCTGGGCATGGGGCCCTTTCCCTATGAAGAAGAGCTGGACGCCGACCTGATTAATGCAGGCAAACAAACCGTCACTATGGAGACAGGTGCAGCAGTTTTCGACTCGGCAGAGTCCTTTGCCATGATCCGCGGCGGCCATGTAGATCTCACCGTATTAGGTGCATTTGAGGTTGATACACAAGGTAATATCGCTTCCTATATGATCCCGGGAAAACTAATAAAAGGCATGGGCGGCGCAATGGATTTAGTCGCTGGCGCCGACAATATTATCGTCACCATGACCCACGCCTCAAAACATGGCGTATCTAAATTACTCAATAAATGCAGCCTACCGCTTACAGGCAAGGGCTGTATCAAACGCGTATTAACCGACCTCGCCCTTATCGAAATCAAGCAAGGCAAATTTCACCTTGTTGAGCGCGCCCCAGGGGTCAGTGTTAAAGAGATAATCCAGCTTACAGCCGGCGAAATAGTCGTGCCAGACCATGTACCAGAAATGAGATTTTAAGCTCAAACAGACAAGTTCCTAGAGGCAATGTTTAGATTTTAGAGTATATCGCTGGGATCTAAACTTCACTTCAGCCTCTAGGAACGCTTTTTCTTGCCACAGGTAAGATTGGTTTACTCGCAACAAAAAAGTGCTGGCGTATATAGTTGCCATCATTGGTGAACTAGCCCTTAGCCTAGCCTCTTCGCCACCTTAGCCAATCGTTATTCAGTTTACGCATACCGCCGGAATAGGTTGCTAGTGCTTCTTTGGGCGATTTTGCGCCACAACGTTGTTCACTAAATTGAATAAATAACGAGTTTAGTGTTTTTCGCCCTTGATAACTCGACATCAAAAATTGGATAAACTGCCGCGAATTTTGATAAAGCGCACTACGTTTACTACCACTCCAATCCGCATTAGTCGCATTAAACAGCTCCGTCAAGGGTAAATACTCCCCGCTACGGTAGTGCTTTCTAGCGGTGCGCACTTGTCTAGATGTCACTAGTTGGTGTTGACTCTTATCATTCAGTCGCCACAAATACAGCGGTGATTCAAAATACTCTGCTAAGCCTTCATTAAACCAACGCGGCGTCATACCAAATTGTCCTGCATTCATTACATGCACAGATTCGTGCAATGCCGTCCTAAAAGCTTGGGGGTCATTGTTATGTAATACCGCCGCCACATTATGTTTGCTGGAATAAAAGCCTTGGCTTGCACTTACTGAGTTCGCGTACTTACGTTGTAAATTTTTATACGCACTTGCAGTGCCTGCGAGGATCAAATCAATCTTAATCGGCAACAATTCACGCTTTGGTAAAAGTCGACGGTAGTCGGTATCAATATGTTTTAACGTGGTAGTGAGTTTACTGCGCAGAAATGGCGGAGGATTAGTACCAACTGAGTTAATCTCAATATCAAAACTATATTGCGGTTCAGTATATTGGGTAAGCTGGCTTTGCTTACTCGCTGCGGCGACATCAGAAAAATGGGTCAAGCCATTATCATCAACCCAGGTATAAATACCATTATCCTGCTTTTTAACTTCAAGACCTTGGGTAACAGTTAACGCCTCACAAGCACTGCGCTGTACAGCAGACATTTCATATTCATGATGCTCAACTCCACTAGCGCCAATTATCAAAGGCTGCGGCGTAATATCGCCTGTCCGCTGTAAATATTCAGATGTTACTTCAGTAAAAAAGTCATCAATAAAAGGCACATTAAACCATCGGCCTTGATAGTGATTAACAACCAAACCTATAGCGACAACTAAAGAAACGAGTAACACATATCGACTTAACCGGCTTTCCATAGCCTAACACCCTAATATTCTTAAATATCCTATACTAACTATCGCCAGTATATCTGTAACATAGAGTCGCTTCAAACCGCTATAAAACCAATAATACTATTGCTGGAATTAACAATGCATACCAGCTACTGCCTGATATCTCGTCCGCTGCAAATCGCCCTTAACAATGAAGACGTCATCAATAGAGGCATGGGTGTTTTTCGCTCACGAGTGTTGATAGTTAAGGATGAATTATCAATCGCTGGAACGAAGGTTACGATTAAAACGAAATATCAAAGGATTAATACCAACCTTAACCCTCGGTAGCTTCTTGCTATTTACGTCTCAGTTTAATCACTCTAGGCAATTTAAGCCCCACGACAATGCCAGCTAGCATACAAAGCACAGTCGTTATACCTGCTGGAGATAACGAAGGTAAGCCAAGCAAAAGCTGACTATCGTTACCGCCACTTGCAATAGCAGCCCCTACTCCCATTAAGCAACCAGCTAGAAAATGTTTAAAACTACTGCGGCTAGTTAATGCTACAAGTTCGAACGTTTTCTTATGTAAAGCAGCTAAAACCATACCTATTAATAAAGCTGTAATAAGCATAAAACGGCTTTCATCGGGCCAGGTTTCGGATCTTTCATACCAAAGCGATAAGCTAACATCCTTCAATAGTCCGCTCGGAGTCCATTTAGGTTCGTGTAAAAATACAATACCAGCGCACAAGCCTATGCCTAACATGCTCAGCCAAAGCTTCCGATTCGCTCGGTTCATTTTTATTGTACATAGCAAAATGAAAACAGATATACAGACTAGAATTCCTGTATGTAGACTAAGCTCAATTTGATAAGGTGAAATACGATAATCAAGAGAAACGGATGCTAAAAGTAACCAACCCGCTAACCAACCACTAATTGTCAAAAGCATCACTAATTGACCGCGAGCTAATTTACTAATCGTTGAGACCCCACATCCACCATTAAATGAAGCGCCAAGCCCAAACAGCAAACCACCGACAACTGCCAATATTGAATACTCATAAGAAATAAAGGGGGTTTCAACACCAACAAGGTAACCGATAAGTATAGAGACCCAAGCCAATGAGCCGCTCATTACAATGGAAAGTAGAAACATTGGTTTACCGGCTAATGCCTCATTTACACCACGAACAAGGCATAACCCAGTTGTTTGAGCTAAGTAACCAAGCAAACCGATAAGAAGTATCGAAAATACAAACAAAGTCATTAAATATTCCCTTAGCAGTAGCGACTAACTCTGTATAGACTAGTAAGGCAAATAAACCCCATTTCGTCCATCATCACAAAAATTTCAATCAAATTGGCAGCTATGATAAATAGAGATTTAAAGCAGCATATTAGTCAGCATTTTATTTTTGAGGACTTAACCATTTGTGGTGAAACTGCTACTTACTCGAAAATAGCCAATATCCCGCAACAAGAAATGACTTGGAGCGCATTACAACAACTGGCAGTACACCTTCTCGATCCTATCGTTGACCAGTTTGGCCCAATCACCCTCACCTATGGATTTTGCTCGCCAGAATTAGCGCGAGCAATATCCAAGACTATCAATCCACATATTGCGCCTAACCTTGATCAACATGCGTCGCACGAGCTAAATAGCAAAGGAAACTTAATCTGCCCTCGCCTTGGTGCCGCAGTTGATTTTTATGTTGATGCAATGCCAGAACAAATGGAAGAAGTTGCGCTGTGGATAGCTGAAAACCTTAAGTTCGACCGTATCTACTATTATGGCAAAACACGGCCGTTGCATATCAGCTATGGTCCTGAGATGAACCAGTTTGTGCAGCTGATGAATACCAATCAAGTCACAGGACGACGAACACCAGGAAAACGAGCCATTGGAGACAACGCCTTATCCTTGTTAACACAGCTTAATTACTAGTTTTGTAGTGGCATAGCGTTTAGCCAAAGTGTTATAACTGAGGTTTGTGAGTTAATAAAGGTTAATCAGAAATACAAAGATGATTGATAACGAACCTGACAGTAAACAAACTGATAAATCCAGTATTTGGCTTACAAGTAAAGAAGCCAAGAAGCATTTTGGTTTGTCTGGTTGTGAGCTTATGCATAAGCGTGAACGTGGTGAATTAACATTTAAAAAGCAAGGCAATGCCTACCTGTATTTACTCACGCCAAAAAACAAGTAACTCAAACGTTATGTATAAAATAGTAAGCTAATTAAGGGTATAGTGTGGACGCCACTAAATTTAATCAACTCGTTAGCTCTGTTCCTTTAGGGAAGAAACTACCTGAAGCGATCTATCTACATAAAGACTGCTTTCCTGAATTAGATAACTCCCTAACTCAATTTATTCTTGCAGTTGGCAAAGCGCTGAAAATAGAGCCCCACGAATGGCATATAGTTAAGTTATCACGCAATGAATTCAGACTATCGCTACTCTCCTACCCGACCTTTTTCACAGAAGCTTATCCATCACTCACTCAAAGTGTAACTGTCGACCTAACTAAACTAAGCCACCGTATCGTTGACTACAAAGATGGTGACAATCCACCAATCCTGCACCGCAAAGAAACCATGCTTCCAGTTCAACATGAATGCTTTGATGAATTTAAAGCAATCACTGAAGAAGGAGAAAATGCCGGACTTTACCAAAATAGCCGCATGATTGGTTTCAAGCAAAGTTGGCTACGCACCATTGAGGCGCATGGCTATACATTGGTAGACGGCCGTTTATTTCGCAGCTCTGCAGTTATAGAACCAAGCAATACAACAGCAACAAGTATTGACCGCCATAAAACTGCGATTGTTAGGCATGAACTGTCGGCACCGATGAAGCAACTCGCTAAGCAAGGCTACCTTAATGGCGAGCACACCATCTTTGATTATGGCTGTGGCCGAGGCGATGATTTAACAGAACTAGGAGCCCACGGATTAGATGCTTTAGGCTGGGACCCGAATTTTCGACCAGAAGCTGAAAAGGTAAAGTCTGATCTCGTTAATATCGGTTTTGTCATTAATGTGATTGAAGACAAAGTTGAGCGTGATGAAGCAATCCTCGGCGCTTGGGAGCTTACAGCAAAATTACTTGTCGTTTCTGCTATGTTAGCCAATGACAAATTCATCAGCCAGTTCACGCCCTATAAAGACGGTGTCATTACATCAATAAATACCTTTCAAAAGTATTATGCGCAATCAGAGCTCAAAGGTTACATAGAGCGCACACTTGATGAAAACGCAATTGCCATAGCGCCCGGTATTTTCTACATATTCAAAGATAAACTTGAAGAGCAACGTTTTCTTTCTGGTCGCTTTAAACGTCACCACTCATGGAATCAATTAACCACTCCAACTCCAACAAGTGAAGAACAAGCAAGGCTGCGGTTCACAAAGCATAACGAGCTGCTTAACCGCTTTTGGGACAAATGCTTAGAGCTTGGCCGCTTACCGGTTTTAGAAGAGTTTACTGAAACGCCAGAGATAAATGCCGCAATTGGTAATGCCAAGAAAGCACTAAAACTGCTACTACAAGTTCAAGGTGAGCAAGCAACTAAAGTATTCGAGGCTGCTATTGCAACTCGGCGAGAAGATTTATTGGTTTATTTTGCTCTATGTCAGTTTGAACAACATAAAGGCTATACCCACTTACCCAATGGGCTGAAGCGCGACATAAAAGTAATCTTTGACACATATAAAGTTGCCCAAGCAGAAGCTAAAACCCTACTCTACCGAATCGCTAATACCGAAGAGATTGAACAAGCGTGTATTGAAGCGCATCAAACGCTACCAGCGAGTAAGTTAAACAAAGGTCACTCACTTGAACTGCACAAACAATTTTTGCCGCTTCTGCCAGCATTGCTGAGAGTTTATGTTGGCGCGGCCGTTCAGCTATATGGTGAGTTAGACGAAATAGACATAGTAAAAATTCATATCACCTCAGGCAAAGTCAGCTTCATGGGCTACGATAATTTTGATACAAGCCCCCTGCCGACACTACGAGAGCGTATCAAGGTCAAGATGTGGCAATTGGATGTAGACTTTTTTGATTATGTTGATGAGCACGCTAGACCGCCGCTTATCAACAAACACTTGCTACTGGCATCTACTGACGAGACTTATAAAAAGCAATTAAGTTTTGATAAGAGGTTAGGCAAGCTGCTAGGGCTTAATGAGCATGACAATGTGTTCATGTCAAAATGTGAGTTTGACTCAAAGCTATTAATGTTAAACAAAAAAATCATTGGATTTACCATTAAATCTGTAACATGATGCAACTTTAATTGTTAATGAGTTTCTCATGTTACCGCTACCGTCCAGTAATAAACTCGATATTCCTGCATTAAGCCGAATATTCGACAATACAACCAACTCCTACAAGCTACTTTTCTTTCGTGCTTTACTTAGCTTGATTCAGGATGGGAAAACGCCGGACGGAAAAATTGACAGCACTGAACTGGCGCATTACTTATTAGCTCACGCTTGGGTACCATCAGTCTATTTTAAATTAAACCTCGGCACTCAAGATCAAATTGTTCAACACCTCTACGACCTAAATTTAGTAGCAGTCGACCTGTCACAGCATAAAGGTAAGCCCTTTACACTATTGCTCGAAAAGTTAGCCAAAACTAACAACTCTAAGATTAACAAACAAGTTTTAAAGTATGTGCCATACCGTTTACTTCAACCCTTCTTTAGTGCCGAATTACAAGGAAAAAAGGATGCCGAAAAAAATAACCTAACGTATGAACTATCACAAAGTCAGTTCGACATTGTTAAACCTATTTACAAAATCTCCTTTATTGAAGAATGTAATTTACCCCAAATAACATTACACCCAGACTGGTATGAGTACTTATGCAATAACATCATTTTAGTTCAAGGTTGGGCCGAGCTAAATTGGACTCGTTACTTACAGCGAAAAAACCCAAACACGCCTTCGATAAGCAATAAACTGACGTTGAATACTAAACGTGAATCATTAGTTAAGCAGCGGAAATTTTGGGATGAATTTATCTCGCAACATCAACCCAAATGCATTTTTACCGGAGAGCAACTTAGCACTGCCAATTACGAATTAGACCATTTTGTACCTTGGTCCTATGTTGCCCATAATCAGTTTTGGAACCTCTTGCCTATATTAAACAGCTGTAACTCATCTAAAAGTAACAAACTACCAGACAAATGCTTTTTGCAGGACTTTGCAAAGCTACATTTTGAAGCAGTTACTATGGCAATAAAGCACCGACGTATTGATATCATCGATGACTATATAACCATCCTTCAGTGCCCAAAAAGCGAATTAACTGACAAACTGAAATTCACTGCCAAACTGAGCCACGTGTTACAAACAGTGCTCGACTCTGCAGGCTTACAAGGGTTTGAGCCAAACTGGAAGTGGACTAAATCAGAGTCAAAACAACTCTGTATACCTAACCAGTTATAAATTGTAATTCGTTATCCTAATTCCTCCGTGCATTGCATCTAATAATAATCTAGAATATTCCCCCTCCTCGTTATACCTATAACGTCTTACTATATGTTTGACGTGATAAGTTGACGTACTAAGATTTAACTAACGTCATATTTAACGTTAGGAGTTTCATATGAAAAGCCCACAAGATGGTTATTGTTTTTCGTTTCCGGCAGTTAGAGGCATTCAAGCAGGAAAGCCTTTTTATATAGCAACTTGTCCTCTTAGCACTATTCCCAAGATCTTCGTTTTTGACGAAGAAGAAGTGCCACCAGAGTTGCGTGCCCAGCGAACGTTAAACAAATCACGTATCCCTGAGATGGTACGTTATTTAGTCGAAAACCCAAAAGACTACGTTTTTTCTGCGCTAACCGTATCTGTTGCGTCTACAGTGATATTCGAAGAAAGCGATCACAACAGCACACCAAATCTAGGTACGTTGAAAGTCCCAATGGACGCACAGATCCTAATTAATGATGGACAGCATAGACGTGCAGCAATTGAAGCAGCAATCAAAGAGCAACCAGAGATTGCACACGATAATATTGCAGTATTGTTTTTTGTCGATGAAGGACTAAAGCGCAGCCAACAGATGTTTGCAGATCTAAACAAATATGCAGTTAAACCAAGCCCTTCTCTAGCTGCGCTTTATGATAGTCGCGATGAAAGCGCCGAGCTTGCAAGATACCTAGCGCAAAACGTTAAACCGTTCGAAGGTTTTACTGAGATGGAAAAATCCAGCATAAGCTCGAAAAGCGGCAAGCTATTTACCTTAAGCAGCTTAAAGCAAGCTAATAGAGCGCTGCTAGGTAAAGGTGTTAAAGACAGCTTTACTGAAGAAGAGAAACAATTAGCCACTGACTATTGGCAAGCAGTATTTGCCGAGACACCTGAATGGCAAATGGTAATAAATAAAGATCTGTCCCCTTCTCAGTTTAGGCAAGAGTATGTACACGCGCACGGCGTTGGCCTGCATGCGTTGGGCGCATTGGGTTGCTCATTAATCACAGCGCAACCTGATGGCTGGAAAGAAACAATTAAGCAGTTAAAAAATGTAGATTGGCGTAAATCCAACCCTGTATGGGCCAACCGCAGCATGTTACATGGCAAGTTAAGCAAAGCGTCAACCAACATAATGTTGACGACAAATGCACTCAAGCAAAGCTTATCTCTATCATTAACACCGGAAGAACGCGCTCTAGAAAACAAACATATACCAAGTAGTGAGGCATCCAATGGCTGATTTATTCCAAGCCGATGCGCTAGATGATGAGCAGTTAGAATATATTCAAAATGAATTCTTTGCTGGTTTCAAGCGATACAAAAACAGCGATTCGTTACCAGCAGGTCTCGATAAATACGACAAACTCGATGATTCTTTAAAACATCAAGTTAGTATCAATTTATGTCGAGAACTATTGCGTGAGCAAAAGAATAACGAAGGCTTTACGTTAAAGCACTTTATCGATGATGTTCAAAGTGTTTATTGTTCTGATAACCGCCCTTGGGTAATTGGCTACAGTGGTGGTAAAGATTCATCAGCCGTTGTCACGCTCATTTACCTAGCTCTGCTATCACTTGATGAATCTAAGCGCACCAAGCCAGTATATGTTGTGGCATCAGACACATTGGTAGAAACTCCATTGGTTGTCGATCATGTAAATCGTTCACTTGAAAGCATTGGCAATAATGCCAAGAAAGATGGTCTACCGTTAACAACACATAAAGTATTACCAAAACCGCACCAAACGTTTTGGTCATGCTTACTGGGTAAAGGTTATCCAGCACCAACTCAAAGTTTCCGTTGGTGTACAGAGCGCATGAAAATCGATCCTGTTAGTGACTTTATTAAAGATAAGGTGTCGCAGCATGACGAAGTGATTGTTATTTTAGGCTCTCGTAGCCAAGAAAGTGCGTCTCGTGCTCAAGTTATCGCTAAGCATAAAATAGAGAACACTCGACTAGCTCGTCACACCACGCTAGCCAATGCATTTATCTATACCCCAATTGATACCTGGAGTATGGACGACGTATGGAAGCTAATTCGCGCCTGTAGCTTAGAGGTGACCATTTCACCGATGGGGATCGGTAAAAAGTGGGCTGATGAATATAGTCTTGAATGGGAAAACCCATGGGGTGGTAAAAACCTTACTCTATGGAACCTATATAAAGATTCATCAGACCAAGGCGAATGCCCAATGGTCATCGATGATAGTACGCCTTCATGCGGTAATTCACGTTTTGGTTGCTGGACATGTACCGTAGTCACAAAAGACCGTGCAATGGAAAGTTTAATCCAAAACGGTGAAGAATGGATGCAGCCACTGCTAACATTCCGCAACAAGTTGGCTGAGACCAATGTGCCTGCAAACAAAGATATCTACCGCAATTACAAACGACGCCAAGGTAAAGTCAACTATCAACGCGTAAAGGACGGCCAAGAATTATCTGAAGAACGCGCACATGTGCCCGGCCCTTATTGGCTTAAATACCGTAAAGAATGGTTAACCGAACTGTTAGTGCAGCAAAAAGAGTTCAATAAAGATGGCTATTCAGTCACTTTAGTTACCGAGCCAGAACTGCACGCTATTCGTCAAGAGTGGTTGAACGATCCAAACGAACCTGATTGGGCTGACTCACTGCCAAAAATCTATCGCGAAGTATTTGGTGTCGATCTTAATTGGGTAATTAACGACAACTCTAGTTTTGGTGAAGTTGAAGCGCAGATCCTTACCGATTTAGGCGAGCAATATAACGTTGAGCCTGAAATGGTACAAAAGCTTTTGGATCTTGAGCTTTCTTTAGAAGGCCTAAGTCGTCGTACCGGTGTATTCGATAAACTAGGTACGCTACTAAGGCAAGACTGGGGCACGCTTGATGAAATCAAACAGCGCCACGCTCAACTGCAAAGTAAGTCTGATTTTGATATCCATAAGGATCAAATCGACAAATATGAACGTGAAATTCTTGAGCTAGAAAAGCAAGCCAAGGTGGAGTTTTAAGATGATAATCAAAAGCCTGGTGATCAATAACTTTCGAGTATTTCGTGGCGTACACGAAATTGACTTAGAACCAAGATTAACCCGTAAACACCAAACTGCTGCATCGCCTATCGTGTTATTTGGTGGATTAAATGGTGCAGGTAAAACCTCTATTTTATCTGCAGTCCGCGTGGCCTTGTACGGCCGCGCAGCATTTGGTCGCGGCATGAACTCAGCTCAATACCAAGAACAGCTAGATGCATTGATTCATAATGGTGTTGGCATCAGTGCAGATAAAGCCTCTATCCAGCTCATCTTTACTCATAGCCAAAATGGTGTTGAAAGCGAATATCGCGTCACTCGTGGTTGGAAGCGTGGCCAAAAAGATAAATTGGTTTTAGAGCAGAACAACACTGAACTCAGCAGTATGAGTTACGATCAATGCCAAAGCTTCCTTAATGAGCTTATCCCGCCGGGGATCTCAGACCTATTTTTCTTCGACGGTGAAAAAATTGCCGATCTTGCAGAAGATGAATCCGGTGAAGTACTGCAAACAGCAGTTAGACGCCTTTTAGGTATTGATGTTGCCGAGCGTTTGCGTAGTGATTTAGCTATCTATCTAAAACGCCATGATTCCGCAGCAATGCCAGATAACATCAAAGCTCAAATTGAAAAGTTAGAATCTGATCGCACAGCAGCAGAACATGCCGCAGTTGAGCTAACTAACAAAGCCTCATTGTGCCGTGCAAAAATCGAACTAATAGCTAAAGACATTGAAAAGACCGAACTAGATCTATCTTCACGAGGTGGTGCTTGGGCACAAAGCCGTGAGCAAGAAAAGGCTAAACAGTTTGAACTAGACGCAGAACGCAAAGAACTAGAAAAAACACTACGGGCGGAGATTGAAGGTGACCTACCATTTGCATTGGCCCCCAATGCAATGCAAGCACTACTCACTCAATTAGAAGCCGAAAAGAAAGCTAAGCAAGCCGATAGTTTTAACTCTGAGCTAAAGGGCTTCTTAACTGAATTAGAGCAGAAGTTATCATTCTCGCTATCTAACTCCTTTGTCGCAATAGAAACAATCAAAGAATGTTTAAATGAGCGTGAATCACAGCAGGTTAAGACTGATATCCAGCTTGATTTAGCTGATAGAGAGTACGATCAAATTAAAGCGCAAATTAACAACCAAGCGCCCTCTTCCTATAAGCGTTTCGACGAAGCTCGTAAACGCTTAGCTATAGTTGAAGAGCAACTTGATTCTATCTCAATTAATATCGCCCGAGCACCAGAGCAAGAACAACTTGAGGCGCAACTTGAAGCGTTAAAAGAGCTCAATAGCCGCCGCACCGCTGCAATTGTAGAGCATAGAGATACCACTGAAGCGGCGAAGCGAAAATACCGTGAAGCAATTGATTACGCGCGCAAAGTACAAAAGCTGCATGACAAGCATAAAGTCGCCTCTACCGCTGAAGCATCACTAACAAACGCGCAAAATACCCACGCATTGTTAGCAGAGTTTAGTGAGCAGCTAACTGCCGTACGTGTTAAGCAGCTAGAGGCTGAGTTTATCAAAAGCTATCAAAAGCTTGCTCGTAAAGAAGACCTACAGCTTTCTGCCCGTATAAACACAACGACCTTTGACGTAGAGCTAATCGATGAGAATCAGCACACCATTAGCCGTAAAGGTCTGTCAGCCGGTGAAAAACAGATCTACGCAATTTCAATTCTCGAAGCATTAGGTAAAACATCAGGTAAGAAGTTGCCAATCATCATCGATACGCCGCTAGGTCGACTTGACTCTAAACACAGAGATAAGTTGATTGAGCACTACTTCCCAGAGGCCAGCCATCAGGTGATCATTCTGTCTACCGATACAGAGATTGATGAAGCATACTTTGGAGAGGATTATCTAAAAGATGACATTTCTCATGCCTTTGAGATCCAGTTTGATGGCGCAACTAAGTCATCAAAACTGCGTGAAGGTTACTTCTGGGAACAGAAAATGAAGGAGGCAATCTAATGCTACCAAACCGGATGAACCTAACTCGCTCTACTGAAGAGCAATTGAAAAAACTGAAGCAATACACGGGAATCGCACCCAACGTATCATCTCGTATCGCATTCTTCCGCTCAATTGAGTCAGGTTTTACCTATAGCCCCGCTGAATCTATTGAAACCGAAACAAAGTTAGATGGCAGCTTGGTGTTAGATAAAGTGACCTGGATGGGGGAAACGCAGTTAGTGAGTGAACAGCTACTAAAGCTTAAGTATCCAACACTAGAAGGTCGCTCACTGATGTCTGCATGGGCAGCACATGTTGAAGATGGCATAGCGTCAGTGAGAAACCATAAAACTACTTTAAATTTCTGTGATCAATTATAAATTCATTATTTAAAAGTTTGGATTTTATAATGGTGACTCTGCAAACTTTCTTTCACAGAGTCACTTTTTTTATTTTAACCAGCTGCCAACACAATTTCTTCATCGACTTCATCAGGCTTTAAAATACCAGCTTTCAATCTAAATACATCAAGAAGCCTCTTTTTTGTTGCAGTCCTTGGGCTAAAGTAATCACCTTCGAAAGTAATATCTGAAAATTTCCCCAGAAGAGTATCAAATTCAAGATCAGGACCTAAATCAACAAGCTCCTTTACTAGTAATTCTTTTAAAAAATCGAATTGTGCTGTAATCCCAATAGCTCTAAAAACAATATTGTCATTGTTTTTATTTTTCCACAAACTCTTTTTCAAGCTATTAAAGTAACGTTCAATCACCATTTCTATAGCTAAATCATTACCTTCAATATAATATTTTCTGAGTGGATAATTATCATTCATTTTTAAACATGACCTAGAGCCATGACCCAATATGTTTTTTTTACCAATAATATATCGATCATTTTTCGCGTTTCCGGATAATAGTGAAACGACACCAGAAATAAAACATGCTGAAGAAATAGACCAGGAATTATCAGGAACATCCACTAACGTCACATTTTTAGGTGGTTTTGGCTTTTTCACTAATACGATTTTATTCTCAAATGGGCCATTATTTTCAAGGTTAAATTCCCTTGATAATTTTACAGCAACGATATCAGGTGACCAAGATTCACTTGTTGATTCATCTAATTGATATCCAAAAAGCTGATATGCCAAACTCTTATCAACCTTTTTTTGATTGAAATTAATTGTTGCAAAAATCAATGCTTGGAGAGATGGTGGTAGCTCAAAATAAATTGAACAAGGAATGTCCATTTCTACCTTTGAATTATAGAAACCATTTATTCTGTGTTGCCCATCGACAATTCCGGCCAATTTAAGTGAAGTATCAGGTATATCTATAAACAACCCATGTTCATCTTGACCCAAAGACCACGCCTTTCCAGGCTCAGTTTCCAAATTATCATCATCATAATAATTAGCAGCTAAAATTACTGAGTTAGGAATTGCAGCACTAGCAGTTTGTAGATATTTATTAATATCCACAACTCTAGTGTCATCTAAACCTCTTTGATTACCAGTCAACTTCATACCATCAATACTAGTCACCCGAGAATATGTTAGCTTTTTTAACAATTCAGATGATATGGAAGCTAAATAAAATGGACCTAATGGTTGGTCAACTTCTATACAACGAATTTTCATAAGCCTTTTCCTTTAATTAATATTTTATCCTCTTTTGAATCACGATTCTGTAAATCAGGAGTAAGATTAGCTAAGGCCAAACTATCTATCTTTTGAAACTTGGGTTTTCTAATATTAACTAGTAACCAAAAAATGAAAGTAGCACACAAAGCATAAGTGATACCTTCATTATCTTTTAAAGCGTAAAAAGCCATTATGTAGTGGCATAGTGAATTTGGACACCAAGATGTAAGGGGTATAATCCCCATCTAAACACAAGGTGAACAAATGACCCGTAAATCAAAA